>CBDCSX010000001.1:0-761478 GCA_965221895.1 Dehalococcoidia bacterium | reverse complement strand
GAATCGGCGCGTCGGAGAATCCGGCGCAGGAAACGGAGCGGCGGCAACCGTCAGAACGGGCGGATGCCCTTTCGTCCCCACCGCTGGTTCCGCAGAGACCGCCGGCAGCAAAAGGCGGACGGGAGTAACGACAGCAAAGAATCCCCAAGCAAGAAGAACAGGAGAAGAAAATTTCCGAAGCTGTGGGCGGCGGCCATTGCCGTCGCCCTGGTGATGGGGGCGGTGGCTCTACCCCAGGGCATCTTTGCCGACGAAGACTGGCAGAACGAGATCGACTTTGAACTCATCGAGCCGGTGCCGGGCAGGAGGCTCTTTGTGGAGGGGCTGACGGTCTCCGGAGACACGGCCACGGTCACCCTCCGAGCCGCCACAGACCTGCGCATAAGCGTGCACGCCTACGGGGGAAGGTTGGGGGGACCCAACTCCTCTCCTGGGCCACGGCCCAGCTGGAGGAGGGTGAGAGCATCGCCTATGAACTACCCCTGGAGGGTTCTTCCCCTTCATTCACCTTCTCCTGGGAGGATTCTATTGGACAGGCGGGAGCATTCTCCCTAAGGGACGGTCAGATTCCCTACCCGCTACCAATAGTCGAAGGAGAGATCTGCGACCTCAGGATAGCCTCCCTGGGCTGGACACCGGGAGTGATCGAGGGAGTGGTGGAGTCCGAGTGCGAAGACCGGGTTAAGAAACTAATCTCCCTGCAGACGGTGGTAGGCCACGTGAGTGTGGCGGAGATGTCCCTCATGGACGCCGACGTGACCGCCGTCACCGGTGTGGTCTCCGCCGTGACCACAGGCTCCCGCACCGCCGTCCCCCTGGTACCCAATGGACAGACCGGATTCCGCCTTTCCGTGGGATCGGAAAAGGCCAACCTTCCCGTGATCGTGGTGGTGGAGATGGAGGCGAGTCTCAGCATCCCTCTGCCGCCCCTGACCCATCTCACCCACCATACGGAGCGGACGCAACACTACACGAGGACGGTGACCCTTACCCGGCCGGGCGTCACTCGGACCGTCAGCAAGAGGGTGACGGTGGAGCACGACGACGGCGCCACCACGGAGCACACCGTCTCCGCCACCCTGTCCATATCCAGCCGGGAGATCCGGAAGAACGTGACCGTCTCCATCACCCACCCGGAGTATGTGAAAGCAGAGGTGGAGGCGAGGGCTCCGGCCGTCCGGAGCCGTATGGAGACCCTGGACATGGCCACAAGTATCGGCTCCGATGAATCTTACCTAACCCTTGTCCTACCTGACCGGAAGCTGGAGATCCCTCCGGCGGAGCAGAGGCCCGCGGACAGCGAGGAAGCCGCCGATTGGTTTGAGCAGCTGGGATGGGAGTGGCCCTGGTGAGACGGGCACTTGCGGCAATCCTACTAGCTGGAGTCGCACTGGTCACCACCGGCGCGGGGGTGGAGGAGAAGCTGGCCGCGGTGGAGGACCTGGTGGAGTCCTTCGACCAGGTGCTCACGGCCATGACCTACGCCGCCGCCGGTCTCTGCCTTTTTGCCATCGTCTGGGCGGGTTTCGTACTGATGGCGGAGGGTAGCGAGGGGAGAGGCGGTGGAAGGGCCAGGACCGCCGTGGCGATGGCGGTGGTTGGGCTGGTCCTCGTGCTGTCGGCCAAGGGAGTGGTCACACTGCTACTCAACGGCCTTGTCCCCTTCCCAATCCCCTAAGTTCAATGAGAGAAGAGGAAAACATTGAAAAAGTTATTTCAACGAATCATAAGACCTGGGGCCAAGATGCCTGCTGTGGAGGAAGCGGTCTCGCCGCAAGCCACGTCCCGCGTGCAATCTCCTGGGGTTGCTGCTCCCAAGCCGCCGCCGGACCTGCCCCTCTTTTTCATGCTGTCGCACCTGGAGGAGGATGGGCCGGTGAGGCTGGACGGGGTGAAGATTGGGGTGTGCGAGGTGATGGGCCTGGAGATAGACGAGCCGAAGCTGGGAGCCTTTGCCGGGGCCCTGAACGCCCTGGACTTTCCTGTGCAGCTGCTCATCAGGCAGCACCCACCCAGGCTGGAAGGCCTCAGGGAGAAACTGCAACAGGGCCAGCCGGACAATCTCCCTCCACAGACGCGGGCGGCGGCTGAGTCCCTCAGGCGGCTGCTGACAGACCTGGAGAGTCGGGACGGGGTCCTGGACCGGCGCTTCTACGCGATCTGCGAGTTCCCCCGGGTGGATGAGTTGAGGGGCCTGCTTGCGAGGGCCGGTCTGTCCGTTCATCACCTCAAGGGCAGACAGCTGCGGATGTTTCTCGTTTCCGCCGCCCTGGGCGGGTCTCCCACAGAGGCAGACGAAGAGAAACAGGTGGAGGTGGAAGTCAACCGGAGGGAGATGCGCATCGGGGAGAACCTGGTCCGTTCCCTCCACCTGGGCAAGTGGCCCCGGTCCCTCTCGCCTGGCTTTCTTCAAGGCCTGATGATGGCGGGATCACCCATGGACCTGTCCATCCACCTTGGGGCCATACCCCCGGATCAGGCGGCCAGGACCCTTGAATGGCAGAAGGTGCGCTTTGAGTCGGCCCAGTCGTTGTCCTTCAAGCGAGGCCGCACCATGTCTCCCGAGGCGGAGATAGCCCTGGAGGACGTAACCCGCCTCAGGGACCAGGTGCAGAGGGGCAGGGAGCGCCTCTTTCACGCTTCCCTCTCCGTCACTCTCTATGCCAGGGACAAAAAGTCCCTTAAGGAGATGACCCAGAGGGCGAAGGCCCACTTCGCCGCCACCCTGGGGAAGCTCGACAACCTCGCCTTCCGCCAGCGCGAGGGGCTACTCTCCACCCAGCCCCTGGCCCTGAACGCCGTGGCCGAGTGGAGGACGTTGGACACATCCAGCCTGGCCCGTCTGTTCCCCTTCTCTCCTCCCGACCTGGATACCCGGAGCGGCACGTTGTACGGCATCGACATGAGGGCCTGTTCTCCTATTGTCTACGACCCATGGGACGGCACCCACCTGAACGCCAACACGGCAGTGTTGGCAAGGTCCGGCTCCGGCAAGAGTTTCGCGACAAAGCTGGGAGTCCTTCGAGGCATTACCAGGGGTGTGACGGCATATGTGATAGACCCGGAAGGAGAATACGCCGACATGGCCAGGGCCGCTGGGGGAAGGGTCCTCTCCCCTGGAGTGCCGGGGCAGGGAATGAACCCCTTCGTCATCGACAAGGGGGACTCCGAGGAGTTGCTCCAACGCATCGGGAGCCTTAGAAGGCTTATAGAAGTGATGGTGGGGGAGAGACTGAGTGCCGACCGGAGGGCCTCCCTGGACCACGCCCTGGCGGGCTACTACTCTCAGCCCAGAAAACGAACCGGCTTCAGGGATTTTTACAAGTATCTGCAAGAAGACGAGGCGGGAGACCCGGGCCTGGCCCATCTACTGAGGCCCTTCGCCACGGGCAGTCTCAGACACCTGCTCTCCGACGAGGGCGACGACCTGTTGGGCAACGAGGCGCTGGTAACCGTCTTTGATCTGAGGTTGCTGGAGCCGGAACTCCGGCCCGCCGCGGCCATGGTCTGCACCGAGACGGTGTGGGCTGCAGCGGCTCAGAATCCCAAACCCAGGCTATTGGTGGTGGACGAGGTGTGGAGCATCATGCAGCACCCGGAGGGGGCGGCCTTCATGGTCTCCATGGCCAAGAGGGCAAGAAAACACCGGCTGGGTCTGCAGTTCATCACCCAGGACGTGCAGGACCTGCTCTCAGAGGATTCCTCAAGAACCATCACCGGTCACAGCGGGAGGGCGCTGCTCCAGAACGCCGCCTCCAAGCTGCTCTTGCAGCAGGACGCGGCGGCCATCAGCACCGTGGGAGAGGCCTTCGACCTGCCTGAGGAACTCCAGCGATGGCTCCTCTCCTGCCCCAGGGGAGATGGGCTCCTACTCGCCCGTGGCAACCGGTTCCCCGTGCGCATAGAGGCCACCCCGGAGGAGACGGAAGTCATCGAGTGGAGGCCGGGCAGACATGGGTAGAGCGACTGACCCACCGAATGGGATCTGACGAAGGATCAATGAAAGGGAACGGAAAATAAAGATGAAACGGAAATTTATCAAGTGGATTTTCGAAGACATGGAAAAGAAACCCCCGGTGCTGCTGGCGGTGACGCCACCCAGGACGGGGGAGCGCACCCTGCTGAGCGTGGAGAACATGCTGGGGTCTATCGCGGTCCCCGAACCCTTCTCCCTGGAGCTGTGCGGCGACATGGACGGCGTGTCCCTCATGGCCCGCTGCCTGGACGACCAGGTGGTGCGGGGCCAGATAGCTGTGCGCTATCCCCAAGCCAGGATAGTGGAGGTGTCGCCGGAGGACGACCCTCTGCGCCTCCGCGAAGGTGAGGAAGCCTGGGGGATGACCCTCAGGGCCTCCGGGCCCGAGTACGTGCCCCTCCGCACCTTCCTTGACGACGACCTGTTGGACCCCGGCTCGGATCCCCTGATGGCCCTACTGGGCGCCCTCTCCGACCTGAACGAGGGAGAACGGGTCGTAGCAAGGCTCATGCTGAACTCCCTGGGTCCCGACTGGTCCCAGCAGTACATGGAGAAGGCCGAGCAGCAGCCGGCGACTCAACCTCGGGACTCCGTGTACTCCAACCAGGTGAAGCATCACCAGACCGACGTTACCAACATGGCCATCCTGGGGGTGGGGGCCCTGGTCGCCCTGAAAGGCTATATGTGGGTGAAGACCGGGGAGACGTGGAAGGCCGTCCTACTGGGATTGGGCGTTGCCATAGCCCTGGCCGTCGGCGGCTGGGCCTGGCACCGGTGGAAGAATGCCCGCAACCGGGTCTACGACCCGCTGCTGATCCGGGAGAAGGTGGCCCGCATGGCCTTTGACGGCGAGGTGCAGGTCACCTCCATACTGCCCCGGGGGACCCGGCCCCAGAGGGCCAGGCACCTGCTGGGCCAGGTGGCGGCGGCCTACCGTCACTACGACCACCCGGCGGGGGCCAGATTCAGGGCAGGCAGGATGAGGCCGGTGGTACCCGACCCGCAGATGCTGTATCCCTCGGGCCCGGGCCTCTTCGGCAACCGGAGCATCCTGGGGGTAAGAGAGGCGGCGGCCCTGTGGCACCCACCGGGGGCAAGGGACGAGACGCCCCTGGTGGCCCGGTCCGGGGCCAAGGTGCTGCTGCCCACCGCCCGCAGCGTGAGGGGAGGCGCCCACGTGGGAGATACGACATCGGGGACGCCACGAAAGATCCATTTCCCGGAGGATCTGCTGCGCCGCCACCACCTCTACGTGGCCCGCACCCGCATGGGCAAGTCCACCCTCATGCACCACGTGGTCTCCCACAAGATGCGGGAGAAGGCGGCTGGCAGGGACAAAGATGCCATCATCGTCGTGGACCCCCACACGGACCTGGTGGGAGAGCTGCTGGAGCAGGTGCCGGATTCCCTCGTGGGACGGGTGAAGCTCATCGACCTGGCCGATGGGCGGGGCGCGCCGGGCATCAACCTGCTGGACACCCGCATATTCTCAGACAGGGACCGCACCGCCGACTCGGTAGTACGTGTCGCTCGCGGCCTCTGGGACCAGTGGGGCCCGAGGATGCAGTCCATCCTGGAGTTCACCGTGAAGACCCTCCACGAGGCCAACGAGCAGATGGACCCCGACGAGCAATTCACCATCCTGGACGGCCTGAAACTACTATCGAACGCCCCCTTCCGCACCGAAGTACTCAAAAAGGTCTCCGACCCCTACATACTGGAGTGGTGGGCCAACACCTTTGCCGGCTGGAGCCGCGACTACAAGTCCGACTCCCTCGCCCCGGTCCAGACAAGACTCTCCTATTACTCATCATCCAAGAGGGCCAGGGCCATCCTGGGCCAGCCCCGTTCCACCATAGACCTGAGGGAGACCATTCTGGACGGCGGCATACTGCTGGTGTCCACCTCCCAGGGAGTGGTGGGAAGGGACGTGGCCGCCCTGGTGGGAGCGTCTCTCCTCAACCTGGTGGACTCCGTCATCCGGGAGCAGGGAAGTCTATCCCTTGAGCAACGGCGTGGCGCACTGGTAGTCGTGGATGAGATGCAGACCATGCCGGGTGTGGACTACGAGTCCATGCTGAGCGAGCTGGGAAAGTTCGGCGCCAGCTTCATCCTGGCGACCCAGAGCCTTGCCAAGCTCGACGACCTCTCCCCCACCATGCGCGACACCGTCCTGGCCAACGTGGGGTGCCTGGCGGTGTTTCAAGTGGCGGGCTCCGACGCCCGGCAACTGGTTTGGGAGCTGGGAAAGGACCGTGTGACCGAGGAGGACGTGGTGTCTCTCCCGGTGCACCACTGCTACGTAAGGGCCACGGTGGGCAAGGAGAGGATGCCCGCCTTCTCCATGATGGTGAAGAAACCGGAGAGGGGAGACCCCGACATCGCCGGCCGCATCCGCGCCGCCGCCTTGAGCTACCTGGTATCCACCAGCGAGATACGGGAGAGGGAGTCCGGCATGCGCAGTCTGGCAGAGAAATACCGGAAAGAGATGGAAGAGATCGCCACCAGGGAGAACGCTGGGAAGGAGAAGGAGGCCGAGCCGCAGAAGCCGGACCGCAAGAAGGTGCGTACCAAGCGAGACCGGTCCAGCGGGGTTGCCTCTCTGGAGTCAATGGCGAAGGAGCGTGAGGAATGAAGCCCCTCGACGGCGAGATGATGCGGCTTCTGACCCAGATGCCCTTCCTTGACCGGCTGGAGGCGGCTGCCGTCTCCGGCTGGTCAAGGGGAGCCGTCTACGGGTCAGTACGCAGGCTGGTGGGATCAGGTCTCGTGGGTTCTCTTCCTCACGCCACGGACCTCACTCCCCTCACCCGGAGGTACCATCTCACCGCCACGGGGCTGCGCCTTCTGGCCTCGTCCGGTGGTACGGTCATGGAGGAACTGCTCCGCAGCCATCCCGTCTCCACCCGCTGGCGGCGGGTGCTGCTGGACCGGCTCGACGCCCTGGCCATCATTTATCGCGTGGCCTCCGCCGTGGCCAACGTGGCCCATCCCATCAGCTTTCGCTGGTACCGGGCTATGCCCATAGATGCCGCCATCACGCTTCCTGGCGGAAGGACCGTCGGCATCCTCCGGCAGGGAATCACATCCGACAGGTCGGGCTTCTCGAAGCGGGTGTGGAGGCTCACTCAGATGCCGCTCCCGGGAGCCGTCCTAATGCTGATGCCCGACGAGATGCGGTTGCGGTATGCCCGCAGGATGCTGTCCCTCACCCCCGTGTCGGCCCTACTTGCGCTGGAGCGGGAGGCGGCAGTGGGAGCTACGGACCACTCCGTGTGGCAGATGCCCTCCGTCAGCGGTGCCGTTGATCTGGGAGACGCCATGGACCGGCTGCCCCCGGGCGGTGTGCTACCCGTGGAGCGGCCACTCTCTCGCATCTCCTTTCCCCGGGACCTAAACGAGTACGACCCCGGGGAGGACGCTCCTGATTACCTTCTACCGGCGCTGCTCAGGCCCGCGGAGAAGCGGGCCATTGACCTGCTCTCCGGCTGGCCATGGCTCAATCTAAACGACCTGGCGGGCCTGATGGGCGTCTCCCGCCCGCGGGCGTCCCAGATTGTCGCCTCCCTGGAGGACTTCGGCCTTGTGGTTCGCACGACCGCATCGGGCCGTCGCCTCGCCCTCACCGACCCAGGCTTGGCCATGCTGTCCCGCCGGGACAGGACCGCCGTGGGGTTGGCAAGGAAAAGGTGGAGCGTCTCTCCGCTGGACGAAGGGTGTCCTCCACACTGGCGCAACGTCTCCGGCAGGCGGAGCCGCCAGCTGCTGCGGCACATGGAGCACACCGGTGCCGTCCACGGCTTCATGGCCGCCCTCGCCGGGCAAGCCCGCGACCTGGGATGGGAAACCGTACAGCTGGACCCACCCATCAGGGCCTCCCGCTACTTCCGGTACTTCGGTGGGCTGCGCTCCATCCATCCCGACGCCTTTGGCCTTCTGCGCCGGGGCAGCGTCGCCTGGCCCTTCTTCCTGGAATGGGAGCGGAGGGCCGTGCGCCCAATCACCATGGCCGGACGGCTGGCCCCCTATTTGAAGTACTACGCAACCCGTCGTCCCGCAGACGACCACGGGTCGGCGCCCCATGTCTTTGTGGTCTTCAACGAAGAGGCGGCAGCCACCGGCTTCCTGCGCGTGGCCACGAAGGCGATGGAACGGGAGGGAACTTCCCTCCCCCTGCTGGTATCTCACCGAGACCTGGTGGAGAGGAGAGGCCCGCTGGGACGCGCCTGGCGCACACCCGGACAGTGGGAGCCCGTAACCCCGCTCCCTGAGGCCCGACTTTCCTGAAAAAGACTGGAGAGAAATAAACATGAGACTCTACTACATTAACCAGGCCGAGGGCCGAAGACACCACGTCCGCTCTGCCCTTGGCGTTGACGCAGAGGCGTGGAACGATTTCCTACGAAACATTCACGAGTGGCGGTTGGAGCTGCGGCACCGATACGGTATTCCCTGCGAACGGCAGCTTCGCGCCTCCGAATTGTTGAATGGGAGTGTCGAATTGGGCAACCGGAGCTGTACAGATAGCTGGACGCGCACTTCAGGAAAGGGAGAGGAAATCTTTGCCGACGGGCTGCGCCGCATTGAGGAAGCCGCACGGACCATGGGCGGCATCGAGGTCATCAACGTCTGTCTTTACAAGCCGGATTGTGGGGACTACAAGCGGGTCGGCCTCAACCGGCTGCTCAACCGCATCAATGCATCCGCAGCCATGGCAAACCGCCACGCTTTTCTTATCTTCGGGCCCGGCGAGGAAGGATTGGTTTCCAGAACCTACTGGCGGTTGAGGACGTTCAACCCCGTGCCCAGTAGGTACGAGCTATGGGAGGACGGCCGGCCTACCAGGAACATGCCCATCGAGAACGTCATCGGAGGTCCCGCCTTCCGAAGCTCCAGGTCCGACTGCCTGCTGCAGATGGCCCACCTCGTCGCCCACGCCCTTCTCATACAGGAGGAAGAACCATCTCTCTGGGTGCCGGTGATGAGTGCGGATCACCCCTTCGGAATCCTGGACCGCGCTCTCAACCGCAATGCCTCGGGACGAGACCCCCAGGGCGTCGTCAGGCGTTGAGACTAACCCTTTAATTCAGATGGTGGTATGGTCAGGGTGCCGGTTGGAATCGGGGAAGATCGATTCTCCTTCAACCATGTGATTGTCAACTTGGTCCGGGACATCTATTTTCGTAGAAACCACACATTGGGCCTCGTGCTCGAATAGGTGCCCTGGCTATGTGGCTAAGTCTCAACAAGTGGACATTACAAGGAGGGTTGAGCCGCTTGAAGAAGATGCTGGTCTTCCACTTCTCCACCCTGGAAATCCTTCTCGTCCACATTGAACGCGCCGGAATGGGACGGATGAAAACTAATAGGAGCGAGGGACGGACCCCCAGTGGATTCATCCCCTAGTTGCTAAAGGCCGGCACCTGCGGGAGAGAAGGCAGAAGAACCTCTGGTGTATCACCCGCGGCCAGCCAGTTCTAAGGCTCGACCTCAAGGACAAATACTTCAACTCGCTCAGCCTCGCCATGAAGGCCAATCACCACTGGGTGAAGGTGATTGCTGAACGGCTCGCTACTAGCTCCAGATGCAACGGCAGCCCTCCCTTCAGATCACGACAATATCGTCAGGCCGACTCGCATGGAATGGAAACCACCTCACAACTATCCGCCCGTCAGACGCCGCAGTGCCCCTCGCACTCATTGCCGAACCCGTCCTTTGACCCTCCTGATCCGAGGTTCCTCTCCTCCAGCGCCACCGCCCGAGCCAGGGGAATGCGCATAGGGTGCAGGTAAGGCTCCTTCACGTAGGCCAGCCCTCCCCGCAGCCTGTCGTCAATCTCTACCGCCTCGGCGAACAGCCCAGGCCACCGACGCTTGGTCTCCACCCACCTTCGGCGGGACTGGAAGGGACAGCCGACGCAGGCCGAGCGTTCCAGCGGCCTGTCGAAGTGGGCCTCCCACCAGCCCATGCAGTCCCTCCGAGACATCCCCGCCTCTATCAGCGGGTAGCGGTTCACGATCCACCGGTCTCTGGAAGTCTTCATTCGGTGAGCCTCGTCGGTGGAGATTCCCAGCCACATCTCGACGACAGTGTCTGCGGGGACCCGCTGTCTTGGCTTGAGTCCCAGCATCTCCCGTATCTTCCGGCGTATGGGCCTTATCTTGTAGTTGGTGGTGCACTGCCTCCTACCTATGCCGTCGCCCTGGCCGTTGCGCCCCTTCAGGTGCAGAGGGATGTCCACGAAATTAGGGGAGTCCGAGTGGTTGGTGAGGGCCATCACGTCCTGGCGCAGGCTGCGCCCGTTGTCCACAACGTGGAGGGGGAAGGGAAGTTTGCCTTTCAACCATTCCAGGTGCTCGTATATGCTGGGCGGCTCCCAGTGGGTGTCGGCGAAGATGGCGCAGTCGGGGATGGCATCGAACGCCCCTTCGCTGGTCATGAGGGCCATGACGGAGGACTGAACGCCCCCGCCCAGGCTGATGACGGTGAGACGCCTCACCGGCGCAACTCCACCGGGTTGATCCCCACGGGCAGGTCATGGTCTGACCGCATGAGGATCCCGTCCCGGAGTCCCATGGCTTCGGCCAGGGTCAGGAGAAGGAAGAGATGGGTCGAACTGGGAAGGGTGCCCTGGCGCCATCTCCACAGCCGGTAGGGTCTTACGCCCATGAGACGGGCCAGGGCCTTCCAGCTCAGCCCGCTCTCCTGCTTGAAGCATTCCAGCCGTTCAGGGAAGTCCCCCGGGAAGTCGAACTGCACGGGCCGGTGCACCTTCCGTTGCACTCCCACCGTCTACCCCTCCTGGTCCCTTGCCTGCAGGCCGAAACGGGCGGCCAGGGGAGGCTGGTACCCTTCAGGTAGAGGCGCCACTCGTATCCCCAACAGCGTATGGAGGCCACCGGGTACGCGGGCCGCCAGCAGTATCAGGGCGCACAGCCCGTCCCCGCTGGGCTTGGTCCCCTTCCGCCACCGCTGAAGCTGGCGGGGGTCCACGCCCAGGCAGCCTGCCAAGGCATCCCAGGAGAGACCCGTCGTTTCCTTGAAGGCGTCCAGCCGCTGGGAGAAATCCACGGGCATCAGCCCGTCGTCCACGATGAGATGGGACGGAAGGAAGCCGCTCTTCATGAGACCGTCTCCAGTATGAACAGGTCATCGAACTGGGTGACACCCAGGGCTTTCATGAGTCGTCTGCGCCGCTCCGGTGAGGGACAGCGCATACCCCTCATCAGTAGGGAGAGGTAACCCGAGGACATGCCGGCCAGCTTGGCCAGCTCGTTCTGGGAGATGTTGCGCCGGTGCATGAGCTTCCACATCCTGTCGGGATTCAGCTTCACCCTATAGGAGGGTTTTCTACGCTTCATCCTCTCTTCTCCTTTCCGGTCGTCTTCTCGCCGTCAACCACACTGCCCCCGGCAGCCGGAGAAGACCCATTCACGGATACGCCGTTGGCGTACAGCTCGGGATGGGCGAGGCGGTGCCGTACGATGATGCGGGCCAGGATTCTGAGGCCCTTGAGCCGCCGCCTATCCTGCTCCTTGATGAGTTCTTGCTTCATCCCCGTTCTTTATTCTCCCTCGGCAGTGCACCGCACCCTTGGGGATACGGCCACGAGGCGTTTCGATGGTGTATACTGCTCAACGAGAAGATACGTTCTGTGCACTGCAGTGTATCTATGGGATAGATATAAAGCAAGGCTATATTCCCATATACGCCCTATATCTTGACAATCACTTACTCTAATGTAACTATAATACAACAACTATGTGCCACCTATTGGCCGGGAATGTACTGGGTGGGATACGGAACAAGGTGGATGTACCCAGAGATGAGAGGAGGAGGAAGATGAAAGAGCTAAGCGACAACCTCAACCTTAGCGAAGTTCAGGAACCGGAGAGAGACGAAGAGATAGGGCCCCTGCTAAAGAGGCTGAGGGGAGAGCTTAGCCTGAGGGACATCACCCGGCGTACGGGCATCTCCAGCTCCTACCTGTCTCAATTGGAGCGGGGAGATCGAAGACCGGGCCGCAACGTGCTCAGGGGGCTGGCGGAGACCTACAACGTGGACCTCCGGGACCTGCTGAAGCGGGCCGGGTACGGCCCCAAGCCCGACCCCAACAGCAACGAGGTGCTGGAGGTGGAGCGGGCCTACAGGTACGTGCTGGCCGATCCCGTCTTCCGGGTAGGCACCAGACCCGCCGGCCCCCTTTCAATAAGCGCCAAGCGGTTCATAGTGGAGATGTACGAGCGGTTCACCAACAGGAAGCTGCTCCAATGAAGCGAACACTGCACGGCTTCTGCCGCTGGCTCCAGGCGAGTCTCCCCCTCCGCCGCACCCTCAATCCCGAGTGGATGGCCGCGGCCTTCGTGGACTACTTCAGGGTGTCGTGTCGCCCAACCCTGGAGGAGTTGACCCTCCTTCTCAAACGTGCGGGGTTTGGTCACGTGACCGGCAGACATCTGGAGAGTATGAAGGGCATACACTACAGCGCCCCCGGCGGAGGCTACCATATCCACTACCGGAAGGACCTGTGGGCCGGGGCCCAGGACTACACGGTGCTCCACGAAGCCTACGAGATCATCCACGAGACCCTCACCGATCTGTACTCCGGCTCCCGGCCGGAGCGGAAGATATGCCGAGAGGGGGACCGGTTCTCCGCGGCGGTTCTGATGCAGCCCAAGGTTTTCCTGGTGATTGCTCTTGCATCAGGACTGGACGTGCTGGCCCTGCAGAGGATGTACCGGTGCTCCTACGCCTCGGTGGCCATGAGGCTGGCCGAGGTGGTGCGGCACCCGCCGCTAATGATGGTCCTGTACGAGAACACGGAGAGGGGAGACCCCGCCGGCTGGAAGCGGACTCCCTCCCTCAGCACCGCGGTGGTGAGGAAGACCAGCGGTATGGGCATTCCCACCACCACCATCTGTGGGGTGACGGGTACTGTTCCCCGGAGAGGGAGACCTCCCCCTCCCCGGTCCCTGGCTGACCTTGTAATACGTAGTGGCAGGACTCAGTTCTCCCGGGAAGGCGGCCACACCGTCGTAGCCCGGCCTGTCTTCTGGAAGGGGAAACTTGCCAAGGTGGTGGTGGTAGCCGTGCCTGAACGGGATTCCTCCATCCTGGACCCGCAGGTGATGGCCTCTAGCATACCGGACCGCGGGTACAGGAGGTCGGCGGTGGGCAGGTGGTAGTTGAGCTTGGGTTGTGCAGCGGTATATAGTAAGACAGGATAACACTAGAAAAGGACAAAAAAGAGACAGTGCCCGCCTTGCCCAGAAAGACAAAGACCATCACCTTCTCCCTGCCGCCGGAGATGGCCGAACAGGTGCGGGACGTGATGCGCAATGAAGGCCGCACCATGAGCGAGTTGATTAGAGAGACCCTCCGAAACTACATGGAGGAGCGGGAGTGGCTCAGGACGATCCGAAACGAGCGACTGCAGCAACGTGAGAAGGAACGGGAAGACGCCAGAAGGAGGACACGCGGATGAATACGAAACAGAAAGAGGACTTCACACCGGTGGCGCTGTACGCCAGGGTATCCAGCGACAGGCAGGACGTGGACCTGTCTATATCCGCCCAGCTGCGGGCATTGCGGGACCACGCCAAGAAGTACAACCACCTGGTCGTGAGGGAGTATATTGACGAGGCGGAGAGCGGGAGAATCGCCAACAGGCCCCAGTTCCGTAAGATGATAGAGGAGGCCAGGAAGCCTGAGGCCCCCTTTAAGGAGATCCTGGTTTGGAAGTTCTCAAGATTCACCAGGAAACGTGAGCACGCCGTGGCCTTCAAGTCCATGCTCCGCCGCAAGGGAATAAGGGTCATCTCCATTACGGAGCACGCCGACGATTCTCCCACGGGCAAGCTCATGGAGGCCATCATAGAGAGTGTGGACGAGTTCTACAGCGAGAATTTGGCCCAGGAGGTCATGCGGGGTATGCGGGAGTCGGCTTCAAGAGGATTCTGGGTCACCCCCAACTCCCCCTACGGATACCGCAAGGTCTATGTGCAGGACGGGCCCAAGAGACGGCCCAGGCTGGAGGTGAATGATAAGGAAGCCAGGGTGGTCCGGCACATCTTCGAGATGGCCCTACAGGGGAAAAGCACACTGGACATCACCAAGACCCTCAACAGGGAGGGCATAGCCAGTCCCAGGGGAAAGCGGTGGCTGAAGAGTTCCGTTCATAACATGCTGAACAACGAGGCCTACATGGGAACACTGGTCTGGGGAACCAGGGCCAGGGACGGGGCACCGCCGGTGCGGGTGGCGAAGGCCTTCCCCGCCCTCGTATCCAAGCGTAAATTCCTTCAGATTGCAAACCAACTGCGGTCCCGGGCCCCAAAAGTCGAACATCCCAGGCGGTCTTCCAGCCCCTATCTTCTCAGCGGCATTGCCAAGTGCGAGTCCTGCCGCAAGGCCCTCGTCGCCTCAGAGGCCAAGAGCGGCAAGTACACCTACTACGTATGCAATTCCCTACTGAAGCGGGGAAGGGGCACTTGCAACACCCCGAGGCTCAACTCCAAGCATTTCGAGGGTCTCATAATCGACAATATCCGGGACAACATCCTCACCGAGTCCAACATCCGAGACCTGGTGAAGATTGTGGACGAGGAGATGGACGGGGTGGCCAGAGAGCAACGCAAGAGGCTGAAGGTCATCAAGGATGAGCTTGATGAAGTGAAACGGCGTATGGGGAGGGTATGGCAAGTAATAGAGACGTCCAAACTCGACATTGCCGACGCCTCAGACCGGATCAGGGAGCACCGGGAGAGGAAGGAGAAGCTGGAGGCCGCGGCGGATGAGGCAAGGGCCATACTGAAGCATCGGAGGGTGACGCTGGATAGGATGGAGACGATCACGGCCTTCGCCAAAGACATGAGCGGTTACCTGAGAACCAGTGAGTTGACGGAGTCGCGGGCCTTCATCCGGTCCTTCGTGAAGGAGATCCAGGTGAGGCCCGGGAGGGCCACCATTCACTACACGATTCCCACCCCTGAAGATAGTCCCGTTGGGGGAGGCGACGCCGCTGAAGTGGCCCTGAATGGGGGAGTAGTTATGAGTACAGTACAGAGTGGTGGAGCTGGGGGGATTCGAACTTAGCTTTGAAAATAGCATAATTCGCCATATATTCCCACATTCGTTACCACAATGTGACTCTGGGAGCGAGAGACTAGAATCTAGGCATATTCTCATCCCCAAGAGTTCGAGTATCGAGTAGTGGCCCCGAGTTGTAAATCATTCGCTACATCAGCTCAATCGCAGCCGCTGCACTGCCCAAGTATAGTTCAAGTTGTCAAAGGGTAGGATGCATGCATACACTTAGGGGTGGGAAATGCCCAAACTCAGATTCATACACGCTGCTGACCTGCACCTAGATAGCCCTTTCAGTGGTTTGAGGGCTGTGGCGCCGGACGAGGTCGGGAACATTCTGCGCAGCGCGACGTTTGATGTCTATGACCGAATTGTGGATATGTGCATCGAGGAGCGGGTAGATGCTCTCCTAGTGGCGGGCGACGTTTACGATGGCGCCGAACGCAGCCTGCGGGCGCAGTTGAAGTTCGTTGAGGGACTGATACGCTTGGATGAAGCCGGCATACGTTCGTTCATCTGCCACGGCAATCACGACCCCTTGGACGGCTGGGAGGCTAGGCTGGACCTGCCGGACGGTTGCGTACGCTTCGGGTCAGAGGTAAGCGGAGAGCCGATGTTTCCGGAAGACCCTGAGCGTGCTTTCGTATACGGGATTAGCTATCCTCAACGCGAGGTTCGGCAGAACCTGTCCCCGCTTTTCCAGGGACTGTCCAGAGGGAAATTCCGGATCGGGCTGCTTCATGCCAACGTCGGTGGCAACACAGAACACGACTCTTACGCCCCATGTAGCGTTTCTGACCTAGAGGAAACTAGCATCGATTACTGGGCGCTTGGCCATGTACACACGCGCTCCGTCCTGATGGGTCGGAATCCCGCGATCGTCTATCCGGGCAACCCTCAGGGACGACACGCCAACGAGCTTGGTGAACGAGGTGTCTACCTAGTGGAGGTGGACGAGTCTGGCGGTATCGAGATTGAATTCCGCGCGGTGGACGTGGTGCGATGGGAGAGGAAAGAAGTGGACATAGGTGGTCTTGGAGATGAGCAGGCAGTGTTAAACGCCATATACGATGCTGCAGCATCAGCTCTGGAAGAGGCGAGGGGACGCCGGGTAGTTCTGCGAGTGGTGCTGAGCGGACGAGGCTCCATGGACAGGTGGCTGCGCCGACCGGGAACGGTCGAAGACTTGCTGGAGCAGCTGAACGGCGAATACGTCCTCGGTGACCCGTGGCTGTGGTGTGAACGGATCCAGCTCGAGACTGGGACGTCCATTGACCGCGAGGAAGCTGTCCAGCGCGAGGATTTCGCCGGAGACCTCGCTCGGTTGGTAGATGAACTATCACAGAACCCTGAGGCACTCGATGAACTTAGGCAGCCTCTTCGAGACCTGTACGAAACCCAGCGAGCGCGACGCCATCTACGGGATCTGCTGCCCGGAAACGAAGAACTAAAGAGACTTCTTGCGGCCGCCGAGGAAGAGTGCCTCTCTGTACTGTTGGATGACGGGGACTACTAATGAGACTAGTCAGACTCTACGTCGATGGCTTCGGCCACTTCCAAGGCCATGTCGTGGGTCCTCTGGACAGCAAGGTGACTGTGCTGCACGGGCCCAACGAGGCCGGCAAGAGTACACTTCTTGCGTTCATCAGGACGATACTCTTCGGGTTCCCGTTGCGAGGACGTAAGGACTACTATCCGCCGCTCGCAGGAGGTAGACATGGTGGTCGCATCACTCTGATAGACGACGATGGTGAGAATTACACGCTGGAGCGCTTCGCAGGACCCCGCGGCGGTCAGCCGGTGCTGCGCACCGAATTTGGAGAGTCGAAGGTGCTGCAGCGACTGACCGGACACGCCACCCTCAACTTGTTCAGCAACGTATTCGCCTTTAGCCTGGACGAGATTCAGAGAGGCGACCTTATGAATGACTCGGAGGTTTCCGGTCGGCTGTATAGCGTCGGTATGGGTGCGTCCGGACTGCCGGATCTAAGCAAGAGTCTAGCCGACCGCCGAAACGGACTCTTTCGGCCTCAAGGGAGTGCTCAGAAGATTCCAGGCCTGCTGAAAGAGCTGAACGACGTTGACGGACGCCTGCGTGCGATTCAGCTCAACGCCGATGAGTACCGCCGTCTAACCGCCAGACAAGAAACCATCACGCAGGCATTGGGAGAGACTAGCGAAGATATCTCGAGGCTGAATCGCCGCCTATTGGAGGTAGAGAAGCTCGTCGAAGGCTGGGACGACTGGGTTGCTTTGGTGGGCCTGGAGACGCGGTTGCAAGAGCTTCCCGAAATCAAGCGTATGCCAGAGAGCCCGATCCGGCGCCTCGAGGCCATTGAGGAGCGTATTCGCCAAGCCACCGAGGATCGGAACGAAGCGGTTAGAGAACTAAACGAGATCTCCGAAGTTGCGAAGGCCACCATTCCGGGGGAGAATCTGCTGGCCGACTCGGAGAGTGTCGAGGCCATCCGCCGAGGTCGCAGCAGATTCGACGACTCGGTACACGATCTTCCAGAACGGAAGGAAGAGCTTCGGGAAATGGATCGTGAGCTGTTTGCCCGCCTTCGTGACCTGGGCAGTGATTGGGAAGAGTCGAGTCTTGACGGTCTAGACACATCCCTGGCCATACGCCAACAGGTGGTGGCCTGGAGAGATGACTTGAACGAGTCCTCAGAAGTTTGTGATGCAGCTGCCGTCCGGCTTGAGCAGGCCACCGCACTTCTAGAGGAGTTAAAGGAAGAGGAACATCAGGCTCAGAGCAGGCTGCAAGTCGGCTCTGCACCAGCGGAATCGGTTAGTCTGCGCCCTGCAAGCGGACGGTTAGAGGACCTTCTTAAGGTACGTGAGGACGTGGAGCGTGTCCGTCGCGGTCGCAGCAGATTCGACGACTCTGTACGCGACCTACCCGAGCGCCGTGCCGAGCTGAGATCTCAGGAGGTCGGGCTTGCAAGGCAGGTTCGGGATCTAGGCCGTGACTGGGACGAACACAGACTAGAAGCCTATGATACCTCTATTCTGTTTCGAAAGGAGGTCGATGGATTCCGACAGGAACTTGCCGACCAGTCGGCTTGGATTCGGAGCTCAGCAGAGCAGTTGGAGAGGGAACACTCCGAGCTGGAGGAGCGCCGAACTGCTTTGAAACTGGCGCAAGGTCGAATGCCGGCTGAACAGCCTGTCTGGGACGCTCATGAGATTGGTCAGCGGAGAAGCGCCCTGCGCACGACCCGCAGTCGTCTCAATGAGCACGCGCGCACGAGTTTGAACCTGGAGAACCTTCGTGGACAACTCACGTCGCTTACCGGCAATAGCGAATCGGCAGGCAGGGATTCAGGACGTTCCTCAGTGCTGCTCCCGATACTCCTGGGAGTCGCAGGAATAGTACTGCTCCTGGCCGGTTTGTATCTCGGCGAGGATGCGATGCTTATGGGTACTGTTGCGGGATTAGTCTTGCTGGGAGTTGCGGCGTACCTCTTGGTGCGTTCCCGAGCCTTGTCTGGGACAACCGAAAGTCCGATGTCCGGAACTCTTGCTCGCGAAGTGGGCAATGCCGAGGTTACCGCGGAAAGAGCCAAAGCTCTTCTGGGGGATGCCTCGCAACCGCTCGCGCTGGACGAATCACCCACGGCCGATGTTTTGGACAATGTGGAGGCGGAACTTGATGCAGCTTCGAGTACACTTTCCGCGTGGAATGAGTCTAACCTGAGGGTGGAGGAGGCGAGGCTGAAGTTCGAAGCCCAGGAGCGTCGAATCGAGCAGGCGGGCAAGCAGAAGGTGTCTGCGGTAGAGTCAGAGATCTCTGTCAAAGATGAGTGGCGCCAGTGGTTGGAGCGACATGGGTTAGACGATGGTCTGACCCCAGAGGGCGTCGTGGAGTTAATGGGGAGCATTGAAACGACGAGGGCCGTATTGGAAGGTGTGCGCGTGATGCGGCGGCGGGTGTCCGCGATCGAGGTGGACATAGAGGAGTACGAACTGCTAGTGGAGCCCCTTGCCGAAACGTTTGGTATCTCCATCGATGGTAACAGCCAGCAGCGCGTCATGGAAGTGGCTGATACGCTCATAAAAGGCTTAGACGATGTCCAAAGGCTAGTTGTCCGGCGGGACGAAGTGCTCGCCAGGCAGCAGCAGCAGCAACGGGCCGTTTCTAACGCGTATGGCGAGCACAGTAGCGCCTCTCGCCAGCAAGAGGACAGGCTGGCAGACTGGCGCAGATGGGTTCGTGGGCGCGAACTGGACGTGAGCTTCAATCCGGACACGCTGCTAGAGTTTCTGGCCCGCGCCGATATCGCCCGCGCCCACAGGACTGATACTCGTAGGATGCGGGAACGAGTGTCAGCTATCGAAAAGGACATTAACCGGTTCAGGGAGCGCGTGGCTCCCCTCGCCCGGAACCATGGCCATACACTTGATGTTGCCGACCCGCTTCAACTCGCAATAGCAGCTGACAACCTCATCGGCAGCCTCGAGGATGTTCGGATGCAGGCCTCGGAGCGGGATCAAGCACGTCAGCATAGGGAGCAGCAGCGACAGCGCCTTGAGCAGATGGAGAGACGTCTGCATTCGGCTGAGGAGGACCTCCATGAGGTTGTCGGGGCAGCCGACGCCGAGGACGCCGAAGAATTCCGTCGCAGGGCTGCACTGTACGCGCAACGTCAGGAGTTGGGTAGGCAATGTGTTGAACGGCTGGACAGCCTTCGCCGGCTGAGTGGCCCAAATGGCCGACTAACGGCCTTCAGGGACTCGCTAGCGTCCTCAGACCCGGGCCTACTTCAAGAAAAGTCAAGGGTGCTTTCCGAACAGATAAATGACCTCAACCTTCGTCGTGACGAGTTGCACAAGGAGCATGGAGGAAATGCAACAGAGGTCAACCGGCTTGCTGCGGAGGAGTCGTCGTCCGAGTTGCGAATTCGGCGAAACATCCTTATGGAGCAGCTACGGGAGGACGCGCGGGAGTGGTCTCGACTCACCATCGCCGAGGTTATTCTTGAGATGACCCAGAGGAAGTTTGAGCTAGAGAGGCAGCCAAGTGTGATCCAGCATGCGGAGGAATTCTTCTCGAATGTGACCGGGCACCGATACACTCGTCTCTATGCACCGGTTGCCGAACAGGCTATTACGGTGACAGACGCATCCGGGCGAGACAGGAGGCCAGCCGAGCTTAGCAGGGGTACCCGTGAGCAGTTGTACCTCGCGCTACGCTTCGGTTTGATACGTGAGTTTGGTGAACACACAGAGCGCTTGCCAGTCGTTGTGGATGAAGCGCTCGTGAACTTTGATCCCGAGCGAGCCAGCTTGGCCGTCAACGCATTTTCCAAGCTGTCCGAGACCAATCAGGTACTTGTCTTCACTTGCCACCGCACTGTCGCGGACATGTTTGCGGACATGGGAGCCCGAGTATTGGAGGTCGAACAGGCTAGCTCTTGACATTTGGCCGGTCACGGATGTCAAAGGCTACGGGTAGTGGGCTATTGGCAACGGTAGAAGTGTCCGTAGAGAGCGATGATGAGATTTCCAGGTGGGATGAGGCGTGACACCTCTCGGGGTTAGGGCAGCATCATTTCAAGGAACCGTTATTGGGCTTACCAGTTCTAATACGAGCCGCGCCTCCTTCATTTCCACCAATCGGCGCGTCTGCCCTGGGTTCTCGGAGGCAGGTACCGATTTGTGAACACTCAAGAATAATTTCATGTGGACTACGAACTATACTTGGCTATTTCAGCATATAGTGCCCCAAATGGCACCATTGCTCTACACAAGGGCACAATTTGGAAACTCAATTGTGCTGGCGCACTACGAGTGGCCGCAACGAAAACGGTACCTAAGGCGGGCCCATTGAATCGCGCCATTCTTGCCGAAATCAAGCCGTTCCCACTAGTTTCACAAAAGCAATAAAAGCTGAGGTATTTCTGGGCAGTTGGACTGGATAAAGATGACTAGTGCGGTCCAGCGTTCACGAGATTTGTACTGTGGGAAACGCCTATCGGTTCAAGTCTTGGTTGGTTCCCTTTAGGGTTGCTCACGCATTATCGCCTTTACGGGACCCCACCAGACGCGTCGGATTGCTGTTTAGGGGCCTGGTATTCACCTGAGGCGGGTTTGGCGGGCTGATGGCCGAGCTGTTGACGACTGACGTCTCTCCCACCGGTACCATCAAAACTGGCCGACTGGCTTAAGTACAACACGAAGAACCTGGGACGCCGGCACACGACGGAGCTGATGCCGTACTAAACGCAGTTCGCGAGACTAAGTCTTAGATCCTCGCAATTCCCAATCCTGCCTAACCGGGTAGGCCTTACCACAAGGCACCCAATACGACTGTAAGGGCCCCGGTCATTTATCCGTTGACTGCCATTAGCTTATTAGCTAAACTGGGGAACATGCCAACACAATTGGAAAGGAGGGACAGGTTATGCCAGAACGATTTGGAGATATCCTCAGAAGAGCTCGGCAAAATACCAAAAAGACTTTGGGGGATGTTGCAAGGCTGTTGGGCGTCTCTGTGGTCTATGTTTCCGACGTGGAGCGTAGTAATCGCAGGCCCTTCAATAACGAAAGGATCCTCAGAGTCGCGAGCTTCCTAAAGGCAGATCCAGCGACACTGATTGCCGCAGCGGATGTGGAAAAGGGCGTTATTGAGTACGACATTTCTAAGGCCAAACCGCTAGAGGCCGCTGTCGTTGGAGACCTAGTCAGCGGCTTGGCACGTGGAGGTGTGACAGACGATCAGCTAGAGAAGATTAGGAAAATCCTGATGGATACCGAGGGGAGGTAATGAAAATGTCCCGCAAACTTTTAGGTGTACGCGCAGATCGTGGCTACAGCTACCGAAGACTCGAGAAGATTGCAACCAGGGTTCGCGACCGGCTCAGTTGCCCCCCAATAGAGGCCATCAACACGCTGTGGTTGTTCGATGGTCTCAACATCACAGTGCGGGATAGGACTGGACAGAACATCCCAATTCAGGGCAGTGTAATTGAATCCGGCGATTCGGAAGGGTATGCGAAGTATGACAGAGACCGCCGCATAATTGAGATTCTAGCATCGCCGGAGACCTACGATTGGTTGGAGAAGGGTTACCCACGCGGCGGTTTCTTCGTTGCTCACGAACTTGGACACTGCCTGCTGCATACTGACCAACTTGTGCGATTGGCTCAGATGCCAAAAGCGGAACAGGCAGCGCTTCATCGAGGAGGACAAGCAGCCGTACACGAAGTCTTTCGAGACACTGAATGGCAGGCCAATACGTTCGCCAGTGCCCTTCTTATGCCCGCCCGAGGGCTTTTGGCGCTTGAGCAGAGGTGTGGCGAACTCTCTACGGCCATAGTGGCAGAGAAATTCGCAGTATCCCCCCAAGCTGCGATCTATCGGCTTGATCTGTACAACGCAAGGAAGCAGGAGTTGCTCTAGTCAGAACAGCCGTCGGGCCTGGGTGCAGCCTACGCTGGTTGTAGCTCGGTCTGGGACCTGTTACCAAGTCGTTGATTTGGCTCTGCCTGAATAGCGCGAACCGTGGAGGATACTAATGAACTGATACCGCCCTCCGACGTTGCAGGCTAGCATTATTTGGCCAGAGGCCGCCAAGGGGTTGCTACTGACCTGAGTGCCGATGTGATTCTCCTCATTCGTATCACCCAGGGCGCGTTCAGGGACTTTCAGAAGGACGGCGGTCGCCCGACTCATTTTACCGAGGGAAATGGTCGACTGGAACCCCCATCAACATGGTTGACAATAATAAGCTTATTAGCTAATCTATTAAAGATTGTCACCGACTAGCGGTGCCAATCCAATCTGGATTTCAACTGATGAGGAGGCTCATAATGGCCAAGCGTACCAAAGATTCTGAGTTTGAGTTTAAGATAAACGGAGTCGAAGTAAAACCCCCCCACCAAATCCTCACTGCGGGTGACATCCTAGAACTCGCCGAGAAGCACGGAGCTATACCCCGCAAGCCTGAGCAATACACGTTAGAGGGTGATAAAGGCGCGTACGGTTGGGATGACAAGGTCGATTTGAAAGAAGACAACATATTCAAGACTATTCCCAACACTCCACCGCCGGCGGTGTAACTGCATCATGTCAACCAGCGCTGAAATAATAAAGTCGCAACTAGAATCCTTAGGCTACCAGGTGTCCACATCTAATGGGCCATCCCAGCCCAAGGAGTCAATGGTCGAATTGATCACCTTCGAATACGAGATCGAGACCGGGTCATTGAAGGGACAGTTAGTGACCGTAGGCATTTATCCGCAGGACGGTAACCTTCCGGAACATCCCCCTCATTGGGTTCACGTGACCCCACCTATCAACGATGGGAGAGGAGGTGCGACCCAGAGATACCGAGACTCCCGAAACCGAGAGTGGATGATAATGAGCCGACCGCCGGAAGACATCTGGGATCAGTTGCCGGAGAAACACATGCGCTATTACATAAGTGAGCATCTGGCACGAATCTGGGGTATCCTTTGAGGTTTGACGCCGTCTTTACAGAGGAAGCTTGTTCGACTGCCACTAATCACCTGCTACAACATTACCGGCGGGGCGATTCCCAAGAGGATCTTTGCTTCGCCCTGTGGCGGCCCTCTACGGGGCACTCACGGCGGAGTGCTCTAATAGACGAAATCATTCTGCCGTCTGAAGACGAGCGCATCCTGCATGGAGGCGTCAGTTGCCAACCAGACTATTTTAGCCGAGCGCTCCGAGCCGCCACCGATGGTGGTACAGGGTTGGCTTTCATGCACAGTCATCCAGGGCCGGGATGGCAGGGGCTGAATGCCATCGACTCTGAGACTGAGGGCGACGTGCTGGCTTACCCGTCAGGCGCGACGGACCTACCATTGTTGGGCCTGACACTTGGTAGTGACGGCTATTGGAGTGCCCGCTTCTGGGAGCGAGACGGTAGGAAGATGCGCTGCCGTTGGTGTGACAAGGTCCGTATTGTGGGCCCAAGATCTTACAGGCTCGATTTCAATGACAATCTACGGCCAATTCCACAACGGCGAAACATTCTGAAGCGCACCATTGATGCTTGGGGTCACAAGGCACAAAGCGATATTTCCCGTCTGAAAGTTGGCATTATTGGTCTTGGCTCTGGAGGCAGTGTCGTGGCTGAAGCCGTTGCCAGGATTGGAGTCGGCCAATTCGTTCTAATCGACCATGACAAAGTCAAGGAGCACAACCTCGATAGGTTGCTCAATGCAACGGTGCAGGACATAGGCAGGCCAAAAGTGGACGTGGCAGCGGAAGCGATTCGGCGTAACGGCACCGCGGAACGAATCCAAATAGGCACCATTTCGACGTCAATTCAGGATGAGATGGCTTATCTTGCGGCGCTGGATTGCGATATTCTTTTCGGTTGTGTGGACAGACCAGTACTTCTGGAAGTGTTGAACTACGCCGCGAATTCCCACCTTATCCCGGTGATCAGCGGTGGTGTTGAAGTACAAACGAACCCGCGAAATGACGGCTTGTTCTCGGCACACTGGCGTGCTCACACTGTGACACCTTACCATCAGTGTCTACGTTGCAATGGACAGTACAATTCCAGCGCGGTGGTTAAGGAGCTGGATGGCTCTCTCGATGACTTGGGCTACATCTCAAACTTACCTGCAAATGAGCGCCCACGGAATGAGAACGTGTTCCCCTTCGGCATGAGCCTGGGAGTGATGATGGTAAACTCCATGATCCGCTATTTGCTTGCTCCAGACTGGTGGTCATTAGTGCGACAGCAGGAGCATCAACTTATAACCGGCAAGACACAGGTCATTAATGAAGAGTGTCGCCCCAACTGTGAGTTCTGCCGGCGCAGGGCTGCTGGGGATGCCGAAATGCCATACTATTTGAATTGCGAATCAACAACTATGTCGAATCTGAACAGATTTAGCACCAAATTAGCTTTGATCAAGAAGGGTCTTGGGTCGTTCTTCTCGCGGCTGGGTCGGCGACACGGTGGTAGAGTCCAATAACTGTAAGCTTCTAATTCCCAAAGCTAGGGTGGCCAGAGGTCACTGTGGAGGACGGGTCTCAGGGTCATCGCAAATGTTGGTAATGGGGCGGGACGTCGACCAAAGCATAGGTGTCATAGGTGGTACGTTTGCCATTCTCGAATCACCTGGTAGGAATAGGACTTTGGTGAGCTTGTCAAGTTCGTCCACGTATCAAGAACGGTTCTGTTTGCCTCTAATTTTGGTGGGACGTAACTGGGGCCGGCGAGAAAGATTGTTCATTCAAGATACAGAGCGAACCTCAAAGTGAAGGTTCTTGATTTTATCCGAGATGGTGGGGTTAAGCTTCCAGTAGCAAGGAAGGCATTTCCCGAGCTACATTGACTTGAGGGGACCTGGAGAAGATCCCCCTAGAGGGTTCAGCCATGTCTGCCGTAAAGAGTTGTGGGAAAGCTTAAGCGATTGCTAAGACCTCGGAACTAGCGCAGGTCGTCCTATTCTAGAGTAGCCCATGTCTAGACAATTGATATCTGACCCGCCTCTTGACCTTCACTCTCTCGACGACTTTGTCTGCCTCTCCGCGCTTCAACCATTCTCGCACTTGGGATTTCCTGACGTCGGGCAGGTTGTTAGCTATGTCCTCGACGCTCAATGGAACTCCGCTCTCAACCATCTCACAGAGACGCTTTAAGAATAGATCGTAGAATTGAAGATCAGTCTCGTTGGACCCTTTTTCGACATCTTTGCCCTTGCTGCCGAACGACGAGGGTATCCGTTTCTCGACCTCATCAACTCTAGCGAGTTTGGGCAATGCAGTGGATTCCGAAGGGAAACCCATATTGGTAGCACCCTGAACACTGAAAGTCCTTTGCCGCCTCGATTGGGCTTCAGGCTGTAAAGCGAACAAGTCAGCAATCGAATCTATGTGCCGGGGAAGCCTCATTGCTCCCTTCTTTAGCAGTTCCGCATTGCCATGGCCGACATTCGCACCATCTCTCACCCAAACCGGAACCCAGCCTCCCCTCAAGCATTCCGTTGCGCCGTTCCACGTACCGCCCCTCTTGAAAGCGCTGCTCACAACAACGGCGCCGTCCGCTAGGCAGTATATGCATTTGTTCCGGCCCATGGCTCGACTCACACTAAACCGTGACTCTGGATTGAATGGTGACACCAGCGTTAGGTTGCCGGACAATAGGAAATCACGGTGGTCGACCGAACTCGCCGCACGCAACAAGCTGTCACCAAGTACTCCAACTACCTTGCCCCCACGACTTAGTGCTCCTTGCATGGCACTCCTATCAATACCTCTGGAGCCACCTGAGAAAACTGGGTACTCAGTTCCAGCAGCGATACCACCTAACTCCTCTGCGAAAGCCAATCCTGCGTCATCCGCGTTTCGTGAACCCACAATTGCCACTCCGCCATCAGCAAGTAGTTCTTTGGAACCGCACCCAAACAAGACTGGCGGGCGTTTCTCCTTCAGGCGCGTCCGCAACCGTACTGGATAGTGTTCGTCGGATCTGGCGATTATCCACAGGCCCGCTCGCTCCCACTTCTCTAGCGCAATGCCTAGAGCCACCCCACGACCCAGCAGGCTGGACAGTCGGCGCGAAATGACTGAGGTGTTGTCCCACCCAGGCAGCAAGTTCTCGGGATTCTCTCTAAGCAATGCCTTTGGCTCAATGCCATTTTCTCTCAATCTTCTGGCGAGACGATGCCATTCGAGCCCGGTCAAGGGTCTGGCCTCTGCCCTGTCAGCTCTCCCGAAAGAAACTGTCAGCAACAGAATCGCCTGCGCATTTTCATCTATAGTCATATCAGGCTCCCGTCACAGAAGATGCTAGGGCAAAGGGCCACACCGGGCCGCATCCCTCCTGTAGCAGCATTGTAGATATTACAGTCAGTGTCCAACTTGAGTCGACCACATCGTCAACCAGCAGCACGGGACCTTCACTGATCTTCCCGACAACTTCGAAGACACCGTCTAGATTCCTGCACTGGTGAAACCTGTTCTCCTGTTCCTTCTGAGGCTGGTTTCTCGCAACCTTCTTGACAGCCTCATGAAACGGTAACCCCAACGCATCCGCCAGTCGTGAGGCGAAGTTCGGTACCAATTCTGGATGGGCCAATGAAGGTACGCATGTCACCCACGTCGGATGAGGAGAAGGGCGCCAGCGCTCTTGGAGCATTTCTGCAGCTGCATCAACGAGTTCGTCACTGAACCTCCCATTCGCTTTTCCATATGCCACAACTTCACCCCATCCCGCGTCGCGCCAGCGGGAAAGCACTCGCCCCTTTTCGGCGCGCAAATGGGACGGTAAATTGCCTCGACCAAATTCGTAGCGTGTGAACGCTCCCTTGGGAATTTGCACCTTGCAGTTCAGTGCGAATTCTGCATGTCGCAGGAACTGCGCTGCCTCTACCCCCAGTTGACGTGGGAACGAAGGGTCTACGACCGGTTTTCCCAAGCAAGGCTCACACTTACCACATGGTTCTGCGTATTCATCGTCCAGGGCCCTAGCCAGATACTCCATTAAGCATCCCTGCTCGGTGAAGTAACGTAGAATCTCTTCCCACTCTTCCTCTCGCTGACGAGTAAGCCTCGCAACACGCTCGTGGTCTAGCCGATACGGGACCGTGGTCCTATGCCATTTTGAACCGAACTTTATGACCGGACTGGGATTCTCGACCGACAGGAATCGGACGACATCGTCAATTGAGGTTCTTCGTAGGTTGACTGCTTCTTCTAGGTCATGGACGCTTAGGCCATCCGACGCAGCCAAGGCATCAACAACTAGATTCACCGTATCCTCGCCAGGGAATGCACTTCTGCGGAAGAACTCGTGGATCTCGTCATCTTCCGCACCGAACATCACAACGCCAATAGAGTATTCGATAGCTCTTCCGGCCCTACCTACTTGCTGATAGTAGGCGACAACAGAACTGGGTGCCTGGTAGTGAACGACAAATCCAAGGTCCGGCTTGTCAAACCCCATCCCCAAAGCACTGGTTGCGACCAGAGCTTTAACCTCGTTGCCCATGAGCATCGCCTCCAGCCGTTTGCGGTATTCAGCAGACGATTCCCCCTCAAGATCGCTTTTCACGCCACTGTAGTACGCTCTCGCTGGTATGCCACGACTGTTGAGCCAGTCCGCAACCTGACGCGCATCACGCTTGGTCAAAGTGTAAATTACCCCTGTACCCGGAAGCTCACCAATCCGTTGTGCAAGCCAGGCCAATCTGCTTGCGGGCGTCGGCAGCACCAACGTCTGGAGGGCCAAGGACTCTCTCATAAGCGGGCCACGCTGAATCTCCACATCACCGAGTTGAGCTCTAACATCTTTCACCACACGATTGTTGGCCGTAGCGGTTGTCCCCAGAACAGGCATATTGGGAGGCATCCGTTGTGTCACGTTCACGATCCTACGATAGTCCGGCCGAAAGTCATGTCCCCAATCGGAAATGCAGTGAACCTCATCAACCACCACCATCCCAACATCCTGCCCGATCGGTATTAGCACCTCGCCCACAAACTGATCATTGGCGAGACGTTCGGGCGAGATGAGTAGTACGTCAATTTCTCCTGACTTTGTCGCCTGAAGCGCTTCAGGCCATGCCTCCTTGTTCGCAGAGTTGATTGTGTAGGCCCTTATGCCGAGTGCCTCTGCAGCGTCGATCTGGTTTCTCATCAATGCCAACAAGGGTGAGACTATCAGAGTTGGGCCACGCCCTGCGTTCCGTAGCAGCCGGGTCGCAACGAAATAGACCATGCTCTTGCCCCAGCCGGTGCGCTCTACAACCAACCTGCGCTCCCGACGGTTCACTAGCGCCTCAATGGCATCCCATTGGCCAGACCGGAATTCTGCGGTCTGGTCTCCCAGCGCATTCCTGAGCAAGCCGAGGGCCTCACTCTTGCTACTCACGACAATACCTCCATTTAACGATTGAATCGCCTCACAACTCAGAGTTCAGTTCATGTAGCAGTGTTATGGTGTGCACGATGCGATACAGAGGGACGGTAGTTCATAGGGGAAGCGCCCGCTCTTCCTTGTCTAGGGCGCCAACTAATTCGTCTACATTCCGCGCCGGATGGTCCGGCGGCAACAGTTTGTCGAGCGTCGGTGGCAGCATCCACGTCTGCTCTCTACCCATATCCCGAGGCGGCATCCCCATCTCTCCTTGTTGATGTCCACTCAATGGTACACCTAACGCGGTTCCACTCACCATCCTGGCTTCTGAGACAGGCTCAAGGTCCATCCCCGACAGCCTAGGGGAGGCCGTTTCACGGACATCGCCGACTACCCTGAGGAGCTGAGCGCCTACACCCTCAAAACTCCTGAAGGGATAAAACGCCGCGCTGCCGAGCAGGGGCCGGCGGTGGCCGAGTTCGCCGACCGCCTTTTCGACGGTCCCCTGCCCTGGGCCAAAATCCACCAGGTCCACAAGCTCCTGCGGCTGGGACAGCGCCACACACCTGTACGGCTCCAAGCCGTCTGTAGCAAGGTTCTTGCTGTGGATCTCATCGACGTGATGAGGGTGGAACGCATTCTACTCCAAACCCTGGAGCAGGAGGAGGCTTCGAAACATCTGCAACCCCTTCCGGCAGGACGCTTCGCCGAGACGGGCACCGTTTTCGAAGAAACTTGTCGCACGGAGGACTTCGAATGGACCGCCTCCATCACCTTGTACCTCAGACAGATTGATTTAGGGCGGTCCATGCTTCTCTGATTGCAGACCGCTTCGGTGTGTCAAACATGGATAGCAGTTAGAATAGAGGAGAAAGGAGGAGTGGGACAACCATGGAGCATCAGATAGATTGATCTGGCATGGAGGAGGAAATTGTCGATGGTCCCATGGTAGTCATAATGTGAAGGGATAGCTGTCCCATTGCCCCAACTATCAACTAAAAGGTCTTCTGTGATTCGCCAGAAACCCGTTGCTGTACGCCACCAATCACAGTTTGTGATAAAGTAGCCTGTGAGGCCAAATATGGAAAACCGTTTCTTCGACAAACCAATTCTGAACTCTCCCTACGAATACCCTGCCAGGCATTGGGAGCTTGATGACGAAGGTCAGCCGACACAGCAAATCATAGAGAGGCGGCGCGGAGCTGAGTTCATAACTCCAATCCCAAAACCCAAAATGCGCGGCACTTCGAAGAGTCAGCAGGTGCTTGTCTTAGACGAAGGGAAGGGGCTATCCACTCAAGAGCAGCAGTACGACGTCACGGCGATGGTGAACGAAATTCGTCGACGCGTTGACGAGTGGAGAAACCTGCCAAATCCCAGCGACTGGCGCGTCACGCCTGAAACTGCCCGCCTTCTCCAACACTGGCGGCACTATCAGTACAGCGATCTCCGTCCCTTCTTCTGTCAGGTAGAAGCGGCAGAAACCATCATATGGTTGTCCGAGGTTGCGCCTAAGATAGGACAAGTCGGCAGGCGTCTCCTCGGCCGCCTGGCCAGTGCCAACAAGGACGCAAATCCCGAGTTGTCTAGGCTGGCCTTGAAGCTCGCTACTGGCGCAGGAAAGACCACCGTTATGGCCATGATCATTGCATGGCAGACCATCAACGCCGTCAGGCACCCCCAAAGCAGGCGTTTCACGCGGGGATTCCTCGTAGTTGCCCCAGGTATAACAATCAAGGATCGTTTGCGAGTGCTTCAGCCCAACGATCCGGACAGCTACTACGAAAGCAGGGAATTAGTACCTAGGGACATGCTAGGCGATCTTGAGCGCGCTAAAATAGTCATAACCAACTACCATGCGCTGAGGCTCCGCGAACGTTGGGAAGTTTCCAAGGGCGGGCGGAAGCTCCTGCAAGGCAGAGGTCCCGCACTTGAGACCATGGAGACCGAAGGTCAGATGCTACAGCGCGTCATGCCCGATCTTATGGGCATGAAAAACATTTGGGTGCTGAATGACGAAGGGCACCACTGCTATCGTCACAAGCCGGGCGAAGACGACGAGGGTACCCTTAAGGGCGATGACAAGAAGGAAGCCAAGAAAAATGAGGAGGCCGCCCGTGTCTGGATATCAGGCATTGAAATCGTTAAACGACGTTTAGGCGTCAGGCAGGTTGTTGACCTGTCAGCCACTCCCTTCTTCTTGCGAGGCTCCGGGTACGCAGAAGGTACTCTGTTCCCTTGGACGGTGAGCGACTTCTCTCTAATGGATGCCATCGAGTGCGGCATAGTCAAACTGCCCAGAGTACCAGTAGCCGACAATATCCCCGGTGGAGAGATGCCGAAGTTCCGTGTCTTATGGGAGACCATTCGCAAGGACATGCCCAAGAAGGGACGTGGGAAGTCAAAGGGAGATCTGGACCCTCATAGCCTGCCGACGCAACTTCGGACCGCCCTCGAAGCTCTTTATGGACACTACGAGAAGACACACGAGGCGTGGTCCAGAGCGGGAATCACCGTTCCGCCCTGCTTTATTGTCGTTTGCAATAACACCTCGACCTCCAAACTCGTTTACGATCTCATTTCCGGCTTTTGGCGGGAGAACACCGATGGCTCAAGCGATCCGATTCCGGGACAACTGAAACTGTTCAGGAACTTCGACGACAACGGGAATTCCTTTCCTTTGCCTCGCACGGTGCTAATAGACAGCCAGCAGCTTGAATCCGGTGAAGCTCTGGATAGGAGCTTTCGGAAGATGGCGGCCGATGAGATAGAGCGGTTCCGAAAGGAACGTCTGGAGCGGACGGGCGACATCAAAGAAGCCGAGAACATCACCGACCAAGACCTTCTCAGGGAAGTGATGAACACTGTGGGCAAAGAGGGGCGGTTAGGACAGTCCATCCGTTGCGTTGTGTCCGTCTCCATGCTCACCGAGGGTTGGGATGCCAGTACAGTTACCCACGTGCTCGGTGTCCGGGCTTTTGGAACGCAACTCCTGTGTGAGCAGGTGATCGGACGAGCCTTGCGCCGGCAATCCTACGACCTTAACGATGAAGGTCTTTTTGACGTTGAATACGCTGACGTGCTCGGGGTGCCCTTCGACTTCACGGCCAGACCAGTTGTCGTTAAGCCACAACAGCCTCGCCGAACGATTCAAGTCAAAGCAGTACGTCCCGACCGTGATCACCTGGAAATCCGCTTTCCCAGGGTTTCCGGCTATCGCACCGATCCGCCCAAGGAGGAACTTGCAGCAGAATTCACAGAGGATTCATACCTGGAGCTCACACCGGAACTGGTGGGTCCGTCGATCACCAGAAACGAGGGAATCATCGGGGAGGGTGTCGACCTCAATTTGGTGCATACCGGTGACCTCAGGACATCATCGTTGCTCTACAACCTCACCAGGCGGCTGCTCGAAACCAAGTGGCGGGATCCCAACGGGGCGCTCAAAGTCCACCTTTTTGGCAGGCTAAAGCGCATTGTAAAGCAATGGATGGATGGGTATTTGGTCTGTAAAGGTGGGACTACTTCGGCTCAGCTTATGTATCAAGGGCTTGCTGATAGAGCCTGCGACATCATTACGGCTGCCATCACAAATAACCACACGAATGAATATCCAATAAAGGCCCTGCTGGATTCATTTAACCCTTCCGGGTCAACCATGCACGTGAACTTCAGCACGTCGAAGACCCTACGATGGGAAACAGACCCGCGCAAGTGTCATGTGAATTGGGTAGTCTTGGACAGTACGTGGGAGGCCGAGTTCTGCCGCGTTGCTGAAGCGCATCCAAGGGTGCTTGCGTACGTCAAGAACCACAATCTGGGATTGGAAGTGCCATACCGCTCTGGTTCCGATGCTCGTACTTACATTCCCGATTTCATAGTCCAGGTTGATGACGGATTCGGTAGCGATGCCCCTCTCCACCTGGTTGTGGAGATTAAGGGCTACCGCAACGAGGACTCGCGGGCGAAGAAACGAACCATGGAAACGTATTGGGTTCCTGGGGTTAACAACCTTCGTCGATACGGTCGATGGGCCTTCGCAGAGTTCACCAAGGTGTTTGAGATTGAGGAAGAATTCAGCGAACTGATTGATAGGGCTATCACTCGACGGCAGAATGGTGAGCATCCAGACTACGAGAAACTCGACTTCAAAGAGCTAATAGCAGTTGCGCCGCTGGAAGGGGTTGACCTCGCAAGGCCTCGTGAGTTCCCCAGAGACCTTGACTTTTGAGGTTCCTTTTGGACACAAATGTCATCTCGGAAGTTAGAAAAGGACCTCGATGCGACCCCAATGTCTCCAACTGGTATGCCGGTTTGGAAGAATCGCAAATCTATTTGAGCGTACTAACCATCGGCGAAATTCGGAGGGGAGTAGAGCTTAAACGGCGCCGCGATCGCAATCAAGCAAGAGTGCTTGATGATTGGCTAGGGGAAGTGATGAAAAGGTTCTCGACACGAATCCTAACTGTAGATGCTCAGGTGGCGGATAAGTGGGGTCAGCTGTACGCAATTCGGCCAGTGCCTGTAGTAGACGGCATACTGGCCGCCACGGCCATGTTGCATGACTTGACGTTAGTAACTCGAAATGTATCAGACGTTTCTGGATTGGGGGTTCAAATCTTGAATCCCTTTAGGAGAGACTAGAACCTTTAGGGCAATGGTCGGCTAGGGAGGTAAAAGCGCTTATGCCTAGAAAACGCGCCAAGAAAACCAAATCCGTGGAAACGCTCGTCCACGAAGAAGCCAGACGCAGAAACCTGCCTTCTGCCGAGCATCAGCCGCTGATGCACGAGAAAGAGCAAAGTCCGGTCAGAGTTGCTTACCAACGCCGCAACCGGGACCTGGATCCTCAACTGGTGTGGCGAGGGAAGGACGCGCAAGACTGGACGGATTTGGTTGTGAATGCGCCGCCGCTATACATCCAGGAACGCTTGCATCCGAAGGCACTCATAGACGATCTACGCCAACAGTCACGGAATGGCCGAGAGTCTGACGAATACCAAATCGACATGTTCGCCGACTTCAATGGGCTGCCCTCGGAGGATGCCAAAACCGAGTTCTACCAGCACGACGCCAACTGGTCCAACCGTATGATCCTAGGTGATAGCCTGCAGGTAATGGCGTCTCTCGCGGAGCGAGAAGGACTGCGCGGCAAAGTGCAGTGCATCTACCTGGATCCACCCTACGGCATCAAGTTCAACTCAAACTTTCAGTGGTCCACTACAAGTCGCGACGTGAGAGACGGTAACAGTAACCACATCACCCGTGAGCCAGAACAGGTGAAGGCATTCCGAGACACGTGGCGAGACGGCATCCACTCCTACTTGACCTATCTTCGTGACCGCCTGACCGTGGCCCGTGACCTGCTCGCCGACACCGGCTCGATCTTCGTACAGATTGGGGATGAAAACGTACACCGGGTGCGTGCTCTTATGGATGAGGTATTCGGGGACAACAGTTTTGTTAGGCAGATTGTGTTTGCCAAGACTGGAAGTATGGTTTCGAATGAGCTAGGCCGAACTTCTGACTACTTGCTTTGGTATGCCAAGAATGCAGAGAGCACCAAGTATCGACAGCTTTTCTCAGAAAAGGAACCGGACAACTTCTACAACTTGGTTGAGATGCCCGACGGATCCTTAAGACGTCTTAGCAGTGGAGAAAAGGTAAATCCTAAGAAATTCTTTCCAAACTCACGAGTCGGAGGACTCGTGAGTTTGGAAAGCTCCGGTTCATCACCACAAGACACTCCCGTAGAGTTTGAAGGTGCAATCTACCGGCCAAACAGAAATAGTCACTGGAAATTAAGCTGGCCCAATGGAATGAACGCACTCAAGAAATCCGGACGTATTGTTAAGTCTGGGACCAAGATTCGATGGAAATACTTTATAGACGACTATCCCCTAAAGGTAATGTCTGAGGTCTGGCCCGACACTGCTGGTTTCAGTAGGAATCAAATGTATGTAGTCGAGACTCGCACCAAAATTGTGGAACGCTGTATCCTCATGACAACGGATCCCGGTGATTTGGTACTTGACCCCACCTGCGGCTCCGGCACCACCGCCTTTGTCGCCGAGCAGTGGGGACGACGCTGGATCACCATCGACACCTCCCGTGTCGCTCTTGCCCTGGCTCGTGCCCGTATCATGGGTGCCCGCTACCCTTACTTCCTGCTCACAGATAGTCAAGAGGGACAGGAGAAACAGGCGGAAGTTGAGCGAAGACCACCCACGGAAGCCCCCATCTACGGAAATATTCGACAGGGTTTCGTCTACCAGCGGGTTCCCCACATCACCCTACGCGATATTGCCAACAACTCAGAGATAGACGTCATTTGGGACGAAGCTCAAAAGGACCTGGAACCTCTAAGAGACCTGTTAAATGGGGTTCTTGGAAAGTCCTGGGAAGAGTGGGAGATTCCCCGTGAAGCAGGGGAAGAATGGCCGGATGAAGCGAAGGAGGTTCACGCCAAATGGTGGAAAAGGAGAATCGCCCGTCAGAAGGAAATCGATGCATCCATAGCCGCACGTGCCGAGTATGAGTATTTGTATGACAAGCCCTACGAGGACAAGAATAAGGTGCGTGTAGCTGGTCCGTTCACCGTGGAGAGCATCTCGCCCCACCGGGTATTGGGAGTTGATGAACACGGCGACGTCATTTCGGAGTCATCCAACGGTTACGGCACCGAGTACGACTTTGCTGATGTGATCCTAGACAACCTAAGAACTACCGGTGTCCAACAGGCGCATAAAGAAGACAGAATAGAGTTTGCTTCCTTAACGCCCTGGCCAGGTCATCTGGTGTGCGCTGATGGACGATACGTAGAAGGAGATGAAGAAAACGGAATCGAGCGCCGGGCTGCCATCTTCATCGGTCCCGAGTTCGGCACGGTATCTCGTCCCGATCTGGTAGAGGCCGCGCGAGAAGCCGCCGACGGTGGATTCGATGTCCTCATTGCCTGCGCATTCAATTATGAAGCTCACACAACAGAGTTCGAAAATCTCGGCCGTGTCCCGGTGCTGAAGGCGCGCATGAACGCCGACCTGCACATGGCCAATGACCTCAAGAACACAGGCACAGGGAATCTATTTGTCATTTTTGGTGAGCCCGACATCGAAATCCTTAACGTGGCCAACGACCATATCCAGGTCAAAGTCAATGGCGTGGACGTTTTCCATCCCAGCACGGGCGAGGTGCGCAGCGACGGACCTGATGGTATAGCCTGTTGGTTCATAGACTCCGACTACAACGAAGAAGCGTTCTTTGTCCGCCACGCCTATTTCCTGGGCGCCAGCGATCCCTACAAGTCTCTGAAGACGACGCTCAAGGCCGAAATCAACGCTGACGCATGGAACTCCCTCAAGAGCAACATTTCCCGGCCGTTCCCCAAGCCCGAATCGGGCCGCATCGCCGTCAAAGTAATCAACCACCTGGGCGATGAAGTTCTGAAGGTATTCCGAGTAGAGTGAGAGATGAGAGTTGGCGGTTCTCTTGTATGACATTCTGGCATTGGCGAGGCGCGTTCAATTATGATAGAGTCGCGCTCAGAAGCTAACTTCCTCCCGGTAGATGATGTAGGCAGAACGAAGCCTACAAGAGAAGGACCCACGTGATGAAGGTAGAAGACGTAGTCAGTGTGAACATGGTTCTGGTCGGCTTCCCACCGTTCAACGCACAAGAGGAATTCGAAGCCTTCAGGCGCGCCGTCGGCGCGGACCTTCAGATAGCTGGGGGCGGTCTGATAGCCAACCCTTCGCCTGGCGTGCCCGAACCCAGTATCCAGCTTACCCTAAACCGCGACCGAATCACGATTGATTTAGCTCCGTCTCGGTCAATAATCAACCGGGACTATCCATCCCGGGAAGACTTGCACAGGTTGTCTGATGTGATAGGGAAGTTCTTATCCAATTCAACCTATGATACCTCACGTCCGCAAGCCTTCGGGATAAACATTAAGCTTATCTTCGATACGGAATCCGAGATTTCGGCGTTTGAGTACTTATCGAGTCGCCTCTTTGACGTGGAGCCTCTTGGGAGCACGGGTTGGCGATTCATTGGCGGCGCGGGCAGACTGATCTTCGATGAAGATGGACGACGTTGGACAATTAGCTTAGAGCCGCGATTTAACGATTATGATGAGTCCAGGGTGTTTTTGGATTCAAATCTCCACGTGTACGGACAACCGCTACCTGAAGAAGCAGGGATTGGGGAATTGCTAGGAGAAGTATGGGACGAAATCCATAAGTTCGTGAAGCGTTTGGACCAGATGGAGGTTCGTCGTGGCTGAAATGAGTACGTTGCAAAGGACCGACAGCCGTATTCTGCAAGAGCAATTGAAGCCGTCGTTCACCGAAGGAGCGAATTTTCCCATTACTGAGGCTGGCGGTGTGCTGTACATAGAGGTTCCTTCTAGAAGTAGCAGTGGTGACGTGGGCTATATCTCACCTAGTCCTCAAGCGCGTTTGGATTTCTCAAATGTCAAATGGTTTGAGGACTTACAATATCGCGAATTCGATTTGTACCTACAGGGCCAAAACGCGATCCACCCTCGCAGCCGGGAAACGAGCAAATCCAGGCTCCCTGGGCAGAACATATCTATACTGTCGAAGAATATTGCAGCTTGGCTTGATAAGTCGCCACCATACTTCGAGTTGATAAAGGCCACGTTCCTGCGTGACCTGCCTAGCTCCAAGGCCATTCGCAACTACTTGGCCCACGGTTCAGCTGGTGCGAACAAAAACTTCCAAATTGAGTTACAGCACCTTTTGAGGAGTTGGCAAGAACAAGTTGCGGATCATGGCGGGCAGAAGCAACTAGCGGCCAAGCTTCAGGCGAGCTTTGAGGAGAATCCCGTTGAGGATGGTATGGAGCATCCCGCCGAAGAGATTATAGCTAGCACGTTAGCAGAAACTAAAGTCTCACACGTTCTTAGCTGGTTTAGGGCGTTCTGCGCCGACGCGTCTCAGCCGAGTTTCGCCGCATCGGTCCTGCGCTGCTTGGGGCGGTGCGAACGCATAGGCACGGTCACCTGGCGCGTTGGTCTGGTGCGCGACGGTCTGGCCATGAATGACGTTGAAATTCGGGACGCCGCGGTGCAAGCGGCGGAATCCTGGCGTGATGTCGAAATGGTTGAATGCCTGCGGGCGCATGACGAACCTGAACCGTGGCTGCGGCAATACGTGCTAGACGTTATCGAAGACTTGACTACATAGATGCCGTTCTTGGCCAGAACCATTGCCCGCGCAAAGTGGCCAAATGCTAAGGGATTGCCTATGGGTGAGATTCCTGCCGATGCTGTAACGATAGACTTGAAAACTCAAGGGAACTCCTTATCTTTCTGGCAATGTAATTCAGGCAAAGAGGATGACATCGACGATGCTGCATTGGCAATTGCAGCGGGACGAGAACGGATAGACAAGCTCGAGATCATTTGGCTGGATGAAGAGAAGATGCGAGATGACGGTCAAGCTCTCAGAACCTCCGATGGGCGAACTCCAGTGTCTGACATGGTCGCTTCTCACGTTGACTTGGTGGGACTGAATTACAATCTGTTGGGCTTGGTTGCACGGCGCGTGGTTAATGCCATCGAGGAGAATCGGTATCGTCGCCTTACTAGATTTCGGGTAAAGAATCTCATTGCCTCTGCTATTGAACAAGGGCGTATAAGTGCTAACCTCCTTTCGGACAAGCTTCGAGCAGAGGTCGAAGCCTAAGGGAAGGTTTGGCTGATACCCATGCAGTTTAGAATCGCCAGCACGTTTACCGCTAGTCTGGCGAGACTGAACGCCACCGAACAGACCCTAAGCGTCCCGGACTCAGGATGCATAGAGTGGAGGGCGCAAGGGATAGAAGCTTTAGGTCTGCGCGGGTAAACCGGGACATTCGCATTATTGTCCACCAGTTCGGCGAAAGCATGACGCTTTGCTACGTGGACCATCACGACGCCGCCTATAATTGGGCACTTGCCCGTAAAATGGAAGTGCATCCACGAACTGGCGCAATGCAGATTGTAGAGATACAAGAAACCATTAGGGAAGTACAGGTTCCTGTTTACGTTGCTGTGGAGAGGCCGGCGCCTCCAATGCCACCGCCGGCCGCCAATATCCCGGACGATGCGCTCTTGAGTTATGGCGTTCCAATTGAGTGGTTAGAGAAGGTGCGCAGCGCGGATGAAGACAGTCTGTTAGATATCGCAAGTCATCTCCCGGAAGAAGCGGGCGAGGCACTGTTGCAGATTGCGATAGGTAGCGTGCCACAGCCCACCCTCCCAATGCCTGCTGGGTCTGATCCTTTCGAGCATCCCGACGCTATGAGACGCTTCAGGGTCATGCGAGACGTCGAGGAGCTTGCCCAGGCTCTTGACTACCCCTGGGACAGATGGAGTGTCTTCCTCCATCCCACTCAACGAGCCATTGTGGAGCGGGACTATTCCGGTCCTGCAAGGGTCTCTGGGTCAGCGGGCACCGGCAAGACCATAGTGGCGTTACACCGCGCGGTACATCTTGCTCGAAAGAACCCGGACGCTAGGGTATTGCTGACAACGTTCTCCGAGACCCTGGCTAATGTCCTGCGAGACCGACTTCGTATCCTCATCAGTTCTGAGCCAAGGCTCGCAGAGCGTATCGAAGTGTATCCCATTGATGCTCTCGCAGAAAGACTCTATACCCTCAACATAGGAACTCCCTCTATTGCTTCAGAAAAGCAGACTCGGACACTGATTGTAGAGGCGTCTGCAAATGCGAAGAACAACCGATTCTCACATGATTTCATCCTGGCTGAATGGCTGCAGGTTGTGAACGCTTGGCAACTATATTCATGGGAAGCATATCGGGATATTCCACGTCTTGGCCGACGGCGATGACTGTCGGAAAGTCAGCGTCAAATTCTCTGGACGATCTTCGAAAAACTGCGAATGGAACTAAAACAGCGTGGCCTAATCACTCGCTCGGAGATGTTGGACCAGCTTGCCTCTAGATTTAGTGACAAACAGAGACCGCCTTTTGATTTCGTGATCGTTGACGAAGCTCAAGATATTGGTGTGTCTCAACTTCGCTTCATGGCGGTTCTGGGGCAAGAGCAGCCAGACGGCCTTTTCTTTGCGGGTGACCTGGGCCAACGCATCTTCCAACATCCATTTTCGTGGCGGGCTCTGGGTGTAGAAATCCGAGGTCGGTCACACACATTGAAAATCAATTACCGAACGTCGCACCAAATCAGAAGACGCTCCGATCTCCTGCTCGGAGCGGAGATAGCCGACGTCGATGGAAACACCGAGAAACGTTCGGGCACAATTTCGGTCTTCAACGGCCCTGAACCCACATTGAACATTAGGAAGTCTGAAGAGGCAGAGGCCAAAACAGTCTCCAATTGGCTTAGGCATTTGGTGGACGATGGAATGGAGCCACATGAGATCAGCGTATTCGTCCGATCACCTGGTGAGATTGACCGGGCGACTGCGGCAATTGAGAGAGCGGAGCAAAGGCATATCGTCCTTGACGACGATGTGCGGACGGTTGAAGGGCACGTATCTGTCAGCACCATGCACCTGGCGAAAGGGCTGGAATTTCGGGCCGTGGTGATTATGGCTTGTGATGACGAGGTCATACCCCTGCAGACACGAATCGAGTCGGTGACGGACGAATCAGACCTAGAGGATGTCTATAACACTGAGCGATACCTTCTCTACGTAGCTTGCACCCGTGCCAGGGACCATCTTTTGGTGACAGGCGTCGAGCCGGCGTCGGAATTCCTTGACGATTTACTGTCGTGAGAGGGACCGCCTTCCGTGACAAAATGTCACGCTCAGGCAGGGGTTTTGTACCGACTGCCCCTCCTTGCCGCCGCCGCTACGGCTGCAATGGGCAATTCGAGTCTGCCGTGACAGGGCACCAGTCTTCGCACCCGCCGCCACCGTCCAGTGGGCGATTTCCAAAGTCCATGTCGTCCCCTTGCAGTCCTGCCCTCACATCAACTCTCGCATCAGCGCCCTAAGCCGCAAGTGGCAAGCGTCCGCCACGTCCCTTTTCTTCTTTGTTGCCGTAACTGTTGGTTCTCAGAATTCGTCCTGTCCCCGCCTTCACTGATTCCGGTCTGCGTATCGCTGTTTTGCTGACATTCCGGCGATGACTAACTTCCGTGACAAAATGTCACCCTCAGGCAGGGGCTTTGCACCGCATTCCCCTCCTGACCGCCGTCACAGATGTACCGCTCTAGGCATGGGAATGTACCCGGCGTCTGGAACCAGCCCTAAACTTCACCTGGTGCGTGTTGACCTCCTGTAGAGGCCGATTCACGCCTGAAATAGGCAGGAAAGCGTAGTTGTGTATATTCCTCTGGAAGTCGCTTTCCATGTACACCCCCCTGACAGCACAGGAGAAGGTGTCTGTGGAAGAGCCTATAGGGGGTCGCATCAGTGCGGCCCCCTATATAGTATTCCGAGGGATTCCCCTCGTTCACACTGACTTGTGCATGCCCCGGCCCCATTAATCGCGGCAAAACATATTGAACCGATCAAGCTAGAGTCAAATTCGAGACTCCGACCTATCAGGCGGGATATTCTCAGCTGAATAACCATGCTCCTGGACTCCTTAGCAGCCATTCTCTTGACCGGCATGTCTCCTGCGCAGGCCCCGCCGGGCGTTGAGGTCGTACTAGTCAACGCCGGTCGACGCCTGATGCAACGGAAGTAGGAGGGTGAGTTTATCGCCCTCCCCGAATACGACAGGTGCCAACGGGATCGCCTGAATGTGCCACGGCAATGACGCCGGAGGCCGACCTTACGGTCTTGGCACAATTCCCTACCCCTCCCGCTGTTCCTTCAGTGAGTTACTCGCGGACACATGTCGCATAGACTCCAAAACCCGCTGACCTTAAACTCGAACTCGCTACTCCGCCGCCACAGTCCCTCCGGCCCTGTGACTCCCTCCCACTGTTCGACCCGGCTGATTCTTGTTCATTGGTCGACCTCCCGTGCCATCCAAATCCCGTGGGGGCATCCGCGTCTCCGCGTAAGCCCCCGTTCCACGAACCGCTTACCCCTATATGACAGAAACTATTCCCACCGCCCCAAAATCCGACTTGCATTTATGCAATTATCACCCCCAATTGGTGGAACCAGCCCTTACCAAAAAGTGCTTACAAAAACTCCTCCTAGTTGCACTTTTTCGGCTCATTTTACGCCCAAAACGCTCCCCAATTTGCATTTATGCAAATTTCTCAATTCCTGTACACGGGTATGACATCATATCCGGCCTCGAAATTGGCAGTTCCCGTGAGGGGGCCTCACGTAAGAGGCCCCCTCAAGAACCATGACAATTCGCCCCCCATTTCCTCAAAATTCACCCATGGCAACAGAGGCAAAATCCACAACGTGGAGACGACGAGGTGTCGCTCCAATGAACTTCCGAAGGGGCTCCCGGATTCGGAAAGCAGTTTGCTCCCGTGCTCAACTTGGTGCTGTCGATAGTGGACACCGTGTTGCACCCGTTGCAGCAGGTCAAGCTATTTGCTGTTACGACAAGAATCGATAAGGAGGAGAACGTTATGCAAGACAGACTGTTAAGGCGTCGAGAGGTTGAGAAAATCACCGGATTGAGTCGCTCGTCCATCTACCGGCTGATGCAGGAGGGCGGTTTCCCTCGGCCCGTAAGGGTAGGCCCGTCTGCCGTCAGGTGGAAGGCAAGTGACATCACGGCCTGGATCGAGTCGCGACCAGTGGCGACGGGAGAATTTAGCCACTCCCAAATATCCTAGGTTCAGTTGGGCAGACAGTTCAGTCGAGCAAGTAATCAGCCCACAGCTGCATCAGAGCGCGGCGGCGCTCGAACAGATCGGACCTCGCGTAGGCCTGTTCTGTTGAGTTGCCCAGGATGTGGGCAAGTGCCGCCTCCGAGACGGCCCAGGGAGTGTCCGTCTGCTCCAGTGTCCAGTTCTTGAAGCTGCTGCGGAACCCGTGGACCGTCGCGCGTTCCGCAAGGCCTACGGAACGGAGAATCTTCGTCAGCGTCATGTTGGACAACGGCGCCCCTTGCTTCAGGGGCGACGGGAACATCAGGCCGGCTTCGCCACGGAAGGCAGATGCTTCGCCAAGTAGATCGCTTGCCTGTCGGCTGAGGGGTACACGATGCTCCATTCCCGCTTTCATCCGCCCGGACGGAATTCGCCATACATGGTCATCAAGGTCGATCTCGTCCCAGGTGGCTCCCCTGGCCTCACCGGAGCGCGCCGCCGTCAGAACCAGAAATCGGAAGCACAACTTGGCGGGTATCGAGGCTTGGGACGCTTCAACAATTTCGAGCGCCGAACCGGCTTCCTGATAGGGCAGGGATCTGAGGTGTGCCTTCACCTTCGGCATGGGGGGCAACGCGCCGTCGATAGCTTCACCCGCCGGGTTGGACTCCATGAAGTCGTGGGCCATTCCCCATCGGAAGACCGTTCTCATCCGTTGACGCACCCGACGGGCTGTCTCCGGCCGTATCGTCCATATCGGGGTGAGGACTCGCAGTACCCCCTGGCGGTCTATACGGTCTAGAGGTGTATTGCCCATTGTAGGCATGGCGTGACGCTCGAGAGTCTGTATCCAGCTTGCTATGTGTCTGGCGTTACGCCAACGGGGTATGTTCGCCTCATGGACGACATGGGCGGCTTCCCTGAACGTCGGCATTTGGGGCGCTTGCTTCTCGGCCAGAGGATCGCGACCCTCCGCAACCGCGGCCCGGTTGTCCAACGCCTTCTCGCGAGCTCGGGCGAGGCTTACGGACGGAAATCCGCCCAAGCCGATATCGCGACGGCGTCCGTTGATGGTGATCCGCTGGACCCAGGACTTGCGTCCCGCCTTGCTGATAAACAGGTGCAGACCGCCACCGTCGGAGTATCTCCCCGGTTCCTTGAGTGCCCTGACGCGAGTTGCCGATAGTGCCATACAGGTATCCCCATCGCGATTTATTCCCACATATGTTACCACATTTGATGTGGGATACTGAAGGAATCATGAAGTACGGATGGGGTGCCAATCAGCCTGTTTTAGCTACGAAAACGGGGTTTTCTGGGACAACGTGAGACAGCAGCAGAACGGTTGGTGGTGGAGCTGGGGGGACTCGAACCCCCTACCTCTTCAATGCCATTGAAGCGCTCTCCCAGCTGAGCTACAGCCCCACGGGGCTTTAGATGATAGCACAGGTTTGGGTTTCAATCCTAGAGTGTCGCGGGGGAGAGTGATGGAGTAGGCAGGACACGAGTCTACGCTTTATTCAGAGCTGGTGACTAGACTTATGGAATGTGTCTGCCTGAGGCTGTCTGAAAGCTATGTTGAGAACAATAGCAGGTGTGCTTGGGATAAGCTTGAACAACGACAATTACTTTTGCCGGTAGGCGACTAGTGGTTCAACTTTTTTGTATTGAAGGGTAGAGTGACTTTAGCTTGATGCGCGCATTCTCGGTAGTGAAGCGCCAATCCACTCGTATCACATCCCGGTTGCGTTGATTCTGCCAAGCATTGACCTCGCCGCGCAGGATGTCTTGATTGGCAATCCGTCGGTCTAGGCACTGTCGAGCCAGCACACCGATCTCTATCTCCGCCATATTCAACCAACTCCCGTGTTTGGGAGTGTAGTGTATCTCCAGTCGCTCAGCTATAAGCCTCGCCTCAGCAGGCTCGAATGCCTCGTATAGCGAGGACAGCTTGTGAGTGTTGAGATTGTCCATTACCAGCACGATCCGGTCTCTGTCAGGGTAGTCCTCGTCGACCAGTTTCTTTATCACATGCGCCCAGTCCACCTTCGTGCGACGCTCTCTGACCTCGACTCGGCGCCATCCGTCCAACGGTGCAAACAGCATGAACAGGCTGCTCACTCCATTGCGCTCGTATTCGTAGTCGTATGCCGCCGATAAGCCGGGCGCTGCGGGACGCGGCACTCGCGTCTCCTTGACTTGCTGTTTGCTCGTCTCATCCATGCACACAAGGACTTCATTCTCAGCGTAGGGGCGCTGGTAGACTTCCAGCACATCTTCCATCGCGCACACAAACTCCGCGCTCTGTTTGGGCGGAATGCACCAACTCTGCTTCAGCCACGGCTTCAGTTCGTTTTTTTAAGCGCCTGGCGAACCGTCTCGGTGCTAATGGTCTCGACTATCTCACACTCGACCAACTGGTCAGCCAACAGCTTCAGGGTCCAACTGGCACGCCCCTCCGGCGGTTCCCCGCAGGCCATCGCTATCAACCGTGCTTCACCTTCGCCGTCCAGTCTCTTTTGACGCCGACGCAGCTGCTTTTTGCGATTCAGCGCAGACTCGACCCCCTCCTCCACACAGCGCTTGCGTATTCGCTCGACCGTTGACTGTCCTACACCGAGCGCGTTGGTGATGTCCGCGTCCTTCATTCCCCCGTCCGAGCGTGACTCATCGCTCATCAGCAGAATGCGCGCATGGGTCTGTTTGTACGCCGCAGCCCGACCGCGTGAGACCAAGGCGTTGAGTTCCTGTTGTTCGTCGGTAGTCAGTCTGATACGGTACTTCTTGGTAGACATCATGGTTCCTCCTCGGTTCAACGTTACGATTGAACCCCCAAGAGGAACAATGACTATCATGGTCTTCATTTCAATGATGTTGAACCACTAGGAAAATAGGACCGTAGATAAGACCATTCCGGGACCGAGGAGGTGCCGGATTGGTGACGGATGAACAAGTAATACTACTGAGGCAAAAGATGATGGAAGGGAAGACACAAGAGGCAGGAGCGGCGATGGCCGCCATGAGCGTGAGAACGGCGAGGAAGTGGCAGAGGGGACCAATGCCGTCGGAGTTGAGGAAGAAGAGGCGTAGGTGGAGAACGAGGCCGGACCCGTTCGCGGAGGTGTGGAACAAGGACGTGGAGCCTTTGCTCCGGTCCGATCCTGAAGGTGAGTTGAGTGCGACAACTATCCTTGAGTGGCTGGAGGAGAGGTATCCCGGCAGGTACGGAAGATCCCAGTTGAGGACGCTGCAGAGGCGGGTGAGGGACTACAGGGCCCTACACGGACCCGATAGGGAGGTGTACTTCCAGCAGGAGCATCCGCCGGGCCGGGAGGCCCAGGTGGACTTCACCCACTGCACGAAGTTGGGAGTGACCATAGGCGGTGAGCCCTTCAGGCATCTGATGTTCCACTTCGTACTGAGCCACTCGGGGTGGAGCTACGCCGAGGTCTGCCTTGGGGAGACGTTCGTGGCATTGGTGAAGGGGCTCCAGGGAGCGCTGTGGGAACTTGGAGGGGCACCCCGGGTGGTGCGCACCGACAACCTATCGGCTGCCACCCACGAGTTGAGGGACAGCAGAGGGCGAGCCACGAACGCCCGGTATGAGGCCGTTCTGGCCCACTACGGGTTGGAATCGACCAGGACCAACCCGCGCTCCTCCCACGAGAACGGAGTGGTGGAACGGAGCCATCGCCGTCTGAAGCATGCCATGGACCAGGCCCTGATCCTGAGAGGGAGCCGCGAATTCGAGTCCCAGGGAGAGTACTAGGAGTTGGTGAGGAGAGTCCAGGAGCGCCACAACAGGCTGGTGAGGGCCAAGGCCGAGCGGGACGCCTTCACCTGCGACCACTCCCGCCGGCTCCGATTCCCGAATACGTCAACTACCGGGTGAGGGTGCGGAAGTGGAGCACCATCAGTGTGTGCAACAGGAGATACTCGGTGCCATCCAGGCTGATAGGGATGGAGGTGGGGGTCCGGCTTTACGCAGACCACCTGGAGGGCTACTACAAGGGACAACTGGTGGGGCGCATGGAGCGGATACACGGTCGGGGCGAGGCGCGGATTGACTACCGTCACATCATAGGATCCCTGGTACGCAAGCCCGGCGCCTTCGCCAGATACCGCTACAGGGAGCAGATGTTTCCGACGCACACCTTCAGGCTGGCCTACGATGCCCTGCGCAGATGGCGTGGAGAGCGCGCCGACGTGGAGTACGTTCGCATACTTCATCTGGCGGCGACAACTATGGAGTCGGATGTGGACAGGGTGCTTAAGGGGCTCCTGCAGTCAGGTGAGAGCTTCGACTATGCGACGGTGCACAGGCTATCTACTCCAGCCCCGCCGCCGGTCCCCGGCCTTAGCCTGAGGGATACGGTGGATCTGGGGATATATGACAGGCTCCTGGTGGGAGGTGTGCGATGACCATGGACACACAGACTCCGAGCGTAGTGGCGGAACGGATCAAGGAGCTGTGCAGGGAATTCAAGCTGCCGACTCTTGCATCCGAGACGGTTGAGAGGTTCCGGGAGGCTGGGCACGACGACGCCCTTGCAACCCTGGTGGAGGTGATGGAGCAGGAATCGGAGGACCGGCGGGTCAGGAGAGTGAACCGTCTGAGGAGGGCGTCCAAGCTGCCGGCGGGCAAGACATGGGATACATTCGAGCACGAGAGGGCGCCGGTGAAGCTGAGGCAGCAGCTGCAGCGCCTCGTCGAAGGAGACTTCGTGGATGCCGGCGTCAACGTGCTGGCCTTCGGGATGCCCGGCATGGGCAAGACTCACGCCATGTGTGCCATAGGACACTGGTTGGTGGAGTCGGGCCGCTCCGTGCTCTTCATCCCCGCCTACCGCCTGGAACAGGACATGCTTGCAGCCAAACGGGACCTGGAGTTGCCCCGGATGCTCAGGAAACTGGACAACTTCGACCTGCTGATCATCGACGACCTGAGCTACCTACCCCAAGGAGCGGAGGAGTCCGAGGTGTTGTTCACACTGATTGCCGTGCGATATGAGCGCCGCTCCTTGGGGATTACCTCCAACCTGCTGTTTTCTCAATGGGAGAAGGTGTTCGCCAATCCCATGGCCACGGCCGCCGCCATAGACAGGACCGTACATCACTCAGCCATCCTGGAGTTCGATATGCCTAGTTACCGCACCAGCGCGGCCAGACTCCGACAAAAGAGGAGGTTTCAGACCGGCAAAAATAATTGTCGCACCGGCAAAAATGGTTGACACCTATCAAAGCTTCTGTACTATCAGAATAACTATGGCTTTATTAAAGGGCATGGAAGGGAATGAAAACGGACGTGGGAGCGAGGGCGGGTTTGAAGAGCCTGTTTCAAAAGTCTCCGCGCCTCTGTCGGCGGTGAAACGTTGCGACGCCAAGCGTAACCATGCCCAATAATACTACGACATACGACAAGCAGAGACATCGTTTCCGCCCTATGTCGTTTTGGTCGAACGGGGTCAAAGCCTGGCGTGCTATTTCTGAAACAGGCTCTGAAACCCGCCCCTACAGTACCGGTTGCGAAATCGGCGTCAACAGCACGTACACGATCTATTCAAGTGGTAAGTGCATAAGCTGCTTGGGCGGGCTGGTCGCGCGTTAGGGGGGTGTGATAACGCTAAAGCCGGCGTAGGGGCGTAAGGCCTCGGGTATCAGTACGGAGCCATCTGCCTGTTGTCCGTTTTCCAGAATGGCGATGACCACTCGCGGCAGCGCAAGCCCGGAGCCGTTCAGGGTGTGGGCCAGCGTGGGCGACGCTCCAGTTTCCGACCTGAACCGAACGTTGGCTCGCCGTGCCTGGAAGTCGGTGCAGTTGGAGCAGGAACTCACCTCCAGCCACTCCTTGCAGCCGGACGCCCAAACTTCCAGGTCGTAAGACTTGGCGGAGGCAAACCCCAACTCCGGGGCACACAGCTTCAGCAGTCGGTAGGGAAGTTCCAGAGATTGGCAGACCATCTCGGCATCGGCGACAAGGTCGTCCAACTCCTGCTCCGAGGTTTGAGGCTCGACGAATTTATACATCTCCACCTTCTGGAACTGGTGCACCCTCTTGATGCCGCGGGTGTCACGACCGGCGGCGGCCTTCTCCCTTCGGAAGCAGGGAGTAGAGGCGGTGTAGCGTAGAGGAAGCGTGCCGGGGGGCAGCACTTCGTCTCGATGCAAATTGGTCAGCGGCACCTCGGCGGTGGGAATGAGCCAGAGGTCATCTTCGTCATCGTGGTACAGATTGTCGCCGAACTTGGGCAGATTGCCGGAACCTTCCATAACGTCCCGTCGCACGACGGCGGGCAGTTGGGCTTCCGTATAGCCGTTCTTGCCGGTGTGGAGGTCCAGCATGAAGTTGACCAGGGCCCGTTCCAGCCGAGCCCCCTTGTCCATGAGGACGAAGAAGCGGGAGCCAGCGAGCTTTGCGCCTCGAGCCAGGTCGATGATCCCAAGGCGTTCTCCCAATTCCCAGTGAGGCTTGGGAACAAAGTCAAATGTCGGCATTTCGCCGCAGGTGCGGAGCACCACGTTGTCATCTTCGCCCTCGCCGTCGGGCACGTCCGGTTGAGGGAGGTTGGGCAGTCCGAGAAGCAGGGTCTGAAGATCGGACTGGACCTGGTCGTGTTCCTTGTTCAGGTCGGCTATCTCTTGTCCCACTTGCCGCATCTGGGCGATGAGGGCAGTTCTGTCGCCGGACATCCGCCCGATGGTCCTGCTGGTCTCGTTTCGATGGGCACGAAGCCTGTCCGCTTGTGCCTGGAGACTCCTGCGTTTCTCGTCGAGGGCTAGAACGTCATCGACGGGAGCTTCCTCCCCACGACGCGCCAACGCGGCTGCGACGAACTCCGGGTCATGGCGGATGAGGTCAAGGGAGAGCATCAGCTATTCCTTGCTGCGCATTTGCGGGAATAACAGAATGTCCCTGATGGTAGTTTGGCCCGTCAGCAGCATCACCAGCCTGTCGATGCCGATTCCAAGGCCGCCGGTGGGGGGCATTCCGTACTCCAGGGCGAGTAGAAAGTCCTCGTCCGTCCGGTCCGTCTCCTCGTCGCCGTAGACCCGCCGGGCCTCTTCCTGCTCCTGGAAACGTCGCCGCTGTTCCAGCGGGTCGTTCAACTCGGTGTAGGCGTTGGCCAGTTCCATCTCAACCACGAAACACTCGAAACGTTCGACCAGGTGGGGGCTGCCGGGCTTCTGCTTGGCCAGGGGCGACATGGCCATGGGGTAGTCGATGATGAACGTAGGCTGTATCAGATGGGGTTCAACGGCCTGAGAGAGCAGCTTGTCGTAGACCTGATGGACGGGCCCCGGGGCCAGGTCGAAGCCCTTCTGTCGCGCTTCTATAATCAGGTCAGAAGTTTCGGCCTCGCCCTGGAGATAAGGCGTGAGGTCAATTCCGGCGTATTCCTGTAGCGCCTCGCAGAGAGGCAGGCGGCGCCACGGCGGCTTGAGGTCTATTTCATGCTCCTTGTACTGAACTGTGGCAGAACCAAAGACGGTTTGAGCGGCGTGGCAGACCATCTCCTCCACCATTGACATAACGTCGGTGTAGTCGGCGTAGGCTTCGTAGCTCTCCATCATGGTGAATTCGGGGTTGTGGTCCTGGTCGACGCCCTCGTTGCGGAAGATGCGCCCGATCTCGTAGACCTTGTCGAACCCTCCTACGATGAGCCGCTTCAGATATAGCTCCGTGGCGATTCGCATGTAGAGTTGCTGGTCGAGGGTGTTGTGGTGGGTGACGAAAGGACGGGCGAGGGCGCCCGCGGCTATGGGCACCAGCACGGGGGTATCCACCTCGATGAAACGGCGGGCGTTCATAAAGGAGCGCACCGCCTCGATGATGCGGCTGCGGTGGATGAAAGTCGGCATGACGTCTTCGTTGTTGGCGATGAGGTCGAGGTAGCGCTGGCGGTAGCGCTGCTCAGTGTCGCGAAGGCCGTGCCACTTCTCCGGCAGAGGCCGCAGGGACTTGGAGAGGAGGTTGAAGGACCTGGCTTCCACAGTTACTTCGCCGCTGCGAGTTCGAATCATGGGGCCGGCAGCCTCAATGAAGTCGCCGACGTCCAAGTCTCGGAGGAGGGCGTAGGCGTCTCCGACGAGGTTGGCGCGAAACTGTACTTGCAACTTTCCGGTGGAGTCCCGCAGGTCTATGAAGGTGTTCTTGCCCATGCCGCGGCGGGCAATGATCCGTCCTGCAACCGTGACGGTCTGGACTTGGCCGTCATCTGACTGTTCCTGCCGAACGAAAAGGTCTCTGGCCTCTGCGTTGGAGTGGGTGCGGCTGACGCGTGGAGGATAGGGGTCTATTCCCTTATCCAAGAGGCGTTGGAGCTTCTGCTGGCGGCTGGTCCGGTGGTCGGCGACCCGTTTTGGCATGGGAAGGGAGTGCGTCGGCAGTCTACTGGATGTCCAGGACTTCCAGGTTGATGGTTCCGGCGGGCACCTTCACCCTCGCCATCTGACCCACTTTAGTGCCCAGGAGGGCCTTGCCGATGGGAGATAGGTTGGAGATCTTGCCTTGAGAAGGGTCGGCCTCCGGGCTGCCAACGATGAAGTAGCTTTCCTTCCTGCCCCGCCTCTGGTTCATGACGGTGACAGTGGAACCCACGTTAACGTGGTCGGAATCCTCTGCCAAGTCCTCGATGATGGTAGACCTGTTGATAATGCGCTCCAAGTCGAGGATGCGGCCCTCAATGAAGGCCTGCTCTTTCTTGGCCTCGTCATATTCCGCGTTATCTACGGTGCCGCCGATGGAGTTGGCGCGTTGAATCCTGCTGGCTACCTCCTGACGGCGAGTGGTTTGGATGTGCTCGAGTTCGTTCTGTAGTTTAACGAGGCCGTCTCTGGTGAGGTAGGTAGGTTGAGTCAAGGTGTACCTCCAGAAAAAGAAAAAAGACCAGGCACGCATCTGCCCTTGGCCCAGTCGCTGACATTGTACAGCTAAGGGGTGTTGGTTGTAAAGGGGATGGCTTGCGGGGGGCAAACAGTTAGATGGGAGGGTTGGGATTACAGGCGGGATTGGCGGTGATATTTCGAGACAGTGTATTTGGGATTCACGGTTATCTTATGGGGAGTTAGCTTTGAAACGAGACTCGTTTTTTTCTGTGGTGGAAACGAGTGTTATTCTTATTGAAAGTTTGTCTCGGATTGAATATGGGATGAGTGGGGTCGTGGTGGTTCATGGGTAGAAGGTTAGCATGGGAGTGGATTGGGAGGCAATGAGCGGATGTCAGTGGGTGGGGGAATGGGGATGGGTTACCGCTTCCCTCTTCACGGTGGGTGGGTTTTCGATAGAAAAACGGATGGGGGAAGCCTACTCGCGGCGGCCATAGTAGTGGCGGTCGATGAGGTTTTCCACCGTGGCCTTTGTTTCTTCTGACGCGTAAGTTGTGAATGCCTCCCGAAGGTGGCAGATAACCGAGGGGTCGTCATCGCAGGCGGGTGTATCAAAATAGGTGTGGAGGTATAGACGCCGCAGAGCCAGACTGAAAGCTGACTCGTCCATGTTGTTGTACAGGTCGTGGAAGAGGCGCGCTCCCAAAGTGTACTGGCAGTCGTAGTAGTCAAATGCGTTTGTTTCGTTGACGTCCAGAGTCTCGAATTCAGCAATTGATTTGGCTGAATCGCATGGGCTGTGACCGAACCGGAAGAATTCGTCCAAAGTGACGGGACTGAATGACCAAGGGGACGATCCATAGAGCGTATATTCGATGAATGTGGCGACGCTTTCACTTAGCCAAATATATTTGCTTACGTCTGCGTCGGCAGGGACACAATGGGGCGATGGTATGCTCTTCCAGTAGTAATGGCTCGCTTCATGGGCGACTAGAGTAAAGGTTGCTCCCACGTATGCCCTGGAGTCTACGAACTCGTCCTGCCTAAGGTGCACGTGAGTGTCCTTGTGTGCTCCCCCTCCGGGGGCCTCCACATACAGGAAGATTAACTGCCGGCGTGGGAACGGGAACCCCATAAGTTCTTCTATGACGCGAACGGAGTGCTCCAAGTAGTTCATGGTGTGTGGACCAGTTGGACCGGTACGTATTATGGTTAGCTCCGTTTCCCCGGACAGCGGCAGGATTATGGTCCGCTCCTCAATAGTATGCTGCTGGGGATCCAACAGCTTGTCCAGAAGGTCATGGTCGTAGTCGTAAAGGTAATTTTCGGCGGGGTAGGCGGCGGTGGGAAGCGTGGCGAGAATCTTGGCTTCCCGGTCGGTGATGCCGTCGCTTATGGTGGGATTGGATATTAACTTTAACCCGGGGGGGCTGCCGTATTCGTCACTTCCAAGGGCCTCCAGGGCTGCATAGTTCCTACCTTCAACAACCCATGGCTCTTCGAGCAACAGTTCCGATAGGTCCACTCCGACGCCATCTGAGAGTCGGATTAGGCTGCTGATGGCGTCCCATTCCTCCTCTCCCTGGATGCCGTTTTCTGCCCATGGCAGATTCTGGATTTTCGACGCGAGTTCCGGCTGGCGTGCTCGTAGATCATCAACACTCTCCTGGAACATCGAATCGTAGAGGGCATTGGCGGCCGATATCGCTTCGGCAAAGTCTGTCCGAATAGGCGGCAATGGGGGCTTTGGGGTCGGCGCCGGTGTTGGAGTTGGCGTAGGCGTTGGTGTTGGAGTGGGTGCAGGGGTCGGCGTTGGTGTTGGAGTGGGTGCAGGGGTCGGCGTTGGTGTTGGAGTGGGTGCAGGCGTGGGCGTTGGTGTTGGAGTGGGTGCAGGCGTGGGCGTCGGTGTTGGGGTGGGTGTAGGTGTCGGCGCAGGCGTTGGAGTGGGCGCAGGCGTGGGCGTTGGTGTTGGAGTGGGTGCGGGCGTAGGGGTGCCCGTTGGTGCAGGCGTAGGCGTAGGCATTGGAGTGGGTGTGGATGTAGGGGTGGGCGTCGGCGTTGGAGTGGGTGCAGGCGTCGGCGTCAGCGTCGGAGTTGGTATTTGTGTTGGTGCGGCTGTGGTCGTAGGCGTGAGTGTAGTGGCCGACATGGCCGCAGGCGGAACGGGTGTAGGCGTGGGCTTATCGCTGCCGCCACAGGCGTTCAGGAAGAGAGCGATGGCCAGAAATCCTAGGACTGGGAGAATGCGAAGGCAAACATGCAATGGCAAGAGGTCAATTCGGCGCAAATAGGACGTTGGCATCAGCGTGCTCCTTGTGGTGGCAAGTTAATCTGGGGCGACATTGCAGCGTGAAGTATAGCACAAGCGAGCGAAACAAATATAGGGCTTAGGATATTCCGAGCCGGGTGGGTAGCGCCTTGGCTTCAAAAGTCGTAGAATTCTGGCTAATCATTCTTTGTTGGAGGCGCTAAGGTGGCTGACTACAAGGTTATCTCTTCGGATTCGCACGTGGTGGAACCGCCCGACATCTGGGTGGAACGGATGGACCGTGCCAAGTTTGGGAACAGGATTCCGCATATGGTCCCGGCGGGAGACATCGACGCCTGGATGGTCGACAACAAGGAGACGGGCGGTGTTGGATCAATTGCCCAGGCCGGATTTAGATTCGACCGGCCCGATGAGATTGTCTTGAAGGGCAGCTTCGATGACGTACGACCCGGCGGGTACATCCCCAGCGAACACGTGAAGGACATGGACATTGATGGGGTCCACGGCGGCCTGGTCTACCCGTCCATCGGGCTGGCGCTATATCGAGACGTGGAGGACCCGGATCTTGCGCGGGGGATCTTTGCCGCTTACAACGACTGGCTGGCGGAGTTCTGTAAGGCCTATCCGGACAGGCTGAAGGGCGCGGCGATGATTCTGGTGGACGAGGACGTTGACCTGGCCATAGAGGAGACGCAGAGGGTGGCAGACCTGGGAATAAAGACCGTGATGATCAGCAGCTATCCGCGGGCCGACCGGACTTACGACAATCCCATCTATGAGCCCTTCTGGACCCTGGCGGAAGAGAACGACATTACGGTGAATCTGCACGTTACCACTAACCGGCCCAAGGCCGACCCCATAACGAGGGGCATTTCGACGGTGAGCACGGCATCTTACGTGCAGCACGACTACTGGGTGAGGATGTCGCTGTGCCACATCATCTTCTCAGGCGTTCTGGAGAGGCATCCGAGGCTCAAGGTGGCGGAAGTGGAGCACGAGCTGGGGTGGTTGCCCTACTTTATCGGGCGCATCGACATTGCGTACGAGGAGAAGCAGGAGTCGCTGGCGATGCGGTTCAAGGACGGGATGATGCCCAGCGATTTCATGCGCAGGAACGTGTACCACAGCTTCCAGGAGGACGCGCTGGGGATTCAGATGCGGCACGTCATTGGCGTGGAGAACCTGATGTGGGGATCGGACTACCCGCACTCGGAGTCGACGTTCCCGAAGTCGCTGGAGATTCTGGACGAGATACTGGAGGGTGTGCCGGAGGAGGAGAAGGCGATGATTGTGGGCGAGAACGCGGCGCGGGTGTACGGGTTCTAGTTTCTTTCCCTGAAGACCCGGTTGAGTTAGAGGGAATGGAATCGGCTAGGTAGAGCGCGCCCCAGTCGTCATTTCTCGCAGACCACACCGTCGCTGTCCCCATCTCGGGCTCGGGGCACCTTTTCGCTTGGAAAGCCTAGGCCAGGGCCGCTACTTCCCTGTATGCGGGGTTCGCCGGCCTCTTCAGCGGCCTCACAAGATTCGTAGCTTTCCGCTGTCTTAGGAGACGGCGATGGCGTAGGCTCTACGATAGGAGTCGGAGACGGCGTAGACTCTAAGGCAGGTGTCGGTGATGGAGTAGCCTCTACAGTAGGAGTAGACGATGGGGTAGGCTCTACGTTAGGAGTAGACGATGGGGTAGCCTCTGGTTGCGGTATGTCATGCGATATGACTGTGAGGGTCAATGCTGGTGTGCAGGTCTTCAGCATCTCGGCAAGGGCGGCCGCTTCTGCTTCGCTCGCAAATAGTTCCCACCTGTCCTTCACCGTTATCCAGTCGATTGCGTACTGGCACAAGTAACCTTCGACAGGTGGCTTCCATTGTTCTGGCCCATTGTCACCCTTTGAACTATTCACCGTGGTCCGCACAGCGATGAGGTGGCCATCGTAGGAGAGGTCATTCAGATGCTGCCTCTTTTTCTCCTCGCTCCAAATCCACCCACCGGATTTGTGCGCGTTGGCTAGCGGAACCATATGGTCTATGTGCAAGTATATAGGATCCGTGTATTCTCCTGCGGAGAACGGATCCACCCAAGTGCCGGATGCAACGCGGCATTGTTCTTCCTCGACATATGTTACAGGGCTGGTTGACTGCCGGATGAGCACCTCTTGTCGGGTGCTCTGGCAATCGCGGTCCTCGTCAATCCAATCACGCCATTCTTTCCGGATGTACTCCAGAGTGTCATATTCGACAGAGACAACAAGTAGGGTCAGTTCGTTCCCCGTGTACCGGAGGGGTGGTGTGGATGTGGGTTTTGGTGTCGGCGTAGGCGTAGGCGTGGGTGTCGGCGTCGACATAGAAGTAGGACTAGGAAGGGTCTTGTTCTCCGATGAAGGAGCCGGTTCATCGGAGCAACCGACCAGAGCAATTGTAAGGAGCATTACGCCGACGCTCAACCAACTTACGATAGATTTGGACATCTAGTCATCCGTCCATGAACTGAGAATCCTCCCGATAACAAGACGTAGGTCTTCATTCGGGCTTGGAATCATTGTTGCCAGACCTACTCAGCCCGCTTGGAGTAACGAAGGGAGTCCGGCTCAGAGCACTGTCGTCCTCCCCTAATTTTGGGCCGGCGGCTCCAAGTGGAGCCGCCGGCTTTTGCTTCTTTTAGGAGTTTTCGGCCACCATTTCCATGGCGGCGGACTCGATCTTCGGCAGGGTGGCGTCTATCAGGTCCATGTCCAACTCCTGCACGATGCCGGGGTAGCCCGCCTTGTCCAGCATGTGGGGCAGCTTGTGCTGCTTGAACTGGTCCAGCGTCCAGCGAAGGGTGTCGGGAACGATGGTCTGGTCCCAGTAGAGGCGGATGTTTTTGTTGCGGGGGCCGTAGTGGTAGTGAGGCCCCGTGTCGAAACAGTCGAAGGCGAGAAGCTCAATTTCCTGTCCCGCCACGTCGCCGAGGACGTGGATGGCGAGGCCCTGTCCAACTGAAAGCTGGCGGAATTCCAGCCCGAAGCGGATGTTGCCCGTCTCGAAAATGCGGTCGCCGCGATTGTGGGTGACGGTGCTCCTCTGGGCGAGGGCCATCTCCCTGGCTGCCGACTCGACCTCGTCCAGCTTGCTCTGCACTTCGTCGGAATCCGCGGTGGCGGCGAGGTCCTCGGCGCCGGCCTTGGTCAGCATGGCGCCGAAGTTGCTGCGTAGCTGGCTCATGGCCCAGCCGATGGGGTTGCCCGCGGTGGTCTTGTCGAGGTTGTGCCGCTCGTTGACGGTGGTGGGGCCGTAGTGGTAGTGGGGGGTCTGGTCGAAGCAGTCGAAGCGGAGAAGCTCCGTCTGCTTGCCTTCCACGGGACCCATCACCATTAGGCCAACGCCCTGGTCGTTAAGCAGGTCGCGGTGCCTCATATAGAATTGGATGGGGCCTGCCTCGATGGATACCGGGCCGCCCTTTGCGGGGCCGTCCATTGCGGTCATCTGCTGCATGTCATTGTTTTCTGCCATGGTTTCTCCTTCCTATTGCGTGTTCTGCACAACCACTGTTCAAAGCTGAACCAGAAAAGGCGTTGAGCAGAGGCCTCTTGCCGAGGCCGGTAGCTCCATTATACCCAACGAGCGGAAGGCGTCAATTGGGGATCTTAAATTAGGGGTCTGGGTCTGCGGTCAACGAGATTCTTCCAAAACGCAGGCCGGATGTTGGAATTGCTGGTTAGGAAGGCTCCGCACGCGTGAGACGACCCCTTGTCGTCTCCTAGGCCCTATATCTTGGCTCTAGGTCCGCTTCCGTGTTCTCCGCAGCGCACGCAACGTCCGAGAGGAATGATCTGGTCACTCTCGATTTCGTCATTAATGTTGGCGCAACCTCGGTGTATCAGTTGGCCGGTAGTGAGTAAAACTGGCTGATTCAGATATTGCTCTCGTTCAGCGCGGTGCTGAGCCCGGCTCGCTCGAAAACGTCTCCAGCGCCATGCGATCCAATGGCGGCGGCTCCACAGCCCTAGGATAGCAGCCAAGACAATCCCCGTAACGACGCCGATGAAGATTAGTTCGATGTTGCCGCGCATCTTGTTACAACAGGGTGGCGAACGACATATCCGGACTTCTGCTTAATCACTGTCCAGTAGTGGCCCCATCGAAAATCTCTAGTGATATCTGCTGCGATTCATGGTTGGCGTTTACGGGTGTTGCGCATCTATAGTCTAAGGGGAATGGCGCACTTGGAGCTTACCATCGCCCCCGCCTAGGAGTTGATCTTGTCGGAGTTGCGGGACAAGCTGACCAGCCCCCGGACCTTCAAATGAGCTTCCCATCGATCGTGCAAGCGGACCTTGCAGCTCGTGGGCGCTTGGTATCACAACTGGTAACAACTGGAATAGACCTTGAACGTGCAACCGACATAGCTGGGCTGGATTAGCCTTCGACTTGAGGCCTTGATTGGCTAGTGCGGTCGTCAAACTCACGTATGGCTTTGCTTGTGTGATAGTTAGCCAGTCTCAGGGTCTCGAGTAGGGTCTCATTTCCAGTCGGGGCATCATCTTCAAGGGTGCGGTACACTTCTTCGAGCAGGGCTGAGGCCTTGATGAGGGTGTTCAACGCTGCCTCGTTCTGGTTAAAGTCCATTACTCACCCTTCTTGTTCTTGATGGGCGGGATTATAGCACCATCGGCCAATTGTTGCTCCTGCATGTTGTGATATTGGGAGTGATGCGTAGCAGGCTGAATCAAGGGTTTTGCAGCTAAATTGGGGGGGGGTGGCGCGCTTGACGGGATTCGAACCCACGACCTCAGCCTTCGCAGGGCTGCGCTCTATCCTGCTGAGCTACAAGCGCTTAAGTTAACTTGGTGCCGAGGGTGGGATTTGAACCCACACGCCCATAAGGACACTGCGCCCTGAACACAGCGCGTCTGCCGTTCCGCCACCTCGGCTCCGTTGCCGCGTCTGAGTGGTGGGCGGTGATGGATTTGAACCAACGACCTCCTCGGTGTGAACGAGGCGCTCTAACCACTGAGCCAACCGCCCCCGACATCTCTAGCGCGGGCAAGAGGGTATTATAGCAGTCTGACGGGGAAACGGCCAACAGTCCGCAGTCTGAGAATGATGAGGCGAATGGCTGCCCCTTCTTACTAAGAAGGGCGGGGTCCACACACCTCAACCCAAGCTCAACGTTTTCATCCCCATCTCTCGGGTGGAATCCGGCGTTCCCCCCCCGCCCGCGACTCCAAAGTGACATCTTCCCCGTTGCCGTCATTCCCCCTGCCCTGCTACCCTTCCGCTGGAAATCCTACGTACCTTAACAAAGCAGCACTCAAATTCACCTAAAAGCGGATTCGTTTGCCCAACTTTTTTTGAAACGAATCCCCACGCCTGAAACGAATAATCTCAGGCACGAATTGAGACCGAGTCGATTGTCAAATCGAATCAATTTCACGCCTGTCATCCGCAAAACGAATCCTGCCCACCAACGTTCTGAAGTCACGAGCTCCGATCCCCACTTTCGAGGGGTAGGGGGTTAGGGTTCGGTGGTGTCCCAGTCGGGGAGGGTCCAGTAGCCGATATTGGGTAGGGTTACCCGCGCCGTCAGGCCCTGGGCGCGCTTGAGTCGCTGCACGTTGTAGAGGTGCGTCACTAGCTCTCCCTCGCTGTGGTGGAAGCAGCCCTCCAGGGTGAACACGCGAAGATTGGAGTCTGTGGGGTGCTTCAGAAGCGTACCCGGGTATCGCTCGGAAATCGAGTCGTAGAAGCCGGGGCTTTCGATGTCGATGGTTTTGGCTCGGAGAGAACCCAGCGTCTCGGTTGCCAGAATCCCGTGGACCATAGCAATGGCCTCGCCAAGCTTGCCCAGAATGACGTCTATCTCCCACCATTGCTCCTTGTCGAGCTGGCGATGGGACAGCGCCGCCAGGTAGTCCACCTCGTCTCGATAGGGGATGCCCTCGGGGAAGATCTGGTCTCCCCAGCGGAGGATATACCATCGGAACAGGTGAGAGGCCACGTGGCTGATGTTGTTGCGAATGCTCCACCCGGACCATCCCCAACGGGGGCTCGTCCAATCCAGCTGTGGGTCTGTCAGTCCCTCAAGCTCTTCGGCAGCCATGGCCTCATACTGTCCAAAGAGGGGAAAGAGGTCCAGAGCGGGGCCTTTGGGGTTGGTAGGCTGTTCAGCCATGACGATGCCTCTCACACAGATTTGGGCGTCGGCAAGGGTATCATCGGTTTCGGGAGTTGTCGACGCATCCGGCGTCTTGCTATGGGCTACCAGTCTTTGTTTGAAGGGTGGTCGTTCATGTTTCCGGAACCCATGCCGCCGGTTTGACCACCCCTTGGGCTGGCAGAGGCAGACGCGCCTCTAGACATTATTATGGCGGCCACGGTAACGCCTATGCCGCCAAGGAAGATTAGGGCTACAGAGGGGAATTTCGGGAAGTCACCCATGGACCGGGTCAATTCCCGGAGAATGTCCGAGGCCGGCTCACAGGCGAAGTCCGCAGCATCGCCGCAAATCTCGTAGGAGACATTAGACAGAAGGGCCGATAACAGGGCAGCGACGATGATGGCAATGAACCCGGCGACTATAAGGGTAATGCTTGGCCACATTATCATGGAAACACGGTGGGGCAGGTTCACCAGGGCCAGCAGCACGGTAGCCAAGGCCATGATCACCAAGGCCGCCGTAGGGCCAACACCCTGTAAGGTGTTGATGGGGTCTCGAAAGGCGTCGGCCTCGGCGACGAATTCCTCACGCGGCATCTCTGAAGCCTCAGCGGCGGCCTCCACCAGGTCCAGACGATCATGGTCGTCCAGGTGGGCGCGTACGCTAGCGATAGCTTCGTCGATATAGGGGGAGACGACGGCGCGGGCGGCCAGCTTCATGGCTTCCGGACTTTCCGGCTGCGATAGGGCTTCGGCCCTTACCGCCTCCCATTGAGATTCCAGGCTGGCGGCCGTCCGGGGGTCAAGGTAGGACAGGACGGGCAGCACCTGGTCGAGGGCGTCCTCCAGCGTTTGCTCGGGGACGTTCGCCAGGGAAGGGACTCGTGGGGGAATGACGCCCCTTTCCAGGTATTCAATTAAGGTTCGCGCTTCCTCAGCGTACTCTGCCGCAGTTGTTGGATAGACCAGTTCCGCCGATTCCACGCGGCGGTCTACGTAGTCCAGGCTCACCGGCCGCAGTCTTTCAATCGGCTGACTCAAGTCGATGAAAATCTGCGGGTCTTCCACTTCGCCTCGCAGATAGCCCAGAACGCCGGTAATTATCCCGTCTATCTGAGCCTTGACGAATGAAGGAGGCACAACTTCACTCGCCACACTCTCGAACTCATCAGAGGCCATGCCCAGGTCTTCCTGAAGCTGCTGGACCTCTTCCCAGCGTTGAAGCTCTTCCAGTAGGCCCGCGTGTATGGCGTCGTATGAGTCGTTGCTTTCGAGCACGCTAGTGTAGAAGGTGGGCTCGAGAACGGTGCTTCTTACCTTGGAGACGGTCAGGAACGCAAGGAAACTGACGCAAACCAGCACGGCGAGAAGAAGGGCGACGATGGTGCGCATGCCTACTCCTAGCATGGGGGGCCAAACGCCTTCTCAAGCGGCAAATTTGCTTCGGGGCGGGTGGCTGTTGTGGTTGGGTGAGAAGAGGGTGGAATCAACTTGCAGCCCGCTGGAACTGAATGTGCGAACAGCGTTCCTGATACGAGGTCGGATTGAACTTTGGTGGTGTGCAATGCAGGGACATTGTACACCATGCACAGGTATAAAAAGGAAGGGCAGCCCGTCCGTTCCTTCTGGCATTCTTCAACCTAGGGGCGTAGAATCGCCTTCATGCGTCGGGACGCCCGAATACATTGTTGAGGAAAGATACCTTCACTTCCCGGTTGCTGGGCGCCCTCCAGCATGCCGAATACCGTCGTCTCTGGATCGCCACAGCCTTCTCCCAATCCTCGGCGTGGGCGCTCATTGTGGCCCGGGCCGCCCTGGCCCTCAACGAAACGGGATCGTCCAGCGCCGCTGGCATTGTAACCTTCGCTGCAATGATGCCTTCGGTGGTCATGTCTCCGGTAGCCGGCTACCTTGCGGACCGGTTCGACCGGCGTCGGGTGTTGGCCGGGGCCTACGCCGTGAATCTGGTCCAGAATCTAATCTTGGCCCTTCTCGTAATTACCGGAAACATCGAGTTCTGGCAGCTTGTGGTCCTATCCACCGTGAACGGCTTCGCCAGGGCAACCCAGATGCCTGCGTCCCAGGCGCTACTTCCCAACCTGGTCCCCAAGAGCAAGTTGGTCAATGCCGTGGCCTTTCACCACGCTACCCAGCAGGCGAGCAAGCTGACCGGCCCGCTCTTCATATTGCCGGTTGTGCTCCTGGGCTATGGCGAATGGGCTTTCGTCATTGCCCTGGGTCTATACGCGATTGGCCTCATGCTGGTGCTGCGAATCCGGACCGTTTCAAGAGGAGTGGTGGACCGTAGCCGGAGCGCCATCAGCAATCTGGGGGAGGGATTGTCCTTTGTCTACAACCACAGGCTGCTGCTGCCCCTATTTCTGGTGGTAATAGCCCACTGCGCCCTGGCGATGTCCTACGAGACGCTGTTTCCCGTTCTCTCCAGGGACAGGCTTGGATTATCCGAAGGGGCCGAGTTGTACAAGGGAGGGAACCTTCTTATGATCGGCATTGGCGCCGGCTCTCTGGTCTCATCCTTCGGTATCGCCGGTATGGGTAGCGACGTCGTCCGTGGGCGGACTCTCTTCGTATTGGGGGTCCTCAGCGGGCTGACTCCGCTGCTGCTAGGCCTTTCCTTCAACCTTACGACTGCTGTTGTTGCTGCCTTTGCAGTGGGATTTGCTCAAGCAGGATTCATGACCCTTTCCAGCGCCATGGTGCAGCAGATAGTGCCTGACGAGATAAGGGGACGGGTGATGGCGGTGTACAGCTGGCACATTCAGGGGGCGATGGCGAGCTTCAACCTGGTGAACGGCATTCTCGCCGACACGGCTTGGCTCAACGCCACAAGGGTGCTGGGAGGATTTGGCTCGATATTCGCGGGGATCATGACTTTGAGCGCACTTAACCGGCCCCTGCGCGGGTTATATAATCAGGGCATCGGGACACGCTCCGTGGCCGAGGCGTTATCGGAACGCTGAAGTTAGAGAGCAGCAGAGGGAGAAGCAACTATGAAGAAAGTCATAATACAGGCAGAAAGGCTCATTGACGGTGTGGGAGGGCCACCTCTAGCGGGCATGGCCCTGGTCGTCGAGGGCGGCGTGATTTCGAGTATTGTCCCCGCCGCCAATCTGGAATACGATGCGGACTCCTCTCAAGTCCTGCATTTCCCTGGCGCCACGCTGCTGCCGGGGCTAATTGACTGTCACACGCACACAAACATGGCTGGGCGGGGGCGTTCCGGTGAAGAAGCCTCGTCTGACGGCGACGATCTGATGCTGCTTCGTTCCGCGCGCAACGCCCGCACTGCCCTCCACAGCGGCGTTACGACGATGTGCGACAACGGGGCTTGGCACAATACGGGATTGTCACTGAAGCGCGGCATAGAGGAGGGCGAGGTTGAGGGTCCGAATCTTCTGACCTGCGGCCGGCCCGTTACCGTTACCGGCGGGCATCTCTGGTTTATGGGGGGAGAAGCCGATGGGGTGGACGGAGTACGAAAGGCCACCCGAGGGCTTATCAAGGAAGGGGCGGACTTCATTAAGGTGATAGCCACCGGAGGTAGCACCCTTACCAGCTATCCGTACCGTCCTGCCTTCGGCGTGGACGAGTTGAAGGCGATTGGAGCCGAGGCGCACAACCAGGGACGATTCGTGGGCGCCCACTGTCGCTCGAACCAGGGGATGCGTAACGTTTTGGAGGCGGGCTTCGAGGTGATATATCACGCCTTCTTTATGGATGAAGAGGCGGAGGCCAGCTACGACGCGGACATTGTGGGGCGCATCGTTCAGCAGGGGGTGTGGGTTAACCCGACCATGCACATCGGGAGGAGCGGCATCTGGGCGTTGGAGGCCAAGAGAGATGCTGGCAGGCTAACGCTGGAGGAAGAGGCCAAGCTCAGCGCCGGCTATGAACACCGGAAGGCGCGGTTGGAGCAGTGCGCCCGAATGGTGGATGCGGGAGTGCGGCTGATTGCCGGCTCAGATTGTGGTTGGGGCAGCTACCCCTTCGGGCAGTTGGCGTACGAGATCGAGTGCATGGTGGATGGAGGCTTGTCGCCCATGCAGGGGATTCAATCGGCGACGAGTCATGCTGCGCAGGCCCTGGGAATCGGGGACAGGGTGGGGGTGTTGGCGCCGGGCAAGAAGGCGGACTTGCTGGTAGTGGAGGGGGACCCTTCGGAGAATATTTTAGACTTGATGAAGGTGCGGGCCGTGTTTAAGGGTGGGGAGAGGGTGGCTGCTTAGGGGAAGGTTGGCGCTGGGAAGACACGAATATCCTCAGTGCCGTAGTGATATGCAGTAAACCACGGGAAGGAGAGTCCTTCCTGCTGCTGTCAATTCGCGTCTACCCCCGTCGTTCTAGGTCCTCCACGCACGCTTTCGAGTGCCTCGGGGAATTTCCTCGCGCCGGTCTAAGACCGGCACTTTTCGATAGAACATTATCCCCCTATCATTGTCCAAGTAGAAGATGCGTGCGGGGTCAATTGCGAATAGCGCAAATTGAGAGGGAACGGTTTTGCAATGGTGGGCATAGTATCTGTTGAGGGTATAGGGAGAATGTAGTGAAGGGACTGGGGATGATGGCGATGCTTGGGGTGTTGGCGGCGCTGTTTGTTGCTTGCAGATCCGGCGACGCGCTCCATGACTCGTCCAGTCATTCACCGTGACAAGAGTCGCATTCCGATGCATGAAAGAGGGTCCACGATGATGAGAACAGCCACCCTGATCCTGCTGACAGGAATGACAATGATGCTGCTAGGGTGCGGCCTCTCCACACCCGCCCAGGTCGATGAACCGACACCACAGGTTGCGGAACCTACTACGCTCTCGCTTTCGACGGGGGAACAGCCACCGTCTGTGGCAATGATTAGTGCGCCGCGGTCTCCTTATGCTGGAGACTCCTTGATAGAAGAAAAGATTATCTCTTACCCCGTAATCGTCAAGGCGACATTGACCTCTTTCTCATCAGATACTTTGCTCTATCCTGACAACACGTTTAGTCCGGTGTTGCAGTTCAACCTAAACGTGAGCGAGTACCTGAAGGGCACCGGCCCGACCAGCATCGTGGCGGTGTGGTTTTATGGCAGATTCTTCAGCACGATTGATGAAGCCAATAATGCGAAGGCAATCATCCTTGCTGGGCGAGACGATCAATGGGATGACAGGGAGGCCATATTCTTCCTAATCGATGCGGCCAGCGCGGGACCCCTGCCCCTGCTTAGCACACAACCACAGTTGGCAAATCAGTACTTTCTCGGGTTGGGGGATCAGTATTCACCCGACGACCGTTACAGCCTGCACAGCAAGACGAATAAGAGATGGTTGCCTGCGGCCACTAGCATGAGCTCTACCGGCGACAACCAGGAGTTCTTGCTGGACTTGCCGCCTCCTCCGGGCTCCACGTCAACGGCTCCGACGATCACCTTGGGCGATCTGAAGACGCGGATCACCGAGGTTGCCGCCGAGTTCAGAGGGGGCGATGGGTCGCAGGCATACCGAGACTGCGTCGTGGAGAAGTACAGGTACATTCGCAACCAACTCAACTGGCCGGAGGAAAGAGGGGAGGCCTACACTCTTTGGAATATCAACCAAAGTTTTGTATCAGGTCGGCCAAGAGGCACCGTACTCGATCAAAGAGAAGCCTACGGCGGTTATCCTGATACTAAAGTAGCACTCTGGCTGGAGGGCAGAGACTCAGCCCTGTTCGACACTTCGGACGGTGATTCGACGGCTTCCGACACGGACAGTGATGGAGAGTATGACACGATCAAGTACGATCAGATAATCACATTTGCCCGTCCACTTCCCGCAGGAGAGTATAGATTCGACCTGAAGGAACCCTAGCGCTATCACATAATCTGCAACTTTGTTATCAGCAACGAGTGGACGGTGACGGTGAACGCCCCTGGAGGCGCGCTGCACGAGGCCTTCTTCGACCCGGTGACCGACGGCACGGCGGTGGCGGCAGACACCACCAACGGCGTCCTCAAACCCGCAATGTTCACGGACGTCAACGGGGCCTCGGCTACCCTGGAGCGCATCGCGTGGGAACCGGAGGTGGGAGAGTCGGGAACGGTCAGGCTGCAAGTCGATCCGCCCACGGGACTCACGGACCAGGAGGTGAATTTCATCGCCCTGGACGGCTCCATTATCCTGTCCCTGCAAGTCGCCAACGCCACGGTGGATGCGGCGAACCGGACCCTTAGCTGGGCGGTGGGTTCGCAGCCGTGGCAGAGCGGGGATAAGCTCATGCTGCGGATTCGGGAGGGCGGGTAGTCTCCTTCGTGGTTCTGCGACGAGGAGCAAGCCTTCTAATCCTGTCAATTCGTGTCGGCATCCGTCGTTCTAGGTCCTCCGCGTACGCTTTCGAGTGCCTCGGGGAATCTCCTCGTCCCGGTCTAGGGCCGGCACTTTTCTTTTGAACCTAATCCCCTATTATTGTCCAAGTAGAAGATGCGTGCGGGGTCAATTGCGAATAGCGCAAATTGAGAGGGAACGGTTTTGCGATGGCAGGCATAGTATCTGCTGAGGGTATAGGGAGAATGCAGTGAGGGGACAGGGGATGATAGCGATGTTTGGGGTGTTGTCGGCGCTGTTTGTTACTTGCAGATCCGGCGACTCTCTCCACAACTCGTCCCCCCATCCACCGTGACGAGAGTCGCAATCCTATGCACGCGAGAAGGATCACAATGATGAGAAGATTCAGTCTCATCCTGCTGGCAGGAATGACAATGATGCTTTTGGCCTGCGGCCTCTCCATCAATGAGCAGGAAACGCAGGAGGGAGGGAGGGAAGTGCCCACGGCGGTATCGGAAATGCCTACAGGCACGGTGGCGCCGGCAGTGGAGACGAACACGCCCACGGGCACAGCATCTCCGGTGGTGGATCCGAAGACGCCTACGGACACAGAGACGTCTCCGGTGGAGACAAACACGCCCGCAAGTACAGTAGCGCAGTCGACAGCAACGGAGACACCTACGGACAGTGAGGCGCCGACGGTAGCAACAAAGACACCCATAGGTACTGCGCCGCCGCCATCAGCAGTGCCCGTTCTCTATACGGGCCCCACCTCCTTGAAAGAGAGGATCTTGGAGTCTCCGGTGATTGCCCGAGTGCGGCTCGATTCCGTGTCTTCGGCGGCAGAGTCCGGCGCGACGCGCCTTGGAATGAAGTACATAGCGACTCTGGAGTTCAGTTTTAGCGTTGAGGAGTATCTGAAGGGGAGCGGGGCCAACGATATAGTGGCCGTCTGGAACGCAGGCCGAATATTCGATACACGGCAGGAGGCTGAGGGCGCGCTGACGGCCATTGCCGCGGCCAGGGACGCCCAGTGGGACGACCGGGAGGCGATTGTATTCCTGAAAAACTCTCAGACCTACCTCCCCAGCACCCAGCAGGCGGGACGCTTCTACCTTTCGGGGGAACGCGAAGTCGGGAGCGTTCTCGACGACTACTACAGCCTAGCCAGTCGGGGCAACAAGCTGTGGCTGCCTGCCGCTGCGGCTGTAGGTGCGCCGTCGCAGGCTACTGGGGACCAGAAGCGCTTTCTAACGGACGTGCCGCCAGAGACGGGAACGGCCCCCACTATAACCCTGGGGGAGATCAAGACACGGATTGGTGCGGTCACGACGAAGCTCAATGCTGGAGATGGTTCCGAGGAATACACGAAATGTGTGCAGCGTACGTATAGGTACGAGGAGAGAAATCGCTATAGAATGCATACGGAGGACGAGGGGTATTTCCGTAGAATCCCTGACCAAGTGGTAGGCTCGGGGTTGGCCGCCTCAAGTGTAGTCTATGAAGATACAGATTACGGGGATCTTCCTAACACGAGGGCAGAGACATGGTTTGACGGCGGCGATGCGGACTTGTTTAGCGTCGAGTTCGGCGACGCGTTTCCTTGGGACTCATCGGGGGACGGCACGAATGATTCCATCTATTATGCTCGTCGCGTAACTGCGACCCGCCCGCTTTACGAAGGGACGTATAAGTTCCACTTCAACCATAGAGCATACTATTTCGTTCCGTGCACGGGGTATGCATCTCGTTACGAGTGGACGGTGACGGTGAACGCCCCTGCGGGCACGTTGCATGAGGCGTTCTTCGACCCGGTCACCGACGGCACGGCGGTGGCGGCAGACACCACCAACGGCGTCCTCAAACCCGCAATGTTCACGGACGTCAACGGGGCCTCGGCTACCCTGGAGCGCATCGCGTGGGAACCGGAGGTGGGAGAGTCGGGAACGGTCAAGCTGCAAGTCAATCCGCCCACGGGACTCACGGACCAGGAGGTGAACTTCATCGCCCTGGACGGCTCGGTGACCCTGTCCCTGCAAGTCGCCAACGCCACGGTGGATGCGGCGAACCGGACCCTTAGCTGGGCGGTGGGTTCACAACCCTGGCAGAGCGGCGACCTGCTGATGCTGCGAATACGCGAGGGCGGGTAGAACCGATGCTTTCGAATCGTCACTGGAACTGATAGCGGGGCCGACATGTTCTCACACTCTACCAGAACCACACCTTGAATATGCGGCGGGGCGATTCCTTTCCCGTAAGAGTCCGCGATGATCAAAGACGGCAAGTAGGTGGGGCTATAGGGGCAGGGGGCGTCCGAAGACGAGATTCCTCTATGGGACTTGGAATGACAGGTGGGGACCTTCAGGGTGGCAGTAGGGGGCTTGGGATGACGTGGGGGATGTGTCGTGACAGTCGTTGGTAATTGGGATATGATTGGCCGAAACTTGGAAGGATGCCATGACTCTTCCCGTCATTTACACCATTCAATTCTGCCCCGCCTGCGACAAGCTGCGGGATACCTGGGACAGCCAGGGCGTCAAGTACGTGGAGAAGCGGGTGGACGAAAGCCAGGAGGCCCTCGACGAGGCCCTGGAGTACGGCAGCGCCGTGCCCATCATCGTCTACCCGGACGGGCGTGTTGAGGAAGGGGAGTTTGAAGGCGTCCACGGTTGAGACATTGGCTGACGGGCCGTTGGCCCGAATAGGAGGTAGACCATGACAGGCAAGACCACCATCGTAACGCCCCAGAGATTCGCCCAGGGGTTCTCGTACGAGGAGTATCTATCGCAGATAAAAGTCAACAAGCTCCGGTTTCTGCAATACTACGACGAGTTTGACCTAGACGAGGGGGAGCTTGAGCGGTTTCGCGCTCTTACCCAACGCAGTGGAGGCCCCGCCAAAGTGCTGGCGTTGGGCGAAGATTGGTGCCCCGACGTCTATCGGGGGCTGCCGACCATGGCCAAGCTGGCCGACAGCGTAGGCGTGGAAGTCCGGGTCTTTCCGAGAGATTCCAACCTGGACGTGATGAACGAGTTCCTGAAAGAAGGAAAATACCAGTCCATTCCCGCCTTCGTGTTCTACACTGAGGGGTTGGACTACATCTGCCACTGGATTGAACGTCCGGAGGTGGCGGACCGGGAGTCGGAGGAGATAGAGTCGGCCATCCGCAGGGAGAATCCCGACCTGGACGACAGGCAGTTCGGCATTGAGCGTCGGAAGAGGGTAAGCCTTCGTTTTCCGGCGTGGCAGCAGGCGACCATTCGGGAGATGAACGAGATGTTGGAGGAAGCTGTCGGCGACTAGAGGAAAGGTGCGCATTAGGCCTTGGAAAGACGCAAAATAGTTAAGGGGTTAAGAATATGAAATTTGGCATGAATCACATTCACATCAAGGCGGAAGACCCGAGGAGCACGGCCCAGTGGTACGTGGACACGTTTGGCGCAACGGTGGCGGGCGAGGCGGAGATGGGCGGCTCGGTCACGGTTCGAACGGACTTGGGAGGTGTGCGGGTAAACATTACGCAGGCATCTGCGGAAAGCCTGCCCGCCGGTTCTTCCGACCCGCACATGGGGTTGGAGCACTTCGGCATCGAGACAGACGATATCGACGGGGCCATGGCGGAGCTGGAGGGCAAGGGAGTGAAGGTGCTGGAGGCCATCCGTCCGCTGCCCAACGGGATGAGGATTGCCTTCGTCGAAGCCCCGGACAATGTTCGAGTGGAGATAATGCAGCTTCCTTAGTCGAGAGCCGTCTAACCCATAAATAGAAGCAGGTGAAATGGCCACCGGGTTAGACCATTGTTTTTCGGCTTGCAAAGAACGGGACTCGAAGGCTGAGTGAAACTTCGGCATCTCCCAAACCTACGCTGGCGTAGGCTGTTGCTTGCATCGTTAGAAGGGGGTGAATCCGCCGAATTTGAGGGCGATTGAGTATCTGCCCACCGGTCGTTATACTGGCAACGAACGGATGTTGCATGGGTAGATACTGGATAGCTAAACTGTTGGCGCTTAGTTTGGTTTCTATGGCGCTGCTTTCGGGTTGCGATGACAACCCAGCAACTATTGTCGCAACGCCGGAACCCACTCCCACGCTTGCTCCCACCCCGACCGCAACTGCTGAGCCTACGCCGGAACCTACCCTGACACCAACAGCCAGGCCCGCTCCCACGCCAACGGTCGCGCCAACGCCGAAACCCACCCCCACGCCCGTTCCTAGCCCAACTTCGACGCCTACGCCTACGCCAAGTCCTCGTCCAACACCAGTACCTACGCCGAAACGCACTCCCACGCCTGTTCCTAGCCCAACGCCTACGCCGGAACCTACACCAATCCCCACGCCAAGTCCTGTGCCTACACCTGGCCCTCGGGATGTGGCTGCCTCAAGACTGACTGAGATGCTTTCGTGGTTTGAAGACCCTGATGAGGGGACTGAAACCGATGCGGTTGAGACGCTCATCGACCTTTGGCTTGCGGACGCAGATCTAGCGGGGCAGGTTGCCGCGCTTCCGTGGGTTTCGGACGTGGTGGATGCTTTGGAGCGGGATGCGTTGAAGGGTTTGCTGGGCGCGGCTGAGGTTGACGTTCGCCTAGCTGGCAAAATTATGGAATTTCCCTGGATAGTGGAGGAGGTGACGGAGGCTAAGGGCGATGCCATTGTCGCCTTATCCATCATCGCATCCGAAGACGGTGAATTCGCTAATGAGATGGCCGATCTCCCCTGGCTTTCAGACGAGGTGACTAGCCTGCGGTCTGACGCCCTAAATGCCTTTGCTGGCATTGTATCTGAAGATGTCGGGTTAGCAAAAAGGACTGCAGCCCTTCCTTGGTTGACCGACGACGTAGAGGAGGCTGAAAGCGTAGCCATCGAAGCCATTGCCGACATTGCACCCAGAGATGCGGAGTTGGCCGCGAAAGTCGTAACGCTTCCTTGGTTAGCGGACGACGTGACGGAGGCTGAAAGTTTTGTCGTAGACGCCTTCGCCTCCACAGGATCCGGAGACATAGGGATGATGAACTGGGCCGTAACTCTTCCATGGTTAGTGGACGACGTAACGTGGGATGAAAGCGCCACCGTAAAGCGCCTATTCAGCCTTGCGGGAAAGGACCCCGAGCTAGGCGGTTTGCTGATGGGTACGACATGGTTAAACGAAGAAGTGGGAGAGGCTGAAATAGATGCGTTCGTGAGATTGACCTTCCTAGCAACTAGCAACATCGGATTGACCAAACATGTAGTGGGTCTCCCCTGGTTCGCAGACGATGTGACGGAGGAAGAGGGCGATGCCATAAACGCCATTGCCGTCATGGCTTCCAGGAACGTCGAGTTGACCGAAACGGTCGCAGCCCTACCTTGGTTCGTTGACGACCTTACGGAAGCCGAAAGCCTTGTCATAGCTGCTTTTGCCGCCGTAGGGTCCGAAGATAGAGAGTTAGCTAATTGGGCAGTGAATCTAGCATGGTTAAACGACGGTGTGACGAATAGGGAAAGCCCAGCTTTGCACAACATATTCCGTATGGCAGCCATCGATTTCGAGTTGGCAAACAAGGTAAGTGTTCTCTCCTGGCTGGCCGACGGCGTGACGGACACTGAAAGTTCAGTTGTGGGCAGTCTAGCTCGATTGGCAGCCGACGACATCGAACTGACTAATCAGGTGGCGGCTCTCCCTTGGTTGGCCGATGACGTGACGGAGGTGGAGAGCGATGCAATAAACGCCTTTGCAGCAATAGCCTCCAGAGACATAGAGTTGGCCCAGAAGATAATTACCTTTCCCTGGATTGCCGACGGCGTGACATATGACGAATGGGTTGTTTTATCCACGCTAGTACGAATTGCATCCAAAGACGTCGAGTTGGCGAGGGAGGTGGCAGTTTTCCCCTGGCTAGCCAATGAGGTGATGCAAGATGAGATCGTTGTTCTAGACCAACTGGCCTTCATAGCAAATGTAGACATAGACTTAGCCATTGAAATAACAGCTTTCCCATACATGGCTGGCGACATGACTAAGGGACACGCGGATGCCTTGTGGGGATTAGCCCTCATCGCATACAAAGACCTTGAGTTGGCTAAACATGTTGCGACTCTTCCCTGGTTCACTGACAACTTAACAGAGGTTGAGGGAAGGGCCCTTCTCGTACTGAACGATGTTGCATCCAGCAACCTCGAAATGGCCAATGCAATAGTTGCCCTTCCCTGGTTTGCCGACGATGTGACTCAGGCTGAGAGAGCTTCCCTAACCCACATATTCAGCTTGATAGGCAAGGATCCCAAGCTGGCTGATTCGATAGTGGGAACGGGTTGGTTCGCTGACGGCGTGACGGAACGTGAGAGCGATGCCAGAGTCGCCTTGCTCTACATAGCAACCAGAGACACCGAGTTCTTCAATGAGATAGTTGCCCACCCCTGGTTCCTCGACGGTGTGACGAAGCTCGAGAGCTCTGCTATATATACTTTAGCCACCATGGCATCCACCGACGTGGAGTTTACCAGGAAAGTTATCGGTTGGCCCAGGTACCAAAGCGGCGTCGTAAGGGACCTGGACTTTTTCCTTCTTCACGCCTTAAGGAGGTTGGATTCGGAACTGCTCGGTGTCTTGACAGTTCAACCCTGGTTCGTCGACGGCCTGGACGATGAAGAGGCAGCGCTGGTTGTGACGCTTTCCGCCAAGATGCCCAACTTGTTCAGAGATCTGCTCAACGAACACTACCTAGATCATGCTTCCATTTCACTTCCGCTCGCCGGCGAGGCAAACGTATGGATAGTCCAGGGGGCTGATCCGACGTCGAATCAAGACGTATTGATGCAGGTGGAGGATGCCGCGCAAATCGTTGAGGATTTCATCGGTGCTCCCTTCCCTACCTCAGATATAATCGTGCTGGTAGTAACCGAAAGTGAGAAGGATTATGGACAGATTGTGGCGCATTTCGGCAGCCACATTGGGGTAACCGTTTACCAAGATGAGCCATATGGTGTTCCCCACGAGACCGCCCACTACTTCTTTACGGGTAATTTCACAGGCCGTCAGTGGCTCGTAGAGGGGGGAGCCAATTTAGTGGAGGCACAGTTCAATCACGATCGAGGGCATCAAGATCTCTTAAGCCGGGGAACTGAGGTCTCAGAGGCAGTGCAGAGTTATTGCATCGATGAGGGGGTGGAGAACATACGCCATAATGCCTATCAATTAGAGAACGAGCAATTTTCCTTCTTCAGATGCACCTACCGCATGGGCGAAAACTTGCTGCTAAATCTATTAGGAATCATGGGTAGGGAGGCCATGTCGTCCGCGTTGAACGAGCTCTATGAATTCAGCGGAGGGCACGTGCCGGCGCTGAGATTCAGCACACCTCCTACCGAGGAGGAGATATATGGGAGTTTTTTGAAGCATACGCCGGAAGAACGGCAGGAGGAGGTTCGCGAGCTGTTTCGAAGGCTGCATGGGGGGGATTTCGCCTTCCCAGAAATCGACTACGATGATGCCGAGGCTGACGGGGCTACGGAAGCTGCGCTCGTCGAGGTCGGCGAAACCATTAAGGGGTCCCTGGACTATATTTTTGATTTCGACTACTTTCGGTTCCAAGCAGAGGAGGGCAAGGGATACCGGATAAGCGTGGAGTACGAGGACCTCGGGCACAGCAGCGTCATCCTCTACGGCCCCGACGGGGTAAGCGACGAGCGTGACAGTTGGAAGGCTCGCGGGTTGGGGCCGGATGGTCCTCTGATCCTTTGGGAGGCCCCCAGCTCCGAGGAGTATTATTTTGCGGTTCAGAACTTCGGCGGGAAGACCGGCGACTACGCCTTTACTATTACGCCGGTCTATGTCCAAGAGATAGACGACCACGGGGACACGCCGGAATCCGCCACCAGGATTAGGCTGGGACAGTCTGTTAACGGAACCATAGATCATGCCTTTGACTACGACTACTTTAGCTTCAACGCCCGCAAGGGCGAGGAGTATTACTTTGACTTCTATGGAGAATCTTACAACCTTCTATGCGCCGATCTGTACCAAGACGACGGCACGGCAGTCTCCGATTGGACTAATCACTGTGATGCAGGGGATCCATCGGAATTAGGCGGAGCATACTCGATTTACTGGATGGCGCCGAAGACTGGTGAGTACTTTCTCGCTTTGTATGGCTTTATGGAGAGGGTCGGCGATTATGAATTCGAGATTGCAAGATGATACAATCCAACCAATTGCATTGACGTCATCTATTCAGACTGAAACTGTTTCTGACCTAGGCCGAAGCTGGGGGTTGGATTTGCCTTGTTAGTGGCTTGGGCTCTATCCCGCATCCGCGGGACGTTCTATGGGTGGTGGGTGGTGGCGGGGGGCATGATCAGCATCGCCATAAGCAGCGGCTTGTTCATGCACGGGTTCCAGTTCTACTTCGAGCCCATGCGCCGGCAGTTTGGGTGGAGCCGCACGCTGATTTCCGGCGCCTATTCCTTGTCTCGCGTGGAGAGCGGCTTCCTGGGGCCTCTGGGCGGCTATCTGGTGCAGCGCTTCGGCTCCCGGATTGTGATGGCCGGTGGGTTCATGATTCTGGCGCTGGGACTGGTGCTTCTGAGCATGACTCGGAATGTGCCGATGTTCTACGCGGCCTTTCTGGTTCTCTCCGTGGGCTCAGGTTTGGCGGCCTGGACTCCGGTGGTGCCTGCCCTGACCAACTGGTTCCGGCGGAAGCGGGCCATGGCCGTGGGACTTACGATGATGGGGATGGGCTTCGGCGGCATTGTGGTTGCGCCAGCGGTATCCATCTTTATCAATAACTTTAGTTGGGACAAGACGGCACTGGGCTGCGGCATCTTCGCCGCTATCGTCGGGCTGCCGCTGGCCAGTATCATGCGTTACAGCCCGGAACCCTACGGATACCTGCCTGACGGAGACACGCCCGATGACAAGGCGTCTGAAGGATCGGAGGGGGCCCAGCGCTCGTCATCGGCGGACCAAGAATTCGACTTTTCGGTGAAAGAGGCGCTGCGGACTCCAGCATTCTGGCTGATGTCCATAGGGCATTCGGTGTCGCTGCTTGTCATTTCCACCTTGAGTTTGCACATGGTGCCCTACTTGGAGACGGACCTGGGCTTCACCGCAGGGAGGGCAGCCACGGCGGTGATTGCGGTCAACGGCTTTCTCATGGCGGCACAGCCGGTGGGAGGGTTTCTGGGGGACCGTCTGCCGAAGCACTACATAGTTGCGGGAACCATGTTGGGTCACGCGTCGGCGTTGCTTCTGCTTGCTACCGCCGACGGCTTCAGCCAGGTTATCCTGGCGTCGGCGATACAGGGGATGTCCTGGGGAATTCGGGGGCCGGTGATTACGGCAATGAGGAGCGACTACTTTGGACGGAAGAATTTTCCGATGATCCAGGGCTACTCACATCTGGTGCTGATGGTGGGTCAGATTGTAGGTCCGCTGCTGGCGGGTTACATGGCCGACTACTACAGCTATAGCGCAGGATTCAAGATTATTGCTGCGATGACCGCGGCTGGGATGTTTCTGTTTCTGATGCTGCGAAATCCACAACCGCCACAGCGTGCCGCCGACCTGCTGCAGCGTTGAAGTTTGAGAGGAACGGCAGAGACTATTGAGAAATTGGTTGGTCGGACATGGGGAATCTTCTATTGGAGATTTGCGAATTCCGGCAAATCAATGAGTAATCGCAATTGAAAATACTAACTAAGGAGAAATCAGCCAAATGACCAACGGTGAAGGCTACCAGAGGGGAATGATAATTGTGGCGCACGCAGACGACGCGGAGTTCGGATGCGCCGGCACTGTGGCGTCGTGGTGTCGCAGCGGAATGGAGGTCGTGCAGGTCATCTGCACCGATGGCAGCAAGGGTTCCGACGACCTCAACATCACGTCTGCCCAGCTGGTGGAGATCAGAAAGCGGGAGCAGCAGAACGCCGCCCGGGTGCTGGGGGTGAAGGAAGTCGTGTTCCTGGGATACGAGGACTCGATGCTTGAGCCCACCCTGGACTTGAGGCGAGACATCGCCCGTGAGCTTCGGCGTCATAGACCGCAGGTTGTCATCTGTCCCTCGCCGGTGAGAAGTCTCACGGAGAGTCCGTACATCGGACACCCGGACCACATTGCTGCCGGCGAGGCCGCTCTTGCGGCGATTTTTCCGACAGCGCGGGATAGGCTAACTTTCCCGGAACTGCTGGAAGAAGGGCTGGAGCCTCATAAAGTGGACGAAGTGCTCATTACCGACAGGAACAACGCCGACACCTGGATCGATGTTTCCGACGTTATGGACGTGGCCATCGAAGCGCTAAAGCAGCACGTTAGCCAGGTTGGGGACTTCGACGTGGCCAAGGGTATGCGCTTCTGGAGGTCGAAGACCGGCGAACCGAAGAATATTCCCTTTGCCGAGGCGTTCAAGTCGTACAAATTCCGATAAGGCCAACAAAGATGGCCTCCCGTGCGTTCAAAGGTGCATATATGGGCAACTTCTGAGGCGCAATCGACCGTTTAGCTGCCTCTTGACGTTGGTTCTTGGCCACTCAGCCTTGACACTCACCAACCCCCTGGATATGATGGGGCCACCGAGCCTGGGATACGTGACGTTTGGTCGGAACACTGCGACAAGAGGTTTAGGAATGGCAGAAAAAGAAATTGCACTCATGGCCCACCTGATGAGAAGGGCAGGCTTTGGGACCACCCGCGACGAGTTGGAGGCACGAGTTGCCAAGGGCTACGAGGCCACCGTTGACGAGTTGGTCTACCCCGAAGATCACGGCATTCCGCCCATCGACGAAGGGATGATCTTCCGCCATAATCCCGGTTACGAGATACCCGGGGGGAATCCAACCAACGGTCAGGCCCAATGGATGTACCGTCTGATCAACACTCCCAGGCCGTTGGAAGAGAAGATGGTCCTCTTCTGGCACCACGTGTTCGCCACGGGCAACGCCAAGGTGGACAATTGCGACCAGCTCTTGGCCCAGATTGCCATGTTCCGGGAGCACGGCATGGGCAACTACCGGGAACTGCTTGTACACCTTGCCAGGGATCCGGCGATGATCTTCTGGCTGGACAACAACGAGAATCACAAAGGCGCGCCCAACGAGAACTGGGGACGGGAGCTTCTGGAGCTCTTTTCCATGGGCCAGGGCAACTACACGGAGCAGGACGTTAAGGAATGCTCCCGCGCCTTCACCGGCTGGACCATCGCCGCCAAGATCCCCCGGCTTCCCTATGGCCGCTATCCGTGGAGCTTTGAGTATCTTCCCCAAGACCACGACGACGGTGAAAAGACGTTCCTGGGCCAGCGTGGCCGGTTCAACGGCGAGGACATCATAGACATTGTCGTGCGCCAGCCGGCTACGGCCCGGTTTGTCGCTCGACATCTCTATAATTTCTTCGTAGCCGACGAAGTGCAGGTGCCCAGCTGGCTGGACGTGGCGCCCCGGGACCCCGTAGCCATCAATATGCTTGGCGAAACATTCATTAGTTCCGGCTATGACATGCGCACCACCCTTCGGATGCTGTTCAACTCCGACTTCTTCAAGGACGAGAGCGTCTGGTACGCCAAGGTGAAGAGTCCGGCGGAGGTTGTGGCGGGAACCATGCGGCTGGTGCAAGACCACGTTGGCCCCAAGCCCGGCATGGCTCCCATCGGCCTGGAGACCAACTACCAGGGCCAGGCGCTCATGGACCCGCCCAGCGTGGAGGGTTGGCACACCGGACAGGAGTGGATAGACAGCGGCTCGCTGCTGCGTCGCATCAACTTTGTGGCCAATCGAGTGGGAGATACAAGCCTGCCGGGCATCAAGTCTATTATCCATCGGCTTGCTACCCAGGATAGTCTAACGGCAACGGAATTCGTAGACATCTGCATAGACCTGATGGGCCCGGCGCGAATCGACGCAGATACCCGGTCGGAGCTAATCGTACACGTGGAGGCCGATGGGCCGGTTCAGAGAGGCGCTTCGGAGGAGGAGCGTGCCGCCTTCGGTAAGAGGGTGGGCGAAGTTCTGCAGCTAATCGCTTCCACTCGCGAGTACCAGTTCGGTTAAATCCGCAATTCTTCTGGAGGCAACGCTATGCAAACCGTCATGGTACGGGGCAGGGTCTACAACTACAGCCACACCATAGGCCGCAACGCCACTGGAGGGCCTGGATTTCGTCATCCAGTAGACTTGGCCGTCGGCAGCAACGGGACCATCTACGTCGTCAACCGCGGCGACGAATTTCAGTCTTGCCAGCGAGTGAGCGTGGTAACCATAGATGAGGAATTCATCCGCGACTTTGGCAGCGCGGGAACGGGGGATGGTCAGTTCACCTGGCCGTCGGCAATCGCCTTGGACAAGGATGAGAATGTCTACGTGGTGGACGAGTGGCTTAACCGCATCTCTATTTTCGACAAGGACGGAGTCTACCTTGGTAAGTGGGGAACTCCCGGCCATGGAGCCGGACAGCTTAACGGACCGAGCGGCATTGTCTTTGACCGGGACGACAACGTTTACATAACTGAAGAGTTGAGCCACCGCGTTTCCAAGTTCAGTAAAGACGGCCGATTTATTCTGGGCTGGGGCAGCGAGGGACAGGGGCCGGGGGAGTTAAACCACCCGTGGGGCATCGATATCGACAGCGAGGGTGACGTCTACGTGGCCGACTGGCACAACGACCGAATTCAGAAATTCTCGCCTGAGGGAGAATATCTGGCAAGCTTCGGAAGCTCAGGCAACGGCGCGGGCCAACTGAAGCTCCCCAGCGACGTTGCCGTGGACGACGAGGGCGACGTGTACGTGACGGACTGGTGGAATAACAAGGTGGAAGTTTACGACCCGGAGGGCGCGCCCCTGACGAGCTTCATCGGCGATGCCGAGCAGCTTTCCAAGTGGGCGCAGGAGGCCGTGGATGCCAACCCCGACTATGTGAAGGCGCGGCTGAGGGTCAAGAGTCTCGAACCCCAGTGGCGGTTTACGCGCCCTACTTCCATAGATATTTCCGAAGACGGAAAGATACTCATTACCGATAACCAGAGGGCGCGGATTCAGATATACCAGAAGGAGTCCGACTGGGTTGATCCACAGTTCAATTTATAGCGGGCGTGTTCCGCGTCTTTTTCCGCTATTCCTGAATTTCAGCCTGGTTAGCGGTTTCTACACACGCGCCTTTAGTAGGATGTCAAAGGCGACGTGTTGATGGCCTTATGTGACGCAATGCGTAGGCGGTCTGCCTACTGGCAAGAAGGTTCCATAATTCATCTTCAATTATGTTGACACTGCCAATAACCAAGGGTATTCTTGGGAATAATATCCAAAATAGCTCATGAGGGGGAGATTAGATGACCACAAAGAAGGTTAGTCACATTGTCAAACGCCCGGGGCTTCGCCTGAAGGATCCGACCTATGAGATTCCGGTGGCCGAGGATCTTGCGACCACTCCCGGCATCCGTCAGAACCCGAACGACGTGGACTTCTATTCCAGGTCCTACCCCCTGGAGAGTCAGAACATTGAGTACACCGCCGACCGGGAGTGGGTGTGGACCGTCTACAGCCCGGAGGAGGAAGAGAGCCACCTGGAGCACGAGCGTCTGCAGGCGCCGGTGGTCAACGCTGCCGCCATATCCGCAGATGTCGCCCCGACCGCCGTACCGTCCGGAAAGGACGTTACGGGGGAGATCAAGAAGAAGGCCCGTGAGCTTGGCTTTGGCGAGGTGGGGGTGACCCGCTACGACCGCCGTTATACCTTCAAGTACAAGAAGCGATGGACCAAGTTCGAGCATGCCATCTGCGTGGCCTATGAGCAGGACTACGAGCGCACCCAGTCCATCCCCAGCAGCTTTGCGGAGCACACGCACTTCGGCACCTACCGCTCCATGAGCCAGTTGGGCTTGATTCTGGCGGACTACATTCGCAGCCTGGGCTACCATGCCCAGGTGCACAGTCCCAACGACAACAGCGCTCCCTACATCCCCATGTTCGTTGCTGCAGGTCTAGGACAGCTTGGAGCCAACGGTCAGTTGCTTTCGCCCCACTTCGGTTCCCGCGCCCGCTTGATGGTAATAACCACCGACGCGCCGGTGTCTTACGACGAGGCTGTGGACTACGGCATCCACAAGTTCTGTGAGATCTGCCAGGTGTGCGTCAACCGGTGCCCCGGCCGCGCCCTCATGCGGGACAAGGTCTGGTGGAGAGGCGTTCAGAAGCACAAGTTGGTCTACGAGCGGTGCCGGCCCGTGATGGCAAAGTACTCCGGCTGCGGCGTATGCATGAAGGTTTGCCCCATCCAGAAGTACGGGATGAAGCCCGTCATGGAGCATTACGTGGAGACGGGGGAGGTATTAGGGAAGGGCACTCACGAGTTGGAAGGGTTCAACATTGAAGGTAAGGGGTACTTTGGGCCTGGTGAGCTTCCCCACTTCAACCATGATTTCTTTGAGATACCGCATGGACGAGCGGAGGACGTGTTGTTCGAGAAGTTCAAGACCAAGCTGAACAACCACGAGATACCGGACGGGCCTGCGGGGGACGAGACACTGCGGCAGTTCAAGAGTAGTGTGGAGGAGATTTTGGCCCGGCCTGACAGCGACTCCATGTTCGCCGTCCTACCCGAAGAAGCCTAGTTCAAGAACCTAAAGGAACTTATAGAGGCGCCGGCGCTAGAACGCCGGCGCCTCTTGCTTTTTGGAGCGCGCATGTAGTGTTTCCCTCCTAACCGGGGGCGATTGACGTTTCACACAAGGGCGCCCACGAGGGACGCCCCTACGAGGGAAGGGATAGCGCGAGGGGGTGAAGATGGGTTTCCCCGCATTCGGAGACCTTTGCATAACTACCGAAACGCATTCAGATAGTGGTGTGGGACGACTCTTGCCATAGCTAAATCATGGGATTCTGGATTCCGGCCTTCGCCGGAATGACGGATATGCAAAGGTCTCCATTCGCGAGGGCAACGGGGGTGGGCTATCAGTCGGGCGGGGCGTTCCAGAGGGCTCGGAGCCAGGCCCATGCTTCGTCCTGCTTGATGGAGCGCAGGTCTTCTTCTTCCAGGCCGGCGTTGGCCAGGACCTCAGCAGGGTTGGCTATCAGGTCGGAGCGGAACATTTCGTTGTTGGCGCACTTTTCTATGAAAGCGAACATGGCTTCGCTGGGCACTGCGGCACCTCCCTAGGGGATTGCGGATGGATTTGCGATAGTCATAATAAACGGGCGTTAACGGAAGGGTATGTTCCGTTCATTCATAGCGTTGGTGAAGGACTGGAGACTGGCGGAAGATGCCGCCGCCACCGTTCGAACGTCGCTGACAATGTGGCAGAGAACGAAACCCATGGCAACCATGTCGGCGGAAACGTCCGGCCCTGCACCGTGGTGGCAGGGGGCGACGCCGGCCTTTCGGGCCGCCTCGATGATGCGGCGGCAAGCGGCCAGATGACGGTCATCGTCGGCCCAACCGGAAAGGCTGACCCCCATGTCGAGGGATAGGTCGCTGGGACCTATGTAGAGTCCGTCGATGCCTGGGGCCGCAGCTATGTCCTCCACGTTCTCCAGGGCTTGGCGAGTCTCGATCATCACCAGGCAAATAATCTCGTCGTTTGCGTGTTTCACGTAGTCGTCCATGCCCGATGCCAAGGCGGCGCGGCTGCCGCCAATGCTCCGATTGCCCTCGGGGGCGTATCGACAAGCCAGGCCCGCGGCTGCGGCTTCCTCCGGGGTGTTGACCATGGGGACAATGACGCCGTAAGCGCCCGCGTCCAGAACGTAGGATATGTAGTCCGGCTCGTTCTTGGGCACACGAACCATTGGCATTGTGTCCGTGTTGCCGATGGCTTGAATGCAGCTGACGAGGGAAGTTTGGGAGACCCCTATGCCGTGCTGCCAGTCGAGGGTCACGGCATCAAAGCCTGCGTGGGCCATGACCTCCGCGATGTAGGGGTTGCCGGAGGAGCACCAGCCCATGACGGCGGGACGGCCTCTTTGCCAGAGCTCCTTGACCCTATTTTTCTTCACCTAAACTACCTCAATGCATTCTTGGGCAGGGGATGGACGCCGAATTCAGGCGGTCCGCGCCAGCTTGACGATTGTCCTCATGGCCGGGCCGTCTTCCGGTTTGTGGCGGCTCATGGCTTCTTGCATCCACTCCGGCCCCATATTGGCGTTGGGCATCTCGCAGACGTAGAGGTCTCCGTGAGAGTCGACGGCGATGCCGTGGGGTGCGGTAAAGCTGCCTGGCCCTTCGCCGGGGGAAGAATCGCCGAAGCGGGACTGGAGGTTGCCCTGTTTGTCGTAGATACTGACGCTGTGGCCCAAGCTGGGCGCGTCGATTATATAGACGTGCGGGGGCATTTCGGCCACGTAGAAGTTGCCGGAGGCGTCCATATCGAGCCCCGCCGCTCTCCAGATGCCCGGCCACTGGCTGAGAAACTCGCCTTTGGCGGTGAACACCTGCACCCGGTGGTTCTCCCGGTCTGCCACGAATACGTTTTCGTCTTCGTCTATAACGACGTTGTGGGGAACGACGAATTGACCCTTGCCGGTGCCGGCCTCACCCCAAGAGTAGATGAGCTGTCCCTCAGGGCTGAAGCGGTGGATGCGAGAGTTGCCATAGCCGTCGGCCACGAACAGGTCTCCCGAAACGGGGGAGACGGCAAGATGGGCGGGACGATTGAAGGGCTGACCGCTGAATCTATCGGAAGGGCCGCCAATGGTCTGAAGCAGTTCCCCTTCCGGGGTGAACTTTCGTATGACGTGATGCTGGGTGTCCGTGCAGTAGATGGAGTCGTCGGGTGCAATGGCGATGCCGTGGGTGCCACCGAAGACGCCGTGGCCCCAGGAGGTCAGATAGCTGCCGTCCCGGTCGAATACCACCACGGGGTGTTCTCCGCGAGTGTAGACGAAGATTCGACCCTTGGAATCCACCACCGCGCCGGCGCAGTCCCCGAGTAGAAACCCTTCGGGCAGGCGGGGCCAGCCTTCAACAACGGTGTAGCTCCAGTTGCCGCTTCCTAAAATCGTGGTCATGCGCACCTCCCTCTGAATCTGAAGGCCAGCATATCCCAAGAGGCGGCAAAAGTCACGCCCGAAATGTCATCGGATCACTCGTTTCATCGCTACCTCTCCGGCGATTCCGGCGATTCGATGGGTGTCGGTGTTTCCACCTTGTCCCAATGGTGCTAAAATCCCGCCATGTCAACACCGCCCCGCATCCATGATTCCCCCATGAGCCTGAAGATCAACGGGCGCGTCCGGAATGTGGATGCGGCGCACCACTGGACGCTTCTGCGTCTTCTCCGTGACATTCTGGACCTCACCGGCGCGAAGGTTGGCTGCGACCGGGGCGAATGTGGGGCTTGCACGGTGGTGGTGAACGGGCAGCCCGTATATGCCTGCCAGATGCTTGCGCTCCAGGCACAGGGTAAAGATGTGGTCACGGTCGAGGGTCTGGCGGACGGTGAGGGGCTGCATCCCATTCAACGGGCGTTCCTGGAGGAGGATGCGGGCCAGTGCGGCTATTGCACTCCCGGATTCGTCATGTCTGCCTACGCCCTGCTGCGTCGGAATCCCAGCCCGTCCGAAGGGCAGATTCGAGAGGCTTTGCAGGGCAATCTGTGCCGATGCAACGCCTACGGTCGGATCATCCGTGGCATGATGGCCGCGGCCGATGCCATGAAGGAGCAGGCGGACTGATGTCAGCGCTGCGGGTAGTCGGTCGAGCCGTGCCTCGCCGGGGGCTTGACGAGAAGCTGACGGGCACGGCCCGGTATACGGCGGACTTGAAGCTTCCGGGGATGCTCCACGCCAGGGTGCTCCTTTCGCCCCATCCTCACGCGGACGTGGTCAGCGTGAACGCATCCGCAGCGCAGGCGGCCAACGGCGTACACGCAATCCTGACGCCGTTTGACGAGGAATCATCTGGGCTTGTGGCGGTGGACATGAAGGTCTTGGACACGCGGGTGCGGTTTGTTGGCGACGAAGTGGCCGTGGTTGCCGCCGAGACGGAAGAGCAGGCGGAGCATGCACTGGAACTGCTAGAGGTGGAATATCGCGCTCTGCCCTTCGAAACGGACGCTGCCAACGCACTCCGACCGGATGCAACTGAGATTCATCCAGGCGGCAATTTATGGGGCGGGGAGCCGCTGGTCCTAAAGCGGGGTGATGCGGAGGCGGGCATGTGGGAAGCGGACATTGTGCTTGAGGAAACCTACGTAGTGGCTTCCCATTCGGCGGCGCCGTTGGAGCCCCGCGCCGCGCTCGCGAAGTGGGACGGCGATGCGCTCACCGTGTGGAAAACCAGCCGCGGCGTCCACCAAGACCGGGCGCAGTTGGCCACGGCCCTTGGTATATTGCCGCAGAAGATTCGCGTTGTGGGGCCGCCGTTGGGCGCAGGTTACGGCAACAAGGACGAGAGTCGATGCGCCGTTCTGGCGGCGATCTTGTCGCGGAAGGCGGGACGGCCCGTACGCCTGGAGTATTCTCGATATCAGGAGTTCGTTTCGGGCCGTGTGCGTCACAGCGCAGTCATAGAATTGACGGTCGGCCTCAAGCGCAGCGGCGAAATCACGGCCATTACCAACAAGACGTTGATGAACACCGGCGCGTATCTGGCTTCGGGTGCGGGAGTGCTGCGGCGGGCCGCCCAGGGCGGTCTGTACCTGTATCGATGCCCCAACGTACGCTACGAGGGGCGGTTGGCGTACACGAACGCGCCGGTGGCCGGCTCCTACCGAGGCCTTGGAGCGCCCCAGGGCCACTTCGCCCTTGAGACGCTCATGGACCATGCCGCTGAGACTATCGGCATAGACAACTTGGAATTTCGGCTGATGAACCACGTGGGCTTAGAGGGACAGCCAGGCCGCCGTACTTCCCCGAGGGACCAGATAATTGATACACAGCCCGTAGAGGGCGGCATTCCGTTCTCCAGCAATGGGCTGCGGGAGTGTCTTCAGCGGGGGGCTGAGGCCATCGGTTGGGGGACGGAGGTCGAGGACGCGACTATGCCTCATCTGAAGCGTGGTGTCGGTTTGGCCACGTGCGTATATCGAGGCGGGCCGGGGCAGGAGTCTACGGCGCGGGTGGTACTCCAACGGAATGGCGGGATTGACCTGCACACCGGGGTTGTTGATGTGGGGCAGGGGGGCCATACCGTCCTGGCTCAGATGGCGGCTGAAACGCTGGGCTGCGATTATGAGGACGTGCGGGTTGTCAGCGGCGACAGCGACGTCGCCCCATATTCGCCGATAACCGCGGGGTCCACCGGCACTTTTTCGACGGGGCTGGCGGTACAGAAGGCCGCTGGTAAACTCCGCAGCGGGCTGCTGGACATGGCCTCCACGTTCTTGGAGCGACCGAAAGAGGACTTGGACGTGGTAATGGGGTCCATCGTTTTCAAGGTGGATGGGGAGAGGCTCGCGTCGGTGGCCGAAGTTTCTGGGCGGATGCCGGGGGAATTCATGGAGGCGGAAGCGTCGGTGGTTCCGGGCAGCCCGGATTTCATAATCAACTCATTCGCCGCTCATTTCGCGCTGGTGGAGGTGGACCTGCTCACCGGAAACGTGTCGGTGCTCCGATACGTGGCGGCCCATGATTCGGGCAGAATCATCAATCCACTCACGGCCGTCAATCAGGTGGAGGGAGGCGTCTCTCAGATGTTGGGGCTGACACTTAGTGAGGAGCTGGTGACGGATGGGGCCTCCGGCGTTACGTTGAATGGCAGCTTCCTGGAGCATAAATGCCCGACCATCGGCCAGTTCCCTGAGTTTCAGACAATTTTCGTGGAGACTGACGATCCGATCGCGCCGTTTGGGGCAAAGGCCCTGGGAGAGCCTCCCAGCGTTCCCGTGGCTGCCGCCGTAGTTAATGCCGTGTACGACGCAGTAGGAGTTCGATTTACGCAGATTCCCCTTACACCGGATAAGGTGCTTGATGGACTGGCTCGGAAGAACTCGGGGCTGACGAAGTGAACCCGTTCGAATTTGCGGAGCCTGAGAGCTTGGAGGAGGCGGTGCAGCTTCTGACGGAGGAGCCGGGCAAGGCGGAGGTCATCGCTGGTGGGACGGACCTGCTTTCGGAATTGAAGGACGGTCTGCGGAAGCCCCGGCGGCTGGTCTCTCTAGCGGGGATTGAAGAATTGGACGGCGTTCGCTGGCAACCGAACGGGGTCCGGTTGGGGGCTTCACTCACCCTGGCGTACTTGGTTGATGATGAACGTCTGAATAGTGAATACCCCATCTTGGCCGAAGCGGCCCGGTCTATTGCGACGCCGCAGATTCGCAGCGTTGCTACGCTCGGAGGCAACCTCTGCCAGCGGCCGAGGTGCTGGTACTACAGGCACCCTGATTTCCCGTGCTACAAGAAGGGCGGCGTCCACTGCTATGGAGCGAACGGCTACAACCGTAATTTGGCCATCCTGGGGGGCGGAGCTTCCGTCATGGTGCATCCTTCGGACATGGCACCCGCGCTTATTGCCATGGACGCCCGGTTGGAAACTTTTGGGCCTAAGGGATGTCGGACTATGGCGCTGCAGGACTTCTTCGCCGGGCCGAACGAGCAGCAGTTGCAGGAGCACGTGCTTAAACGGGGGGAGATTGTGACGGCGCTGATGCTGCCAAAGCCGCCCATCGACACCAGTAGCCTATTCCTGAAGGCCCAGGACAGGACGGGCGAGGACTTTGCTCTGGCCAGCGTTGCGGCGTCGGTCAGTGTGTCGGATGGGGTTGCCACGCGCGCCAATGTGATTCTGGGTGGGGTTGCGCCCACGCCTTACAGGGCGGAGGAGGCTGAGGAGTACCTCTTGGACAAGCCTGTGAAGGATGTGGAACCGTCGGAGGTTGCAGAGCTTGCCCTCTCCCACGCCCGTCCATTGCGGCATAACGGGTTCAAGGTGATTCTTGCCAAGAACCTGGTGCGACACGCCATCGAAACTATTTTGAACCAAGAAAGATAAAGGAGAGCAGCCATGACGAAGAAATCCAAGTATCTGTTTATCGCCAGCATGGACGTGGAGTCAGAGCAGGAGGACCTGTTCAACGAGGTCTATGACAAGGAGCACGTGCCGAATCTTCTGACCGTGCCCGGGGTAGTGTCGGTGGCCCGCTACAAGATGCGTGGACTGACTATGCTCATCGGCGGGGAACGCAAGGAGATGCGGTTCGACGACGAGCCGCGATTTCACGCTCTCTACGAGGTGGAGAGTCCGGAGGTGCTTCTTTCTGATGCGTGGGGTGAAGCGGTGGAGTTGGGGCGTTGGCCTGAGCAGGTGCGACCCTATACCCGAAACCGCCGGCACATTATGACCGAACGCATTGACTGAACGGGGTCTTTAGTCGGCAGGGGACCGGTTTCTGGATTCCCGCTCGGAGGTCGGAATGACGAGAGGGGGATGGGTCCCCGCATGCGCGAGGACAAGAGGGGGAGATGATGAATAGCGATATAGGAGCGGGTAGTGCGTTGGCGGTTTCGGCGGCCCTCGGCTATAATCGGTTGCGCCGACGGCACTCGTAAAATGCGCTTTCGCTTCAGTCAAGAACAACAGCAGTTTCGCCAGGAAGTTTGCGAATTCCTCCGAGAGGAGATGTCTCCTGAATACGAGACAATTTTCGGCACGTTCTCGGAAAAGAAATACTGGTTCAGCAGGGACCTGTATCGTCGTTTGGCCGAGAAGGGGTGGCTCACCATTGGCTGGCCCAAAGAATATGGCGGAGGCGGCAAGACGTTTCTGGAACAGTCCATTTTGGACGAGCAGATCGGCTATCACCTGGTCCAGAGGGTGGGCATCACGGGGTTGAACTTCTCAGGCCCCGCCATCATCAAGTTTGGGACGGCGGAGCAGAAGGCCCGCTATCTGCCGCCCATCGCGCGGGGGGAAGCGGAGTATTGCCAGGGGTTCACGGAGCCTGACGCAGGATCGGACCTGGCGTCACTGCAGATGCGCGCCGAGGCGGATGGAGATCACTACGTGCTGAACGGCTCCAAGATGTTCACCAGCTACTACGCTCACGCCGACTTCATCTATCTGCTGGCGAGGACGGACCCCCACGCGCCGAAACATCGTGGCATCAGCCTGTTCATCGTCGAGATGGACACCCCGGGCATCACTACGCGCCCGCTGCCGTACATCAACGGCGAGGTGGCGGCGCAGACTTTCTTCGACGACGTTCGTGTGCCGCGCTCGTGCCTGGTGGGACAGGAAAATCAGGGCTGGTATCACGCCATGACCACGTTGGACTACGAGCGGGCCGGCCTGGAGCGGTACGCGCGGGTGCGGCGCACGTTCGACGACTTCGTAGACTTCTGCAAGAACGCTCCGTACCGGGACGGTGTGTTGGGCGAGGACCCGGTAGTGCGGCACAAGCTGGCGAAAATCAAGGTTGGATTGGAAGGTTGGGCGGTGCTGTGCTGGAAGGTGGCGTGGATGCAGAGCCGTGGAGAGGTGCCGAACGCCGAAGCGTCCATCGCCTTTTTGTATGGCACGCAGCAGCGACTCTACTTTGCCGAGGAGGCAATGGAAATTTTGGGTCGACCAGGGACGCTAACGCCGGAATCCAGCGTCGCGCCCATTGAGGGGACAATCGAGGGATTGAGTAGAGAAAGCATGCACATGCACGGGGCGGGGACGATGGAAATCCACCGCAACATCATCGCACAGAGGGGCCTGGGGCTTCCCAGGTAGGTAACGTGGAACTCGCATTGAACGAGAGCCAGGAGATGCTGAGGCGGACGGCCCGCGAATTTCTGGAGGCGAACTGTCCCACGACGCTGGTGCGGGAGTTGGAGGCGACTGCTAAGGGGTACTCGCCGGCATTGTGGGAGGAGATGGCCGGGCTGGGTTGGCTGGGTCTGGCGCTTCCCGTTGAACACGGTGGGGAGGGCGGGGACGCCGTCGACCAGCTTGTGTTGTCGGAGGAGATGGGCCGGGCCTTGCTGCCATCGCCATATATGATTTCTGTTGTAACTTGCGGTCAGCTGGTGAGCTTGGCGGGGAATGCCTCCCAGCGAAAAGAGATATTGCCGCTGCTGGCCCAAGGGAAGCTGATAATGAGCCTCGCCCTGTATGAAGATGGCGTGGGATTCGGCGAAGAGCAGTTTTCGACGAAAGTCGCCCCCAAGGATGGCGGATATAGGCTTAACGGGGTGAAGAACTTTGTGCCCTACGCGGATTCGGCGGAGACGCTGATTTGCGTCGCACATGGGCCGGAGTCTGGGGGTGTAACCCTGGGTTTAGTGTCGGCCAAGGCTCGCGGCGTTGTGATTGAGCCCTTAACGAGCATTGCGGGTTATCCTCAAGCGAGAGTGGAGTTTAACGACGTTGAGCTTGCAGCAGATGATATTTTGGGACGAGTTGGGGAGGGCGGAGATGCTCTCGCCAAGGCGCTGGAGTGGGCCACGCTAGTGCAGTGCGGGGAGATGGTGGGGCGAGGGCGGAAGATTCTGGAGATGGTCATTGACTACGCCAAGAATCGTGTCCAGTTCGGACGGCCCATCGGGGCTTTTCAGGCGATTCAGCACCAGTTGGCGGACCTGCGGGTGGCCGTAGACGTTGCTGAGCTTCTATCGTACCGCGCCGCTTGCAGCATGACAGAGGGTCGCGACTGCGTCGAGGAGATAGCCCTTGCCAAGGCGTCGGCGGACGAGATGAGCCGTCTCTCCACGGTTGTCGGACACGGCGTCTACGCGGGCATCTCCTACACTGTTGAACACGACATGCAGCTCTACAGCGCCCGCAACAAGCTGGCAGAGGCCGACGGCGGTGGGATCCTGGCCCAGATTGACCGCATCGCCGGCTTCATGGGTCTCTAGCCAGCCGGACGCGCTGCGCCGTCATGTCACAGTCAGCCCTCTCCGACGTAACGGTCCTTGACCTGAGCGACAACATCGCCGGCTCCTATTGTGGGCGGCTGCTGGCGGGTTTCGGAGCGGACGTAATCAAGGTTGAACCGCCGCGCCTCGGCGATTTCGCCCGCAGCGTTGGACCCTTCCCTGGGGACGTAGCGCATCCTGAGAAGAGCGGCCTCTTTCTGCATCTGAACGCGGGCAAGCGGGGTCTTGAGCTTGACCTAGAAAGCGAGCACGGGCGGGAAGACTTGAAGCGGCTGGCATCCAAGGCTCACGTACTCATAGAAACCCATCCGCCGGGATTTATGGCCTCTCTGGGACTGGGATTCGACGCGCTGGAGGAAGTGAATCCCGCGCTGGTCGTGGCTTCTATTACGCCCTTTGGACGGACGGGGCCGTACCGGAATCACAAGGCTACGGATTTTGGTGTGTTCGCCATGAGCGGCAGGATGTACGTGCACGGACTGCCGGACAGGGCGCCGCTGCCCTACGCTCACGACGTGGTCTGGTACCAGGTGGGGGCCACAGCTGCCGCCGCGACTTTAGGCGCTCTGTTTGTGAGCAGCTTGCAGGGTGTGGGACAGCAGGTGGACGTTTCGGCGCTGGAGACGCTGGTGGGGAACGTGGACAGCCGCAGCCTGTTCTACGAGTACACAGGCGTCAAGACTTCGAGGGAGCGCTGGCCGGGTGGCATTCCGCAGGGCGCTTATCCGTGCCAGGACGGATACGTAGTTATGGGCGTGGGCTACGACCTCTATTTTCGTCGCCTATGCGACGCCATGGGCAGGCCGGACATTGCCGAAGATCCCCGTTTTGCGGAATCGGCGGCACGGAGCAGGAACGCAGAGGAATTCGACGCACTATTCATCGAGTGGCTGATGCAGCACACCAAGCGAGAGGTTTTTGAGCTTTGCCAGGCCCACAAGGTTATGTGTGCGCCGGTGCTGACTTTTGGTGAGTTGATGGAGGACCCTCAGTTGAATGCGCGGCGGTTCTTCAGCCGGACGGAGCACCTGGGAGTCGGCGAACTGCCGGAGTTGGGTGCGCCTGTGAAGATGAGCGAGACACCGTGGCAAGTCGGGCAAACAGCGCCGTTGTTGGGTGAGCACACGGAGGAGATTTTTCGAGATTTCTTGGACATTCGGGAAAAGGAAGTTACTGGGTCGAGAGGTCGGGATGGTGATGTGGTGAATCGGGAAGTCTCGCCACCGTTGAACGGTTTACTGGTTGTGGACATGACGGAGGTTTGGGCCGGGCCTATGACAGGCTCCATGCTGGGAGACCTGGGCGCGACGGTAATCAAGCTGGAGTCTTTTCCCAGACCCTCACTGACGCGCCTGAAAGGACAGGCGGTAGGATACAGTGGCAACGACGCGGACGCGCCGCGTCCGTGGGACAGGGCGGCTCTCCACAACATGGCCAACCGGAACAAGCTGGGCATCACGCTTAATCTAAAGGACCCGCGGGGGATGGCGCTTTTCGAGAAGCTCATGGGCAAGGCAGACGCGCTCATCACGTCGTTCACTGCTGGCACGTCGGCCCGGTTAGGGGTCGATTACGCTTCCGTGGTCAAGATGAACCCCAACGTCGTCATGCTTGGGATGTCGGGTTGGGGAGAAGAAGGCCCGTACCAGGGCTACGCCGCCTTAGGGAGCGCGCTGGACGGGTTTACCGGGCATCACGCCATGCGGGGATACCTGGACACTGACGATTCAACAACGCCGCTGATTCAGCACACTGACGCGACTGCTGCGGTGACCGCCGTCTTTGCCATTCTCGCCGCCTTCCACTACCGCAAACGCACGGGGCGGGGACAGTGGATAGACATGTCTCAGGTGGAGACCTTTCTTAATCATTTGGGAGGGCCGTTCATGGACTTTGCGATGAACGGGCGAAACCCTAAGCGGTGGGGCAGCCGTCACCCTCGTCACGCGCCCTACGGCTGCTACCGGTGCCTGGGCGAGGACCAGTGGCTTGTTGTAAACATAACGTCGGATGAGGAGTGGCGGGCCTTTTGCGCTGTAACGGACAATGAAGGGTGGCTGGGGGACTCTCGATTCGCTGACGAAGAGCATCGCCGCCGCAACGCCGATGACTTGGACGAGGCAATCGAGGGATGGACCCGGCAGCAAGACAAGATGCGGGCGATGGAGATTTTGCAGGCGGCGGGGGTTCCTGCCCAAGCGGTTCTGGACGACGTTGACCTCTACCGGGACCCGCATCTGGCGGCGCGGGGGTTCTTTCAGGAGATGAATCATGCCGTTGCGGGGGTGCATCGCTATCCCGGCTTTTTGTGGGACCTAACGGCCGTCAAGCAGATTGCGCCTATTCCACCGAACGCCCTGGGTCAACACAACGACTACGTATTTGGGCAGCTTCTGGGGCTGCAGGCCGAAGAGATCGACGATCTGAGGGCCGATGGGGTTATTGGGGAGGAATATCCGTCGGAATGACTGTGGCCAAGAATGGCCGCACAAGACGATGAAAATGGATGCGGGAAGAGGGCTGGATTCCGGCTTGCGCCGGAATGACGGTTGGGAGCGGGTTCTTGTAGCGGATGAAGGCGGGGTCACGAGCTGTCCTTACGTAGGGAATGTTGTAGGGCACGGGGTTCACCCCCATCCCCCGTCTTCACGAGGGCAGGCTCTAACCTTCCCCCCTCAAGGGGGAAGGGACTTGTAGGCGCGGGGCAGGCTTTTTACATAATAGGATTAGGCGAAGGCGCTGTGGCCGGTGATGTCCCGGCCCAGGGCGAGGGAATGAATGTCGTAAGTGCCTTCGTAGGTGTCCACCGTCTCCAGGTTCAGCATGTGACGGATGGAGTGGGTTTCCAGGGTTATGCCGCTGGCTCCCAGGATCTCCCGAGCGTCCCGCGCGGACTTCAGGGCGGCCCGCACGTTTTGCCGCTTGGCTAGGGAGACGTGGGTGTAGCTCATGGTGTCCTGGTCCTTCAGCGTGGCCAGCCGCCAGGCCAGGGCGAGGCCCTGGGTGTGCCGGGCCAGCATGTCCACCAGCTTGGCCTGCACCAGCTGGCGAGATGCGATGGGCGCACCAAAAGTCGTACGAGTCTGGGCGAAGGCCAGGGCCTCGGAATACACCGCTTCAAGGGACCCCAGCGCGCCCCAGGCGATGCCGTATCGCGCCTGGGTCAGACAGGACAGGGGACCACGAAGGCTGTTGACCTTAGGAAGCATTTGGGACCGTTTCACCCGAACTTCGTTGAGCACAAGCTCACTGGTTACGGAGAGGCGGAGACTCATCTTCCGCTTGATGATGTTGGCCTGGAAGCCCGGGCTGTCGGTGGGCACAAGGAAGCCTCGCACGGCCCCGTCGTCGTCCTTGGCCCAGATGAGGGCAACGTCGGCCATGTTGCCGTTGGAGATCCACATCTTAGCGCCGGTGAGAACAAAGTCGTCGCCGTCGGAGCGGGCGCGGGTGGCCATCGCGCCGGGGTCGGACCCGCCCTCGTGCTCGGTGAGTCCGAAGCAGCCGATGACTTCGCCGCGGGCCATGGCGGGAAGGTAGCTTCGCTTCTGCTCCTCCGAACCGTAGGCGTGGATGGGGTACATGACCAGCGCTCCCTGAACGCTGGCGAAGCTGCGTAGGCCAGAATCCACCCTCTCCAACTCGTACATGATGAGGCCGTAGGCGGCGTTGGAAACCCCGGCCGCGCCGTACTCTGCGGGGAGGTTGGCCCCCAGATACCCCATGCGTCCCAATTCCGGGCCGAGTTCTGACGGGAAGGATTCCTCCTCCCACCACCGGCTAGCGTGGGGCATGGCGCTGGCGTCAAGGAACTCCCGGGCCGTGGATTGGACCAGCCTTTCCTCGGGGGTGCAGAGGTCAAGAATATTGTAATAGTCAAGCATATTCGCTACTCCAGGACGGCCCAGGCCTCCAGTCCGAAATGGGCTTCGGATGGAAGGAGTTGGTTGGCCGTAACGGTGGTTGCCGCCGGAAGGTTTTTTGAATAGAAACTGCGTCTGGCGTCGTCAAGGGCGTCATGTCGATAGGCGTTTTGGGGATTGACGAACTCCAGGGTTCGCACCACGTCGGCGGGAGATGCGCCAGTGGCTTCAAGGACTTGGCGCAGGTTGTCGTAGGTCTGGGCGAGTTGGGCGTTGAAGTCGTCCAGACCTACGATGACGCCGGTGGTGGGGTCAATGGGGCCCAGGCCAGAGCAGAAGAGGTACTTGCCGCAGCGGACCGCCGCAGGTGGAGAATGCTCGTCTCGCTGCCAGCCGGGAATGTGGATGACTTCCCTGTCGTCGCCGAGATAGCAGAGGGCGTCGGTCTCGAGGAGGGCGGGCCTATGCAGGAGGCGAGAGATAACCATTCCAGTTTGGGCCGCGTTTCCGGAGCTAAGACCGCCGCGATTTATAGAGGCGGCGTGGTAGCCTTCCACGCCTGCGGGGTGGACATAATCGAAGATTTTGACGATTTGGTCGGGGGCCACGCCGGCGTCGTGCATCACCTGACCGAGGGCGCTGCCCCAGATGTCGATAGCCTGGGCGTCTATGCCGTTCCGGTACGCTTCCCGACCAGTGGCGGGGTCGAACCGGCGTCCGGTGGAGCCGGAGAGCCAGAACCAGTCTTCGCCGACGAAGAAGCCGGGCCAGAAGGTGCGGGAGCGGTAGCGTTCCCAGGTGGGGGTGCCTTCGGGAAAGACGGCTCGCTTGTTCCTGCCGCCGCGCATGGCCACGGCGCTGACGGCCATGAGGGACACGGAGTTGGGGACTCCGTTGACGAGGATGCCCACGGCGGCGGGCATTGAATCGCCAAAGGCGACACGGCGGACGGCTCCGCTGGCCCGATATTCGGGCATGACCGCTTCCAGGGCGTAGTCAACGGTATAGACTACGTCGGCGAAGGTGTAGCCTGCTGCCTCAAGGATGGCGCCCATCTTTTCGAAGATAACTTCGGTCTGCTGGACCAGGCTAGTGCTTTCTACGATGTAGCTTCCCCGCTGCGGCGAGTAGGTTTCCGCGGTCAGGCCGGAGATGCAGAGGAGGCCGTGCCGCTCCACAGCGAGGGAGTAGGGCCGATCCTCGAAGTTGGGATCCCACGGGTAGTGGGCGGGCTTGATTGTGCGCTTGGTCGTCATTTGGGTTCGTCTCCGGCTGGGAGGCTGAGGGTGGCGGAGGCAGGCCCAACCACCCTTGCGCCGTTCTGGTTGTCGATCCAGAGGCTGCACACGACGAGGTTATTCTCCCCCTCGCGCCGGAGGTTAGAGACGCAACCTCCGCAGGCGATGACGTCGCCGGGGAAGACCATGCCACGGTTTTGGAAGTCCAGGCTTTGGAGGAAACCTTGAGGCCCGGCCCAGTCCTGCACTAGTTGGGCAAGGAAAGCGCCCAGCATCTGACCGTCAACGATGGGCGAGGGCAGGCCCTGCTTCCGAGCGTAGGCGGCGTCGTAGTGGATGCGGGCGAAATCCCACGTGGCGGCACCGTAGGCCATCATGTCAGTGAGGCGGATTTCTTTTTCTAGGGTAGGCAAGAGTTCACCGATGGCAACGTCTTCGAAGACGCGTATTCCGGCTGTCATGACGATGCACCGCCGCCGTTCTTTTCAGGCTCTCGGTAGCACAGCACCTCGGTGTTGACGGCTAGGAGTTCGCGGCGTTGGTTCCGGTAAGTTACCTCTACTTCCTGGAACGCCAGCGGGCCGGAGCGGCCCTGCTTCTGCCAGATCCGCGTGACCTTGCGCGTAGCGGCGATAACGTCCGAGGGGTGGACGGGGCGGAGGAACCGGTAGCTGTTTCCGGCGCGGAGGGGCGTTGCGGGGGATAGCTGTGCTAGGGCAGTGGGGAGACCGCTTTCGTCGATGGCATCACCGTAGAAGCGGAACGTGTCGCATAGGAGAGTCGGTGGCGCCATCAAGTCTTTCAGGCCTGCGCTTCGGGCCGATCGGGAGTCTGTGTAGAGAGGATTGGGGTCGTTAATGGCGTTGGCGTACATACGGAAGGCGGCCCGGCCGATGGGCCTATCGGCGGTGAAGGTCTGCTCACGGCCCACGGAGCGCTGCAGATGCCGGAAGAGGTCGTCTGTTTCGGCCTGCAAGATTTAGCTAGCGGCCTGACACGTGCTGACACCCGGCCCCCAGGTCTTGCCGAATTCGTCGACGTGGACGTATTCGCCTGTCATGGTCTGGGCCGACTGGAGGGCGAGAAAGACGACGCCGGGGCCGTTTTGGGAAGGGTCGATGCGAGTTTCCCAATTCTGGCGATTCCACGGAATTTGCCAGGAACCTTCGCTCCTCATGCTGCCGGGGCTGAGGACGTTTACTGAGATGTTGTGTTGCTGCATTTCCTCGGCGAGGGCGTGGCTGACCATGTGGAGGGCGGCTTTGCTGGCGCTGTAGGCCGTGCCGCCGCCCGGGAGCAGCTCTTTGCCCATGCGGGAGCCGATGTTGATGACGCTGCCCTTCTTCTGCTCAATCATCACGGGAAGGACGTGGCGGCAGCAGAGGTAGGGGCCCCTGACGTTGACGGCCATGAGGATGTCCCACCGGTGGGGTTCGATGTCGAGGAAGGGTTCGTTGATGATCATGAGGCCGGCGTTGTTGACCAGCACGTCGATGCGTCCGTAGGTCTGCATGACGCTTTCGACCATGGCCTCCACCTGGGCTTCGTCGGTAACGTCGCAGGAGACGCCGAGGGCATTGCCGCCGTTGGCTCGAATCTCAGCGGCGGTGTCGGCGGCGGTGCCGGCCAAGCCGGTGGGAGAGCTGGGTCGGGCGCAGGCGACGACGGTTGCGCCTTCGGCGGCGTAGGTGAGGGCGATGGCCTTGCCCAACCCCCTGCTGGCGCCTGTGACTATGGCTACCATGCCCTTCATCTTCATTCTTATACCCCTTGCGAGAATTTGGTTTGATGGGAGTTAATGTTGGAGCATCCGTGGATTTAGGGACCGCTTCGCCATTTTAACCCGTGGCGGTTCACCCAACAAGTAAGGGAAGGTTGGCGGGGCAGGGGAAGTGATTCTCCGCCACGTTCAGAATGACATTCATTGAGGAGGAGGAATAAGGGGGTGCGGGGTGATTAACAGCGAGCTTTGGATTCCGGACTTCGCACTTATAGCCTAGTGTTGCAGAACAAGTTGGCTACAAGCAAGCTCCAGAAATAGCCGAAGTGGCATCGCCAAACTTAGCCAACCGCAAGCGGCGTTCTAGCTTGATGACTGACCCAGGATAAAGATGAGCACACCGCCACCAACGATGAGTAGGGGTGGGACAATCCAACGGATAACGCTCATCACGCCGGAAACTCTATTGATGGTATCTTCTATCTTGCGTACGCGTTCTTCCAGTTTATCGTATCGCGAGCCGTCGACGACGGGAGCCTGCTGTTGTTCCCCAATCGGGGGAGTGCCTACATTACCGGCCATTGAATCGCGTTGCTTCTCGACCTAGCAGTTATCCACTCCCACAGTTCCTTGTCGTGGTATCCCCAATAGTACTGCATCATTGCTACGACGCCGGTTAAGTTTTTCTCGTCGTCGCCTATGCCGAGGTTTATGCAAACCTCTCGCGAAGTTTCCCCGTCGGAGGCGATGAAGGCCCCATTGGGCACTACATAGACATTTGCTTTGCTATAGTGTTCCTTAGCCAGCTGGATCACGCGGGCGCGCTGTTTGTCGGGAATTCCAACTACGGCGAAGATTTGCATGACTGGTCCCAAATGAGAAGTAGTTCCACGTTTTGCTCACCTAATCCGACATTTGAGCTATTAGTATACTTGCTACGACAAAGAACTGGCAAGGAGTAGGATTCCGGGGTGCGCCTTACTCTCTGATTATGTATTTGTGGGTAGGGAGCGGGCGGTTCTCGAACCGCCCCTACGGGGTGGGGATTGGAGTGGATGTGGGTATTGGCTGGATTCCGGCTCGGGGGCCGGAATGACGGTTAGGGGCGTGGGAGGGGGATGGGTCCCCGCATCCGCGAGGACAAGAGGGAGGGATTACTCGTTTGACTCGTTTTGATAATCGACCAGGTATCAATTTGTGCCTGAGATGATTCGTTTCAGGCGTGGGACTCGTTTCAAAAAAGGTGGGCAAACGAGTGGGGGATGGGGGATTCGTTATTTTCTGTGGTGGAAACGAAGGGTGGATTAAAAAAGGGAGATAGGGGATGGGGATTGTTCATGGGGGGATGGTAGCAGGGGAGGGGGATTTTTGGCAACGGAAAGGTGTCAGTGGGGATACGATGGATGTCTGGGTGGGGAGGATAAGGCGCGACGGCAACGAGATTCTTCGACTCCGCTGCACTTCGCTCAGAATAAAATGTGGGGGCGCTGAGTCGGGTTCGGAATGACATGAGTGGCGCGGGCGGTTCGCGAGCCGCCCCTACGGGAAGGAAGGGAATGGGGTGGGGGAGGAGTGGGCGGCTACGACGACGAGATTCTTCGACTCCGTTGCGCTCCGCTCAGAATGACATGTAGGGAGAAAGGATGAATTTCGGCCGCCGTCTTCACGGGGCAGGCTCTCGACGCGGGCAAAACGGAGGAGGATGTGGAATACGAATGGGGGGGTGGGGGAAGCGAGCGACTACAAGGGTCGCCTCTACGGGAGGGGATGAGTGATGGGAGGGATGTGCGTCTATGGCGACGAGATTCTTCGACTCCGCTCTGCTGCGCTCAGAATGACATGTAGGGTAGAGGGAGCGGGCGGTTCGCGAACCGCCCCTACCAGAGGATGGGTGTGGTGGCGGGGAATGGGTCCCTCCATCCGCGAGGACACGGGAAGGGATGTGCGTTTATGGCGACGAGATTCTTCGACTCCGCTGCGCTCCGCTCAGAATGACATGTAGGGAGGGGGTGGGTTAGAGGAGGTTGGGTAGGACGCGAACGTCGTAGCCGGCGCGTTTTAGGGCGAGGTAACCGATGGCGGCGCGCGCGCCTGTGGTGGAGTAGGTGACTACCTTGTCCATGCGTCCGATGCCCAGATTGCTCAAGCGGCGAGCCAGGTCGGAGTCGGGACGCAGTAGCATATGGTCGCTGCCAAGAAACTCGGTCCAGGGCAGGTTGGATGCGCCGGGCAACCGGTCTTCGGAGGCGTTGAATTCCTGCGGGCTGCGCAGGTCGAGGAGCTTGGGGGGATTGGGTGATTCCAACTCCTCGAGGGAGGCCCGCTTGTTGGGGTTGACGTTAAGGTTGAATTCGCAGGCGGTGGGAGTTTCGGGCTGGGTGGAAACTGGGTATCCCTGCTTCTCCCATCCCTCGAAGAGAAGGGCGCTGAGGGAGACCTCGCCGCGGCCCAGGTACTCCAGCGTCCAGGCCATTAGCGCGCCGAGCCGGCCGTCGGCACTGTCGTAGACCAGGGAACGCTTCGATTCGTCCACCCCTGCTTCGCCGAAGACTGTGCCCAACGCTTCGTCGGGGAGCAGTGCGCCCCGTTCGTCAAAGAGACGCTCCAGGGGGACGTTGACGGCGCCGGGAAGATGCCCGCGGTTGTAGTCGAGGGACGGTCTGGGATCGAGGACGTGAACGTCCCCCAGTTCCAGCCAGTATTCAACCCAGGTGGGATCGGCAAGAGTAGCCATAGTTATCTCTCCTCGCTGCTTCGTCCCGGCGTTTCTGTGGGGTTGGAATGTGGGCTTGGGCAGTCATTTTCTTGGTCCGTCGGTTGGTAGTCCTGGGGCGGGTGGTTTCCGGCGTTTTTGAGGCCTTTGTAGGTGACCAGCATAACAGATACGGCGGCCATGATGACGACGCCGCCCGTGGAGACGGCGACGGCGGCGCTGGTAAAAGTTGCGATTATGCCACTGACAAATCCCCCAAGGGGAGTGAAGCCAAAGGTTAGGCTGTAAAGGCCCAGAATTCGTCCGCGCATTCTGTCTATGGAGAGAAGCTGGAGCGTCGCGCCCATTATAGCGTCGTAGGACGTCAGACAGAGTCCCACCAGAGCAGCCAGAAACAGGGAGGCGGTGAACCAGGAGGAGAAACCGAAGATGAACAGGGACGCGCCTGACGCCGCGCCGGCAGCTGCGAGGAGCAGTCCCTTGGAGCGGGACTCCGACAGGGCGGCCATTATGACGGTGGCTAAAACGCCGCCGATACTGCCTGCGGCGGAAAGGTATCCCAGCCCAGACGCGCCCACGTCCAGCACTTCTCTGGCGATTACGGGAAGCATGACGAAATAGGAGAATCCGAATAGCTCCACCACGGCGCTGAATATGAGTAGGGACCTTATGGAGCTGGTGCGGGAGGCATAGGCAAGGCCCTCCCGCACGTTCTTCAACAGCCCGCCGGAGTCCGGGGGGCGCTGGTATCGAGTCTTCACGATGAGGATAGGGAGGGGGCTGAATAGCATAACCGCCGTCATAGCCACGAAGCAGTAGCCGAGGCCGAAGCCATCTATTAGGAATCCTGCCAGAATAGACCCCGGAATTCTGGCTATGCTGAATGCCCCATGAGTGATGACTAAGGCGTTCAGTAGTCGACGGGGTCCTACGATGTCGTAGATCATGGCTTCACTGGAGGGCAGAACCGTGGCCATGAGCATCCCAAGGAAGACGGTTGAGACCAGTATGTGCCACAGCTCGATGTTGCCTGTGAGCAGAAGAATCGCCATCCCGAGGAATATGACGGCCCGGAGCAGCTGGGCGATGGTTAGAATCACACGCCGGTTGAACCGGTCGACGATGGCGCCGGCGAAGATGCCGAACAGGACCTGACCCGCGCCCCGCAATCCGGCGACGCCGCCCACCCAGAAGGCCGAGTCGGTAATTTCCAGGACCATCCATCCCTGGGCGAGCATTTCCATTGTCATGCCCAGGTAGTTGAGGATGTAGAAGAACCATATAAACCGGAAGTCCCTGTTGGTGAGGGCGATGAAAAGGCGGCCCAACCTGCTGTTGGGCCGGTGTAGGTCTACCCCCGGGTCCGGGCGGGCGGGCGGTGGGTCGAGGGGCGCGTCCACGTCTGGGCGCGGCGGTTGGTTTGGCGTGTTCAACTGAGGTGACCGCTGCCGCCGGTTTTCGAGACGGTCCAATTATCCGATGCCGGTTGCGCCATTTCAGGCACTGCCGATGCTGGACTGAGATTCAGACGACGGCATGGGCCTAGCTTTCGGGCGTCGTTGCTTCGATGCTCAGGAGATGGGTGGGACGACTTCCGGCTTTTAGGACGCCACGGCGGGCAGACCCAGGTCTTGCACCAGGTTGTTGAAGGCGGAAACGTCCTCGTCCGTCACCTGCTGCAGCCGCTCAACCTGTACGCCGATGCGTCCAGAGATGTCCTGGTACACGTCGTAGGACTGCCGGGTGGGGACGGCGTCGGCGCTGGCCACCACGCTGGTGAGGGAGGCGATTTTCACGTTGAGACGGGTGGGGAAGTTGACCCGGTCCAGGGGGGCGGACCCCTTGGGCTGGATGAGTTCTTCTTCGACGGCCGAGAGCTTCTCTTCCAGGCCTTCGGCGGCGTCTACGACGGACGTGGGCGCGCCTGGATGGTTCTTCCAGCCGGCCAACTGACCCTTGAGGGTGCGGATTGTGTTGATGGCCTTCTGGGTCTCCGAAAGCTTGTCCCGTATCTTGATGAGTAGGTCGAACTGGGCTTTCAATTCCTCTTGTGTTGCGTGCACCCGCGGGTCTTTCCGAACCTCGAATTGCTGGACGGCGGAGTAGCCGTTGGTGGTGAGGCGGACTTTGTACGTTCCGGGGGCGGCTACTGGCCCGTCGAGGCTCTTCTCCGTGGAAGTGTCGCCTTCAACCTTGGCTGCGGGGGGATATCGCATGTCCCACACGAAACGGTTGACGCCAGTGTTCGCCGCAACTTTGGGTCCGCCGGAGTCGCCGTTGCTGGAGAAGCGGCGAATCTCCCGACCGTCGGCGTCCAGGAAGGCGAGGGAAACTTCTTCGCCGGGCGTGTCTTTCAGATAGTAGTTGACGACGACGCCGGCGGGCGGGTTCCTACCCGCGTCCAGGAAGACCTTCTCGCTGCGGTCTTCGGAAATCTTGGACTCGTAGAAGGTCACGATGACACCGGAAGCGAGGGTGTAGTTCTTGCCTGGGCCACCTGGCCTCTCGGCGCCAGTGGAGGTGAGGTAGCGGTAGGCCGCGCGGGGTTGGAACAGGTGGTGGGTTCCTGCGTCGATGCCGTCCTTTATCTGGTGAAGGGGAGTGAGGTCGTCGAGAATCCAGAAGGAGCGTCCGTGGGTGGCGGCGACGAGGTCCTGTTCCTTGACGGCCAGGTCATGAACGGGCGTCACGGGCAGGTTGTTTTGGAGGCTCTGCCAGCCGTCGCCGTTGTCGAAAGACACGTAGGCACCCGACTCGGTGCCAGCGTAGAGCAGTCCCTGCCGGGCTGGGTCTTCGCGGACGACGCGGGTGAACGCTTCGTTGGGGATGCCATTGACGATGGCGGTCCAAGACTGGCCGTAGTCGTCGGTCCGGTAGATGTAGGGGCTATGGTCGGCCCACTTGTAGCGGGTGGCGACCATATATGCGGCGGCCGGGTTGTAACGCGAAGGCTCAATGGTACTGACGAGGGCCCACGGCGGGAGGTCCGTGGGCGTGACGTTGTCCCACGTTGCGCCGCCGTCCTGGGAAACGTGGACCAGACCGTCGTCGCTGCCTGCCCAGAAAAGACCGGCATTGAGAGGCGATTCGGCAAAGGCGAATATAGTACCGTAGAACTCCGCGCCGGTATCGTCTTTGGTCAACGGCCCGCCTGAGGGGCCCATCTTCGAGTCGTCGTTACGGGTCAGGTCGGGGCTGAGGCACTCCCAGCTGGTGCCGTCGTCGGTGGATTTGAACAGGTGGTTGCCGGCGGTGAAGAGGACGTTCGGGTCGTGGGGCGAGATGAGGATGGGGAAGGTCCACTGGAAGCGGTATCGGGCGGCCCTTGCCCCGTGGCCGCTGGTGACTTCCGGCCAGACGGTGACGCTTCGAACCTGGCCGCTGCTGTGGTCGTAGCGGAGGAGGGAGCCGCCGCCCCCGGGAGAACTGCCGATTGCGCCGGAATAGACGATGTCGGAGTTGTCCGGACGCACGGCGATGTGCCCGCTCTCGGAAGTGCCCACCTGGTAGCAATCGGAGTAGGGGATGGCCCCTTTGTGGGAGCGGCTGGGCACGCTCATGGCCGTGTTGTCCTGCTGGGTCCCGTAGACGCGGTAAGGGAAGTTGGAGTCCGTGTCCACGTGGTAGAACTGGGCCGTGGGCTGGTTGTAGATAGTAGACCAGGTGTCTCCGCCGTTAAAGGAAACGCAGGCGCCGCCGTCGTTGCCTTCAATCATGCGCTGGGGGTTGCTGGGGTCGATCCAAAGGTCGTGGTTATCGCCGTGAGGGGTGGTGAGCTGGTTGAAGGTGAGGCCGCCGTCGGTGGACTTCCAGCCGGCGAGGTTGAGGATATAGAGGGTGTCGGGGTCCTTGGTGTCGGCGAAGACGTGGTTGTAGTACCAGGGTCGGGTGAGGAGGTTCCGGTCTTCGCTGACCAGTTGCCAGGATTCGCCGCCGTCGTCGGAACGGTAGAGGCCGCTTTCCTCGGCTTCGATGACGGCCCACACGCGGTTGGGCTTGGCGGGGGAAACGGCGACGCCGATGCGTCCCTTGATGCCCTTGGGGAGACCGGCGTTGTCGCTGATGTCCGTCCAGGTGTCGCCACCGTCGGTGGACTTGAAGATGCCGCTGCCGGGGCCGCCGCTTTCCAGGCTCCAGGGGGTGCGGCGGGTTTCCCACATGGCGGCGAAGAGGATGCGGGGGTTGGCGTAGCTCATGGCGAGGTCGGCCGCGCCCGTACGCTGGCCCCTGGAGAGAACGTGCTGCCAAGACTTGCCGCCGTCTTTGGACCGGTAGACGCCACGGGCGACGCTGGGACCGAAGGGGTCTCCGAGGGCGGCCACGTAGACGAGGTTGGCGTCGGAGGGATGCACTCTTACGCGGGCGATATGGCGGGTGTCCCGCAGGCCCAGATGCGACCAGGTCTTCCCGCCGTCGGTGGTGCCGTAGACACCGTCGCCGTGGCAGGCGTTGCCGCGGATGCAGGACTCTCCCATGCCGGCGTAGACCACGTTGGGGTCGGACTCTGCGGCGGCTATGGCTCCGACGGCAGCGGTGTTGAGGAAGCCGTCGGATACGTTCTCCCAGTAAGTACCGCCGTCGGTGGTCTTCCAAACGCCGCCGGCGCAAGCGCCGAAGTAGAAGACGCCGGGGTTAGACACGTCTCCGGTGACGGCTACGACGCGGCCGCCTCGGTGGGGGCCGATTAGTCGCCATTCCATGGTGTTTAGCAGGTCCGTGTGCACTGGCGCGTTAGCCATTTGGTGCCTCCGTTAGTGGTTGCGCCCATCGGGGTGTTGAGGGGCGTGGGTTTCGGGTGGGTAAGGGGTAGCTTTTTGGCAGATTAGCACCGCCGCTTTAGGGCTGTCAATGAAGGCAACGCTATTCGCCGATTAGGACGTCGATCGTCGCGTCGAGGGCGGTTGCGATTCGCGTCAATGCTGGGATTGAGCCGGACTTGCGATCACGCTCGATCTCGGAGAGGGAGCTGATTGCTAGTCCTGTCCGACAACTCTTGCAGGGTAAGGCCTCGGTAGCCTCGATAAGCGCGGATGGGTCTCGTGCCGTTGATGATGGCAAGAGCGACCTCATGAAGAATACGGACACCGTTGTCTGCTTCAATTGCGGCGAGTGTATCTTCGAGATCTTCGTTGAGTTGCATTAGGGAATCGTACAATATGCGGACCAGGATGAGGGGACCTTAGGCTGATATTGTTGCAAATGGTGAACGAGGTGTCTACTGGGTGGGCAAGTTGACGCCTGCCTTGGTGTCACCGGGCTAGGTTCGTCGGCGCCAATTCGCTTCGCGCAGAATTACATCAGCGGATGCTACATTGCCAGAAGAGTTTGATGTGGGCGGAGGAAGAGTGGACCCCCGCCTTCGCGAAGACACGGAGGCTTGGGACAATTGGGCGTTTAATGGAGGCGAGATTCTTCGACTCCGCTGCGCTACGCTCAGAATGACATGTGGGGGTGGGGGAGTACGGAGAAAGAGCGAGTGTTGACAGGTTCTGCCCTGCACAATAAGTTTGGTGAGTCCGTTGATTACGTAGAGAAGGGGTGGGCCAGTGGATTTGAATAGCGCAACCATCGTAGATGCAGGGAGGGAGATTGCCGGAGGGCGTCTTTCTCCCGTGGAGCTTATCACGGCGACCCTTAGCCGCATAGACAGGCTGAATCCAACATTGAAGGCGTTCCTGACGATCAGCGGCGACCACGCAATGGATCGGGCAAGGGAGGCGGAATCGGAGATAGCGTCTGGTCGATATCGGGGGCCGCTCCACGGAATTCCCTACAGTCTGAAAGACGTGATTGCCACCAAGGACGTGCCGACGACATTTGGGCATCCGCGCCTCCATGACTTCCGTCCTGACGAGGACGCCACTTTGCGGCGGCTTCTGGACGACGCCGGGGCGATTCTCGTGGGCAAGGTTTATTCTCAGATTGGACGGGGCGATTCTATGGTGGGTTGCTGCAATCCTTGGGACGTTACGAGAAGTCCTGGGACGTCCAGCAGCGGCTCAGGGTCGGCGGTGGCCGCTGGATTGGGGCTGTTGTCCATCGGAACCGACACCGGCGGGTCGGTGCGGCATCCGGCCAGCAGCTGCAACCTGGTGGGCATCCGGGCGACTTTCGGGCGCATCAGCCGTCATGGGGTTCTGGCACCTTCGTGGACTCACGACCAGGCTGGGCCGCTGACGAGAACCGTGGAAGACAACGCTCTGGTGATGGAGACGCTGGGGCGCTTCGATCCGCTGGACCCGGTGAGTGTGGAACGGCCCGCCGAGAAGTTCACGGAGTCGTTGGCGGATGGGGTTAAGGGACTTCGGATTGGCGTCCCGACGGACCGGTGGTTGTGGGAGCGGGAGATTGAGGAGGTGGAGGAGTTGGTGCGGGCGGCGATCGGGGTGCTGGAGGGTCTTGGGGCTTCCGTGCGGGAGGTGTCGCTTCCGCTGGCGGCGGAGAATCGGGCGGCGCATTTCAAGCTCAGCCAGCCGGAATCTTACGTCTTCTGGACGAATAATTTCAGCCGGGAGATTCTGGAGGGTTGGGACGAGATCCGGCCCGGCATCGAGGCGGGGAAGTGTCAACCCTTCGGGGTGTACATGGAGGGTCAGCGGGAAGCCGCCCGCATACGGCAGGAGGTGGACGCGGCGTTGCGGGATGTGGACGTGATAGCAACGCCGACCGGCAGCACTCTCGGCGACAAGTGCGACGCGACGACGGCGGTGATTCGGGGTCGGGAGGTTCCGGCTCGGTCTAGGGCAGTTTACATAAACGGAATCGCCAGCCTGATGGGGATGCCCGCCATCTCGGTGCCTTGCGGCTTCGCCCTGGGCGATCGAATGCCGGTGGGATTGCAGCTGATGGGCCGGAAGTTGAGCGAGGGACTGCTGTTTCGCACGGCGAATGCGTACCAGCAGGCGACGGAGTGGCACCGGAGGGTGGCGCCTATCGAATCAGAAACTCCATAAAAGCGACGGGTAAAGTGGTGAAGGAGAAAATTTTTGACGTACGACACTGAATAGGGAGGAGGATAAATGGAGACTCCTAAGATAGCTGAAAGGGTCAAATTTTGGCAGGAGCAGGACCGAATCAATCGTGAGCTAATACCGAGGGTAATCAAGAGTCACGAGTTGCTAACAAAGCATGTCGAAAGCCATGATGAAGGTTATTTGTCGGCGATGTCCCAGATCCAGGCTGTAGAGGTCCAGTTAGGGGAACTCTCCACAACAACCAAGACGCAGATAGAAGGTGTTGAGGCTGAGGTGACGGAACTTTCCACCACAACCAAGGCAGAGATACAAGGTGTTCAGGCTCAAGTGACGGATCTCTCCATGACGACCAAGGCACGGATAGAAGGTGTTGAGGCTGAGGTGACGGAACTTTCCACCACAACCAAGGCAGAGATACAAGGTGTTCAGGCTCAAGTGACGGATCTCTCCATGACGACCAAGGCACGGATAGAAGGTGTTGAGGCTGAGGTGACGGAACTTTCCACCACAACCAAGGCAGAGATACAAGGTGTTCAGGCTCAAGTGACGGATCTCTCCATGACGACCAAGGCACGGATAGAAGGTGTTGAGGCTGAGGTGATGGAACTTTCCGCGACGACTAAGGCACAGATAGAGAGTGTAGAGGCTCAGGTTAGGGAATTGGCATCAGGTACGAAGGAACAAATAGCGTCAGTTGAGGGTCGGACATCGGAACTCGAACGGCTTTCTTTAAGCACTCTGTCGAGGCTCGTCCCTTATGTTTCCCTAGTCGCTGCTCTTGCCGCCCTTATTGTTGCAGTGGTGAAATAGCCTATGGGCATGAAGTCGCTAGGTCTTCTACCGGAGTTGACAAGGCTTCCCTTAGACGAGGGAACTGCTGCTCTTGACCCTACAGAGATGTTGCCTAAAGTCCGGGCAATGGACAGGGACCAATTTGCTATAGAAGTCTCACTTGCCACTGAGGAAACGTTGGAGGCACTCTTCCATTGGCGGAACGTGCCAGATGAATTCCGAAACCAATTGTCTGAAGGTCACAGCGAGGCCTTTTCCCGTATAGCGGAACAGGGCACGTCTTTGACGGATCACTTTAACGAAATGGTGGCTCGAGGTCCGGAGTCGGTTCAGGGTTTTGTGAGCGCTCTTAAGGGTAAGGTTGCCGAGGTAAGGGCTGAGGAGGTCCTTGAACAACGATTCCCTGGGTACGATTTCAAGCTTGCTGCCAGCCCAAACCAGCCTGTCTGGGACCTCAAGGGAACGTCGCCGGAAGGTGAGGACATTTTTGTTCAGGTAAAGACCGGCACAGAAGAGTATTCGGACGACGTACTGGAAGCCATGCAAGATTCTCCCGATGTCACTTTCGCGGTTAGCACCGAAATCTACACAAGCCTTGGCCAATCGAACCCAGAGCTTGTTGGACGTCTCATCGAAATAGAGCCTAACGCTGAACTAACGGAATCCGTTAGTGACGGAATTCCAAAGCTGGCTGACAACTTTGGAATTGATGTACCCGACTCTCTTGGAGAGACTTTGCCTTACCTTGGGGAACTTGTACTTGGCTTCAATCTCATTCGTGGCATGGTTGGGACAGAGCGACAGCTATCTGAAGTAGAAATAACGGACAGGTCTAGGATTCATGCCATAAAGGTTCTGGCCTTGGTTTCTAGGTTTGGCATTAATCAAGTAGCAATGATAGTAGTCGGGAAAGCCGGAGGCATAGCAGGTTCGGTAATTGCACCAGGTATAGGAACATATGTGGGAGGAGCAGCTGGAATGGGTGCAGGCTTCTTGGGGGCACGTTGGTTTAATAGCCGACTACAACCTCGCTTGGAACATGTAGCAATTAGACTTGTAGGTGGCGATTCGGAGGATATTTTCTATTGGATGAACAAGGTGGAGATTGACCAGTTGGGACAGTCCTTTGCCACAACGCAGGTGGCATGAATGGAGAAGATGGTGAATCTGTTACATTCGACAATAAGGGTAAATTCACACTTGTTAGGAGGAACTTGTCATAAATGAAGGTTAATTCTCAGCAACGGGAGCGTCTCGCGGCGGTCGCTCTGGATGTCGTCGCAATGAGGCTGCTGGAGGTTCTGGACAAGGAAACCTCCATAAGGTGGGAAGACTTGCCGAAGAAGACAGACTCTGATTGGAGCGAAGCTGCGAGGGCTACTACAATTCTGTCATCTGCTAACTTGTGCGAGGCAAGTCCTACCCGGATTAGACTTAGCAACTATGGGGGCAGGCTTCTGGCCGAGAACGCTAAAGGGCGGGTTTGAAACCCGCTCCTGGGAGAATGGATAGTCGTGTTAACGGGAAAAGGGCGGTTCGCGAATCGCCCCTACCAAATTGGTAACAGGGCGCTAAATTTGCAGAGAAGCAGAAATGGGAGGGTAAGATGAGGCTTAAGGATAAGGTTGCGTTTATTAGTGGTGGGGCGCGGGGGATGGGCGCGTCGGAGGGGCGTATTTTTGCTCAGGAGGGCGCGAAGGTGGCCCTCGGCGACTTGCGGGATGAGTTGGGACGTGAGGTGGCGCGCGAGATTTGCGAGGCGGGCGGCGAGGCGATTTTCGTTCACCTCGACGTGGCAAGCGAGGAGTCCTGGCAGAAGGCCATCGCCGCCACGGTGGAGCGCTTCGGCAAGCTGGATATTCTGGTCAACAATGCCGGCATCACGGCGTCCGGCGGCGTGCTGGAGACCACGGTCGAGACCTGGGATAGAATAATGGACGTTAACGCCAAGGGGGTGTTCCTGGGCACAAAGGTCGCCATTCCGGAGATGCGTAAGGCGGGTGGCGGGTCCATCGTCAACATCTCGTCACAGATGGGCCTGGTGGGCAGCGACATGGGCAGCCCGGCCTACAACGCGTCCAAGGGGGCGGTGCACATATTCACCAAGTCGGCTGCCTTGAGGCACGTCAAGGAGGGGATACGGATCAATTCCGTCCATCCAGGGCCCATCGACACGCCCATGCTGAACGAAGGATTTGTGGACCCGAGTCGGGAGACGAAGGTCATCAATAATACGCCCATGGGCCGGCGGGGCGCGCCGGATGAGGTGGCCTGGGGCGTTCTCTACCTTGCGTCCGACGAGGCTTCCTACGTCACCGGCGCGGCGCTGGTCATCGACGGGGGCTACATAGCCCAATAGCGGAGCGGAGACAGTTGGGGTGCGGTTTGGGAAGCAATAGAGCGTTGGGAAACGGATGGGTTGCACAGGAAAACGAAATTGAGAGGAGGTGGCAGATGCCAACCTATATCGGATTGGTCAACTATCGGGGAGAAGGTAAGGACGGCGACGCTGAACTGCAAGTTGGCAAGGCGGCGCGTCAGCTGGTGGAAACCCACGGAGGCCGCATCCTCAGCATCTATTGGACAGAGGGCGACAGCCAGATGATCATCGCCTTCGAGGGGCGAGATGAAGAGCAGGCCATGAAGGTCTACGACGATCTGGCGTCGCAGCAGGACGTGGACATCCGGATGGTGTGCGCCCTGACGGAGGGGGAGAAGGAGCGTTTTTCTTCCCCTTGAGCATAGTTTGCGGGTCGCAAAAGTTGGCGCTTACCGTAAGGATTGCAGTTGAGTATAGGCGCGGAATCAAGACGAGAGTTGGGGAGGCTGTTACATGACTATGACAATTGTGGGTTTCGACCCTGCCACCGGCCAGTTTGGAGGCGCGGTGGCGACCAAGAACATCGGCGTGGGTTCGCGGGTGCTGCGGGGCAAGGGTGAGGTGGGGATGATTGGGTTCAGCGGCCATGAGATTCAGCGTTTGCGGGGAATTGCCCTGCTGGAGCTTGGATTTCCGGCGCCAGTGGCCCTGGAGGCGCTGATCAAGGTTAGCGGCGACCGTGGCCAGTACAGTCTGATAGACCGCACGGGGACGCCCGCTGCCTACACCGCACCGGTGCAGCTTCCGTGGCGGGGGAGTCGCACCGGCGTCAACTACGCCTGCGGCGCAAACACCATGGTAGGCCCGGCGGTGGTGCAGGCCCTGGGCGATACTTTCGAGGCCACGGAGGACAGCGGTCTCCCGCTGGAGGAGCGGCTTCTCCAGTGTCTGGAGGCGGCGCAGGCCACGGGGGGCGATAATCGGGGCCGGCAGTCGGCGGCGATACAGGTGCATTGGAAGCGTATTGACGCCAATCCATTCCTGGACTTGCGGGTGGACGACCATCCCAACCCGATTCCCGAATTGCGCGCCATCGTCCACATATACCGTCAGACCTACCCCGTGTACGCGTCGAGGACGTGGCCGGACCTAGAGGGTACGGGCGGGTATCCGATTCTGTATCCTTGATTGTCGGTTGTTGGGATATATGGTGGTTTCCAGCCGGTTTCTTTATGAGGGGATGGTTGGGCAAAAAGGGATGGTTTCCCGCCTCCGCGGGGGCAAGAGGGGGATGGGCCCCCGCCTACGCGAGGGCAAGAGAGGGATGGTTGTCGCATTCGTTTTCGGGGGGTGACGGAAGATGGGTCCCCGCATCTGCGAGGACAAGAGGGAGTGGAGGAGGATACCGGCGCCCACGAGGGACGCTCCTATCTGATAGGTGAATTACAAAGCAAAAGTATATGGAGGCGCAATGACAAAGAGGAAAGTGCTTGTGACCGGCATGAGCGGTCGAATTGGCCGGGCCATCCTGAAGCGGCTGGGGGACAAATATGATTTCACCGCGCTTAATCGCAACCCTATGGAGGGCGTTCGATGCGTGACGGCGGACATCACGGACTTCGACTCGATCCGGCCCCACTTCGACGGGCAGGACACTATCGTACATCTGGCGGCTGCACTGGGAGCTGAATCAGGGGAGGTGCGGGACTACATTGAGCGAAACGTTTGGGGCACGTATACTGTGTTCGAGGCGGCGCGGCAGGCTGGCGTACGGCGGGTGATTTTTGCCAGCAGCGGCTCCACCATCATCAGCCACACGCTGGAATCGCCGTTGCGGGAGCTCGAGAGCGGGGAGTACGACAAGCTGCCCGCAGAGTGGCCCATGCTGACGCATGAATCGGCCATTCGGCCCAACTCAATCTACGGAGTCAGCAAGGTTTGGGGGGAGGCGCTGGCCCGACACTATGCCGACGCTTTCGGGCTTTCGGCTATCTGTGTTCGATTCGGGTGGATACCGGAGGAGGACCGTCCGGAGGCGACGCGCACCTTTGCAGTGTGGTGTAGCCACGACGACGCGGCGCAGATGGTGGACAAATGCATCGAGGCCGACGACAGCCTGAGCTTCGATATTTTCTATGCCGTATCCGACAACAAGTACGGGTACCGGGACGTGAGCCACGCGCGGGAGGTCATTGGGTACGTGCCCACCAGCCGCGCGGAGGATTACCGGTAGGAAGAAACGTCCTGGGCGGCTAGATTCTTCGACTCCGCTGCGCTCCGTTCAGAATGACATGAAGGGGTTTCTGCGCTGCGCTCAGAATGACAGGAGGGTGGGGTGCTGCGCTCGGAATTACTTGTGAGGAGAGGGGGATGGGTCCCCGCATCCGCGAGGACAACGGGAGGGGGGAGGGCAGGTTTCAAACCTGCCCCTACGAAGGTGACGAGTAGGAGGGGGAGGCGGTACCCGGTGGCGAGATTCCTCGGCGGGGCCTTGGAGTGACTTGGGGGGCGCGAACCACCACTATGGGGGAAAATGTTGTCGGGTGGGGAGTCACCCCCATCCTAACCTTCCCCCCTCAAGGGGGAAGGGATTTGTTGGCGCGGGGGTGGCGTGAAATGTGGTAAGGGCGCCCACGAGGGACGCCCTTGCGCTGGAGTTGTTGGATTTTGGATTTTGGAAGCGGGGTTATAGGTTGAACTGAGCCTCCGCGTAGTTGGGCTCCTTCTCGTACACCTGCACCCGCATGTGCTGGGACTCGCCGATGAGAATCTTGTAGTCGTCCCCCACGTGGAGGGCGGCGGGCCGGCGCAGACGCCATTCGGGTTCGAGGTTCACTCGGTCGCGGGCCTTTTTCAGATCCGGGTTCGCGTCGACGGCGTCTTGGGCCCAGTGGGATAGGTTGGTGGCGTCACCGATGATGGTGGCCAGGTAGGTGCCGTCCGGCTCGTAGATTATCACACGCTCGTTGCCCCAGTCGGCGACGTAGATGTCCCCGTCTCGGTCAACAAACACGGCGCTGGGTCGGCTGACGTTGGAGATTTCATGGTCAGACCGGCCGATGGTGGCCAGGTAGTCGCCGTCGGGGGAGAACTTCTGCACCCGGTCGTTGCCCCAGTCGGCCACGTAGACGTTGCCGTTGGCGTCAACGTGGGCGCCCCAGGGACGGTCCAACTGCCCATCGCCGCTGCCGCCTTCGCCGAATTGGCCGAGGAACTGACCATCTCGGGTGTAGCGCTGAATTCGGTTGTTGCGGCTATCGACGACGACGAAGTTCTGGTCGGGGTCGAGGGCGATGCCGGTGGGCTTATCGAACTGGCCGTCGCCGGAGCCGAGGTTGCCCCACTTGCCGACGAACTCGCCATCCTTGGTGAAGATGACTACCTTGCTGATGGCCTGGTCGGTGACGTAGAGGTTTTCCTGGTCGTCGACGGCGAGGCCGCCGGGCCATAGGAATTCGCCGTCGCCGGAGCCGGGGCTGCCGATGTCGAGCAGGAACTCCTGGGTGGCAAGGGTGCACTTTGTGATACGGGTGCCCGCGCCGAACTCGTGACCCCAGTTGGCCACGTACATAACGTCGTCAGCGCCCCGTCCAAGACCCACGGGATGCCAGAAAGTGGTGGAAGAGGTACCGATTCTTCCCAGGTTGTCCAGGTAGGTAAAGGCGCGACCCATGGCTATCTGCGTCTGCGGCATTTGCGTTTACTCCTAGTGAAGACTTTGGTTCAAGCTTGTGGGTAATCATATCTGCAACCCGTGTTGGAATCAACACCCAGTAGTTTACATAACGATGGGGCATCATGACTGCAGGGTAGCACTTAGCAAGGCGGGCCGTTGTGATATAGTGAGGTGCAGACAGGATGTTATCGTTGTGTTAGGGGTGCGCCAATGAGCCGGTTCCTATTTCTGTGCTTGGCGCTGTTGGCGACGATTGGCGTTGTAGCTTCCGCGGCTTGTGCAGGCGGCGACGATGAGGAGGAATCGGCTTACGACGGGTCTTTTGCCGCAGCGACGGCGGCACCGGCCGCGACGATGGCGCCAGCACCTCAAGCGGCGCCCACTATGGCACCGATGATGGCGCCTACCGCTGCACCAACAGCCGCTGCCTCTCAGGCCGCTTCCGTCGAAGACGCCGTGGCCTTGAAGGTTCAGGCGTCTCCCCAGATGCAAACCCGCGTTATAGTTCATGCGGCCTACGTGGCTTTGGTGGTGGGCAACATAGCCGGCACTGTGGACTGGATAGCGGGCCTGGCTCAGGCCCTGGGTGGTTGGGTGGTCAGCTCGGACCGCGCTAGCCTGCACGGCGGAGCCATATCTATCCGCATACCCGCCGCGTCGCTGGAGGACGCCCTTTCGCAACTGGAAGGCTTTGCCGTGGAGGTGGAGAGCCGGACGGTCACCAGCCAGGACGTTACTGACCAGTACGTGGACTTCCAGTCACGGCTCGTCAGCATGAGAGCAACAGAAGGGAGGCTCCTCTCGTTCCTGGAAAAGGCGACAGACGTGGAAGACGCGTTGGACGTCCATCAGGAGCTGGCAAGTCTGCAGGTCCAGATAGAGGAGATCCAGGGCAGGCTGAACTTTCTGGAGCAAACTGCGGCCTACTCGCTTATCGACGTAGCGCTCAAGTTGACGCCCCAGACCATCAGCGTCGATGCCGGGGAGGATGTTGGGGTTAAGGTGGGCAAGACCACCCGCTTCCGAGCGTCGTTCCTGCCGCCGGAAGGCATTGATGAGTACGAGTTTCTTTGGGACTTCGGCGACGGCTCCACGGTCAGGGGCAGTGGCACGGTCTTGCGGCCCGACGGACGGCGAGTGACGGCGACGGTCAATCACGTGTACGGGGACGACCTGGACTCTCCCTACATCGTCCGCTTCGACCTGTCGGGATTCGGGGAAAGCGGCGTCGCAGAGGGTACCGACGCGCTTGAGGTGTCCGTCAGCGAAGTACCCGCCATAGAAGTATTTGCAGGCGAGGGCCAGACGGTGAAGGAGGGCGAAGAGGTGGAGTTCACCGCGTCGTTCCTACGTCCTGCTGAGCTTTGGGACTACTCATATACGTGGAACTTTGGAGACGGTTCGCCTACAGTGACGGGAACGCCGGTGGAGGGCGGCACCCGTTTGAATGTGCTCCACACGTATACGGACTACCGGCCCCAGGGTTACGAGGTGCAGGTTGCCGTTAGCGCCATGAGCGAAGGCGGCGAGGTGACGGGGTCCGGTTCCTTCTGGGTTGGGGTTACGGAGTCGAAGGGGCTCATCGTCGGCGGTTGGGAAGTCGGAGAGACTACCAAGACCGCGGTTCGGGCTCTCTCAGCGGTGGTCAGAGTGGTTGTGATGGTCCTAATCTGGGTGGCTATTTTCAGCCCGGTTATAGCCATCGTGGCAGGCATCGTGTATCTGATTCAGAGGATCGACAGAAGGAACCGCCTAAAGAGAAAGGAACCTATCGACCCTAAGCCTGAACCTCCAGAAACCAATGCACCGTCCGTGTAGTTCCTCGGTGGAAATAGCCTTTGGGGTGCTTGTTTCCTTGCCCACCGACAATTGATACAATGTGCGCGCTGAACATAATGCCCACCTTAGGGCCAGGTTTCTATTCCTAATAAAAAGACGATTCCGACTCCTTCCGGTCTGACGCGGGACAAGTGAATTCAAGAACGTAGAGGAGGCGCCAAATGGAAGTTTTGAGGAAACCCGCTGGCATGTATTTGGTGGGCGTGGCCACGGTTGTGGCGGTCTTCTTCATCATCAACCCGTTCCTGGTAGATTCGTTGGACGTGCCCCTGATATGGACCATCTTGGACATACTGATTGTGATTGCCCTGGTCCCGGCGTTGCACTTCAACTATATGTGCAAGCGTCAGGAGGATGGGCAGGACTCCGGCGGTTCGGTGACTCGCCGCTATCTGGCGGTCAACGTAGCCTTCTACCTCACCGCGGCGGTGACGATTCTCTTCCTCCACAACTGGTTCTCGCAGCTGTCCGAAGGTCTGCAAAGTCCTGCAGCTAGCAACCATCCGGCCTGGATAATCTGGGCGGTAGTAGATACTATGCTGCCACTGGTGATCGGAGCGACCGGCTGCCGTATGTTGTGCGGAGCGGGCAAGGACTAGGAACGGACGAAAGAGAACCGTCGGGCCGTCCGATCCAGGCGGTCTGACGGGGTTGGAGAATTCAGAGGGGCAGTGAGCGACCGGTCTCCCGTAGTTCTTGACGGCGCTGGGTAGCGTCGGGCAAGGCCCGGTTGACCACCTTCCAGAAGGCCGCGGAGTGGTTGCGTACCTTGAGGTGGGCCAGCTCGTGGACCACCACGTACTCCATTAGCGTGGGCGACATCATGACAAGCCGCCAGTTGAACCGGAGGGTGCCGTCGGCGGCGCAGCTTCCCCAGAGGGTTTTCTGATTGCCGATGATTATCTGGGGCTTGTTGCCCTCCTTCATGATGGGCCACCATAGTTTGACTGCGGCGGTGATCCGCTCTCCGGCACGGGGCACGTACCATTGCAGCAAGGCAAGACGGATGGCCTCACGTAGTGCATCGCCTTTCAGGGCCTTGGGAGCGTCAACGAAGAAGCGCCACTGGTGAAAGCGCACGCGCGCCGCGTCCACGTCCTGCTTTGTCACCGACAAGTAGACCTCGCGGCCGAGGTAGGGCATGGTCTCGCCGGTGGCAAACTTCTTGGGTGCGGGCCGCTCCTTTTGTTTATCAAGTTGCTTCAGAATCCAGGGCGCTCGATTGAGGACGAGTTCCTGAACTTGCTTGTTGGGCGTGCGGAACGGAACAGCAACGCGCACGCCGTCGCTGCCCACGGAAATCTGAAGGGTCTTTCGACGCCGTTTGCTGCGCCGCAGCGTGTACCGGATGACGGCGCCTTCGTAACGGACTTCACCTTCGCTGAACTCACGCCGGAGCATGGGGTTAGGGTGCGCTTCCCGTCATTGTCTTGGCATATACAAGGCCGCCAGCTGGGCGGAAGTTGCAGTTGAGGGCCGACAGGAGGACGAAGGTACAGGTTGCTGTCGTGGGTGAGGACAAGGCTAGGGGACGGTGAAGTGGGCGCGGGATCAGGCGCTGGCGGCCACTGCCGAAGCCTTTTGAGGAAAATAGACGCTGAGAATCTGACGCGCGATTCCTTCGGCGTCCAGATGCAGCCGACGCCGTTGGTCCGCCGCCGTGCCGTGCTCGACGAAGAAGTCCGGCATTCCGATGCGGTGCACCGACACGTTCTGCAGGTTGGCGGCGGCTAGGGCTTCAAGGACGGCGGAGCCGAAGCCACCGGCCAGAACGTTCTCTTCCACGGTTACGAGGCGGCCCGTGCGCTGCGCTGCGTCCATGATGAGATCTACGTCGAGGGGCTTCACAAATCGGGGATTGACCACGCCGCAGGATATGCCGTGTTCGGCGAGAAGGTCCGCGGCTTCCACGGCGGGGCCGGCGGCTTTGCCAAGACTGAAGATGACCACGTCGCCGCCCTCCCGCATTACTGAGCCTCGCCCCAAGGGAAGTGTGCGAAGGTTCTCGTCCATGGGAGCGCCCGTGGCCGCGCCGCGGGGAATTCGTATGGCAAAGGGGCCCTTGTGCTTGTAGGCGGTGTATATCAGATGCTGGAGTTCGTTCTCGTCAGTGGGCGCCGCCACGACAGCGTTGGGCAGGCACCTCAGGTAGGAGACGTCGAAGGCGCCGTGATGAGTCTTGCCGTCTTCACCCACCACGCCGGCCCGGTCGGCGATTATGGTGACTGGCAGATTCTGCAGGCAAACGTCATGGACCACCTGGTCGAAGGCCCGCTGGAGGAATGTGGAGTAGATGGAGACGAAGGGCTTTGCCCCGGTAGCCGCCATGCCCGCGGCCATGCTGACGGCGTGCTGCTCCGCAATGCCCACGTCGTAGACTCTGTCGGGGAACTCCTGCCGGACCTCCTCCAAGCCGGTGCCTTCCAGCATGGCGGCGGAGATGCCGACCACCGAGGGGTCCTGCTTCATGAGCCGCTTCATAGTGTTCGCAAACACCTTGGAGTAGGTGGGCGCGCCGGAAGTGTCGCCCAGGGGGGAGCTGGGCTGGTGGAACCGCACCGGGTCGTCTTCGGCGGGCTTGTAGCCGTGACCCTTGTGGGTCACCACGTGCACCAAGGGGACCAGTCCCGTGGGGTTTCGAGCCTGGGTCAGGGTTTCCTCCAGCTGTCTGAGGTCGTGGCCGTCAACGGGGCCCAGGTACTGGAAGCCTATTTCAGTCCAGAAGGTCGTGGGCACAATGAAGCCGTCGACGCCGTCTTTGAATCTTTTGACCAGCCGGTAGGTTACGTCCCCCATGGGCACTCGCTTTGACAGTGCCTTCATACGTCCAATCATGGCCTGGTATTCAGGATGGGTGATGACACGTTTGCGCCAGTTGGTGAGAAAGCCGATGTTTTCGGAAATGGACATGCCGTTGTCGTTGAGGACGACGATGAACCTTTCCGGGTTGAAGTGTACGATGTTGTTGAGGGCCTCAAAGCTGGAGCCGGAGGTGAGGGCGCCGTCGCCGACCACCGCAATAGTCCACGAGTCTTCCTGCTTCTGGGCGGAGGCCTGGGCGATGCCGAGGGCGATGGAGAGGCCCGTTCCGGCGTGGCCGGCGGCGAGCGTGTCGTGGGGACTCTCCATGGGTTCGCCGAAGCCGGAGAGTCCGCCCGCCAGGCGGATACTATGAAAGTCGTCGCGCCGTCCGGTGACAAGCTTGTGGGTGTAGCACTGGTTAGTAGTGTCCCAAACTATGCGGTCCTTGGGACTTTCGAATATGCGGTGAATGGCGAGGGTAAGCTCTACGACGCCCAGGTTGGAGGCGAGATGACCGCCGCGCTCCGTGATTACGGATATGATGGTATCTCTGGCTTCCTGGGCCACCTGCTCCACCTGGTGGCGGCTGAGGGGCTTCAGGTCCTGGGGAGCGTCGATGGAGTCTAGGAGACGACCGGCCACTGCAATCCTCCTTGATAGCCTTGCGTCAATGATAGCAAATAGTGAGTCATGCGAGCTAACACCTAGAGTAACTAGGTACAATGTAGGGGACGCTAGTCACACTGTCAAGATTTTCTCTTCCCTTGGGAATTAGCTGGCACGAGACATCATGCTATCAGGGGGACGTTCAGGTCTTTCAGCAGGGATTGGAAGCGGGTCAGGTCTTCTCTCTCGACTTGTTTCAGGGTTGCAAGCTGCACGTCAACTCGCGACTTCAACTCCTCAAAGACGTCGTAGGCTTGACGGGTGGGGGCGAAGTCTGCGTTGGACACAACGCTGGTTAGAGCCGCCAGCTTGGCGTCGAGGCCCTTGGGCGGGAGATTCATGGGGTTGGGACCGATGACTCTTGTGAGGTGAGGCTCGACTTCGTCCAGCTTCTGGTTGATTGCACGGGCATCATCGGACACTCGGCCTTCGCCTTCTCCTCCCTTGGCCTTTTCGGCCCAGCCGTTCATCTGGCGACGCAGGCCCTTCAGACGGTCTATGGCGGCGTTGGTATCCGTGACAACCTCCAGAATTCGTTGGTGTAGATCGAATTGGGCCTGCAAGTCGTCGTTACTCGCCTCGATGCGGGGGTCTATGAGAACTTCAAAGCTCTGAGTTGCCTCCACGTCTCCCACGGCCAGCTTGACCTGGTAGACGCCCGGCGGCGCGAGGGGTGGCCTTGGTGTGGGGTTCTCCAGGGGGGTGAGGCCGGAACCTTCCTTGGACTCACGGGCGTTGGGGTAGTGCATGTCCCACACAAAGCGGTTCATGCCCTGCGACGCTGGCACTTCTTCGCCGGCGAAACACCTTATTTCATTGCCATCCCCGTCCATGATGGATAGGGTCACTCCACCTGTTGCCGGTTCTCCAAGATGGTAGGTAATTGCGACGCCAAAGGGAGGATTCTCGCCGCCGTCCAAGTAACGTTTCACCAGCTTGCCGGAGTCGTCGGGCTGGGCGTCGTAAGTCACAACGGCGCCAGAGGCCGAATCGTAGTTCTTGCCGGGCTGGGTGGGCGAGCTCCATCGCAGAGGCCGGTTTACCCGGTAGGTGTCCGGGGGCCTGAAGAGGTGGGCGGGCGCGTCCAGGGCTTCGTCCGACAGTTGGCGAAGGGGCGAAAGGTTGTCCAGAACCCAGAAACCCCGGCCGTGGGTGGCCAGGACCAGATCGCCGTTTTTGACGTGCATGTCGTGAACGGCCACGGCGGGCAGGTTCAGCTTCATGGGCTGCCACGTTTCGCCGCCGTTGATGGAGACGTAGACGCCCGTTTCCGTTCCGGCGTAGAGCAGCCCCGGGCGCGATGGGTCTTCCCGTATGACCCGGGCGAAGTCGTTGCGGCGGATGCCGGAGGTTATCATCTGCCAGCTGGCCCCGTAGTCGGTGGTCTTCAGCAGGAAGGGACGGTGGTCGTCCAACTTGTACCGGTGGGCCGCAACATAGACGGTTGCCGGGTCGTGGGGCGAAGGCTCGATGGTGCTGATGCAGGTCCAACGGGGCAGGTTCGTTGGGCTGACGTCCTGCCACGTTTCCCCGCCATCCTTTGAGAGATGAATTTGCCGGTCGTCGGTGCCGGCCCACAGAACTCCGGCTTCCCGGCGCGACTCGGCGAAGGCGTAGATGACGCTGGAGAACTGAGAGGAGAGGCCGTGGGAGGTGATAAGTCCACCCGTGATGTCCTGCATCTTGCTCTCGTCTTGAGTGGTCAGGTCGGGGCTGATGATCTCCCAGCTATCACCCTGGTTGGTGGACTTGAACACGCGGTTGGCAGCCGCGTAGAGGGTGTTGCCATCGTGGGACGAAAGGGCGATGGGGTAGGTGAAGGGGAAGCGGTATTTCACGTCCTTGAGGGCAGAGCCGTACTGGTCTTCCGGCCAGACGGTGATGATGCGGGACTGGCCTGTTGAATGGTCGTACCGTAGCATGTTTCCGCCCCCGCCTGGCGAACTGCCGATGGCGCCGGCGATGACGATATTGGGGTCATCGGGCAGCACGACAATGTGGCCGCTTTCCGAGTTTCCAACGGGATAGCAGTCCTTCCAGGGGATGGCCGCCTCGAAGGTGCGGCTGGGCACGCAAACGGCGGAATTGTCCATGGGCGTTCCGTAGACGTGGTAGGGGAATTGGGTGTCTACGGCGAGGTGGAAGAAGCTGTGGGTGGGCTGGTTGTAGATAGACGACCAGGTGGCGCCGTCGTTCAAGGTTATGGTCGCGCCACCGTCGTTCCCTTCGATCATGCGCCGGGGGTTGCGCGGGTCTATCCACAGGTCGTGGTGGTCGCCGTGGGGCATGGCGAGGGTGTCGAAGGTCTTACCGCCGTCGGTGGACTTCCACGCGGAATAGGAAAGAACATAGAGGGTTTCCTCATCCTGGGGATGGGCGAATATATGGTGGTAGGAAGAGGCGCTGCGGCGAAGGTCCCGCTGGCCGGTGACTAATTCCCAGCTGTCGCCGCCGTTGTCGGAGCGGAAGAGGCCGCCCGCTTCGGCTTCCACCAATGCCCAGACTCGCTGCGGGCGGGCGGGTGAAACGGCCACGCCGATGCGGCCCTTTATGCCAGAGGGAAGGCCGGCGTTGTCGCTCAACTCAACCCAGGTGTCTCCGCCGTCGGTGGACTTGAACAGGCCGCTGTCGGGGCCTCCGCTAACCTCCTCCCAGGGCTCCCGCAGGAATTGGAAGATGGAGGCGTACAGGATGCGAGGGTTTGTGGGGTCCATTGACAGGTCGATAGCGCCGGCTTTTTCGCTCTTGAACAGGACCAATTCCCAGGTTTCCCCGCCGTCCTGAGAGCGGTATACGCCGCGCTCCGGGTTGTGTCCGAAGAGGTGGCCCTGGGCGGCCACGTAGACGACGTTGGGGTTTTTGGGGTGTATGCGAATTCTGGATATGTGGCGGGTGGCCTCGAGGCCCAGATGCTGCCAAGTCTGGCCGCCGTCCACGGACTTGTAGACGCCGTCGCCGTGGGAAACGTCAGGGCGGGAGCACGCCTCGCCCGTGCCCACGTAGATGACGTTTGGGTCGGAATCGGAAACGGCGATGGCTCCGATGGGGCCGGTGTTGATGAAGCCGTCGGAAACACAGTACCAGTAGACGCCGCCGTCGTGGGTCTTCCAGACGCCGCTGCCGGAGCCGCCGAAGTAGAAGACCAGCGGGTCTTGGGGGTGGCCGGCGACGGCGATGGTGCGGCCGCCCCGGTGGGGGCCGATGCTGCGAAAGCGGAAGGATTGGAGTAGGCCAGGATTCCATGGGGCATGGGCCTTGATGTCCGACGGCTGGTTAGTCAATGGAGCACCTCTTTAAGGTTTCTCGAAGGTTCGTGAAAGCTCCCCGTTCTATCGGGGAGCCGTGGCGTTACGGGGCAGTTGCTCTTTATGCGGCTTTGCCCGGCTGGGTGGATTGTACCGGACGCCCCGGGGAGCTTCAAACTCCCCGGGGCGAATTTATCCTAGCGTTTCTATTGGTTCGGCGCGGCTACTTGTAGACGGGCCGGGTGTACTCGTGGCCCACGGCGGGGCCGAAGTGCAGCATGTTCTGCCGGTAGTCCACAACGTAGGCGGGGTTGACCACCGCCTTGGGGAATAGGAAGAACAGCGGCACGGTGATGTAGTTCTCGTAGAGGTAGTCGCCGATCACGAAGGTCTGTTCCAGGATGTCTTCGGCCTCGATGGCATCGGCCAAGTTTATCCAGATGTCGTCCAGTTCCGGGATCTCCCAGATGCCGTTGCCGGCGCCGCCTGGGACTGGACCCAGTCGGTACTGGATGTTGCCGCGGGTGTAGATTCCGCCGGGGCCTGCGCCCTGTCGGAATGTTCCCACGGTGCGGCCGACGTCCCTTGCCCGCATCTCCGACCGCATGGTGCTGTATTCGATGGGCTGAAGGTTGGGCTTGAGGCCGATGGCCTGCCACATGGCGGTGACGGCTTCCGCAACCTCAGGAGCCTCCGGCACGCCGGAAACGATGGAGGTCTGGAAGTCGAACGCGAAGCCGTCGGGGTAGCCTGCTTCAGCCAGCGCTGCCTTGGCGCCCTCGGGGTCGAAGGGATAGGGAGTCCAGTCGTCGTGCTTGAAGTCGGGGTTGGTTGGCGGGAACCCATGTATCAACTGAGGGATGGCGTCGCCGTCCCAGAAGGTCTGGTTGAGCAGGTCCCGATTCACGGCCAGGTTCAAAGCCTTGCGAACCAGTACGTTGCGGAAGGGGTCGTCGGGGTCGTATCCCGGGGCAATGGACTGAATTTGTCCCTTCTTGTCACCGACTCGAATTTCCTGTTCGCTGTCGTAGTAGAGGCCGCCAATCCAGATGTACAGGAAGAAGCCGGGCAGCGTGCCCACGGATACGACGTGGCCCCTCGCCAGGGTCTCAGGGATGAGGACGGAGGGAATGTCGGCGATGTGGGCCTCTTCAGTAAGCTGCATGGCCAGGCGGGTGGAGTCTTCCTTTACGTAGAAGAACTTCAACTCGTGGAATTCCGGCACCTGCCGCCAGTGATCTTCAACTCGTTCGTAGAGGATATGCTCATCTATCTTCAACTCAATGAAGCTGAAAGGACCGGTGCCTATGGGATGGACCTGGTAGCCTTCGATGCCGACGGCGTCCATGTAGTCCTTACTTAGCATCGTAGCCACCCAGCCGGAGGAGGCGTAGTTTTCAAAGAGGGGCTCGCCTTTGCTCAAGCGCCACGTGAAGTTGTAATCGTCTACGATGTCGAAGGCCTCTGGCTTCTGGGCGCCCAAGTTGGTCCAGATGGAGGCGCTACTGCGGGCATCCTCTCGTACGAGGGTAGCGATACTGCCTTCTATATCCTTAGTGGTGAACTCACCGCCTTGCCAACTGTCGGTGCTGTGGAACGGGATGCCCTCACGTAGTTTGAATGTCCAGTCCTTAGCGCCGGGGGCGACGCTCCACTCGGAGGCCAAGCCCTGATCGGTCCAGCCGCCGGTGATGGGGTCCTGGCCGATGAGCATCTCATACATGGGCTTGAGGGGCCCGGTGCCGCTCTGAAGGGTCAGGTACATCATGGTCACCTGGTTGCCTGGAGGGACGAAGGCTATTTTGAGTTGCGTGTCAACGGGAACTCTGTCCGGCGGGGCCGTGGCGACAGGAGTGGGCGACGCCGTGGGCCGCGCCGTGGGCGGTGGCGTGGATGGCATTGCCGTTGCCGTAGGAACAACCGTTGCTGCAGTGGTGGGCCTGGGGGTTGTAGCGGGCGCCCGAGTAGCAGTGGCCTGCTGGGCAGGCGCTGCGGTGGGGGCTGTCGTAGCCGCCGGGGCGGTGGTGGGCGCCATAGTCGCCGCCGGAGGCGCGGTAGCCGGGGCTGCCGGCGCGGTGGTGGGTTCGGGCGTGTCGTCATCGCCGCCGCAGGCCGCGATCGCGAGGGTGAGAATTAGAGCCAACAACAGGGGAACAAGGGAGCGCCGGCCCATCCTTCTAAACTTTGTCCATTGTCGCATGGTGTGATATCTCCTGTATTTAATGTAGGGGTTGCCGTATGGGGGCGCGGCTAGCTGCCGGTACTAGAGAATTCTAGGGCCGTGCAGCCGCACCGGATTGTCCCAAAGGATCTTCCGTTTTGCCGTGTCGGAGATGGGCTGGGCCAGGAGGGCGTCCACTGCCTTGTCCGGGTCCGGCGCGTCGGGGTGGGGGTAGTCCGTGTTCCAGATTACGTGGTCTTCCCATCCGGCGTCGATGGTTCCCTTCAAGGCCCCTTCGTCGCCGTCGCAGGCAATGAAGCCCTGTCGACGGAAGTATTCGGTGGGAGACATGGGAAGGAGACCAGCGTCGAACCACATGCCCTGGCGGCGAGACTGAATTGCGTGGTCGTCGAGGCGTGCCAGCCACCAAGGGAGCCAGCCGGCATTGTTCTCCAGGAAGACCACTTTGAGCTTGGGGAAGCGTTCCAGTATGCCCATGTAGATGAGGTGGCCCAGAGAGATCATGCTCTCGAAGGGATGAGAAATGGCGTGGGCAAGAGCAACCTGCTGCCCGGGCACCTGGTCTCTGGGAAGGTAGCGGGCGGCGGCCATAGGGTCGCCGCTTTCGGTGGTGTGCCAGGCCACGGGGACTTCCAGGTCCTCCGCCAGACGCCAGAAGGGGTCGTAATCGGGATGCTCCCACGGGCGCTCTTTGGTGCCCTTGGGCATCATGACGGTGACTGCTCCAAGCTCCTCTACGCAGCGGCGGGTCTCGGTAACCAGTCCTTCAATGTCGTGTTGGTCGGGGAGGGTGGCGACAGGGAAGAGACGCTTGCGGTCGGCGTCACAGAATTGGCGGCACCAGTTGTTGTAAGCGCGGGCCATGGCCCACAGAAGGTCCTGGTCTCTATCGTGGAGCCTGTCCCAACCGAGGGTGCTGCCGCTGATGCCAATCTGCTTGTCCCAGCCGAAGCGGTCCATGTCCCGCAGGCGGCTTTGGGCGCTCCACTCTTCGTGGAAGGCCTCGTTGTACTTCTGGGGCATGTACTCTCGCAGGTCTATACGCCCTTCTCGGCTCTTGGGGCCGGAGCCCTGGAGGCTGGCCTTGCGGGGCTGTCCCTTGGGGAAGAGCTCGCAGGGGAGAACCTCCACCTGACGACGACCGCCGAGGCCGCCGAAAACGTCCTCCACCATCTCGACCTTGATGCTTCTCTCTCGATAAGCGGGTTCTACGAAGTCCAGCCAGTGGGCCAACTCGTCCTGCATGTGAGCGTCGGCATCGATAACCTTGAATCCGTTCTTCATACCGTTGCGTCTCCTTTTGCTCGTGTTTTGGCTGTGATTTTGGAGGAAGAAGGCTTTGTTGTCAATGAGAATGGGATGAGAGGATGGGGGTGCAACTGCCGAATTCGGACGCCCACAAGGGACGCCCGTACGGGATGGGGTATAACGTGGGTGTCCTGTTTGTGTGGGTGTAGGATTCCTCCTCGCACTGGAATTGCCTAGGGCCTCTAACAGATAGTATGCGCCCTGCGCGCCAATCGTTCCCTTTAGGGAGGAATTTCGACAATATCCGTAAAATTCCCGTCCCATTGGCAGACTACGAGGTTCAACATAAGTCCGAAATCGGGCAGACTCTCCGAAGCGGCACTACGAGATACGAGAGAGGAGCGCGGGACGCTAATCCTCTTTCCAGTTGAGGACGTAGTCGCGTTGCCAGGGTGTTTCCGGCGAACTGGGGTGGAGGTAGGCTTGAAGACGCCAGCGGGCAATCTGGTCGAGGGCCTGTTCTCCGGTGCTACCGTGTCGTACCAGCCAGCAACCGACAACGGTGCCGGTGCGTCCTATGCCTGCGAGGCAGTGGACGTAGACCTTTTTGCCATCGTCCAGGGTGGCGTCTATTACGTCGAGAATTTGCTTCATCATCTGCCGGCCTTGGGGGATGTTCCGGTCTTGGATGGAGAAGTGGTGGAACTCCGGGATTAGTCCCTGGGCGCGAGATTCCCTTTCGGCAACGTCCTCATAGGAGGGGAGTTCACCCGTCTCGGTGAGGTTGATGAAGCAGTTGATTCCGGCCTCGGTCAGGGCCTTGAACCTGGTGGCCGTCAGGTAAGAAGCGCCGGCTCCGGGGTATCCGCCTGCGGCGAAGCTGCCCGGCGTAACCCAATAGCTGTTGGGCAGTGGCCCGCTCACGGAGGTTTGCTTGTCCATGTTCAAGGCCTCCTTGTTATATAGGGTGTCAGGCTGTCACGTCTGTAGATCTCGTTCGGAAGTGCGGCTCTTTGTGAGGATTGTATATCGGGATTCAAGTCGTGGCCCATCGCTTTATCAGATGGTGGGCTATGGCGATGGGGCCGGGGAGGATTAGCCGCGGGTTGCGCTCTTCTAACGCCAGCCTTACCTCCCGCCGGTCGAACCATTGGACGTCCTCCATCTCCTCCTCGTCGCGGATAATCTTAGTGGTTGCAGCGGTGGCTTCGCAGCCTATCATGAGCGTGTGGGGGAATGGCCACGGCTGTGAAAAGAGGTAACGGACGTCCTTCACCTGGATGCCTGCTTCTTCCATTATCTCCCGGGCCACCGCTTCCTCTATAGACTCACCCTGGTCGACGAATCCGGCCAGGGCGGAGTAGGTCTTGAGGCGGGTCATGCGGCCGCGGGATTGGCCGAGGAGACATTGGTCGCCGTGGGACACCACGGTTATCACGACAGGGTCGGTGCGGGGGAAATGCTGCTTACTGCAGCGGGTGCACTGGCGCAGCTGACCGCCCCGTCGGATCTCCGACCTGTGGCCGCAGGTGGAGCAGAAACGATGACTGGCGTGCCAGTTCAGCTGGGCAGCGGCTTGACATAATATACCGGCTTCGGCGGAGGACAGCATCAAGGCCGCGTTGCGGGCGTCTTCAAAGACTGCGTCGTCGAGATTGGTCAGGGCGCGGGTTGGGTCGTCCAGGGCGGAGACGTCTGCGGCAAAGTGGGCCACACCGTCCAGGAGTCCCAGCAGGACGGGTTCCGTCTCCAGTCCCAGCCTATCCAGGTCTGCGCGGCTTGCCCAAATCAGGCGCGCGTCGCGTCCAGCCGAAAGGGGGGCCTGCAGCTTCCAGAGAAGCAGAAAGCGGGAATCGTCTCCCAGGGCGGCTCGTCCAATCCAATCTTCGTCCCGCCGCTCCCGCTCGCCCCTATCGAGGGGGTTTCCGGCAAAGATTTGCGCTGCAGCCATGGGTCTAGCCCGACCTCCATATATTATGAGAGTTCCTCTCGGCCATTGTACCGGATTATGGCCCTTAGCGGGTTTTCTTTCTCGTGAGAATTGACAACCCTTGCTTGCGTCAATACCATGAACGAAACTTTGAAATTCAAGGGGGTTAGAATGCCCGACTTCAAGCTGATTTCCGCAGATTCCCACGTGGTGGAGCCGCCGGACATGTGGGTGGACTACATCGATCCGGCCTTCAAGGACAGGGCGCCGCGCATAGTGAAGGACCCGCCGGGGATGGGAGGCCACTACTTCATCATTGAGGGGATGGAACCGAAGAAGATAATTGGGCTGTTCAACGCCGGCCTTTCACCCAAGGAGGTGAAGGACCAGCAGGACAGGGACCCCGACTTCGAGGAGTGCCCGCCCGGGGCCTTTGACCCGAAGGCACGAATGGTGGACTTGGAGCGAGACGGCGTGGAGGCGGAGGTCATCTACACCTCGCTGGCTTTCGACCTGTTTCGGCTAACGGACGCTCCATTCCAGGAGGCGGTGTTCGCTGCCTACAACACCTGGCTGGCGGAGTTTTGTCAAACGAACCCAAGGCATCTGGTGGGTCTCGGGCTGATTCCGCTAATGAACGTGGAGGAAGGGATCAAGGAGCTGAATCGGTGCGCCGAGCTGGGCCTTCGGGGCGGAGTCATAATGGCCTCGCCTCCCGACGGACTTAGCTACTCCAACCCTATGTATGAACCATTCTGGGCCGCTGCGGCAGACCTGAGCATGCCCATCAGCCTGCACATTCTCACGGGCCACGCCGACGAGAGCAAGGCGGAGGGAATTTTCAAAGAGAATTATGTCAGGGTGATTGGCATTATCCACGAGATTCAACGTTCCTTCTCCCAGATAATGTTCTCGGGCGTGCTGGAGCGTCACCCCGGCCTTACGATAGTTTCGGCGGAGAACGACATCGGCTGGGTGCCTCACTTCCTCTTCCGGGCCGATAGGTGGTGGGAGAAGCAGCAGTACACGAACCCCACTGAGTTGAAGATGACGCCGAGGGAGTACGCGCTGAGGCAATTCTACGTGAGCTATCAGACTGACCCAGTCGGACTGCAGTTGGCGGACTACTTTGGCGAGGACAACTACGCCTGGGCCAGCGACTACCCTCACGGGGCGTCGACGTTCCCCAACTCGAAGGAGATTGTGGACGAAGACTTCGCCGGTCTGCCAGAGATCTACAAGCGGAAGATTACGCGGGATAATGTGATCAAGCTGTACAACATGGACTTCAAGTAGCGGGTTTTAGCGGAGAAGGTTTTGAAGACTAGCGGCGACCGAGAACGGTCGCCGCTAGCTGTTTTGGCGTTGATGCCACAATTGATGAATGGGCCCAGATTGGGCTGTGCACGTCGGTTTCGTTGGGATTCTCTTCGTAGAGTGGTTGCACAACCGTGCTAAACACTTTATGGTGGAGGCAACAGGGCGAGGCTCTGAGCAACATTCATGATGACAACCGACGATATACGAGATAGAGTGAGCCGGCTCGAAGGCGGCATGGAGCATTTTGCGACCAAAGCTGACCTTGCCCGCCTGGAGACGCGCGTCGTCCAGTTGGAGGCGCGCATGGAAGCGCGGTTTACGGAGATGGAAGCGCGTATGGACGCGCGATTTGCCCAAATGGAAACGCGCCTGCTGCTGAAGTTCGGCGGATTAGTCATAGCGACTGTTGGGGTTGCCGTCGCGGTGCTTAGACTTCTGGGTTAGGCAGGTAGCGGGGATGCCCAATAGTTTCGGGCCATCAGGCTCTATGGAATGACGGCTATTTACTCTCTGTACCAGACCGTTGGCAAGTAGCAAGCTCATGAAGATGGCAGGAAACATCGCTGCGGCAGCAATTGCCGTATTGCTCTGCCTCGCTATAATCGGCTGCGGGAGCGAATCAAGCAGTCCAACGCGGGCGCCCACCATAGAGCCGAAAGATGGGGTACCGGGAATAGCGGCGACACCGACGCCTGTGTCCATGCGGACACCTACCGCCACCCCCGTTGCTACTCTGACGTCGAGCGCGACTCCTACACCTGCGCCAACGTCGGCTCCGACCCCTATTGCTACTTCATCATCAGTGCCAGTCCAGGCCCAAACTCCCAACCCTACGCCGACGGCGACGCCTATGCCGACACGCATGCCGACCCACACGCCATTGTACAGTCCGACACAGGTTGCGACATCTATATCGGCACCCACTCCGACCAGGGTTCCTACTCACAACCCTAAACCGACTCCTTCACCTACTCCAACTCCTGAGTTTGGGTACCTGGAGGAGGAGATAGCTCCCTGTACCCCCATCAGTGGCTCGTCGGTGGACCCGTGTGAACCCCGAGAGGAATGGGATTCAACAGCTGGGTCAGATGGCCTCATCATCTTTGAAGTACCTCTGAGCGTAGAGCATTTCTTCAATATTCCAGTACCTATTTACGAGCCGCACGTCGTGCTGCGGGGTACCTATCTCCCCGGCACGGTGCGTTGCACGACCGGGCATCGCACACGATGGCCGTCCTATTCTGGCGGTGAGTCAGACGGGCTCAGCATCTACTGCTTCGCCGACGTGCGGGTTAACGCCTACCTCCTGGGCTCTGGCCCCTCCACCCTGACCGTGATTGTGAAGAGCAGTCTCTACGCTCTTAAGGGCGGCGATGACGAAGACTATGGGCTGGAGCAGTTGGAGAGCCGGAGACTCGCCTATGAGCGGGCGCTGGCCGAAGGAGGGCAGTTCGGGTACGAAGAACCGCTCGAAGGACATCTGCTTCTAGTCGGAGGCTCAGGCCCGGTTCGCCTCGAATACCCACGGCAAGGGCCCGTGGTGATCGGCCCCATCGGCGGAATCGGAGGCAAGGAGGCCGTCCTATTCATCGGTCCCTCATACAGCCTATCCGTCGAAGCATGGAGAGTCTTATATACGTGGGACATGGAGCGACAGGAAAACGACACTGTAGTTGTCCTGCATCCCTACAGACAGTGGTTGACCTTCGAGGAGTACAGTTCAGTGGGCGAGATTGAGTTGCCTACCTTCGCGCAGGCGGTGACGGCGGCCCACCAGGGACGGGTAGCCACCAACGGTGGTCGCATAGGAGCCGACACCGACCTGCCCATGCTGCAGACCGATGCCAATCAGTTGCGCCAGTACTTCTCCGACCCCAAGGTGGGCGGCTACTCCCCCGGCGTTCCCACGCCAGCCCAACCGCCGCCGCCCTGCGGCCTGGCCGTGCCCAACCAGGGCAGCAACCCCGGCCTGATGCGCGACTGCATGACGCTGCTTGCTTCCAAAGACACGCTCCGGGGGACCGGCGCCCTCAACTGGGATGTTGGTACGGCCATCACAAGCTGGGATGGGGTAACAGTGGAAGGGGCGCCCCTGCGCGTCGCCGGGCTCAAGCTGACCAACAAGAGCTTGACGGGCAGCATCCCGGAGCGCCTCGTGGACCTCGACGCTTTGGTGGAACTCAAGCTGTCCGGGAACTCCCTCACAGGCTGCATCCCCTTGCCCCTGAAAGACGTGGCCAACAACGACCTCAGTTCCCTGAACCTGCTCTACTGCCAGCCGCCCGCGCCTGAGAACCCGACGGCAAGCACGGTCGGGGAGACAAGCATTCAACTGAGTTGGGACACGGTTGCGAACGCAAGCAAGTACCGGGTGGAGTACGTACCCGGCGGCGGCGGACAGGTGGTCACAGACGACGATACAATCACGGGCACGACGCACACGGTGGACAACCTGGTCTGTGACAGCGAGTACGAGTTCTGGGTGAGCGCCTACGGCAGCGGCACGGAATACTCTGAAGCGTGGAGCGACGCAGCGTGGATATCGGAGACAACTGAAAAGTGTACGGATAACTAGTTTGAAGAGACCTGATTCGGGGTTTGAGAACCCGATGGCCATGCTTCTCAGTGGTTTCGAGAATGAGGCAATATCGGCGTGGCGCACCTGAGCCTTGACACTTTTCCCAGCCGCTCCTAATATGGCCAAAGCTGGCGTATTTGATAAACACGCCGTATAACCCACCTTAAGGAGCGCCTATGGTTGACCTTCGAAAGGCCGCCGCCATTGTCGGCATCTACGAGCATCCCGCCCGGTTCGCCCCAGACAAGAGCGAACTTCTGGTGCAGGCGGAAAGCGTCATTGGCGCTCTGGCCGATGCCGGGTTAGAGAAGAAGGACGTGGACGGCTTGTTCTCCTCGTCTATGTCGGTGCGAATGGCCAACGTGTCCTTGGCCGACTATATGGACCTCTATCCCAAGCATCTGGACGACACCAGCGTCGGAGGCGCATCCTTCGAGTTCCATCTTGGCCATGCTGTCAACGCCATTGCCGCGGGTCGCATCGACGTTGCCGTCATCACCTATTCCACCCTGCCGCGTTCGGGAGGCATCTCCATCGGAACCGGCGGCGCCGCTCGATTGGGTGCGCCCCGTTTGCATCCTGCGCCCGACAGCTTCGAGGAGCTTTACGGGTTCACCACCGTGGGCCTCTACGCAATGCTGGCCCAGCGGCACATGCACTTGTACGGCACCACGTCGGAGCAGTTGGCGGAGATAGCCGTAAACACCCGCAGGCACGCCTCCATGAACCCACAGGCGCTCTATAGGGACATCATCACCGTCGACGACGTGGTGAACTCCCGCATGATTTCAGACCCGCTGCACCTGCTGGACTGCTGTGTAATCAGCGACGGCGGCGGCGCGGTGGTCCTGGCATCGCCAGAGGTGGCGAGAAACTGTCGCCAAACCCCCGTCTGGATTCTCAGCCAGGCAGAAGGCGTGGCCCACCAGGGGGCCGGCCGCCGAGACCTGATGTACCTGGCGGCGGCGCAGACGGGAGGGCCGGCCATGGAGGCCGCGGGCGTCACTCACGACGACTTCGACATGGCGATGATCTACGATTCTTTCACCATTACCGTGCTTATGACCCTGGAAGACCTGGGCTTCTGCAAGAAGGGTGAGGGCGGCGACTTCGTTTCCAACGGTCGTATCGGTCTTGGGGGGGATCTGCCCATCAACACCGACGGCGGCGGCCTCTCTTCCAACCATCCGGGTATGAGGGGTTTGTTCCTGCTGTTGGAGTCCACCCGCCAGCTGAGGCATGAATTTGAGGGTACGTCACGACAGGTGCCGAACTGCCAACTGGCCCTTGTTCATGGCACGGGCGGGACCTTGGCTTCTCGACACAGCGGCGGCACCGTAGTATTGGGGAGGGACTAGAGATGAGCGAGTGGAAGAGACCCCTGCCGACCATCACCGGCGAGAGCCTACCCTACTGGGAGGCCTGCCAGCGAGGGGAACTGCTGATCCAGCGATGCGACCAGTGCCAGGAGTACCAGTTCTACCCCCGCGGCATATGCGCCAACTGCTTTACCGGCAAGGTGCGATGGGTCAAGGCCAGCGGCAAAGGCTCCGTCTGGACCTTCACCGTCACCCGTCAGAACCGCACCGCCGGTTTCGACGAAGGCCCTTACGCCCTCGCGCTGGTGGAGCTTGAGGAGGGCGTGAAGATGTTTACCAACATCGTCGGCTGCGACCCCTTCGACGTTCGGATTGGCATGCCCGTGGAGGTTACCTTCGTTAAGGCCAACAGCCAGGTTACGGTGCCCTTCTTCAAACCCTCGAAGTAGGTGAGAAATGGACTTCCTCGAACTTTGCTACATGAGCGTGAACGAGCTTTCGCCTCTGATACGAGACGGGCAGGTCTCGCCCGTGGAAGTTACCCAGGCGCATCTTTCAAGAATCGCCGCCACGGAACCCCGGCTCAACGCCTTCATCACCCTGCTTGAGGAGCAGGCTCTGGCCGACGCTCGTGAAGCAGAAGAGGAGATACGGGACGGGCGATATCTCGGTCCTCTCCACGGAATTTCACTGGGCCTGAAGGACCTCTACTACACCGAGGGCGTGGTGACGACTTCCGGGGTGCGGATATACGAGGACTTCGTGCCCGGCTACGACAGCACGGTCACTCGCCGGTTGAGAGAAGCCGGGACTATTCTGCTAGGCAAGTTGAACCTGGCGCCGTTGGCCATGAGTGGTCGGGGTGAGAACCCCTTCTTTGGCGACGCTCTGAATCCGTGGGACACGGACGTGGTTCCCGGTGGGTCAAGCAGCGGCTCCGGTGTGGCTGCGGCTACGGGCCAGTGCACCATCACCATGGGTTCCGACACCGGCGGATCCATCCGAATTCCGGCGTCCTTCTGCAACCTGGTCGGCCACAAACCCACCTACGGGCTGGTGAGTCGGTACGGGGTTAGCCCTCTCTCCTGGGGGTTGGATCACTGTGGCCCTATGACTCGGACCGTCATGGATACCGCCCACGCCATGAATGCCATCGCCGGCCACGACCCTGACGATCCTACCTCCGCTCGCGTTGACGTTCCAGACTATGCGGCATCCGCGCGGGAAGGGATTCGGGGCCTCCGTCTCGGCGTGCCAAGGGAATTCTTCGATATGCCCATGGAGGCCGAAGTAAGAAGCGTCGTGCAGAAGGCTATGGTTGTGCTGGAGGAGCTTGGGGCGGAGCTGGTGGAGGTCTCCTGGCCAAATTTCTACAGAGCCGTCACGATGGGCCACATCATTTCCATAACGGAGGCGTCTTCGATACACACCCACCTGGTGGAGACAAGAGGGTCTGAGGAAGTATCCAAGATACTGAGAAAGTTCCCCCGAATAGAGGCGGGGATGATGATATCCGCCGCCGATTATCTGGAGGTGCTCAAGCTTCGCCGGAACTACACCGAAGAGAGCCACCAGGCGATGAAGGACGTGGACCTGCTGGTCGGGCCTACTATGCCCATGACACCCTTCCCCTTGGCCTCCGCCGAGGTACAACTGGAAGGCAAGAGCTTAGGGGCGGAGAAGGCCATACCGACTTTCACCCGCCCCTACGACTTGAACGGCTTTCCCGCCGTCTCCGTACCGTGCGGGTTCTCTGAAGCGGGGCTGCCAATCGGGCTGCAGATAGCCGCGAAGCCCTACCAAGACCACGTGGCTCTCCGCGCTGCTTACGCCTACGAACAGGCCACCGAGTGGCACAAACAACACCCGCCCCTCCCCTAGAAGTCAATTATTGACAACACCCGGCGCCAATAGCCGCTAAATCGGCAAATGATTGACAGCGTCGAAAGCCAATGATTCAATAGGAATCAGATTAAGAATCAAGGCGTAAAGCATATTTCAGATAGGAGAAGCCAGCCATGCGCAACGGATTTAGAGTAATTGACGCTGACGGGCATTTCTACGAGCCCGAAGATCTTTGGGACAAGTACCTGAGCCCCGAATTCCAGGATAGAAGGCCTAAGGTTGCTCGCGTGTTGGGCAATTCCATGGTCCAGTTCGAAGGGGAAGAGGGCGGCGTATCCCGCTCCGAGAAGCTCTTTTCCGAGATGGACAACAAATTTGGCCATGCCTTCCGGGATGGTTGGACTCTGGAGAGTCGCATCAAGGACATGGACACGGAGGGATGGGACATCCAGGTTTGCCTGCCCACCAAGGCCGTGTCGCTGCCCGCCTTCATCCCGTTGGACGTCCAGGGGGCCATGTGCCTTGCTTACAACAGTTGGGCCCACGACTTTTGCAGCGGCGCCCCGGAACGCATTAAGTTCACTGCCACGGTGCCGGGTCACGACATTGACGACATGGTGGCAGAGATTCGCCGCTCCGTTTCGGAGTTGGGCGCGGTTTCCATCTTCTTGCCGAAGGCTATCCCGGAGAAGATGTGGCACCATCCGGACTACACGAAGGTCTGGGAGACAGTCACAGATCTGGAAGTTCCCATCTCGGTTCACGGCAGCAGCAGCGCCAGCGGCGACCCCTGGACCAATGCCCGCTACAATCCACACGCCGGCCCCTTCATCGCCTTGGGACAGGCCATCGGCTTCCCCTTCGAGAACATGATCAACCTGGGCCACTTCATGTACAGCGGCATTCTGGACAAGTTCCCCAACCTGAAACTGCTCATCCTGGAGGCCAACTCCGGCTGGGTGCCCTTCTGGCTGAACAGGCTGGAGAAGTATTGCGAAGGACGGCAGTCCGTCTTCTTCGACGAGCACCCGCTCGACATGACGCCCCAGGAGTACTTCCTGCGCCAGTGCGCCGTGGCGGCGGACGCCGACGAACCCTCCATCAAGTACGTGGTGGACTACATCGGCGATGACAACATCGTGTTCAACACGGACTATCCGCACCCCGACGCCCCGGCGACGAATGAGCCGCTGCCCAACATGATGGAGCAGCCCCTTTCGGAAGACACCAAGCGGAAGATCCTCTGGGACAACTCAGTGAAAATCTACGGGGAGCGGTTGGTTGCGGGACATCCCCACGCATGAATGCGCCCCCGCGACAACCCCGGGACAACAGTTAGAACTTGGGAGAATATATGATGCAGATTCGCTCTAAACTTAGACAGCCTGTCCTGTACGCGGCGGTCCTTTCGGTCCTTTTTCTGCTGCTGGTAGCGGCCTGCGGCGGGGGAAACGGAGACGACGAACCCCCCGCTCCCGTGGCCACTGCTGCGCCCGCCACCCAACCACCGGCCGAGACCCCCGCGGCAACTCCCCAGACAGGAGCGCCCTCGTCCGGCTCGGAGACCCTGTTCATCACCGCCAACGAAACGGGGACCATCGCAGTTGAATTGACCGCCGGCGACATCCTGGAATTGAGTTTCGACGTGGAGTCGATGATCACGGGAGGCCAGAATGTCAGCGCCGGCATCGGAAAGGCCAGCGAAGGTATCAAGCTAGTCATAAATGACTCCTTGGGTACTCCGCTGGTGACCATCGACGATACGACGGACTCGGACACCGTTTCGGTTGAAGCTGAGATCAACGGAGAGCATCAGATATTCTTCTTCAACCCCTTCCCCCTGCAGGCGGTAAACGTTAACGTAAGCTGGGTGGTGAACCCGTAGGGTCGTATCCGCCACCGTCCTGTACTTGGATGATAAATAATTCAGGCTCTTCTCCGCCAAGAGCAGGTGGATTGGTTGAGGATGAGCGACATTTGTGCTAGAATCAATAACAACAGTACAAAAGGCGGCACACTGATAATTCTATGGTAACCACGGAAGCGCCAGTAACCAGATCCGAGTTGCGGGAAGAAATCGGGTCTCTCAAAGCGGATATGCGGGGAGAAATGGCGTCTCTTAAAGCCGACATACGACAAGAACTGGCGTTGCTGCGAGACGAATTTCGGCAACACTACGCCACCAAAGCAGACCTGAAGGAATTGGAACTACGGCTGATGGTTCGATTGGGCGGTCTCATGATTACGGGATTCGCCCTTGTTATCGGTTTAATGAGGTTGTGGCCATAGAGTAGCAACAAACTCACAGCCCTTGAAGAGTCACCAAGACCGCCCTGTATCGATCATCAAAGGGGCGGTCTTTTGCTGAAGATTGGTTTGGACGTATTCTTGACACCGGGGAGTGTCTTCAATAACATCTGGCCAATCGGAAGGCGGAGTTGAATACTAAAGGAGAGGTGGAGACAATTATGGGTTACAACATTATTTCCGGGGATAGCCACATTGACCTGCGGTTCATGCCGGAGGACCTATTCGTCGCCAACGCGTCGGCGGGGATGGTAGACAAGATGCCCCACGTGGTGGACACGGGCAAGGGCCGCCGATGGAACGCCGGGGGAGTTGACTTGGGCGTGGTGGGCCACGAGGTGGACCCGCGCACCTTTAGCACGGAGATGGGGACCCGTTGGAACGCTATGATTGCCGCCGGCTTCTACGAAGACGCCGACCAGGGGTATCATCCCACCAACCCGGACCTCCGGATCAAGGACCAGGACAAGGACGGCATAGACGCGGAGGTGATATACGGGCTTCTTCGGATTTCTCACACCCTCAATGATAACGATCAGATAGTCGAAATCTTCCGCATCTACAACGACTGGCTGGCCGACTTCTGCAGGAGCCATCCCGGCCGTTTCGCCGGGTTGGCCTGCATTCCCAACCACAGCCCGCAGGCAGCCGCAGACGAGCTTCGTCGCGCCGCGAGCATCGGCCTCCACGGCGGCGACTTTGGCGTGGCCGGAGCAGTCAAGCCTATCTATCACCGGGACTGGGACGCGCTTTGGGAAGCCTCCCACGATACGGGCCTTTCCCTTTCGTTCCATACCACGGGTCTGCGGCCCCGGGCCGTGGATGCGTCGGAGGCCTCCCAGTACGACGAGGTGTACCACAACGTCCGAACCACCATGTTCCAGCTTCAGGGCGCCGAGTTCGTTACCAGCATAATCTTCTCAGGCGCTTGCGAACGGTACCCCAACTTCAAGTTCGTTCTGGGAGAGTGCGGCGTCAGCTGGATACCCTACGTCATCGACCGGATGGACCACGAGGGCGAGGGCCAGTCGGGCATCTCCATGCTGCCCAGCGAGTACTGGAACCGCCAGGGGTTCTCTACCTTCCAGAAGGAGAACGTGGCGGGCCACCTCATTCATCTCGTAGGCGAAGGCAACGTAATCTGGGGGTCCGACTACCCCCACCAGGACGGCGTTTGGCCCGACTCGCTGCAGACTATCGAGGACAACCTCCGTGACCTGAAAGACCCTTCCGCCAAGCAGAAGGTGATCAGAGACAACTCGGCGGCGCTCTACGGCTTCCAGTTGTAACGCTTATTCCGTCCGGATGGTTTGTCATTGGCAAGCACCCCGGGCGGCCTGCTTCGTCTAGCTCGACTCAGTAATGGGCTGGGCCAGAATCCAGAGGCTGACCATGGTGTAGCCCACCATAAGGGTTAGCATGGGCAGTTGGCTTCTGAGCGCCAATTCCCGGTCTTTGAAGGCGCGATGGGCGATTGTGTGGGCCAGGAACACGGATATAATATGTCCCACGACGATGGCGACCACTGCCAGCAGCCAGGTTGTGCGGGCGTTTATTATCCGCAGGTTCGTCTGGTAGTCCGTTGTGCCGAACAGGTCCCAACCCATGCCCAAGGGGTCCGACGCCAGCGGGATAGCCAGCTGCCCCTGAATTAGCAGGAACGAAAGAAAATGGGCCAGGTGGTAGGCCAGCGCAATGGGGATGAGGGAGTAGACGAAGGTTCGGGCTATCTTGATTACCGCATTTGGCTGATTGACGATTTGGGCTATGAGCCATGACGTGGCGAGGTAGACCAGGCCGAAAAGCAGCGGGAACCCCAGAAGCCCCAGCGTACCCACGACGTCACTGCTGCCGGCAAATGTGTTGAGGAGCCCGTCGTGAATGGAAGCCCAGAGGGGAGTGGCGGTTAGACCGTCGTAGGTCACTGTCGAAAGAAGGAGCACGACAAGCGCCGCCATCGAAGTGGAAACAACTTCGTTTCGTAGAAGACCCGCGGCGAAAGGTCGAAGATTGAGTTCCCTTCTGTCGTGGCGCGCCCTGCTGAAACACCGGTGGCAGTCGATGCAGAGACCGTCCTCGTCGAGGCAGTCCAGCGGACAGGCCCGGCAGGTGGAATCGTCCAGGGTTCGAAGCTCCGTAGGGGCGAACTTGGCCAGGAATCCGAACACCAGGGTGAAGGCTTCGCCGTGTCGAAGCCACTGGTCCCGGCCAAAGATGATCATGCCTGCCCAGGTGATTACGGAGTAGTTGATGGCGAGGCGTGCAAGGTGGGCCGGAATGGCGGCGTCCACGTAAACCAGCTCTATCCAGGCGAAGGCCCAGAATAGGACGAGGGCGGGCCAGACGCTGAGACGCACAGGGTAGAGATACCCCAGGTTCAGTTCCTTACCGCCGGTTGCGGCAACGAAGGCCGAGTCTACCCAGGTGAAAATTATCTTCCAGGGATTGATGATGGCCCAAACGTTGCCCACCAACGCCGATACGTAGGCCAACCCCACCCACCATAGGATCCAAACCAGCACGGGGGCTGCGTTGTCCGTGGGTTCTTGTTCGCCCACAAGCCCGCCAACAACCACCAGCAGAAAGAGTCCGACGGACGCCAATTGCAGGGGAAGTAGGGCGAGAGGGTGGGACAGCAGCCGGAAGGGAAGCCACTTTAGCAGGTTGACCCGGGGGTATGTTCGTCCCCCCCGGTCTCCCCGCATGAACAGGCCGATGACGACGAAGGAGAGGGCAACGGCTGCTCCCGCGCCGGTGACGTAAAGCCACAGAGGGACCGGCAGGTCGTATCGCTCGCCGAACCCGTGGGCGTAGGCCGTCGCCGGCGTAAGCACGACGGCGCCGAGGCCGAGGGCCCCGCCCACGAGAGCTATTCGTGTCAGTGGGGACATGCCGTCACCCCTCCTTCGGTGGAATTTTCTTACCCAAAGCGCGAATCAAGCGCGGCTCTCCCGTAACTCCGAGGCGTCGTTATCGGGGGAGCACTACCAGGCGGCCAAGGTCGATTTCGGTTGGTTCCGACGCGGACGATTCGTCGTCGTGGTGGTCTGAGGCGTCTGCAGCTTCACCGGGGACGACAATGGTGGTTGTTGCCTCTACGGGGTGCTCGCCCTTGGCGTACTGCTCGTGGCTGTTGGCGTTGAGAGTAACGCGGATGGAATGCTCCCCAGGTTCGAGGCCGGAGAGGTGGTAGTAGTTGCCGTAAACGCGATTGTCCTTAACCCCGTCGACGTAGACGTGGGCGTGACCCTCGCCGGGCACGTGCTCGCCGCTGGCGTTCTCAGGGGCGAAGGTGAAGCCGGTGGTGGTGATCTTGACGTTCACGCCGGAAAGTTCATCCAGGTTCGCCTCTACTCCAACCGACAGATCTGCGGGAGTTTCGATGGTCTTTTCGTGGTGCCCGTCACCTGCGGTTATGGCGTCGTGTCCTTCACCGTCGGACTCTGCCCCCAAGTGGATAGTAATGGGAAAGCTGCCGGTGGCGGTAGCGATGAAGCGCACACTGCCGGTAACTTGTGGGATGATCTCCAATTCGTGGTCGTAGCCGTGCAGGTGGAAGCTGGCGGCCTCGTCGGAAGTTACGTTGAAGGCGACAAGGTCGTCTTGCTTGACCTCCAGGGAGGACTCGAAGCCCACCAGGGCGCGGTCTGCAATTCGCAGGTCGAAGATTACCTCTTTCGGTTCGCCGCCACCCGCGCAGGCGGCGACGGCGAGGCTGCCAATTAGGACGAGGAATAGTAGCCAATTGTTAGAGATGGCCTTTGGCATTCTTCGCTCCTTTTTTGTTAATTTTGCAGTATGGAACTTATCCTCCTGCGCCGCTTCCCGGGCGTTTTCGGCGTTTCTTGCCCCACGAAAGGGCAGCCAAACCGGCGACAACTACCAGAATCAACAGAATGCCCACCACGCCCAAGTTTACGCTCCCGCGTCGGCTTACCGTCAGTGGGATGTCCACGGAATCTTCGCCCTGGGAACCCCGGACTCGTATCGTGAACACCCATTGCCCAACCTCGTCTATGGGTAGATCGACGGTGAACAGGTTAGGGCCGTCGATGGAGGCTATACCGGCAACCGGCCCCACGGGGGACAGGTTTGCGTCGTCGGGTCGTCCCCAAACGGCAATTCCGGCATCATCCACCGGCTGAACGCCATCGGCTTGGGATAGGTGCACCACGAAGTGCATGTTGCCGACTAAGGGCGCGGTGGTGACCCGCAGAAAGTAGGGGCCGACGGCGCCGGAAAAGACCTCCCGCGCGTTGGGGTGGATGCCGTTGGCCGAGGCTTGGGGGCCTCCGATGGCCGCGGCCACCAGAATCCCCATAGCCAGGGCCGCTATCGTCAATAGTCTGACTTTCATACTTTCCAAGGGCGCTCCTGCTCATAGGGCGAATGTACGGCGGTGTGCCGTCCGGTTTCGGATAGAAGGTTACGGACGCAAGAAGTCTAGAGCGCTAGGCGGGGCGGAGGCGGGTCAAGGGAAAGAAAAACACCCCGCAAAATTCTTGGGCTGCGGAATGTCAGCAGCGTTAGGATGGTTGGCAACGCGAGGGCAACGACGCTCGTCAGGAGGGCAAGGGTTACGCCAAGAGTCGAGACGGACAAGCCTTCACCCTCTTGAGGCATGAAAATGACGCTGTTTTTGAGAACGGGGCCTCCGCTTTCAAACCCCACGGGACCCCTATTGGGCGCTTCGTGGGTGTGGAGGGCCTCATGGTCGTGAAGGTGTTGGATGGGCACTCCGGCCAGGTATATATGCAGGTGGCCGGGCTGCCGCTCGGCAAAGTGATGGTCTGCCAGCGGCCCTAGCAGGGGCAGCAGAAGGGCTGTGAGGAGAGCCAAGGCTATTACGGGCAGGAGGACTTTGGGGCGTAGCAGAGCCATGCTACGGGTGGTGGCAAAGAGTGCGGATAATCGCTTTACATAAAGCATAACGAGGACCAAGCCCTACAGCCGACGGGATTCTGCGTTTTGTACAATAAACGCGAGCGGTCGGCCAAGTCTCAGGAGCAATGATAGCACATAGACGGCTTTCTCCCATGTGGAGACTATGTCGTCAAGATCGCGCTGGCCCTGCAGCCTTGGAAACTGCGATGCATGAAGTCTGCACTGCTAGTTATTCGTCGTCCTCTTTCCCCTGCATCTGCTTTTCTTTCCTGTCTAAGCCAATTTTGAGTCCCAGGAGGGAATAGCCAAAGACGCCGGCGCCAATCATCAGGAAGATGAAGTTCAATAGCCTTTCTCCTTTGTCCGCGGACGTGAGAAGCGAAATAAATTGTATTAGCAGCATGAAGCCGAAGAAGACGACCAATACTTTTAGCCATTTAACCGGCCACTTAGATATATTCATAAATGATTGAATCCCTTCATGCAGAAGTTGGCGCCGAATAGACTACCAGCAGGGCGTGGGCAGGTGCGGAGCCACCGTTTTCCAGTCGATAGGTCAGTCCGGTGGTCAGACGGACGGACGCGCCGGGTTCCAATATCCTTTCATCGAAATCCGTAATCAGCGTGAGCCGCCCGCTCGCTTGCGTCCACACTTTTTCGTTATCGTAAGCTCGTTGCATGAAGGCCCTGCCCGGCTCTATCGTCACCCGATGGACGACGAAGCCCGGCCCTTCGTCAACTTTCCGGTAGGAACCCCAAGGATGACGGCTTTCGTCGGAAACGCCCCCCACCTCGTCCTTGAGCCGCTCGACGATGCGACGCACCTCCTGAACCTTCTCCCTGGAGGCGACCAGCACTGCGTCGGGGGTCTCGACTACCACTGCGTCCTCTAATCCTATTGCCGCCACCGTCCGTTCGTTGGCCAGCACGAGGGAATTCTGCACCGATTCGAGATATACGGGGCCTTCCACCACGTTGCCCTGCTCATCGTTGCACCGTTCCTCCCATACCTGGGACCAGGAGCCTAGATCGGACCAGCCGCCGGACAAGGGGACCACCGCCACCCGGATTTCCGCATCCTCCGCCGTTTTTTCCATGACGGCGTAGTCGATGGACTCGGAGGGGCAAGCGAGGAAACGGTCTCGGTGGGGGCTTATGAAGAGGCCGTCTATCTCAGCCCCTTCATAAGCCGCGCGGCACGCCTGGGCAATGTCCGGGCGGCATCTATTCAAGGCTCTCAGCCATACCGACGCGCTGATAAGAAAGATGCCGCTGTTCCAAAGGTAGCGGCCATCCCTAAGGTATTCCTGGGCTCTGGAAAGGGACGGCTTCTCCACAAAGGACGCCACCTCCATAGCCGCTGGGAGGTCGGGATCTTGCTGGAGGAATCTTCCCCGACGGATGTACCCATAGCCGGTGTGTGGCTGGAGGGGAACAATGCCAAAGGTGACCATATATCCGGCGCGAGCCATTGGTAGGGCGGCCTTCAGGGAGCGTTGGAACTCCGCAGGGCTGCGGACCACGTTGTCTGCGGGCATTGCCAGCATCATGGCGTCTTCACCCTTGGCGGCGGCTTCCTCAAGGTAGAGGGCCGCCAAGGTCAGCGCGGGGGCGGTGTTGCGTCCTTCCGGTTCCAGTATCGCGGATAGCGCGGGAAGGCCCGCCTCCGCCAACTGCTCCAAGGCTATCTCTCCGTGGCTTTCGTTGCACACGACTAGGGGAGGCGCGGCGGGCATTCCTTCCAGCCGGGCGAGGGTATCCTGCAGCATAGTCCCGCCGCCCAACAACGACAGGAACTGCTTGGGTCGTTCAGGCTTGGAGAGGGGCCAGAGGCGCGTGCCGGAGCCGCCCGCCAGGATCACTGGATAGAGCAAATCATCCGTCCGTCGAGCGTCGAATGGCGTCTGGTGGCAAGAGAGGATTCCTATGGGGGAGCATGATGGGATTGTACTTGGTGAATGCAAGCTCGGCGATTATAGGAGAGGCCCGCTGGAAGGGTCAACAGCTTGTAAATTCGGCCACAATTCAATAAAGTGTGCACAAATCGTCTCGTGACTGCGTACTGACGCGGGCAAGCACGGGAAAATAATTTCGGAGGAGAGAAATGACCCTCTACGGCAAGGTTATCTCTTCGGACTCCCATGTTGTGGAGCCACCCAACCTATGGGAAGACCGGATGGACCCCAAGTTCGGCACCAGCATTCCCCATCTGCGGAAGGGGGACGCCGAAGACCCCTACGACTGGTGGTACTACGACAACATCAGGATGGGCCCGACGGGCGCCATCGCAGCCGCAGGCAAGCGGTTCACCAATCCCCAGGAAATCATCCAAGCCGGGGTCTTTGACAACGTTCGTCCGGGAGGGTTCATCCCGGAGGAGCACGTGAAGGACATGGACCTGGACGGCGTGTATGGGGGGCTGGTTTATCCGTCTACGGGGCTGCCCCTCTACGGCATGGAGAACAACGACCTGCTTCGCGCCGTCTTCGCCGCCTACAACGACTGGCTGGCGGAGTTTTGCAGCGCCGACCCCGAAAGGCTAAAAGGCATCGCGGAGGTGCTGCTGGACGAAGGCGTGGAGGAGGGGATCGCCGAGCTGCGCCGCTGCGCCGAAATGGGCCTTATCGGAGCGATGATCAGCTCCTACCCGAAGGCAGGGCAGACATATAACCATCCCATGTACGAACCTTTCTGGGCCGCCGCTGAAGAGTTGAACATGCCCATCAGCTTGCACGTCACCACCAACCGGCCCGGCGCCGTGCAGGTGGTCGTAGACGGCAAGATCGCCCAGACGGGCGCAGACCGCTGCAACCACGACTACTTCGTCCGCCAGTGCTTGGGACACATCGTCTTCGCCGGAGTGCTGGAGCGCTACCCCAACCTGAAGATTGTCAGCGCCGAGCACGAGTTGGGCTGGATTCCCTTCTTCCTAGGCAGGATGGACGTCACCTACAAGGAGCGCTACCAGTCCGCCCCCTATAGGTTCAAGGGCGATGCAACGCCCAGCGACCTCATGCGTTCCAACGTGTTCCACAGCTTCCAGGAAGACGGACTCGGAGTCCAACTGCGGCACATGATCGGCGTCGATAATCTGATGTGGGGTTCCGACTATCCCCACGCCGAGTCTACCTTCCCGGAGTCTCAGCGGATTCTGGAGGAGATTCTGGAGGGCGTGCCGGAGGATGAGCAGGACAAGATAGTCGGGGGCAACTGCGCCCGGGTTTACGGGTTCGACTAGAAACGGTGCGCCTTAGAGCGCCCCGGGGGAACAGCCGGGCTGCTTCTCTGAATTATAGAGAGTTGACGGCTAGAACTCGAAGCTCTCGCCGTTTAACGTGAGGGTGTCCTTAAAGGGGATGGGCTTGGCGATCATCTGCCTCGCCCAACATCCCCGGCGGGCGTTGCTTAGGATGGACCGAATGGTCTCCGGGTCCGCCGATGACTCCACGACGAAGTTTGTCTCAACGCTGGAGGCCCCGGCGTCAATGGTCTCCGCCAGGACGGAACCCGTCATGGTCAGGTTGAGTTTGATGTAACCCTTGACGTTGGAAATCTCCACTTTTTTGAACTGCGCGTACCGCGCAATCTGGGTCATCTCTCAGAAAAGCACGGCCATGGCGAAGTAGTGGAGGGGCGCCGGAGCAACGTCCAGGCCGCCAAGGCCGGGGGGCTCGTCGCAGATTATCTCCCACCGGCCGCAATTGCCCCGCTTTAACTGGTCCTGTACCACCTCCGCCGTTGCTTCTACGGAAGCCAGACGCACCGGGCCACGAACGCCAACCATGGGGTCATACTCAACGTCCTGCTTCGGGTCTTTGATAACCATCTCAACTCCTTAATTTGCCTGAACGTCCTGGGGTTCTAGCGTTTGAGCAGATTTCAGCCAGCCGGCTGCTGTTCCGCCCAGCCGGAGTTCAGCTCCACCAGGTTGCCGTCGAAGTCTTCAACGAAGATCTGCGGTAATTCGTCGTTGCTGCCCACGTAAGGGATGCCCTCGTTGTCGAGCAACTGCTTGGTCTGTTGGAGGTCGGCGACGGCGAAGGCCAGATGACGTCCTTCCACACCCCGCTTGCGAGGATTGATGTTGCGCCCCTTTTGGGGTACGCCATCAACGCCGCTCAGGGTGATGTGGAGCTCGTGGGCAGGGCCGGCGCTGTACCAGATGCCGGAGCTCATAACGTTGGGCCGGACAATCTCATGCAGGCCGAGAATTCTGCCGTAGAAGTCCCGCGCCTTCTCCAAGTCTGTGGTGTGAAATGCCGCGTGCTGCAGTTGCGCGCCCATGCTCATAACAGCCTCCTAGCTTTTTCTATTCGTGGCCAAGTCTTCTAGGTGGCTGGAGTATAGGTTTCTGCGGTGGGAGCGTCAAACCTCCGACATTGACGGCGTATTACGCTTGGGCCACGGTTCATTTTGAGGGAAGCGAAGAATCTCATCGTCTACTCGCCGTCCTCAACCCTAGATTCTTCACTTCGCTTCGCTGCGTTCAGAATGAAAGGCCCCTCCTTTGCAATGGACGGCGAGTTTCAGATATCATCCCTCAAGCTTTACGTGGAGGAACAGAACGATTATGGCGCGACTGAACAGGGTTATCGACCTGCTGGAGAGGGGCAAGCCTGCCGTTGGGACCTGGGCCAACAACGGCAATCTGGACGACCTGGCCTTCGCCACGGACGCCGGCTACGACTACGTTTTCATTGACAACGAGCATACTGGGTTGGACTTTCCAACGCTGCGGCTATCGCTCCAGGCCCTGTTGAATCGTAAGCGCATTGCGGAGACTGCCAGCCTTCAGGCTCACCCGACGCCCTTCGTTCGTATTACGCCCAACGCCAGGGAGCAGAACCAGTGGATAATCAAGCACACCCTGGACCTGGGGGCCTACGGCATCGTCATCCCCGTTCTGGATTCGGTGGAGGCGGCGGAGGCGGCGGTTGTGGCGTCCCGGTATCCCCAGCGCCGAGGCGCGGCGGACATGCTGCCTAAGGGCGAGCGGGGTTGGCATCCTCACGACGTGGCCGTTCGATACTGGGGCATAACGGTGGAGGAATACACCGACAGGTCCGACCTATGGCCCCTCGACCCGGACGGAGAGATGCTGCTCATTGGCATAATCGAGACGGTTCAGGGCGCTCGAAACCTACCGGACATCCTGAAGAACGTTAAGGGCATTGGGGCGATAATGGCAGGGGCGGGAGACCTCTCCGTGGACATGGGATTGGGCGGGAACGCTACCGAAGCCCCGGAGGTCCAGGAGATGGTGCTGCGAACCCTCAAGGTTTGCCAGGAATACGGAGTGCCTTGCGCCACCGGAGTGAAAACGAAGGAAGACGTGGAGCGCCGCCTGGAGCAGGGCTTTCAGATACTTACGGACATGCCCGCCAAATCGCCATCTGCCCTAGAACACTGCCGCGCCGTAGCTGGTAGTTAAGGCACGGGGTCGGTCAGAAATGACCGGCCGTGGGTTATAGGGGCGGTTACGGGAATGCGACGACCATGAATGCGGAGGACAATTCTGGTGGTTGCTCTGGGTTCAGCTACCGAAAATAGGGGACTGTGTCCGAGCAGCTATCGCAGATTAGAAAAATCTCCATGCGGTGCCCTACTATCCTGCCGGGAATATCGGCCCCGATAGTTCGCAGAACCCGCTCGACGGTGCTGCTTCGAAACTCCCCTACCGTGTCGCACTTCACGCAAACGGTATGGTGGTGGTGCTCCCGACGCGCCACAATGTATTTGGGCGTACCGTCGGCCAGGCTCACCTTGCAGAGCACCCCGGCGTCCAGAAGCAGTTTGATGGTGCGGTAAACCGTAGCTCGGCCCACCTCTATCAATTCTTCCGTCAACTCCTCAACGGTGAAGCCCACCTCCTTGGATTCCAGGAGGCTGACAACGTCCCTCCGTTGGTTGGTGGGGCGATATCCGTGGTCTTCCAATATGGTCAGCAGTTCCGAGGGCGAGGGGCGGGGCGCTGGCTCCGACTTTACATTAGCCATTCGTAGAATATCGTTCCTATCTATGAAGATTACTTTGATTATAGACGTACAAGTGTGCAATTTGTCAATACTTACATGGTACAGCGTCCCAACTCCAACCCTTTGACACTCGAAAGGCCCGTGCTATACTCGCTTCAACTCGAAGGAGGTGCGCCATGTATGACTTGCTGCTAAAGGGAGGGCGCGTAATCGACGCCTCCCGCGGGATTGACGAAACGATGGATGTGGCCATCGAGGGCGGTCGGATTGCGCGAATGGCGCAGGCCATTCCGCCGTCGGAATCACGAGAAGTCCTGGACGTTTCCGGCAAGATTGTCGCCCCCGGACTTGTGGACGTTCATACCCACGTGTACCACCCCGGGCGCAACTGGAATCACCCCGACGTGGCCGGCGTTCGCTCCGGCGTAACGACAATCGCTGATGCGGGCGGGCCCGGTTCCGCCGACTTTGAGGACTTCTGTGATTACGTCCTTCCCAAAGCCCAAACCACAGTCTACTCCTTCCTGAGCGTCTTTCGGGAGCGCAGCCTCGGTGCGCCGCCTTCGGAAGAGCAGATGGACGTGGACGGCGTGGTGGAGATAGCCCGTAACAACCGGGACCTGGTCAAGGGCGTCAAGGTCATCGTGGCTCCCAGAACGGTCCAGAACCTGGGTCTGAAGCACGTGGAAGCCTCCAAGCGGGCCGCGCGGGAAGGGGGCGTCCGGCTGATGATGCACATAGGAGACATTGGGCCCAAGAGTCAGACGCCCACGCCATCCGACGTTACCGCCGAGGCTTTGGCCATGCTGGACGCGGGCGATCTGGTGACCCACGTGTTCACTCCACTCACCGGCGCCGCGCTGGATGAAGATGGGCAGCTCCTTTCGGCCCTCGTGGATGCCCAAGACCGAGGCGTGTTCATCGACACTTCCTACGGCGACTTCAACTTCGGCTGGGACCGTGCCGATACTGTTCTAGCCCAGGGCCTGCGACCGGACACCATCGCCACGGACATAGAGATTCACGCCGGTGACGGGATGCGCAAGCTTTCGGAACGCGGGCTGCTGGAGTACGCGTCCTACTTTCTGGCAATGGGCTTTTCGGTTGAGGACGTGGTGCGAATGACCACCGCCACCCCCGCCGCCTATCTCGGCATTCAAGACAGGGCAGGGAGTCTCCAGGAGGGGCGGACTGCGGACATTTCGGTGCTGGACGTGGTGAAGGGACAGTGGCTGCTGGCCGACGCTACGGGCAAGAGCCGGATTGGAACCGAGGCGCTGGTTCCGGTGGTCACGATTAAGGGAGGGAAGGCAATTCAACCCGGCGAACCGCCCCACGCCTGGGGCTGGACGCCGCCTGCCGCAGTTGAGGTAGCAGCCGCCGACCTAGGGGATTGATAATGATTAGGCCTGGTGTGTGAACGCTCGGCTCGTGACTGGAGTGTCAAAAACCCTTGACATATTGAAGCAATAGTGAAAGGATATATGTAGTCGGGAGGGTTGCTAGCTAGACCCGTCAGGTTCGCCTGACCGACTGCTCTTTTCCTCAACCTCCTCCGATGTACATCCTTTACCTAGATGAATCCGGAACCCACGGAGAGGCCTCCTACTTTGTCTTAGGAGGCCTTGCTGTGTTCGAGCGAGAGATCCATTGGTTCAGTCAAGACTTGGATCGACTCCAGCATGAGTATTTTCCAAAGAGCCCTCCAATCCATTTTCACGCTACCAAGTTAAGGGGTCAGAAGGTGGATCCTCCGTGGGATCAGTTGGAATTGGAGAAGCGCAGAGAACTAGGCAACAGGATCTATGAGATCATTAGAAGCCGTAGGGGCGTTCTTTTTGCCTGCGCCGTTGAAACAGAGTGGGCCAAAAGACACAATATTGAGCCGTATGAACACGCCTTTGAACAGATTGTAAGCCGCTTCGATATGTTTATGGGTAGAACCAATCGCTCCTCGGTCAACAGTGGTGGGGAAGAGCAGAGGGGCTTGCTTGTTCTAGCAGAGTCTTCATATAAAAAAACTTTGGCAGTATTAGCGAGAAAGCTACAGGTCGTGGGCACCAGGTGGGGAACTCCACTAAGAAACGTTACGGACGTCCCATTTTTTGCTTCTCCGACCGACACACGACTCTTGCAGCTTGCTGATTTCTGTTCCAATGCCGTATACGGGCGTTATCATTCAGGTCACACACGCGACTTCGATCAAATTGCGCCAAAATTTGACCATTCTGAAGGTGTCGTACATGGTCTGGTGCATTTGACAACGGATTATATGTGTGCTTGTCTGGCTTGCTTCTCCCGGTCGAATCGATAAACCCACGAATCCCTATACCACCGTTGTGAAGCCTCATAGCTCTTGGTCTTTGCCCCCAGCTGTTGAATTTGTGAAGGAGTTCAGGCGTCGGCTGAAGGCACGGGCCGTTGTGGTTTTTCTCCATTCTCACGTAACCCTCATCCCTATCCTGTCCTGGCAGAAAATCCCCCTCGCTGGCGTTAGTCTTGATAGCTCGCGTCTTACGCTAGCTTCCAAATGAAGATGGGCCTGACCGGAGTAGGGAAGTTCGCCCCGCGGCGGGTCCTGATGGTAACGATTATTGTCGCCACGGTCATTATGGGCGATGCGATGATCTACAATGTGTTGCCCTCCAACGTGAGCGCTTTCGGAGTGGCCGTCGGTTTGGTGGGAGTGCTTCTGAGCGCCAACCGGTTCGTTCGATTGGCGTCCAATCCCCTGGCGGCTTACTTGCTCGAACGGTTCGGCACTTCGCGGCCCGTGCTGGCCAGCATGGTTGTCGCCGTGGGCACCACGGTATTGCTTGGCGTGGCGAAAGGGTTTGTCCTGCTACTGATAGCGAGAGTGCTCTGGGGGGTGAGTTTCTCCATACTGAGGCTGACGGGCTACCTGGTGGTGCTGGAGGAGGGGGAGGACGGCGGGCGAGGCCGCCTGATGGGGGTATTCAGCGGCGGGATTCGGATTGGGAGCCTCGTGGGGGTGTTGCTGGGCGGGATACTGTTCGACATGCTGGGACGAGGGCCGAGTTTTCTCATTATTGCTGCCATCGGGCTCTTGAGCATTCCGGCATTTCTGAAGCTGGTTCCTAGTTCGAGGCCAGGCGACGCGGTGGAAGCGGAGACGGGGGGAAGCGCCCATCTGAAGGTGGAGGCTTCGGCCGACAAGAGTGTTGGACAGAGGTTGTGGAATCTGGTAGTGCCTTCAGTGCCTGGAATGGACACAGGCCAACGATACAAACTACTAGCCGCGAGCTTCACCACCTTCGCCTTCTATCTGGTGATGGGCGGGGTCCTGATTTCCACACTGGGCTTCTACCTGAGGGAGCGGCTGGGAGACGAGGTCGCCATTGCGGGCCTTGTCATTGGAATAGCGACCCTGAACGGCCTGCTGCTGGCGGTTCGTTTAATTTCCGACGTGGCGGGTCCTCTTTGGGGATACTTGGGCGATCGGTTCGGCCACGAACGGATTCCCATTCTGGCAATACCCATGAGCGTAGCAGCTTTGCTTCTTATGGGGTTCAACGCTCCCGCCTTGTGGGCATTTGTGTGGCTGCCGGTTGCGTTTTTGGGAGTGACGGCTGCCCACATCTCCTTGAATGCCGCAGTGGGTGGAATGGCGCCGGTCCACCGGAGGTCCCAGGTGATGAGCCGCCTGGCATCGTGGCAGGACCTGGGTTTCGCCTCCGGGCCTCTTCTGGCGTACGCTGCCATCGGTTCAGTCTCACTAACGGTAATCTACGTGGTTGGCGCTTGCATTCTGTTAATCGCCCTGGCGTCCCAAACGCTTGCTTTCCTTCGTCACGCGTCCGGCGGAGGGCGATAGAGGCGTGGACGCTACTGTGACTCGGCTTCTCTCCGCCCTTGCCCAAATGGCGCGCTTCAGGCGTCGGCTAGTAGGACGGACCGCCGTGGTCTTCCTTGACTACGACGGCACTCTCACACCCATCGTGTCGCGACCGGAGCTCGCCCAGATTACGCCGGAGATGAAGGCGCTTGTCGGTGTGCTGGCCGAACGGTGCAGCGTTGCCATTGTCAGCGGGCGCTCTCTTGCGAAACTGAGGGGGTTTCTTGGACTGGAGAACGTCATCTACGCCGGCAGTCACGGCATGGACATCGCCGGCCCGATGGGCACGAGTTTTCGACTCGATGCGGGTCGAGAGTTTCGGGAGGTTATGGAGACGATTCACCGGAAGCTTTCTGAGGCCCTTTCCGACATTCCCGGGACGCTGGTGGAGTTGAACACCTACACCGTTACTGCACACTATCGCCTTGTTCATCCCGCGCAAGTTTCCCTGATTGAAGCCATCGTCGACCGCGAGTTGCAAAGTTGCCCCAATCTTAGGAAAGTTCGCGGCAAGATGATCTGGGACATTCGCCCCAACGTGCCCTGGGACAAGGGGAAAGCCGTTCTGTGGATTCGTGAGCAGCTGGGATCGCACTCCGACAGTTCCGTATCCTTCTATCTCGGTGACGACACAACCGACGAGGACGCCTTCTCCGTTCTGGGCGACCGGGACGTGGGCATTCTGGTGGCGAGCCGTCCAAGGAAGACCGCTGCCCGTTATTCCCTGAAAGACCCTTCTGAGGTTGGGCGGTTTCTTGAATGCTTAATCGGCATCCTTGACCATCCTTCTGGCCAATGACCTAATTTGACAGTTTCCCTCAGTGACCCTATTCTCACGCTATCCGACGCAGAGGAGGCGCACCATGCCGCCCAATGGAATGAACTCCTACAGACCGCCCGCTATGGGTCTCAGCCACGTTATATCCTCGGGGAACTACTACGCTACCCTGGCCGGCTATCAGATTCTGGAAGAGGGAGGCAACGCCGTCGACGCGGGGGTTGCCGCGGGAATCGCCATAAACGTAACCCAGCCTCACTTCACCAGCTTTGCGGGCGTGGCCCCCATCCTGGTTTATATGGCGGAAACCAACGAAGTGGTTTCCATCAGCGGTCTGGGACGTTGGCCCAAAGCGGCCACGGCGGACCATTTTATCGAGACCTACGGCGAGATTCCCCTGGGTATGGCCCGATGCGTCGTTCCCGCCGCGTGTGACGCCTGGCTTACCGCGCTGGAGCAATTCGGGACAATGACCTTCGAGCAGGTAGTAGGACCGTCCGTCCGACTGGCGGAAGAAGGCTTCCCCGTATCGCCTCGCCTAAGCGCCGCCGCCCACCGTCCGGGCGTACTGGAGCGGTGGCCTTACGACGCGCAGATTTTCGCCCCCAACGGCACACCGATCAAGACAACCCAGCCCTTCGTTCAGAAGGACCTGGCCAACGTCTTCAAGCAGATGATAGAAGTCGAAAGGACCAGCGTCAGCGGTGGGCGCGAAGGTGGACTTCGCGCCACCCGCGACTTCTTCTACAAGGGGGAAATTGCGGAAAAGATGGTCGCCTTCTCCCAGCAGGAGGGCGGACTGATGACCATGGAGGACTTCGCGGACTTCTCCGTGGCCGTAGAGAAGCCTGAGATGGGCAGCTACGGTGATTACACGCTCTACACCTGCGGGCCGTGGTGTCAGGGGCCGAGCCTCATCGGCGTGCTAAACCTGATGGAGGGGTTCGACCTGCAGGCCATGGGCCACAACTCTCCCGAATACCTTCACACGCTGTTGGAGTCCATCAAGCTGGCATTCTCCGACAGGCACTATTTCTACGGCGACCCGGACTTTGTGGACGTTCCCATGGAAGGAATACTTTCCAAGGGTTACGCCAACGCACGTCGGGCCGCAATCGACATGGCGCAGGCGTATCCTGAGATGCCGCCGATGGGAGACCCTTGGCCCTACCAGGGCGCAGCAGCCCGCGGGCCGGCCATGGCGGCCCCGGCGGCGAATCCGGGCCCCACAGGGCCGGACACCAGCTACGCATGCGTTGTCGACAAGTGGGGCAACGCCTTCTCAGCCACACCCAGCGACAGTTTTGGCGCAACGCCATTGGTGCCCGGACTCGGAATGATAGTCTCCTCCCGAGGCACGCAGACCTGGCTTGAAGAGGGCCATCCCTCCCGGCTGGAGCCTGGCAAGCGGCCCCGGTTGACGCCCAACCCCTCCATGGCTTTCAAGAACGGCCGCCTGTTTATGCCCTTCGGCACCCCCGGCGGCGACATGCAGGTCCAGGGGATGGCGCAGATGTTCCTCAACATGGTGGAGTTCGGTTTGGACCCGCAGCAGGCGGTGGAGGAACCCAGGGCCGCCAGCTGGAGCCACCCCGATTCCTTCTGGCCCCACAGCTACACGCCGGGACGGGTTGAGCTGGAAGGTCGAATTTCTTCGGAAGCGGCGGCAGAGCTTGAACGTCGGGGCCACAAGGTTGAGTGGCTGTCTGATTGGGGATACCGGGCTGCAGGGCTCTGCGGCGTGCTGGTAAACCAGGAATTCGGAACTCTCATTGGGGCCGCCGACCCCCGCGCCGATTCCTACGCCGTGGGGAGATAGGCGGCCAAGCTTACGTTAGAAACTGTCTACGTCAGGGGAAAAAGAGGCGGCGGGGCTACTTCCGCACCAGCCGGCCGTTCTTGACGGACACGGGCATCCGCCCTCGAAGTGCCCCGGCGGCGAAGACGATTAGCTCTTCGGCGCACTCCGAGCAATAGCCGTAGTCGTCGATTAACCGCCGGCTGATGGTCTCCCGAAGGTGCAGTTGCTTCTTGTTATTCCGTAGCATTACCGACACGTCCTTCAAGCTGGGCAGAAGCAACTCCTCCAGGGCAGCGGCGAGGATGGGAATGTCCTTGTAGGAGGTCGGCACACCCTTCGCGGCGAATTGCCGGTGCGCTTCCAGGACCTCGCGCCGGAAGGACTCCCGCCGAGAGTCGGGCACGTTGATGGCCCGTTCCAACGGGCGCAGCGCCCGATCGTCCTGTCGAGTCTTGTGGCTGTCGCTACCACCCTCCTCCGAAAACAGGTCCTGTAGACGCCTCAGATAAGATTCGGCTTCCAACTGTGCCCGCTCCTCGAACCGGTCCGTGGCGGCCCGCTGCATCTGGCGCTGCACCAACTCCTTGTAGCTCTCTATGGCTTCCGGCAGCAGTGCGGGCAGGCGCTCTATGTCTTCCCCGGCCACGCCAGCCCGCTCCTCGAATCCCTCCACCAGGTTTTCCAAGGCCGCCACCGGCCCCAGGCAGGCGGGGCCTCGGGAGATGGCGTCGGCCAGCCGATTGATGATGAAGCGGGGCGAGAGACCGAACATCCCCTCGTTTGAGTCTTCCTCTTCCTCGAGAGCGTCCTGCCGGCCCCGGGCGAAGTTGGGGAAGGCCCGGCCATCGAACATCTCCATTCGCTTTCGCAAATAGTCCCGTCCCGCCCGCTTGGGCAGTTCCAATCTCGACAGCACCGCCAGGGACGCCACCACGGGGAGGGTCACGGGTGAAACGTGTACCTGCGTGAAGGGGGCGTCGGACAGGAGCTTCTGGTAGATTTTCACCTCTTCGGACCGCTCCAGGGTGTAGGGAGCCTTTAGCATGATCAGCCTGTCCAGCAGCGCTTCCGATTCTTTGTTGGACACGAAGTTGACGTATTCCGCCTCGTTGCTGTGGGCGATTATGGTCTCGTCGGCGTAGACGGAACCGAAGCTGCCCAGCTTGATGAGCTGCTCCTGGGTTACTCCCAGCACCACCGTTAGAAACCGGTCGTCGGAGCGGAAAATCTGGATGAACTCCATGATGCCCCGGTTGGCCGCCTGCAGTTCGCCGTCCATTCGGAAGGCCCGTCCCGCGCCCTCCAGCCGGTCATCCGCCAGCCTGTCGAGGTTGACGCTTCCAATGAGGCGGTCCAGGTTCTGGCCCTGGGGGCTGGTGGCGACAAAGGAGCCTATGCCCACGCCCTCGGATTCCCCGAAGACCACCCGACGGACCTTTACGGCGGCGATATCGCCGTCATAGACGTTCCGAAGGCTATCCCGACACTTGGGGCAGAGGTCGCCCTCTACGTGCAGCCCGTAAGCCTCTTTGAGTTCGGCCCGTCGATGTTTGGGCACCAGGTGCATCGGCTCCTCCTGCATGGGACAGCCTGCAATAGCGTAGAGCGCGCCCTCGTCGGTGCGGGAGTACCGTTCCAGCCCTCGTTTCAGGGCGTTGACCAGGCTGGACTTGCCGCTGCCCGGCGGCCCCATGAGCAGCAGGATGCGTCGTCGCTCCTCCGGTATCTGGGAAGCGGCGCGAAAGATCTGGGTAAGCCTTTGGATAGTCCTCCGTGCGCCGAAAAGGTTGTCGAAGATGGGATAGTTGACGGTCTCCCCGTCGGAAGAACCCGCTCCCGCCCATTGCAGCATGTCATATATCCGAATATGGGAGAGGCGGGCCAGGGAAGGGTTGGCGATGGCCATTTCGAGGTACTCACGAAAGGTCCCTTCCCATGAAAGAGCTTCCGATTCCTCTCGTATTTCGTTGAGGAACTCGTTAATCTGCGCCATTGCCCAGCCTCCTCATCGAACTGCTAGTCATTTCATAATACCCCGCTGGCTAGGATTCATGCCAGATGCAGCGTCCGGATAAGCCGGACCACCGCGGTGGGAAGAGGTTCCAGCCAGCGCAAGAGCTGAGCGGACCCCCACGCGATGATGACACCCATGGCTGCGCCGGCGGCCACGTCGGTGACATAGAAGACGCCGGCGAAGACTCGGGACAAGCTCCAGATAGTGGCAAGGGTTATGAGCGCCAGCCCCAGGCCGCTCTGCCGTTGCAGGACGCTGAAGGCCAGGGCGAAGGAGAGGGCCGCCGGGTTGGAGGGGAAGGAAGAGTCCGTGGGCCGGTAGAAGAGCAAGTTTAGCTCCACCTCCGTAAAGGGACGGGGGCGGAAATACACCTCGTTCAGTACCAGAACGGCGAGGTTGGCGAAGGCCATTGCGAGGATGGCCGCTATCACGGTCTTCTTGGCAAGCAGGCCAGAGGATGCCGGTTCGTCGGTGGAGAACCAGAGCCACATCAGACCCAAAATCAGCATCACGGGAATCAGGTAGTCGCTAACCAGCGCCTCGCCAATGGCGTCCATCCAGTCGTGCCGCCCGACCAGCCGGTTCATCCAGGTTACTATTTCCAGGTCGAGATTCTTCAGTCCTTCCACAACCTACCCATAGTGCGTCGCAACGCAATGAAGTAGTTTGTTCGTCGGAGGGCTTGAAGGCCCGTCCCTTTCTGTTCCTCGCCTCTGCCGAATCCGGCGTTCAGCAGTGAAGTCGCAGCAAGGGTGAACAGCACCGCGCCAACTGCCGCCGCAACGGAGAACATGGCCTGTTGATTTCCGTCCAAGCCGCCTCCTGTGTCGGGAAGATTTCTAGGCTCGCTGACGAAGAACCACACGAACGATCCGGCTACCAGGACGAGGGCCGCGACAAAGTTTAGAAGGGGAATCCTGATGAAGTAGAGGCCCTTAAGCTCATTCTTCAGGGCCGCTAACTGCACCACTCCCAGGGAGGCAATAAAGATAAACAGCGCGTAATCGGCGGCGAATGACACTCACTGACTCTCCGGCGTCGGTACTCCGGCGCACTGCTCCGGCTGCTCTTGGGGCTTGTCGATTTTGCGCTGGCTGGTGAAGTGGGCTATGGCCACCACTAGGGGGAGAAGGATAACGTAGCCGAGAAAGGCGACGCCCGCGCCCGTTAGCCAGGCTACCAGGGGCATGGACAGGAAGAAGAATGTTAGGGCCACCGTAGCCCGCTTGGAAAGGGCCAGAATCAGCAATGCGCCCAAAGATAGGGGAATTCCCGGCATGGGCAAAAGGCCCATGAACACTCCAAGGGTGGTGGCTGCTCCTCTTCCTCCCCGGAACTGGTGGAAGAAGGGCCAGTTGTGCCCCATAACGGCGGCCAGCCCAGCGGTCATCTGCAACGCCGTATCTCCGCCGACGAATTTGGCCAGCAGGATCGCTGCGGCGCCCTTGGCGATGTCTATCGTGCCAACGATCAGCCCGGCCCGCGCCCCAAGGTTTCTATAGACGTTGGCCGCGCCGGCGTTCCTGTCTCCCAGAGTTCGGATGTCCTCTCGCTTTAGCCAACGGGCGGCCAGGCTCGCCGTAGGCAAGGAGCCGATGAGGTATGCCGCGACCACTAAGCCTAACCAGCTGATGCTCTCCCAAGCCAAGACTTATATATCCGCCACGATGTTTCTTGTTCTCTAGGAAGCCGAAACTTTGGGAGCTGCGGGGGTGCACCAGTGCATGTACTTGGGGTTGTTGCCCCCGGCGATCTCGAAATACTTCTCCCGCAGGACCTTGGATATAGGGCCAACGGTCCCGTCGCCAATCTTACGGTTGTCCAGTTCTATCATGGGCGTCAGGTGGGCGGCGGTGCCTGTGAGGAAGCACTCGTCGGCGATGTAAAGCTCGGTGCGGCTAATGTGGCTCTCGAGCACCTCCAAGCCGAATTCTTCACGGGCCACCTCCATGACGGTGGAGCGGGTTATCCCGGGCAGCACGCTGTCTCCCAGAGGCGGAGTGTGGAGACGACCGTCGAGGACCATAAAGAGGTTTTCGCCGGCGCCCTCCGAAACGTTGTCGTCGGAATTCAGCAAAATAGCTTCGTCAAATCCTGCGAGGACGGCCTCCGTCTTGGCCAAGATGCTGTTGATGTACAGCCCAGTCATCTTGAACCGGGGCGGAATGGAGCGGTCATCGGGCCGACGCCATGTTGAAGTGCAGCACCGGAGAGCGTCCGTATCCAGGTAGTCGCCGAAGGGTATAGTCATTATGCAGAAGTCGCTGGCCAATTCGTGGAGCTTCAGGTTAGCGATGAGTTGAGCGCTCTTGTAGGCCAGGGGGCGAATGTAGATGTCCTGCTTGTAGCCGCATCGCTGAATAAGCTCGACGGTGATGTCGCATAGGTCGTCCACCGAATATGGGATGTCCATCATCAGGAGGCTGCATCCCTGGGTCAAGCGCTCGTAATGCTCGCGCAATCGGAAGACGTAGACGGTCTCTTTTTCTGCGTTCCAGTTGCCGCGAATGCCCTCGAAAACCCCGGTGCCGTAGTGAAGAGCGTGGGTCTGGATGCCGACCTTGGCTTCCTCCAGCGGAACGAAATCACCTTCAAAGAAAGCGTACGGTATTGGACTCAACGCAAATCTCCCCCTATGCTGATACTGAGGTTTGGCCTGATTATAATAAGGCGCAGCCAATATGACAACAACGGCCCCGATAATTATGAGATATGCTTTTTTCGTGCCCCACGACACGTAATTTGCATTACGAACTGGTGTGCGTTAAGATTTGACACAACTGTTATGCGTCGTATCTTTCACATAGACTTGGATGCCTTCTTCGTGTCGGTAGAACGCGCCGACGACCCTTCGTTGGAGGGCAAGCCCGTCGTCGTTGGCGGACGGGCAAACGGCCGGGGCGTCGTTACCTGCGCCTCTTACGAAGCCCGCCCCTACGGTTTGCGGGCGGGCATGCCTCTATCCCGGGCCCACCGCCTCTGTCCGCAGGCCATCTATCTACCCGGGAATTATCATAGATATACCACAGTGTCGGCAGAGTTCCACCGGATATTGGAGTCCTTTTCACCCTTCGTGCAGCCCTTGAGCTTGGACGAGGCTTTCGTGGACATGACGGGCTTTGACTCCCTCTACGGTTCCCTGAATAAAGTGGCGAATGATATGAAGGGGCGGGTCCGCTCGGAATTGAAGATTACCGCCTCCGTGGGGATAGCCTCCTCAAAGGTGGCGGCCAAGGTTGCCTCCGAACTGGAAAAGCCAGACGGTCTTGTGGAGGTGCCGCCCGGCTCGGACGCTCGTTTTCTTGCGCCGATGCCCGTTGCGGACCTGCCCGGAGTGGGAGCGAAGACTGCCAAGCTTCTTGAAGAGGCGTTGGGAGTGAAGCTGTTGGGCGAACTGGCGGATACACCTGCCACCTCCTTGCGGAGTGTCTTTGGCGTCCGTGGGGACCTGCTGCGGCTGTGGGCGCGGGGCGAAGACGATACTCCCGTTCATGGCCCAGAAGCCCCCAAGTCCATTGGACGGGAGACCACCTTCAACGAGGATTCAGACGACCCGGCCTTTCTGGTGCCTCTCCTGAGGAATTTGGCAGAGCGGGTGGGGGCTGATTTACGGCGCGAGGCCAAGAAGGCCCGCCGCGTGTCTGTGAGGGTGCGCTTCTCCGACTTCCAGACCGTTTCGCACCAGACCACCTTGAAGCGTCCCATCTCCCACGATCAGGGCATCTACGACGCAGGCGCGGCGCTTCTAATGCGAACGCTCAAGGAGCGCAAGGCTCGGGTTAGATTGGTGGGCATTTCGGTATCTGAACTGTCGCCAGAGGTTTCGCAGATATCCCTCTTCGAGCGTGAGGACGACAAGTTCGCCGAACTGTCTTCCGCCATCGACAAAGTGAGGGGCAAATACGGCTTTGGCTCTATCCAGACGGGGGGCGCCCTTAGATTGGGGGCTGACCTTCCGGGAGAGCGTCGAGGCTGGGCGTGGAGAGAATCTCCCCCTTCCAGCTAGAGGTTACTCCACCCGTATTCTGTATGGCTACCTGGCTCGGTTCGCAATCAACGCTCGTACTGTAGACGCAAGTTCCGTGGGAACCGCCATCACAGTCTGAGTAGAGTCTTCGAAGGCGGCCTTGTCCTCGGCGACTTCTTCATCCCCGGTTAACGATTCGTAGTGTCGTAGCACACGCCGGACGCGCTTCTCATCCCATCCCGGCGGAAAATTGGTCGTATGCATCATCGCTATAGCCTTGACCCCTGCTACCCATCATCCCAAACAGTGCATGCCCACTACGGCGATTCAGAAAGGCTCTAACCTCTCAGAATGAAGTGGGGAACCAGCGCCGGACGCTAGCCCTCCAGAATTCCCAGGGGTAGGCAGGCCGAAACCACATAGTTGGGAACGTCTACAACGTTGCTTATCTTCAGGTCCACGGCCACGCTGCAAATCACGTAGGCCTGCTCGCGGGTGAAGCCCTTCTCCTGAAGCAGGTCAATCATGTTTAGGAGGGCGTTGCGGCAGGCCAAAGTCAGGTTCTCCCCGTCGTTCACGCCGTCGTCCGTCACTGGCATGCCCATTGTGGCGATGAAGTTTTTCGGCGCGGCCCATTGAGGGTCTATGAAGTAGTCGGTTCGGCTGAACCGGGGCCACCGAATGTTCTTGCGGGCGGCCTCGCCCTTGTGCAGCTTAAAGCGCACTGAGACCGTTGCGCCCATCTCCACGGCGGTAACGCAGACTTCGCCGTCGCCCTGGGCGAAATGGGCGTCTCCGGTTGAAAATAGAGCGCCCTCCACCGCCACGGGAAGCTGCAGCTTGGAGCCCTTGGAAAGCTGCTTAACGTCGAAGTTGCCGCCGTTTTCACGGGGCGGCAAGGTGCGAAGACCGTCGGCTGCCGCCGCTCCCTGGGCAGGTACAGCACCGTCGGCGTCGGGCGGGAGGGCCATGCCTCCCTTGCCGATAAGGACGTTCTCCCTAGCCGTCCAAACCTTCAACTGTTCGTGGGAAGGAGCCACGCCCGAAACGCCCATGAAAGAGGCGCCGGGAACGCGAACGCCGGGAATCTGGGCGGAAGTTGCCCATCCGTCCGCAATGTTCCAATGGACCATGAAAGGCTCGGTATAGATGTCCCTCAGAAAGCCCAGGCCGGGAATGATGCTGCTGAAGGCCCAAGGCTGGGGCACGACGTCGACGAACTCGATCTCCAGCAGGTCACCGGGCTCAGCGCCCTTGACCAGCACCGGCCCCGTAAGGGGGTGCACGGCGCCGGTGGCTATTCCGCCGAAGTCCGCTACCGTGCTTGAGGCGTTGAGCTGGCCGTCCAGGGCGTCTCGGGTCTCGATGACAACCTCTTCGCCCTCCGCTGCTTCTACTACCGGTGAAATATCCGGGTGCCAACGATTGTGTCCCGTCTCCGGCTGTTCGGCCAGGGACTTGCTGCGGTCTATGCTGATGCTCTTCAATCCGTCCTCCCCTGAAAGCAAGAATGCGTATATTCGTACAGTACGGGTGGATGTTACCCACCGCCGAAAGAGTGTGTCAAGGAATTGAGTCCGTGAGGTCGTTGAGGCCGAAGCCCCTCCCGCGCGAGGAGTAGGAGAAGGGTGGGACGCAATTGTGGCTACCTTTCACGGCTTTGGGCTGGTAAACTGAGCGCGGGTATGAGACAGCATTCCAAGAGTGAATCGCCGCCGTTCCGCCGCATCCGATGACCATTCTGTTCTTTGTCGTGCCGATGGCCGCCGGAGCGGTTGCGCCCCTTCTTCCCGGCCCCATGCGGCGATATCTGGGCCTCTACGCCGCAGCCGTCATGGCCTCCCTCTTCGGTCTTGCCCTTACCCAGGTACCCGCGTCCAAGGAAAGCGTTTTATCCTTCTCCTACCCATGGGTTCCGGACCTGGGAGTCAACCTCTCCTTCATCCTCGACGGTTACTCCTTATTGTTCGTTCTGCTCATTACGGGAATTGGCGCGCTCATTTTCCTCTACTCGCAGCGGTACATGGGGCATCATACCCACACCCTAAAGTTCTATTGCTGGATGCTTATTTTCGCCGGGTCCATGCTGGGACTGGTCACATCCGCCAACCTCATCGTCCTGTACCTGTTTTGGGAGATGACCACCATAAGCTCCTACTTCCTCATTGGCCTTTCCGACGAAAGGGGTCGGGCGAGAAGGAATGCCATGAGGGCGCTGGTGATCACTGTCCTTGGCGGGCTGGCCATGCTGGCGGGATTCGTCCTGATTTACATAACCCTCGGCACCTTCGAATTGCAAGAAGTCTTGGCGCGGGCGTCGGAGCTTCGCGAATCGCCTCTGCTAACGCCCATCGTCATCCTTGTGCTGCTTGGCGCTGTCACCAAGTCGGCCATCTTCCCGTTCCACATCTGGCTTCCTTCCGCCATGGTCGCCCCTACGCCGGTGAGCGCCTACCTCCATTCGGCCACCATGGTCAAGGCCGGCATCTTTCTGGTCGCCCGATTCTCCCCCGTGTTTGCGGGGGTGGCCTCATGGGAAGTTACGCTTGTTGTTTTGGGCCTCATTACTTTAATTATTGGCGGGCTGCTGGCCCTCCGGCAGAGCGACCTGAAAGCGCTGCTTGCCTACTCCACAATCAGCCAGCTGGGGATGATGATTGCCATTTACGGGCTGGGCACGGAGCTGGCTGCGGTGGCGGCGACAATGCATTTGGTGTCTCACGCCGTGTACAAGGGGGCGCTTTTCCTTATAGCGGGGACCATCGAATACGAGATTGGGACAAGGGAAGTCAACTCTCTGGAAGGTCTAGCCTATCTCATGCCTGCCTTGGCGGGAATAGCTGCCGTGGTGTCTTTGTCCCTTGGGGGCATCCCGCCTTTAAGCGGCTTCGTGAGCAAGGAGGTTCTTCTCGACGCGGCGCTGCACGTTCCACATAGTGCGGACACCTTCCATTGGATCGCGGCCGGTGTGCTGGTTGTCGGGAGCGGCGTTACCCTGGCTTATTCCCTCAAGTTCCTCATTGGCGCATTCGGGGGAAGATACCTGGGGCCTCCCTCTTTCCGTCCCAGCGTGCCGAACGCGCTGGTGCTGGTTCCCGGCGTGCTTGCCCTGGCTACGGTGGCCATTGGAGTCCACCCTGAATTGATCGGCGGGGGGCTGATATCACCGGCTGTGGAATCCTTGGTGGGACATCCTTACCAGGTTGGTCTTCACCTATGGGGTGGCTTCACGCTGGCCTTGGCTTTCAGCGTGATCGCCATGACCCTTGGAATTGTCGCGTTTTACTTCCACCGGCAGATCAATCATTGGGTATGGGCATTTATGGGGCGAGGCCTTACCCGCCGGGGCTTGGCGGTGCGGGGCTTCCAGCAGGGAATGGACTTTCTGGATCATTCGGTGCCGCGAATATATTTACGGCTTCAGAACGGCGATCTAAGGCGGTACATATCAGTCATAGTATTGGCGGCAATGGCGTTGGTAGTCACGGCCTTGATCCGTTCCGGCGCGCCTCCCCTCTCGCGCCTCATGGAGGGCGCCAACTTGAGCTTTGTGGACTACGCTTTGGCCCTTTTCCTGGCTATGGGAGCCGGCGCGTTGCTATTCCGACGGCGCCCTCTGGAGATGGTCTTGGCCCTGGGATTCGTCGGCGCGCTGGTGACGGCTGCCTTTGCCTTGTACAGCGCGCCGGACCTGGCCCTCACCCAACTGGTGATCGAGCTGCTCATGGTCGTTCTGCTAGTGCTGGGCATCAGCAAGATGTTGAAGGTATTCAACGTCTCCACTCCTCGCCGCGTTCTGGCCCTCCAGTTGACCTTCTCTGCTGCCTTTGGAACCATGGTGACGTTCCTGCTGCTGACGGTGCTGGCGACGCCCCAGCATTCATCGATAGCGCCCTTCTTCCTGGAGAACAGCGCGGCGCTGGCCAAGGCTAAGAATGTGGTCAACACGATTCTGGTGGACTTTCGCGGCTTCGATACCCTCGGAGAAATAACAGTGGTTGGCATGGCCGCTCTGGCAGTTTTCGCCATGGTCCGCGCCGTGAGGGAAGGACGCTAGGATGATAAGAGGTCCAATTCTCCGAGTCGTAGCGTCGGTGACGTTCCCCTTCACGACCCTCCTCACTCTCTATTTTCTGGTTAGTGGACATAACAATCCAGGGGGCGGATTCATTGCGGGGGTGCTGATGAGCGGGGCCATCGCCTTCCAGTTTCTCGCCTACAGACCCAAGGAACTACCCAGGTTTCTAAAGCTGCCCTACGAACGAATTGTGGCCCTGGGATTTGTTATTGCCGTTGCGGCGGCGACGGTTCCTCTAGCGGCGGGATATCCCTTCCTTACGAGTTTTCACGCCACAGTGAACGTACCCATCTTGGGGGCGAAGATGGAGTTCGCCCTGGCGCAGCTCTTCGACTTTGGTATTTTCCTGCTGGTGGCGGGTGGAGTTGTTACGGCGGTGCTGGCCCTGGCCCGAGACTCGCAGGACGAGACAATGGATGCACCATCTGCTGAACCGGCGTCTAGTCCGACGGCAACGGAAGACGAGAGTGCGGAGTGTACGTCCGAAATGGACGCAGATGAAGGCGCAGATGCGGCACCCGACGCCGAGGCCACTCCGACAACGGAACCGGTCGAAGCCGCGGAGTCGATACCCTCTGCTGAAGGGGGGAAATAATGGAGATTCCCCTATCCATAGCTGTTGGTGTTTTGGCCGGAGGGGGCCTCTTCATGCTCCTACAACGCAGCGTGTTCAAGATAGTCGTCGGACTGCTGCTGCTCTCCCACGCCGCCAACCTGACGATCTTCGTTGTGGGTCGCCTAACCAAGGGCGGTTCTCCCATTGCGGAGAAGGGCGCGGCCATCGAAGGACTCGCCGACCCGCTTGTGCAGGCGTTGATCCTCACCGCCATCGTCATCGGTTTCGGAATTGCGGCCTTCCTGCTCACCCTGGCCGTAAGGACTCACAAGGCGATGGGTTCCGACGACGTGGATAAGATGAGGAAGTTGAAGGGATGACGGACTTTCTGCTGGTTGCCCCCGTGCTTGTTCCCCTGGCGGGGGCCGTTCTGCTAATTGCCGCCTTGGCCCGGCCCAAGATAGCCGGCTGGGTCGCCATTGCCACGACGCTGATCGTTTTGGGGCTAGCTTTCCATACCCTGTTCCTGATACAGCGAGATGGAATCCAAGCCACGAACCTCGGCGACTGGCCGGGACCTTTCGGCATTGTGCTGGTGGCGGACCTGTTCAGCGCCGCGACTGTCGTTGCAGCCTCTATTGCCGCCTTGGTGTCCCTCGCGGTGGTCATGCTCTCGCAGGACTTGCAGCAGCGTAAGTACATCGTTCCCTTCATGCTTTTCCTTCTGGCCGGGGTGAACGGGGCGTTCATGACGGGGGATATCTTTAACCTCTTCGTATTCTTCGAAGTGACTCTGCTGGCCTCCTATTCCCTTATGGCAATCGGAGCGGGACGTCTGCAAACAGAGGCCGCCTTCAAGTACGTGGTGATAAACGTCATCGGCTCAACATTCCTGTTGGTGGGAATCGGCCTGCTCTACGGGGAGCTGGGGACGCTGAACATGGCGCACCTCGCAATACGCGCCGAAAGCGCCGAGAACGGAGCGGTGGTGACGGCGGTGGGAGCGCTGCTGATGGCGGCCTTCGGAATCAAGGCGGCGCTGATTCCCTTCCATTTTTGGCTGCCGGGCGCATACGCCCAACTGCCCAGCGGCGTGGCTGTCTTCTTCGGCGCGGTTCTCACAAAGGTTGGCGTCTACAGCATGATTCGGATCTTCACTCTCGTTCTCGGCCACGACCAGGAGTTCGTGCAGCCCGTGCTTCTGACAATGGCCGGATTTAGCATCGTCTTGGGCGCGCTGGGGGCCGTAGCCCAGAGGGATATCCGGTCGATCCTGACGTGGGATATTGTCAGCCAGGTTGGGTACATGATGATGGGACTGGCTCTCTTTACGACGGCATCCGTGGGAGCCGCAATATTCTTTATGCTCCAGTATATGCCGGTGAAGGCAGCCCTCTTTTCCGTTGCGGCCGCGGTGGAGAGACTGCGAGGCACGGGGAATATTCGAAGGCTGGGAGGATTGGCAAGGACCTATCCCCTTCTGGCCATACTGTTCCTGGTTCCCGCCATGTCCCTGGGCGGCGTTCCGCCCTTCAGTGGTTTCTGGGGGAAGCTGGCCATTCTGGAGTCCGCCCTAAGGTTGGACAGCCCTGCCGGCTACGCCATGGCCGGCGCGGCCCTTGTGGGCAGCCTCCTGACGCTTTTTGCGATGTTCAGGATATGGCAGTGGGTCTTTTGGGGAGAGGGTAAGACGGATGGGGAGGAAGGCGACAATCCCTCAATGGTATATCTCTACGCCGTTCCCATTGCGGTCGCGGCGTCCGCCACGGTTGTTCTTGCCGTGGCCGCCGCAGGTCTGCAGGACATAACGTCTGAGGCGGCGCGGCAGCTTCTCGACCCGACCCAATACGTCGACGCTGTGAATCCGTCCTTGCTAGAATAGAGAAATCCAATGCGAGCGCTTATCTTCATCCTTCTTGCCGCGGCCTTCTGGGTCTTCCTTGGCAGCACCCTTCAGTGGGTGGCGGCCTTGGCGGGCGTTCTCATGGCTGCGGCTTTGTTTCTATATCTCCGGCGTGAACTTCTCTCAGGAGTATTTACAGAGGGTTGGGGCGGGTGGACGAACCCCTTCTCTGCCGCAGCAGGAGTCGCCCGCTACGGCTGGGCCGTGGCGCTGGCCAACGTAAAGGTTGCCCGTCTCATCGTCGACTTTAGACGTCCGGTGCGGTCCGCTATTCTGAAGGTCTATGTCGGCGAAATGGGCGACCTGGAGCATACCATCGTGGCCAACTCCATCACCCTGACGCCGAGCACCATCACCGTCGATTTCTCCGCCGACAGGCAATACATGTATGTTCACGTCCTGGATGCCGATGACGTAGAAGCCGCGCGTCGTGAACTGGTGAACCATTTGGAAACCCACTTTGGAAAGGGACTCAATTGGTGGAAATTGCCCTGAACGTTGCCCTGATTCTGCTGGCCCTCGGCCTGCCTGTAACACTCTATCGGCTGGTGGAGGGCCCCACTCCCGCCGACAGGCTGCTGGCCGTCGAGACTACCATGCTGCTGGCCCTGGGGCTCATTGCCGTCTTCACCGTCAAGTACGCGCCGGAACTCTTCCCGGCGGTAGTCGTTTTGGCCCTGATTGGTGTGGTCTCCTCCGTTGCCGTTGCCAAATATCTGATCAACGGAAGGCCCTTTTAGCATGAACGACCGGCAATTCTATTTGGGTTGCGCAGGTGGGAGGGCAACCTGCCGGCCCGTATGCATGGTAGGATGGCGCTGAAATGTCCGTAGCCGACGGAATTTCTGCGCTTCTCATGGTGGCCGGGGCGGCCTGGACCCTTCTGGGCGTTCTGGGCCTTATTCGATTTACTGACGTCTATACCCGGCTGCATGCTGCCGGGCTGGGGTCCACGGGCGGCATCGCGCTGTTGTTATCGGGAGTGGTCATCCACTTCGCCTCCCGGTCTGTGACCCTCAGCGTCCTTGCCGCTCTGACGCTGGTGTTTGTGCTTCTCACCTATCCGTTGGCCAGTACAGCGATAATCTCCGCCGCCCACCGCACGAAATCCCCCAAGGTTGCGTCGACGAGCGTCGACGAGTTGGAGGAGGACGAAAACGCGTCGGTGAAATCCGACGCGCGGGAGCCGAGTCAGGGAATAGATGCGGAGTGACTACTCGGTCGGCTCGCCCACGCGGAGCCTAATGGCGTCACGTATGATGTTGAGAGCGCCCTTGATTTCGGCGACGTCTGTCTCTAGTCGACCAACACGAGCATCCAGCAATTCAATGCGTCTGTTGGTTTCGTCAATCCGGCGATCCAGCATGCGGAACATGGCGAACATGAGGGTCGCTAGCGCAATGCCAACCCCCAAAATAGCAATTAGATTGGTGAATTCGCCTGACATATTATGATTTTCTCAGTCCGTTTCGTGTCACTCCAAAAACGTAAGAGTCACCATACACTACTGGAAGCTATTCCGCAAGGGCGTTCGATTGCAATGGAATTCCAAGAATGTTCCTTATACACATATAAATGGATAGTAAGCTCTGATTGTCCAACCTTTGCAATCGTACCCGCCTTTCCGCTATCATCAATGCTAGTTCCGCTATAGAATAGTGGGCGAACGTGCGCTCAATGCGCCCGTCCAGGAGGTGATTGTTGACTACATACGCCGTAGAAGTGGTCTATAGAGGTATCTTCCAGAAAAGCCTGTCCCGCAATATATGCCGCTCCATCGTCCTTGCTTGCCGCCTTGAGGGCAAGATTGGCACTGCTTTTGGACGCTACGGGGACTCGCCGGAGCGTAACGGCATACCCGCCAAGTATTTTGCGGTGGTAGCCGACGACGCTATAGAACTGGAGGAATACCTGGCCCAATATGAGCCTACCGAGGTGGACGTTTCTATCGTTGTCGACGATACCCTGTGCAAGGGCGTCGAATCGTGGGCTTGGTACGGTCTGCAGCCCATAAATGCCCTGACCAAGCCCGGCGGCACCGTCCTCGTCACCTCCTACCAGGATCCGGAGCAGTTGAAGGAGGACATCCACGTCAAGGATCAGCCCTACAACCTGGCCATGATCAAGGGGTCAAAGAGCTTCTCCGGCCTATGGGTCTACAAGGACGACCATACGGACGTGCGCGTTCTGGGTGCGCTGGCCCGGGTATGCCCGGACATGGTGAGCTTGGAGTCCTACCAGAAAGCCATTCTTCAACAGTCGGGCAGCGAAGCCAAGGTGGTCTCCTCCCAACGCTCTCATGAGCGGGTACACGTTGCACCCGTTGAGCCGGGCGAAGGCAATGACCAGGTACCTTACAGCTTCGAGATGCCGGGCTGGCAGGAGATGGAAGAAGCGCTGGTCATTCCTGCCATCGCCCAGGGTGGCGGCTTCCGCGGCGGCGAAGGCGGCTTCGAGCCCGTTCGCAGCGCGGTGTTCAAGAAGTTCTCCACCCGAACCATGAGGCCCGTGGTGAACTTCGAGACCTGCACCAAGTGCACCCTCTGCTGGCTCCAATGCCCCGACTCCTGTTTCGACGTGACCCCCGACGGCCTGTACGACGCCAACATGGAAGCGTGCTGCGGCTGCGGCGTATGCGAAGACGTTTGCCCCGTGCCCGACTGCATTACCATGGTCAACGAGGAAGCCTTCGGAGACAACGACAGCCAGTACGAACACTGGCAGAAGGATCGGGACGGCTACATGAAGTGGCTAGAGGAGAAGATGTCTCTGGGCAAGAGCGAACGCCGCTCCCACGGGTTCCACCACGTGGGGCAGTACCAGGAGGAGAACGCCATGGCGGAGGTGGGCAATGACGACTGAGACAAGAATCCAGACCCTAGAGACCGAGGAGCTAATCAGCGGCAGCGAAGCCATCGCCCGGGCCTGCGCCCTGGCCGACGTTGACGTCATCACCGCCTATCCGATTCGCCCCTACGACACGGTGATGCAGTACGTCTCGAAACTCATCGCCGACGGCGAGCTGACGTGCGAATACATCGTAGCGGAAAGCGAGCACTCCCAGTTCGAGATAGTGAAACATGCCTCTGCCGTAGGAGCGCGGGTTTTCACCGGCTCCAGCGGTGTGGGCTGGTTTTACGCCTTCGAGGCCCTGGCCGTCACCTGCGGCCTCCGGTTGCCAATGGTGGCCATGGTCGGCAACAGAGCGCTGGACGATCCTGGGGCCTTCGGTTGTGAACATAACGACGCTCTCGCCGTTCGGGATCTGGGCTGGATGCTCAACTGGGCCGCTACGGCCCAGGACTGCATTGACACCGCCTTTCTGGCTTGGCGTGTTGCAGAAGACCCGCGGGTCTTCCTCCCCGTCGCCCTCAGCACCGACGGGGCTTTCCTCACCCACTCCCAGCAGATAGTCAAGATTCCTGACAAAAGCCTGGTGGACCGTTTCCTGCCCCCCTACGACCGGGGCAAATTTCAGCTTCACCCGGACAACCCCATAACCATTGCGCCCCAGGTCAACGAAGACTGGCTCATGGAGATTCGCCGCCAGACGGACGCGGCCATGCGCCGCGCCCGGGACGTCATCATTGAGGCCCACGAAGATTTCAAGTCCATATTCGGACGCGGCGGCGACCCCTTCCTGGAAGAGTATATGACGGACGACGCCGACGTGGTCCTCATGGGCATGGGGACGCTTACCCTGCCCCTGAAGGTTACGGTGCGTCGCCTTCGTGAGCGAGGCCACAAGGTGGGGTTCATACGCATCAAGTGGTTCCGCCCCTTCCCCACGCCGGAGATAATCGCGAGCCTGTCGCGTTTCAAGGCCGTAGGGGTCATCGATAGGGACTATTCGTTGGGTTCGCCTCTACACGGCGGAGTGCTCTTCAACGAAGTTCGCTCCGCCATGTACTCGGCGGAAGAACGCGTGCCCATCATCGGGTTCGTAGCCGGACTGGGCGGTCGAGAGATAACCCTTCGCACCACCCGCGAGATGTTCGAGATTGCCGAAAAGGCCGCCGAAGCGGGCAAGGCGGAGCAAGAAATCCACTGGATTGGAGTAAGGGAGTAGCACCATGACAACCACACAACAGTTGACCCCCCTGCGGGGAGTAAAGCAGTCGCCCCTGGAGGAGTTCTTCACCTCCGGCCATCGCACCTGTCAGGGTTGCGAATCGGCCCTTGTAATGAAGCTCATGATCAAGGCCGCCGGGCCTCGAACCATCGTCCTCGGCAGCACGGGCTGCATGTACGTGGCCAACACCACCTACTACTCCACGCCCTGGGTAGTGCCGTGGATGCACACCCAACTTGGTTCCGCCGGCTCCGCCGCCCTCGGCACCGCCGCCGGCCTCAAGGCCCTCATGCGCAAGGCGAAGATGAAGGACGAACCCATAAACGTCATTGCATTCTGCGGCGACGGCGGCGGCGCGGACATGGGCCTTTCCGCCATCTCCGCCACCCTCACCCACAACGAATACAACCTGCTCATCCTGCTCTACGACAACGAGTCCTACGCCAATACGGACATTCAGGTTTCCGGCTCTTCCCCCTGGGGCGCCAACTCCACCTTCAGCCCGCCGGGTACCGTCCACCGCATCATGAACAAGCGCTGGAAGAAGAACACCGCCGGAATGCTGGCAGCGGGACATCCCCAGGTTCGGTACATCGCTACCGGCTGCGCCTCCTACGCTACCGACATGATGAACAAGGTGCGAAAGGCCCTCAGCATCGGCGGGCCTACCTTCATTCATACCTTCGACCCGTGCCCCAAGGGCTGGGACTATGACCCGATGTACTCCCACGAGCTTGGCATGCTTGCGGTTCAAACAGGCATCTGGGTCCAGTACGAAATCGAAGACCAGAAGGTTACCCTCAACGGTCCCTCTCGGGTGCTTGCCAGGGGCAAGCCGCGGCTGCCCGTAGAGAAGTACTTGGAGCGTCAGGGCAGATTCGCCCACTTCACCAAGGAAGATGTGGCCTACTTCCAGGAGCAGGTGGACCGGATGTGGGAGAAGTGGTGGATCCCCGGCGTTATCCCCCCCGGCCTCTCCGAAGGCTAACCGGCCCCACACAGCATCGCGGCGTAGGGGATAATGGGCAGTAGGAAAACGCACGATGGCGTAGAGAAAGTCTACGCCGCGGCGAATGCGTGGGTGTCCCGCGCCCTTCGCTCCGACGATTCACTCTTTACCCTGGGCAAGCCCATCTGGACGCGGGAGTTGCTTGGTGAACTGCGTCGGCGGTTCTTGGACCAACCCGACGAGTCAAGCGACAGCTTTATCCAGAAGCTAGAGCGGCAACTGGCGGACAGTCCAGCAGAGGTTTACCAGTTGATGGGGGAGGTGCTGCACTTCCACTTCCTGATTGTTTGGACGGGCAGTGGTGCCGCTGAACTTGAAAGAATTCAAAGGGTACTTGGATGGTCGTCTGAGCCTGTTGAGATACCGACGGACCTTACTAATGCTCTAACGCCGGGTATTGCTATTCCTGGAGCAGCGTTTCATACGTACCGTCCTTTCCAGGTCGGATTCCTCATCGAGTTCGCCGAGCAGTGGAAGGAGCAGAATCCGGCTGAGCGAGACCGTTTGCTAGATGATCCGTGGGCTTTCAAGGACTTCGTGTTCGGATTAAGATTACGCAGCCTTCTGCTTCGCGATAGTCAAAACACACACCGGATACAGCAACATGCTCTGCTCCATCTAGTGCATCCGGACACTTTTGAGGGAACGGTAAGCGTCGCCGAAAAGAACGAGATAGCCGGGGCAGCGGCATTTGCTCATTTCATTAATGAACCCACTGACGACGTTGACCTTAAGCTGTCGCAGATTCGCCTAGGTATCGAGGCTGGACTTGGGAGAGATTTTGACTTCTATGACCCTGCCATTCGCGCCCGTTGGGATCAGCAGGCGTCCGATCTTTGGGATGCGTACATCAGACTCGCCTCGGAGTTCCTAGACAGTGGTAGGCTCGAAGGTTGGGAGCTTAACTACAAGATTGAAATTGGCCAAAAGCTCGCATCGGCGCGGGAAGCCGTTCTTGCCGAAGCGGACGAATGGACTCAATTGGTCAAGAACGGCATAGCCAATAGCCTCAACAACATTGTTCACTTCACACAGATCTCGAACTTTTGCAGATGGGTTGATAGTTCCCCAAACGACGCTCTAAGGGCTTTGAACGCCCTTTGGGTTGAGGATGATTCTTCTGTCTCCAGGAGATCGATCCTTCAGTGAACTGCTCCCTCAGTCTGTAATCCGTGGCTCAGTGGGTACAGGTGTTGGAACACGCACTTCCGTTGCATCCTACTTGCTCCTGGGATTGGATGTTCAAGATTACCCACCATTTAAGGTAACTCTGTTTAACGATGCCTATAGACGCACCGAATACGACCAACCCAAGAAGGACGCGGACGAGGCTGGCGTGTATGAGCACGCCCTCGGATTTCTCGACAAGTTCATCGCCGAGGCTCGCTCCCGCGGACTGCCTGTCCGCCACCGTCTTGACGCACAGTCGCTGGTCTACGTCATCCCCCTGCAGGAAGCCGAGACAGTGGAATCTCGAACTGAAGAAGTCCTTCCACCGGAAATAAACCTTGAAACCCTCGCAGAAGAGCTGCTCCTCCCCGTCGAGTTCCTCAACGAAATAGAGACGCTACTTAAGGACAAGAAGCAGGTCATCTTCCAAGGGCCGCCGGGTACGGGGAAGACCTACGTCGCCCAGAAGTTGGCCCAACGCCTTGCAGGGTCTAAAAACCGCGTTACCCTGGTGCAGTTCCACCCCTCCTACGCCTACGAGGACTTTGTCGAGGGGTATCGGCCCACCCTCAAGGAAGGCCTAGCAACGTTCGAGCTCAGAAAAGGTCCTCTAAGGCGGGCCGCCGAGCAGGCGCGTAATGACTCAGGGGCCGACCACTTCCTCATCATAGACGAGATTAACCGGGGCAACCTGGCGAAGATATTCGGCGAGCTATATTTCCTGCTGGAGTACCGCGACGAGCCGGTTGATCTGCTGTACTCTGAGGAGCCGTTCTCGCTGCCCAAAAACCTTTACATAATCGGCACCATGAACACAGCGGACCGCTCCATAGCGTTGGTTGATCTGGCGCTCAGGCGTCGGTTCTACTTCAAGATGTTTCACCCGGACGATGAGCCTATAAAGAGTGTACTAGGCAAATGGTTGAAGGCGAACGCGCCCGACATGGCATGGGTTGCCGACGTGGTTGAAAGGGTGAACGAACTGCTGAAAGATGACCGGCACGCCGCCATAGGCCCCAGCTACTTCATGCAGGACAAGCTGGACGAGGGAAAGGTCAAGCGCATCTGGGAGCACAGCGTCCTTCCCTACATAGAGGAGCGGCGGTTCAGTGGGGAGGCAATCGACGATAAATTCGCCCTTGAAAAGCTGCGCCGATCGGTAAGTCCTGCAGCTTCGTATGGGGCTTCCCTCCAGCAACAAGACGACGGCGCAAACGGGCAAGCTAACAGCGCCTCGCAGTAATGCGCCAAATCAACCTCACGGAATACGTGGAAAGCCGACCGCATCCACTATCGGTAGATGAGCGGGACGCCATATCAGGCGTCATAGAGGGCCTGACCATCACGCCGGCGGTTGGAGAAAGCGACGAGTACAAGCTAAGGCCCGGTTCCCACGTGGGGGCAGTAGAGATTGGTGGCCTGTCGGTACTGATAGAACCCAAGATAGGAATCCCGCAGCTGCTGTCTCTGGCGTGCTACGCCATGGGCGCGTACCGGCTCCACGAAAGGCGGCTGTTCGACTTCGAGGAGCGCGTGTCGCTGCCCGATGCATTGGCCCTGGCGCTAGGGGCCGCCGCCAGAAGGGCCTTCTCTCGCGGCCTCCTCCACGATTATGTCGCAGTGGAGGAAGCCATCCACACCGTACGCGGTCGAATTAGATTCGACGAACAGATGCGGCGCAGGTTTGGCATGCCGCTGCCGGTGGAAGTGCGTTACGATGAGTTCACTGACGACGTCATAGCCAACCAACTGGTAAAGGCGGCGGCACGGCGATTGAGCCTAATGCCACTGCATTCCGGTCAAGCTCGCAGGAATCTGGGTTGGATTGCCGGGACACTGGAAAACGTCTCCTACGTCGAGTTCCCGCCTAACAACGTGCCGGAATTCCCCGCCGATCGTCTGAACGAGCACTACGGGGACGTGGTGGCATTGTCGCGGCTCATCCTGCGCCACGGTTCCTTTGAGTCGGGCCGCGGAGAGGTGCGAGCGTCCGGGTTCCTGATGGACATGAATGTGGTATTTCAGGAGTTCGTGACGGTGGCGCTTAGAGAAGCCCTTGGGTTATCTTCCGGGGCCTTCGGAGAGCGAAGCATCTCCACACTGGACCAGGCGGGGAGCGTGAAGCTCAGGCCGGATCTGGTGTGGCGGGAGGGTTCCAAATGCCTATTTGTTGGCGACGCAAAATACAAGAAAATCGAAATCCAGCATGCGCCCAACTCTGACCTGTATCAGCTTTTGGCTTATGCTACCGCCCTCGACCTTCCGGGCGGGATGCTCATCTACGCGAAGGGCGAGGGAGAGCCGGCCGTCCACACGACCCGGCACTCCGGCAAGCGGCTGGAAGTCGAAGCGCTGGACCTGGGCCAAACTCTGGGTACGGTTCTAAAAGACGTAGGGAGGGTGGCTCAGAGAATCAAGGCGCTTCGCGACGAAGCACGTAGGGGCCGGATGAGTGTCTACACGTCCTGAACTCCCCGCAAATGTCGGTAAAGATAGACCTGCTTCCTATTCCACCTCTGCCATTAGCGCCACAAATTCGGCGACTCGGTCCAGCCCAGAACTCACTGATTCATTGGGCATCCAGTTCTCGTAAAAATTGCCATGCAAACTGTTGGCGACATGAAAGAGCGTGTTCAAGTCTTCATTGTCGGTTTCCCTGGCCAAAAGGCGGACAGCCTCAAAAAGCGTAAAATGGCTCTTATGCTCCCAGCCACGACTCTCTGCCACTGCCTTGACGGCCTGGGCCGCCGCCCCCCAGCCCTTCTCTGACGCCTGTCTTGCGTCGCCACGGGCCAACTCTTGTCGCGCTTGTTGCAACAGTTGCGTTGCTGCGCTGCGATATTGCGTTTCGGTGGTCATTTACGTTCTACTTCCATTAGTGGCTGGCTCCGCTAGTCTAGGTTACCGCTGCTATTATACGGGAATAAAGGTTCGCCTGCCACTCACGACATTGGCTAAGCCTCCGCTCCTCCAGTGTCCTCTTAAATGATCCCGCCGCCGCCGTGTTGCGCCTTAAACGTTAAGGCCCTAACATTGGTTCCACCCACACCCAGAAGAGGATTGCGCCCATGAATAGGCCCACGCTGGCCGACGTGCTGGAGGCTCGGAAGACCATCGCTCCCTACGTCAGCCCCACGCCCCTGATTTCCTACCCCGCCCTGGACAACTACATAGGCGCAGAGATTCGGCTCAAGCATGAGAACCACCACCCGATGGGTGCTTTCAAGGTGCGTGGAGGCATCAATCTGATGGCCCATATGGACCCGGAGCAGCGCAGCCGCGGCCTAATCACCGCCTCCACCGGCAACCATGGCCAGTCCGTCGCCAACGCCTGCCGCATCTTTGGGGCCAAAGCCGTGGTCGTCGTTCCGGAGGGGGCCAACCCTTTGAAGGTGCGATCCATGCGGAATCTGGGCGCGGAGGTACTCTTCCACGGCGCCAACTTCGACCAAGCCCGCGAGTACAGCGAGCGGTTGGCCAAGGAGGAAGGATACCGTTACGTCCACGCCGCCAACGAGCCGCTGCTGGTGGCGGGGGTGGCCACCTACGCCCTGGAGATCCTGGAGGAGTTTCCGGATGTGGAATACATCCTGGTGCCCCTTGGCGGAGGCAGCGGCGCTGCCGGATGCTCCATCGTTGCCAAGGCAGTCAACCCCGGCGTTAAGGTAATTGCCGTCCAGTCCCAACAGGCTCCGGCGGCGTACCTTTCCTGGAAGAACAAAGAAGTCTGCCATGCGCCCATGAACACCAAGGCCGAGGGGCTTGCTACGGAGAGCGGCTACCAGGTGCCCCAGGAGATCCTTTGGGACTTGCTGGACGACTTCCTGCTGGTGAGCGACGACGAAATCGGCCACGCCATCGGCGTCCTGCTGGAAAAGGCGCACACTCTGGCTGAAGATGCAGGCGCGGCGGCGCTGGCGGGCGCCATTAAGATGAAAGACGAGCTCCAGGGCAAGAAGGTGGCGGTGGTGGTCAGTGGGGCTAACGTAACCCTCGACAGGCTGAAAGAAGTCCTGGCCGCCTACGTCGGTGGCTAACGGACATCTTTCCGGCATTGAAGATTTGGCTGACAAAGTCTGCTGTCGGAGAATTTGAAGTGCTGTGGTCTCAGACGCTGATGGCAGAGTTGACGCCTTGGCGCCCACGAACTGTCGACGGGGAGCGGCGCTAGAATCCCGATGAATAGCTACGACCTTCTCAGCCGCCGGCAGGTGGTCATCACCATGTCGGGCGTGCTGATGGCCATGTTCCTTTCCGCCCTGGACCAGACGGTAGTCAGCACCGCCCTGCCGCGAATAGTCGCGGACTTAGGTGGCTTCGACCGCTACACTTGGGTGAGCACCTCGTATCTGGTGGCGTCCACTTCCGTCCTTCCCATCGTTGGTAGGCTAACGGACATCTACGGGCGCAAGTGGTTCATATTGGCTGCCATCGTGGTGTTCCTGGTAGGTTCCGTACTGGCGGGCTTGAGTCAGACCATGACTCAGCTCATCGTCTTCAGGGCCATCCAGGGACTTGGAGGCGGCTCGATAATGGCAATTGCCTTCGTAGCCGTGGGCGACCTGTTTCCCCCGGCGGAGCGGGGCAAGAACCAGGGGTACGTGGCATCCGTCTACGCTCTGTCGTCCATCCTCGGTCCCATCCTTGGCGGCCTCATCACGGACCAGCTTTCGTGGAACTGGATATTTTACATAAACCTGCCCCTTGGAATTCCCCTCATTGTCCTATTCATCTTTTACTTCCCCCAGGTAAAGCCGGAAGCGGTCCGGCACAAGCTGGACATTCTGGGAGTTGCTACGCTGATCCTGTCCGTCGTGCCTCTGATGCTGGCCCTTTCGTGGGGTGGCGTTCAATACTCGTGGGCTTCGCCACAGGTGGCGGGATTCCTGGCTCTCTCCCTCGTAATGACGCTAATCTTCATTTTCGTAGAAACACGGGCTGAGCAGCCCATAGTGCCTTTACACCTATTCAAGAACCCTGTGTTGTCTTCCTCGCTCATAGCTGTATTCCTCACGGGATTCGCCATGTTTGGCGGGATTATCTTCGTGCCGCTCTACGCCCAGGGAGTGTTGGGGAAGTCCGCTACCAGCACCGGGACCATCATGACGCCCATGATGCTGGGGATGGTTGTAGGAGCGACCCTTTCCGGCCAAGCCCTCTCCAGATTGGGCGGCCATTACCGGATGCAGGGGCTGATTGGGCTGAGCATACTTGTCGTCGGGCTTTTTCTGATCTCTCGGATGACAGCCGAAACCAGCTTCGCCGTTACCCTCTTTAACCTGGTGCTCATGGGTTTCGGATTGGGTACCACATTCCCCACCTACACCATTGCCATACAGAATTCCGTTTCCCATCGATTCATGGGAGTGGCAACGTCGGCGGCACAATTTTTCCGAAGCGTGGGTGGATTGCTGGGACTCGCCGTTCTGGGTTCCGTCCTGACCAACCGGTTTTCCTCCAATCTCTTGGGATCCGTTAGCCCAGGGGTGGAGACGGTGCTGACGCCGGAAAGGCTGAACGCCTTGGCCCGCAATCCCCAAGAGCTTGTCAACGCAGATGCCCAGGCGGGCCTTCGGCAGGTGTTCGCCGATGCGGGCCCTCAGGGAGTCGGACTGTTGGAGCCGCTGTTGGAAACCCTCCGGTCTTCCCTATCTGCCGCCATTGCGGATGTCTTCAGTATCTCCGTAATTGTCATAATCATAGCTATAGTGGCCACGCTGTTCCTGAAGGAAGTGCCCCTGCGGGGCAGACAAACGCCTAGGGGTGGGTCGAAGCAGGTCGATGGGAAGCAGGCAGCAGCCGATTAAATGACTGCCTCTCCCTGCCCCAACTCTTCGAAGTAGCGTGCCAGTTCGTCCCGCTCGAAGGTGGGCATTGGCAAGAGCCTTCCCTCCGCCCGCAGCATTATGCCCTCCTCAGGTGGGGTAATCCGGCCAATCTGGCAAGCGTCAATGCCCTCCTGCGCCAGGGCGGAAAGCAGTTGAGGGGCCTCGTCCGGGGGTAGTGTGATTATCAGAGAGCCGGACGCCAGCAGGCCCAAGGGGTCCAGCTTCAGAATTTTACATATCTGCACACAGTGGGGCAGGAAGGGGATACGCTCCCTGTCCACCACCATTCCAACGCCTGCTGCTGACGCCACTTCTTGAAGTCCCGATGCCAGACCTCCTTCCGTTGGGTCGTGTAGACTGTGGACGTTAGCGGCGTCGCAGGCAACCCGGGCATCCTTAACTACGCTGATGCCGGGGTCGAAGAGAAGCCCCGCAGCGGCTTCAATCATGTCAGAGTCCATTCCGCCCTCCCGAAGCGCCTCTCCGCGCTCCCGGGCGAGCAGGGCCGAACCTTCGAGGGACACCCCCTTGGTCAATATGACATAATCACCAACCTCGGCGCTGGCGGTAGTCAACGCCTGGGCCTTGGGCGTAACCCCTAGCATGCAGCCGACTACGATGGGCTTATCGAGATTGTGTGTCACTTCCGTATGACCGCCCACCAGCGTAACTCCCAAAGAGCGGCAAGCATCGGTGATCTGCCGGAAGATTTCCGAAACACCTTCTTCGTCCATATCTTGGGGGAGGAGCAGGGTGGCCATGAACCACCGAGGGCGCGCGCCGGCACAGGCCACGTCGTTAGCGTTGACCTGCACCGCGTACCAGCCGATGAGATCCGTAGCGAAGGTTATGGGGTCCGTCTTGGCCACCAGGACCTCGTCGCCGAAATCCAGCAGCGCAGCGTCCTCGCCCACCTTTGGACCCAGGATTACCCGTGAGTCCTCTATTGTTATCCCGCTCAGGAGGCCCTCCAGAAAGGTGGGAGTTAGCTTGCCTAGTTTCACAGTGAAGCCTCCAGGGCTGTGGTAGTGAGCGGTAGCGAGATGAATCGTTGCATTGTACTACCGCTCATAAAGGTAAGGTTCCGGTAATGGGTGAAGATATAAGTGTAATGCCTCAGCCTAAACACTGTAGTCATCATTCCAAGAAAGGCTCACTATCGTATGTATTAGTAGAAGTGTAGCGGGTTCAAATGAGTGTGTTCTAAAAAATCCATCCTGTTCTGAACAAAGTTTAGCTTTTTCTTATACAACTCTAGGATAGCCTTGACACTTCTATAGAACAGGTGCTATTATGCCCCACAGGAAGTCCAAATAGCTAGTAAGGGGGTGCAGTTTGGCTAGAAAGACAAAGTTGATGAAAAGGGTCGAAGAAGCGTACCAAAGAGACTTGGAGAAGCTTCTCCCCGAGAAGGTCAACGAACTTGGTCTTTCCGAGACTGCGGCGGAACTGGGAGTCAGCAAGGCTACCCTGGGCTACTGGCTCCTCAAGCTCGGAATTGAGGTTCGCAGGGTTGCTTTGGCCCCAGGAGAGACCCTGGAGGTCAAGCGGTCCAGCTAAATTTGGTGCCAATTGTTCTAAAGTGGCAAGGTAATGCGCCTTGCCACTTTACTTTTTTGCAAAAGTCACCGTAAGCACGTCCATAAGATCACCGCACGCCATGCAGCGAAAATGCTGCTGCGGCACTGGTTAGAAAATTCTGCAAAAAGTTTTTCTCTAGTGCATGCCCAGCCGGTAATGACGTGCAGCGTGCATCCGCGATTAGAAAGTTGAAGCGCCCCGTACATTTTTCCCAAGAGTAATTTAGCCTCGTCCGTGTAGCCTGGACGCACCCATTACAAAACCACCCCTTCCTCCGTGAATTTAGTCTCTACCATCATAGAGACCTCCCGATGCCCTTCTCCCGCGCTCCTGCATCCTCGTTCCAACTGCCTACGTGTTGACCCTTATCGGGCAACGGCTTATCATACGTGCACTTCAAGAAAGAGGTCTGGTATATGAAGCTGTCTTGTCTGCAGGAGAACCTGAGCAGGGCCTTGGCCGTCGTTGGCCGGGCCGTCGCCGTTCGTAGCACCCTTCCCATCACCCAGAACGTTCTCCTGGCCACCGATGGTGGAAGGCTCAAGCTTTCCGCCACAAATCTTGAAATTGGCATCACCACCTGGATTGGGGCCATGATAGAGGAGGAAGGTTCCATCACCGTGCCAGCACGGCTCCTGACGGAGTTCATCGGATCCCTCCCTGCGGGCCAGATAGAGATCACTGGCAGCGAGCGACCAAAGAGCCTGAGTCTCAATAGCGGCCGCATCAACGCCCGGATCAGCGGCACCGACGCCGAAGACTTTCCCCCCATTCCCACCATCTCCGCCGAAGAAGGCGTTGAGTTCCAAGTCTCCACCCGGGCCATCAAGCGGTCCATCGACCAGACCGCCTTTGCCGCCGATACCGAAGAGACCCGACCCGTCCTTTCCGGCATCCTGGTGGAGATAGAGGGGGACAAGCTGACCCTGGCCGCCGCCGACGGATTCCGCCTGGCCGTAAAGCAGGGCAGCATCTTGAATCCTGTGGAAAAGCCCGTGAACGTCATCATCCCCGCGCGCACTTTCAGCGAGGTGAGTCGTCTCATTGGCGAACAGGACTCGACCATGGACGTGCTGGTGTCCTCTTCCAAGAACCAGGTGCTGTTCCGGCTCGACGACTTGCAAATCGTCTCCCAGATCATTCAGGGGAACTTCCCCCGCTATATGGACCTCCTCGAAGACGCCATGAGAGACACCAAGGCGGAGGCGACCCTTAGAATCACGGACATGCTGGCGGCTTCCAGGTCCGTCAACATCTTCGTTAGAGACAGCAACAACATTGTCAAGATACAGATGAACTCCGGCAGTGAAGACGGCCCGACGGGTCAGATGATCATCTCGTCCAAGGATGACGAGGTCGGTGAGAATACCGCCGAGCTCGATGGCCAGATAACCGGCGAGGAGTCCACCATTGCCTTCAATGGCCAGTACCTGCTGGACGTTCTCGGCAACATCGACGGGGAAGAGGTATCCATCAAGACCAGCGGCCCCTCCCGCGCCGGCGTGTTCACCTCCCCCGGCTCCGACCAGTACGTACACCTGATAATGCCCATGTTCATCACCCGGTAGCATAGTCGGCAATTTGTAACAGGGTGGTCAGCCGGAGGCGTCGCCCCATAAATCCCGCTGCGGATTTCCTTCGTAGCACTATTGGGAGGGAGAAAGGAAACCCTTCACATATATAGTGGAAGTGTCCCAGTGAGAAGACTCATAGCCTTTGCCACCTTTGCAGTGGCGGCCCTAATCTTGGCCGCCGGCCTGACCACCGCCAGCGCTGACGACAGTGTCGTAATCCTGGTCGACGAAGTTACCAGCCAGTTTCCAGACGGCATCATCTTCAACCTCTCCCTCGAGACAGACAGCCCCGTTGACGACATTCGGGTCTTCTACAAGTCGCCGGGCGCTGACACCATCTCCTACGGTCTCTTGGAGTTCGATAAAGGTCCTGCTACCCAGGCCAGCTTTTTCCTTGATACCAGCGTAGGCAGCGCCGGGGGAACCGCCTTCATTCCCCCCGGTGCAGTGTTTCGCTACCATTATCAGGTGTTTACCGAAGATGGCGAATCTTTCAAGACAGAGCAGAAGGAGTTCGTCTATACCGACTCCCGCTTCGAGTGGACGCCCATCTCGGAAGGCCCCCTAACCGTCTACTACTACGGGCCTACGGAGACCCGTGCCAAGTCCATTCTTGACGCCTCGCTGGACGCCACCACTAACATGGCCCGGGTTCTGGGCGTTGAGCAGGTAGAGCCAATTAACATAATTGCCTACAACAACTACAGGCACATGTCGTCTGCGCTTCCGCCCCGCGCCCAGACCGTGCGCGAAGGGCTTATCACCCAGGGGCAGGCCTTCACCGATATACGGGTGCTGCTGGTACTGGGCACGGACCCGGATATCGAAGGCATCGCCTCCCATGAGGTGACGCACGTGCTGGTGGACGACGCCGCGGGACGCGCTTACACGATCATTCCCGCCTGGCTCAACGAAGGGCTGGCGGAATTCGGCAACGTGGCCCCCAGCGAGAGCTACGACAACGCCCTCCTGTACGGCATCTACACCCGTCGTGTGAAGCCCCTCGCGTACCTCACCAGATTCGCAGGCGATCCCGATGACGTGGTTATCTCCTACGGCCAGTCCCGTTCCGTGGTGTCCTACCTCATCAACACCTACGGCGAGACAATGATGGCGGAACTGATGGCCCAGCTGGACCATACTTTTTCGCTGGACCAGGCTATGACGCAAGTTTACGGCTTTGACCAGGACGGGTTGGACACGGAATGGCGAAGCCGTATGGGATTGCGTCCCTTCGGATATGAAGAGGCTCCTCCCGAACAGGCCCCTCCCGCTACCGAACCCGCGCCGCCGATTGCTGCCGTTCCCGATGTGCCAGCCGAAGGAGAAAGCGACTCTGCCACAGCAGAACCCAAGGAAGGCGATGTTGAGGCGGACCGCCGCCCCGGTGGATGCAATAGGGACGCCCGAGTCAACGCCTCCGTACCCTTGGAACCCTTCATGCTGCTGCTGCTGGCCGGTCCCTTGGGAATGCTAGGCCTGCGTCGGTTCAGGAAGCCACCCTTCTAAGGCCCCCCACCGGAGCGCTGGGCCCCGCGGCCGGTGGCTTGCAGAAAAGAGGCTTGCGGCCTGGCATACCCAAGCTGAGCGCGAAGGCGTTGAAACCCCTCATCCCTTATCGGGCGCGGGGATTCAGCGCGTCGTTAAGAGCGTCCCCCAGCAGGTTGAAGGCGAAGATAAGCACCGTCACCGTTAGCACCGGGAAGAGAATCAGGTGAGGGTCGGACCGGAGCACGCCGATGTTGCCGTTCTTGTAAATCATCACCCCCAGGCTGGGAGTGGGCGGCTGAATGCCGACGCCCAGCCAGCTCAGGATTATCTCCGAGCCCGCGGTTGCTCCCATCCCCATGGACACCACCACAATGATGGGGCTGATGATGTTCGGCAGCACGTGGGACGTTAGAATGCGCCAGTGGGATGCGCCCATGGCCACTGCTGCCTCCACGTATTGGCTCTGCTTTACATAAAGGACTTGGCCCCTCACCAGCCGCGCCATGCCCACCCAGGAGAATGCGGAAAGGGCGGCGAACAGCACAACGTAATCGACGATTCCCAACTGGATGAGGTCTATGCCGGTAAGGTTCTCCAGGCCGCCGGACCAACCTTCCACCCACTCCTTCACCCTTGGCTTCACCGTCGCTGCAATGAGAATAACCAGCAGCAGGCCGGGGAAGGCTAAGAATACCTCGCCGACGCGCATTATCACCGAGTCCAGCCACCGGCCGAAGTAGCCCGAAATCAGCCCCATGCCGATGCCCAGCAGCAGGCTGCCCGTCAGCATGGCGGCCACTGTGATGATTACCGTGGTGCGCAGTCCGTAGATAACCCGGGTCAGCAGGTCCCGTCCCAGCCGGTCGGTCCCGAAGGGGTGGGCTAGACTCGGGCCTTGTTTCACCGATTCGGCCCGCAGGTCCTGGTCGTTGTATCCGTAGGGGGTGGGCGACCTGAATATCGTGAAAGCCCCCGCCAGGTACATGATCCCTATTACAGCCAGGCAGGTTACGGCGATTTTCTTTCGCAGCAACCTACGCAGGGCCAGGGCCCACAGGCTGCCGGAGGGGCCGGATCCCCCACCCGCCGTCATTTCAACTTGAGTGGTCGTCAAGAATCTGCCTTCTTTCTCAACACGACTCTAGTACCGGATGCGCGGGTCAAGGAAGCGATAACCCACGTCTACAATGAGATTGGCTGCCACGAAGGCTGCGGCGATTATCAGCACGAGAGCCGTAATCACCGGATAGTCCCTGGAGAAGAAAGCTTCGATGGCCAGGCTGCCGATGCCCGGAATGCCGAAATAGCCTTCCGTGATGAAGGAACCCTCCACCAGCGTCGCCAGAGAGAGGCCCACAACGGTGAAGACGGGAATAAGGGAATTTCGGAGAATGTGCCGCCTTCGTACGAGGAACTCGCCTAGCCCCTTGGCCCGCGCCGTTCTGACGTAGTCCTGGGATAGAACTTCCAGGGTGCTGGCGCGGGTCAGGCGGGTAATCACCGCTATCCCGGGCACACCCAACACCAGAGCGGGCATGATGATGCGGGTGTCGAAAAAGCCCCCCCATCCCTGAATAGGCAGGATGCCCAACCAAAGGCCGAAGGCGAGCAGAAGCAACGGCGCGGTGATGAAGACGGGCAGCGACATGAAGAATAGGGTGATGCTCACGGTGGTAACGTCAATCCACGTGCCCTGCTTCATGGCGGTGTAGACGCCCAGGGGTATGCCGAGAGACAGCGCTACGATGGATGCCGCTAGCCCCAGTTGAGCCGATACCCAGATACGCTTGCCGATGAGTTCCGCCACCGTGCGGTCCCGGTACTTGAAGCTTTCCCCCAAGTCGCCGCGCATCAGGTTCTTGATATACACGCCGTATTGGACGAAGACGTTCCTATCCAATCCCCGCTGCTCACGGATCCGCTCCACTACCTCGGGATTATTATATTGGCCCTGGAGAACCTCCACCGGGTCTCCAGGGCCATAGGTGCCGAGCAGGAAAGTTATGAGGGCCACGATTAGAAGCAGTACTGGCGTCCACGCCAGGCGTCTTATAACGTAGGCCCCCATAGAGATTAGAGCCTATTCGTCGATGCGAACAAATCGAAGTCTGGGCACTATCAACTGGGTCAGATAGTAGTCCTTGATATGAGGCTTTATCAGAACGTACTGCTCGCCGCTGTGCCATAGCGGGATCCAGGGCGCTTCGTCCACGATTATCTCTTCGGCTTGCTGATAGAGATCGAACCGGGTGGTCTGGTCTCTCTCCGTGCGGGCCTGTTCCAGCAGCCGGTCGACTTCCGAGTTGCTGTAACGGGTGTGGTTGTTGCTGCTTTCGCTGTGGAACAGGATGTCCAGGAAGTTCTCGGGGTCCGGGTAGTCTGCAATCCAGGCAATCTGGAACATGTCGAATCGACGCTTGTGCAGGTCCTGCAAGTAGGTGGCGAACTCCGTCTGCTGGAACTCCACCTGTACACCCAGCACTTCCTGCCAGGAGAAGGTGATGCTCTCCAGGTCCAGGTCCACCGACGCGCCGAAGCCGCCCGCCACTGTCAGAATCATGGGATAGTCGCTTATATTGTCGGCGTACTTGGACTCGCTGAGCAGCTGTTGGGCCTTCTCCGGATTGTAGGTGTAGCCCGCAAGCTGGGAGTTGAAGGCCGGAAATCCCGGCGGCAGGATGCCCTTGGCCGGGGTTACCAGATCTCCCAGTACCAGGCTGGCTATCTCCTGCCGGTTGACGGCGTAGTTCAACGCCTGCCGGACCTTCACGTCGTCGAAGGGCGGCACGGTGGTGTTCATCCCTATGTAGCTGGTGCTGAAGGAAGGAAGGGCCCGCTGAAGGTCTGCGTTGAGGCCGTTGTTCGGGTCCAGCAGCCTATCCAGGTCGGCAATCCCAACGCCCGTAATGTCAATCTCGTCGTTCTCGTACATGAGCATGGAAGTGCCGCCGCTGAGGATCAGTTCCACCTGCTCCAGATAGGCCGGGCCCAGGTGATAGTTGGGATTCTTGGTTAAAATCAGCCTCTCCCCGGGGACGTACTCTGACAACATGAAGGGGCCGGAGCCATTGGGTTCCCGCACCCAGCGGCGGCCCGTCTCCACGTTCTCCTGGTCGAGAACGAAGGCGGTGGGGTAGGTGAGCTTGTATATGAAGTAGGACTTGGGCTCGCTGATGGTGATTTCCAGAGTATGGTCGTCGATGACTCGAACCCCTTGCACGTCTCTGGCCTCGCCCCGAAGCTTCTCTTGCAAGCCCACAATGTCTCCCAGGTACTGGTCTACTACCAGCGACTCGGTGATGGCGTCGGCGGCCCGCTCCAGGGACCACTTGAAGTCATGAGCCGTGATGGGCTTCCCGTTATGGAAGACGGCGTCCTGCCTGATATGGAAGGTGTAGACCAGACCGTCATCGCTCATGTCCCATCGCTCGGCCAGGTCCGGCACCACCTCCAAGTTCGGGTTGATGGTTACTAGACCGCCAAAGATCTCGATGATTATGGTCGCCGACGTGGCGTCCGTGGTTAGGTGGGGGTCCAGAGTCGGAGGGTCGGAGAAGAGACGGCGGAGCACGCCCTTCTCCCTCTCCCTGGGGGTGTCGTCCTGGGGCGCTTCTGTGGGCGCCGCCGCCGTTGCCCCGGCCGTCGGCGCTGCGGGTGCCCCGGGCGTTGTCGGCGCTGCCGTTGGTTCGGCCGTGGACGCTGGCGTGGATGCTGGCTCGCCGGTGGTGGGTCTCGGTCCGCACGCCGCCAGAGTCACGGCTAACGCCAGCATGAGCACGGCGGCAAAGCTCAGCGCGATTGCGCCCTTTCGTAGGAATCTCATCGATTTCATTGCTCCCAAGCTAATCATTCTTCTAACTCCTGATTCTAAATGAACCCAGTGAATGCTACAATACGTATATCATCCAGGCCAATACTCAGGGCTTCACGCCCAGAGATGCCGAATTCGACAACGGTTACAGCAGATGTTTAGTCTTAGTCAATTTCACATCAAATCCCTCATCACCCTTGCCATCTTGGTCGCCCTGGCCATGGTCGTTCTTGCCGGTTGTCAGGGACGTCCGTCCGCCTCCGACGGGTCCAACCCGGAGCAGGTGGTGTGGGAAGCGTGGACCGTCATCAAAGATTCATACGTTGACAGCAATTCTTTGGATTCTGAAAGCGTGGCAGGTGACATAATCGTCGGGATGCTGGATGCGGCTGAAAAGCCTCACTACCCCTTCCTAACCGACATGGCGGAGTACCGGCGCCGGGCGCCGGGATCGGTGCCCAGGGAGTTCGCAGACGTTTGGCGGGCTTGGCAGCTTTTCCGCCAGACCTGGCCCGAGGTGGAGCCAGCCGTGCTGGCGGATGCGGCCCTCACAAGCATGATGGCCTCTTTGGAGAACGACGACCAGGTGAGTTCCTACCTGAACCCGGAGGACTATCAGCGCTCCCAAGAAGAAGAAAGGGAGGTTAGCTACCAGGGCGTCGGAGCCGTTATGAGTATGGAGGACGGTTCGTTGACCATAGTTTCTCTGATGAGCGACGCACCGGCCGAGAGGGCTGGCCTCCAGAGAAACGACGTAATCCTGGAGGTGGACGGCGCGCCGGTGAGCAGCAATGAGCTTTCCGACGCCACCGCCAACATTCGGGGACCGTCGGGCAGCCGGGTTACCCTTCTCATACAACGCCCCACCGAGACGGAACCCAGGGAGGTCAGCGTGACCCGCGGCATGGTCAATGTCCCCTCGGTGGACATGTCCCTCCTGCCCAGCTCCGTCGGCTACCTATATATTCAGGCCTTCTACGTCCATACCCTGGACGAGGTGTTGGATGCCCTGGAGACCTTTAACGAACTGGAAACCCTGGGCATGGTCCTGGATCTTCGCAGCAACCGGACGGGATCCCTGGAGTTGGCTCGCGACGTGGCGGCCCAGTTCCTGCCCGACGGCCTCTTCTCCTACCAGATGGACAATCAGGAAAACCGCACGGAGCTTCACCTGGCGGATGGGACCGCCGGTGTACTGGACGAGGACGTAAAGCTTGTAGTGCTGGTAAACGAGGGCACCTCGGAGGCAGCGGAGGCCCTGGCCGGGGCCCTTCAGGATTCTGGCCGCGGCGTAGTCATGGGCGATCCTACAATGGGTAGAGGGTCCACCAATAGTTACGTTACCCTCAAGAATGGCGGCGCCCTCTACTTCCCGGTTTCCTACTGGTACACCCCCTTGGGCCGGGCCATCAGCGACGAGGGTATCCAGCCGGACGTCGCTGCCTCCCTGAGCCAGGAGGACCTTATTATGAGCAGAGACAGCCAGCTGCAACGGGCCTATGAATACCTGGACCAGTCCCTCCCAGCCTTCCGGTAGGAGAGTGGTATAGACTCCGTGACTCACGCCAACTTCGGAAACACTCTGGGATATGTGCAGTGCCTTTGCTTTACATAAATGGTCAAACTGGGCGACTGTTGTCGAGCCTGCGGCTGACGAGGCCGCGACTGGCTGCGTCGATTGCGGCCTTGCTCATGGCATTGGCGGCGCTGGCGCTTCTCTCTGCGTGCGGCGGTGGTGAAACCCCGACCCCGACCCCGACTCCCACTCCCACGGAGGCCCCGCCCCTCCTCGGCGCCGAAGAGCATTTCCAAAGAGGCAACGCCTTCTACGAGCAAGAGCTGCCGGGCGCCGCCATACAGGAGTATCGCAGCGCCCTCCAAGTCGATTCTCAGCACGCCCTCGCCCGCGTCGGTTTAGGCAAGGCCCACGTCATGAGAAGGGAGTACGACGAGGCATTGGACCAGTTTCGGTATGCCCTGCGTGTCGATCCCAACCTGGCTGAGGCGTATTTCGAGCGCGGCAAGGTCTATGGAACCCAGGCCAAGTTCACCCCGGCCATTCGCGACTTCGACAGGGCCGTCGAGCTTAACCCCGACAACGCCGCCGTCTACAACAGCCGTGGCTTCGCCTTTGTTGGTCAGGGCAAGGTAGACCAGGCCATAACCGATTTCGACAGAGCCATCGAGCTTAACCCGGAGTTCGCCGACGCCTACGCCAATCGGGCTTTCACCTACGCCGTCCTGGGCAAAGACGACGATGCGACGTCGGACGCGGAAAGGGCCATCGAACTGGGTCTCAACTCCGACGCCATCATGGAAGAGCTCGAGGCAATTCGGAACTCTAGCCCGGCACCGTAAAGATAACGTCGAGAACAGTCCCAAAAATCACCCATGCCCTCCCTTCTAGAAGTACAGAATCTCCACACCTATTTCTACACCAACGATGGCGTCGTTAAGGCTGTGAACGACGTTTCGTACCAGGTGGATGATGGGGAGACAGTCGGCATAGTGGGCGAAAGCGGCAGCGGCAAGAGCGTCAGCGCCCTTTCCATTCTGGGCCTCGTGCCCTACCCGGGCCGCATCGTCAACGGGCGTATTCTGTTTCAAGGCGACGACCTTCTCACCCTCAGCCAGCGGGAGATGCAGCGGATTCGAGGTCGGCGTATCGGCATGATATTTCAGGAACCCATGACGTCTCTGAATCCGGTGCTGACCATCGAAAGGCAGCTGACGGAGTCCCTCGAAACCCACCTGGGAATGAGTAGGGCCGCCGCCAGAAGGCGGGCCGTCGAGCTTCTGGACCGGGTTGGAATCGCCGACCCCCACCAGCGGATTAATGAGCATCCCCACATGCTCAGCGGCGGGATGAGGCAGCGGGTGGTGATTGCCATGGCTCTGAGCTGCAACCCCAAGCTGATAATAGCCGACGAGCCCACAACCGCGGTGGACGTTACCATTCAGGCACAGCTTCTGGAGCTAATGAAGAACCTGACCCGCGAGTTCAACGTGGCCCTCATCATCATAAGCCACAACATGGGCATTGTGGCCCGCTACGTGGATAGGGTCTTCATCATGTACGCGGGCAGGATTGTCGAACGCGGGCCCGTGGCCCAAACCTTTCGTTCTCCCCAGCATCCCTACACCTTGGGGCTGCTTCGCTCCATTCCCCGTTTGGACCTGGAGAAAAGAGAGAAGCTGGAGTCCATTGCCGGCCAACCGCCCGACTTGGCGCGGCTTCCAAAGGGTTGCGCCTTCATGGAACGTTGCACCTACGCTGTGGACCGCTGCGGCGAAGAAGTTCCAACCTTGGCAAAGGTTGGTCAAGACCAGTGGTCCGCCTGCTGGAAGGCCCCAATCTCTGCCCCGTTTAAGGCCGGTTAGAACAGTGAGCGTACCCCAGGAAACTCTCCTCAGGCTGCAAAATTTAAAGATGCACTTCCCCGTAACCTCCGGCATCTTCTTCCAGCGCGTTCAGGGTTGGATCAAGGCCGTGGACGGAGTTTCCATCACCATCAGGCGCGGCGAAACCCTGGGCCTTGTGGGCGAGAGCGGGTGCGGCAAGACTACCTTGGGCCGATGCGTTCTTCGGCTCTATAGGCCCACCGCCGGTCGGGTGGAGTTTGACGGCCAGGACATTACCGAGTTGGGGAACAGAGCCTTGAGGCCCTTCCGACGTCGGATGCAGGTTATATTCCAGGACCCCTATGCGTCGTTGAACCCGCGTATGACCGCGGGACGAATAATTGGTGAACCCCTCGTCATCCACAAAACAGTCACCGACAAAGAAGCGCAGCGTCAACGGGTTCTGGAACTGGCGGAAATCGTCGGCTTCCACCCGTCAATGCTCAACCGATTCCCCCACGAGTTCAGCAGCGGCCAGCGGCAGCGCATAGGCATTGCCCGGGCATTGGCTCTTAACCCGGAGTTCATCGTGGCGGACGAACCCGTTTCCGCCCTGGACGTATCTATTCAGGCCCAGATAATCAACCTGCTCATGGAACTTCAGCAGCAGCTAGGTCTTACGTACCTGTTCATTGCCCACGATCTTTCGGTGGTGCGCCACATCAGCGACCGGGTGGCCGTGATGTACTTGGGACGCGTGGTGGAGTTGGCGGAAAGCAGCACCATTTACTCTGAACCGTCGCATCCTTACACCCAGGCCCTGCTTTCCGCCGTGCCTATTCCGGACCCGCTGGTGGAGGCGGCCCGGGAGCCAATCATTCTCCCGGGCGAAACGCCGAGCCCGATGAATCCGCCAAGCGGGTGTGTGTTTCATCCGCGTTGCCCCATTGCGGAGGAGCGGTGTTCCCAAGAGATTCCCGACCTGCGTGAGGTGACTCCCGGCCATTGGACGGCCTGCCTGCTGGCCCCCGGCTACAACGAAGCTCCGCCGGTGGTTGAAGCCGCCGTAAGCGAACCTGACCCAGCGTAGGTCTGAACAAAAGCGCAGCGCCCCCCAACATGTCATTCTGAACAAAAGCGCAGCGCCCCCCAACATGTCATTCTGAACAAAAAGCGCAGCGCCCCCAACATGTCATTCTGAACGGAGCGCAGCGCCCCCCAACATGTCATTCTGAACGAAAGCGCAGCGCCCCCCAACATGTCATTCTGAACAAAACGCAGCGCCCCCCAACATGTCATTCTGAACGGAGCGCAGCGAAGTGAAGAATCTGCCAATAGCGATTGAAATTAGAAAAATCCCATTTAATTAAGATTTCCTAGAGGTTCGCACAATAGATGTTATGTTACCTACAAGGCCCTTTTTTGGCTTATTGACATAATAACACCCCATTTTCACCGAAAACTGGCCTTCCTCGAAATCGGTTATTTCTTTCCCCAAACCGAAGCTTGCGCACTCGCGCCGCCAGCGCGTCACGTTCGTCCGTCTGCGTGATGGTACAATAACCTAACTGTTCCATTGTTTCATCGAGGTTAGAATTGCCACGCCCAAAATCTTCAATCGTGCTCCTCATCTCCTTCAACGTCCTTGTCCTTGCCGCCGCCATAGTCGGCTGTAACTTCTTTGACCGTGACCCCAGCCCTCCCACCGAAGCTACGGCTCCCTTGCCCGATGAAGCGCCTCAGGAATTCGGCGTTCTATTCGAAGTCTACTCCCACCTCTTGGAAGAGCACTATGACAGAGAAAATCTCACCGCTACCCAGCTGAGCCGAGGCGCTATTCGGGGGATGCTGGAAGCCCTGGATGACGACCATGCAGCCTATCTGGACCCGGAGCTCTTCAGCTCGGAACTGGAAAGGTTCCGGGGCAGCTTTGAGGGCATCGGCGCCGAGGTAACCATGAAGAACGGCCAAATCGTCGTGGTGACCCCCATTCCCGATACGCCGGCGGAGGAAGCGGGCATCCGCTCGGGGGACGTCATCCTGGAGGTCAACGGGCAGAGCGTCGAGGGCCTTGGCGTTTACGACGTGGTTGCTCTCATTCGTGGCCCCGGAGGAACGGACGTAGAGCTACTCGTCCTGCATCCCAACGCCTCGTCGCCCACGTCCATAACCATTACTCGGGGCGTAGTCAAAGTGCCCACCCTGGACCTCCGCATTCTCAGCGGGGGCTTGGCCCATCTACACCTTCACTTTTTCGGGGAAAATACGGTGGAAGAGTTCGAAAAAGCCTTGGAGAGGGCGGAGCGGCTGAAGGCCAAGGGGCTGATTCTGGACCTGCGCAACAATCCCGGCGGGCGTCTGGATACGGTGGTGAAGATGACCAGCAAATTCCTGGACGAAGGTCTGGTGCTTTATCAGATAGACGGCGGGAAGGTGCGGACGGAGTATCCCGTCAGCGATGGCGACAAGGCGCCGGACTTGCCCCTTGTAGTTCTCATCAACGAATTCAGCGCCAGCAGCAGCGAAATTATGGCTGGCGCCCTCCGAGACCACGGCCGCGCTCAGCTGGTGGGCGCAACGTCCTTCGGCAAAGGCAGCGTCAACATCCAGAGGCCCCTAAGCGACGGATCAGGCGTCTACTACAGCATTGCCCGCTGGTTCACTCCCAACGGAGACCTCATCGAGGGAGAGGGCATCGTGCCCGACGTTGTCGTAGAGGCCGACCAGGAAGGAATAGAAGACTTTCCGTTGGACCGGGCCATCGAACTCCTCCAAGAAGCAACGGCCGTCAGTGGATAGATGATGAGTCGTCGAAGGGAAATAGCCGTCAACCGGCAGGCCTTCTACAACTATGAAGTGCTGGAACGGTTCGAAGCAGGCATACAGCTCACTGGTACCGAAATCAAGTCGATACGCGCCGCTCGCGTTGACCTGCGTGGCGCTCACGCTCGCCTGGAAAACAACGAGTTGTGGCTTCACGGTATGCACGTCGCCCTCTACAATCCCGCCGGTAGCAGCAACCACGACCCCAGGCGGCCCCGCAAGCTTCTGATGCGCAGAAGCGAGATTGACAGTATTGGGGGCGATATCTCTCAGAAGGGCCTGACTCTCGTCCCCCTTAAGCTTTATGTAAAGAACCACTGGGCAAAAGTCGAACTGGGCCTGGCCAAGGGAAAGCGACGTTACGACAAGCGAAAGGCAATAATCGAGCGAGACAAAGACCGGGAAGCCCGCCGCGCCCTGCGCCATCTAGTCTAGCCCGGGCTGCTGTCCAACCCCAACCGTCCACACTTCCCCACCCCGTGTCCTCGCGGTTGCTGGGACCCCATCCCCTCCCCCGTCTGAAAACCCTTTCCACTCATGTCATCCCAGACGCCGCGCCCCCTACATGTCATTCTGAACGTAGCGAAGCGGAGTGAAGAATCTCGCCGCCTGCGAATCCTCTACCGTTCACTGACATTCTGACCATTGCCCAATTTCCCGACCCCTGCTAACCTCCTTCAACTAACCCATGCACGTTAACAAAACCACGACCACCGACGCCTCCAAAGATGACTCGTTTGCCCACTTTTTTTTGAAACGAGTATCCACGCCTGAAACGATTAATCTCAGGCACGAATTGATACCTAGTCGATTACCAAAACGAGTCCTTTTCACGCCTGACCTCTTGAAAACGAGTCCCTCCCGACTCACTAGCTATCCACCGCCTACTGTGCCACCAACCCTAGACAATTTGCGTATGGTAGCGGATAATAAATAAAGGACATGGGGACGCGTGGTTTCGACAGGGGAACGTCCTGGAAGAATTGCAGGTCGGGGCGCCGTCATCACCTCGTCAACAAGGCGGCAAAATAGTAACTGGCGAAAGAGAATTCGCTCTAGCAGTCTAGGTATCTAGACTGCTACGTCTGCCCCCGCTAACCCCGGATGCGGGAAGTAGGCGCCATAAGCCCGGGGTGCTGCCATCTCCACGCCGGTTAAAGATGGCCTAAGATAAACCGGTTGGCCCTTTGAAACTTTGCCGGTAGAGGGTCAAGGGAGCGACAATAAAGTACCGGATAAGCCTGTAGGATATTCTTGCCAGACTTCTCCTGGACGGGGAGTTCGACCCTCCCCCGTCTCCACCATTTCACAACCCGATCTCCACTCTTCCATTGCTCTTGTCCTTCCCTTGTAATATCATCGCACCCGCAGCCTATTGATGCACAGACGGCCCTGCCGGAAGCGTTAGCTTCGCAACGGTGCGATATTTCAGCTGGAGTAGCCTCTATCTGATATGCAGCAAAGCCTTACACCCAACGCCACACTTCCGAGCTTCGACAGCTCGACTTCGGCCAACCACACCGACGCCATGTTGCAGGACCTTGAGGTATCGGAGTTTGGCCTCTCCCCGGAACCATCCCCCACCGCAGTTATAGACGTCGGATCCGGTTCCGCCCGGGCGGTGGTCATGCAGGTCAACCGGGGCGGCGGCATAGAGATAATTGCCCAGCAGCGGATAAGCCTGAACCTCATGAGCCACCTCACGTGCCGGGGAGCCTTGGACGACGAAAGCGTTGCCTCCACCGTCGAGGCGGTAGAAGACTTCGTTCAGCTTGCCAAGGGCTATGGAATCAGCTGTATCCACGCCGTTGGCACCGCCGCCTTGCGAGAATCCCACAACGCCCTGGAGGTGACTGGCGCCATCGCCCGCCGCCTTGGCGTAACACTGCGGGTCATCGACGGCTACGAGGAGGCGGCCTACTGCTTCCTTGGGTCGGTCCACGGCTTGCCCGTCTCGAAAGGGCTGATGGCAGACTTGGGCGGCGGCAGCATGGAGGTCGTCGAGTTTGCCGATAGGTCCATGAAGACCCTCCACAGCCTGCCCTTGGGGAGTCTTCGTATCGCCAACAGCTTCCGGCTCACCCAACGAGCGGCGGCGGAAGACGTCGCAGCCGCTCACCGGTACGCCCTGGAATCCCTTAAGCTGGCCAAGGTTCCGGCGTTGGCGCCCCACGGAGAGTTGGTGGGGTCCGGCGGCTCCATGCGACTCTTTGCCAAACTGGACCGCCGGCATAGGCATCATCCGGTGAAGAAGATTCATGGTTACTGCATTAGCCAGCGCGCCTTGGAGAACTTGGTGAACGACCTTACGGAAACCGTTCTGGAGGTGCGGGAGCAGATTCCGGGGATGAACCCGGAGCGCACTCACTCCATAGTAGGTGGTGCGGTGGTGGCCCTGGCCCTCCTGGAGCACTCGGGCGCCCAAAGGATTATGTTATCTGGACAGGGCTTGCGAGAAGGGTTGGCGCGTAATCCCCATGACTTGTCCATGGAGCGCGGCATCACGCTGCCGCCAACGTCCATGGTCCGCCTGAACACCCTGAGCGACCTCAGTCAACGCTTCGCCCCTCGCTATTCTCGCCGCGGACCGCGCAGGTCTGATCTTGCGCGCAGAATTGCGGAGGCGGCGTGGTGCGGGAAGGCTTCGCTCCTCGCCTCTTCCCTACAATGCGCTGCGTTCCTGCTGGACGTGGGCAGCGCAATAGACTTCTACAACCGGCTGAATCGCACGTCCTCCCTGGTGGTTGCTTCGGACCTGCCGGGGTTCAGCCACCGGGAATCTGCCCAGATAACCGCCATACTGCTGGCGGCGGAGCGGGGACGGCTGCCTCGCAAGTATCGCCGCAGTACTCTGCTTTCTCAGGACGACCGGGATCGCATTGGCCAGGCCGCCGTCATTCTGCTGACAGCCGACGAACTGGAACGGCGGCTGCCCCCCGATCTCTCCGCGAACACCGTAGAGATATCCTCCACCGACGGGGGCCTGTATGTTTCCACTCCGGCCTGGTCCAAGAAGGCTGGCCGCGTAATCTGTGACCGCTGGCAGCAGGAATTCGGACAGCCCATCTTCGTACGGTGGGTGAGTCATGAATAAATCCGACCTAAACGCTAACTTCCCTATGGGAACCAGGTTCGGAGACCATCCTTACGACGGCAAGTATCCTGGGCGGCTGATAATTGTGGAGGGCATCGACGGTTCCGGCAAGAGCACCCAGATAGACCTGCTGGGCAAGTGGCTCACCAGCCTTGGCTATGTGACCGTCTTCACCGAGTGGAATTCTTCGCCCATTGTCCGCCGCACCACCAAGCGGGGCAAAGACGAGCGCCTGCTCACGCCGATGTCCTTCAGCCTCATCCACGCCGCCGACTTCGCCAATCGCGTCTATACGCAAATACTGCCAGCCCTCAAGTCGGGTACTGTGGTGCTGGCCGATCGTTATGTCTACACCGCATTTGCTCGAGACGCAGCGAGGGGCGTTAACCGCAACTGGCTCCGGCGCATCTACTCCTTCGCCGTGCAGCCCTCCCTTGCCCTCTATTTCAAGGTGCCCCTCGAAGAGTCTATTAGAAGAATAGTCGCCGGCCGGGAGTCAATCGGCTACTATGAATCAGGCCAGGACCTGGGTCTTGCGTCCAGCAGGGAAGACTCCTTCAGAGCCTTCCAGCAGAGGCTTCTGGACGAATACGACCAGTTCAGCGAAGAGTTTGGCCTTGTAGCCGTCGACGCCACGGCCACCATCTCCAAGCAGCAACAGTTGATCCGAGAGTACGTGAAGCCCCTGCTGCCGGGCCTCATGAAGATTCACGGGCACAGCCTGCCGGAGGCCCTGAGCAGCGCCGGACTCACCGGACGTTACATTCACCGATCAGGCTCCCGCAAAATACCGGAAGCGTCGGGCAGACCCGATGGCTAGCCCGGTGGACCAATGGGTAACTCTAGGCCATTCATCTAAAGGACTGATTCTAACCTATGGATTTGAGAGCGGCCCATGACTACGCCGAAGTTCTACGGCCATATCCCCCTTGGACTTGGGGATATACACATGCCCGGCAGACTCATCGTCGTCGAGGGAACCGACGGTGTGGGCCGCTCAACCCATATTGCGTTGTTGAAGGAGTGGCTGGAAACGGAAGGCTATGCCGTGTTGGACACGGGCTTTCGCCGGTCCGATCTCACCGGTGATGGCATCGATCGGGCTATGCGAGGGCACACCCTCGACCATGTTACCCTCAACCTCTTCTACGCCACCGACTTCTGGGACCGGATGGAGAAGGGCGTCATCCCTGCTCTCCAGGCTGGCATGATTGTCCTGGCAGACCGGTACATCTACTCCATCATCGCCCGGGCGCGAGTGCGCGGCGTCCCCGCCCGCTGGCTGGACGACGTTTTGGAGTTTGCTATCGTGCCCAACCAGGTATTCTACCTGGACATTGACGTGGAACATCTGCTTCCACGGATGCTTGCCAATCGGGAGCTGGACCATTGGGAGTCCGGCGAGGATTATCTGCGGCGGCCGGACCGGCACTCCAGCTTCGTTCTGTACCAGAACGCCCTGCTGCAAGAGTTCCGCAACCTGGCAAAGCAGTACCGCTTCGTGACCATAGACGCCAGACCCAGCGTCCGGGAGGTTTTTGGAACTCTCCAGAACGGCGTCCGGGCCGAGGTCGCCAACATGCTTGGCTAAGGATTCCCGCGGGCCCCACTCTCCCCGACCTGAGCCAGGATAGAGATTAGGTTAGGCCAAAATACGGGTCCCGTACAGCCGAACGGGGTTGTCCCACAGAATCTTCCGCTTGCTATCGTCGCAGATGGGTTGTGCAACGAAGTCGGGCAGCGCCCTGTCCGGGTCCGGCGCGTCGGGGTGGGAGTAGTCCGTATTCCAGACGATGTTGTCATCGCCCAGGGCGTCTACAACCCCCTTGAGGTGGAACTCGTCCGGGTCACAGGCCACGAAGCCCTGGCGCAGGAAATACTCGCTGGGCATTAGGGGCAGCGCCTCCAGGTCGTACCACATACCCTGCCTCTTGTCCCGCATGCCGTGGTCGTTGAGCCGCCCTAGCCAGAAGGGAAGCCACCCGGCGTTGCCCTCGAGGAAGGACACGCGCAGCTTGGGGAACCTTTCCATGACTCCCAGGAAGATGAGGTGCCCCAGGGAAATCATGTTCTCGAAGGGGAACCCGATGGCGTGTTCCAGCGCCACCTCCGGGCCGGAGACCTCGGACCGCGGCTGGTAGCGTACGCCCGTGTGCGGCTCCCCGCTGCTGACACCGTGGAAGGAGACGGGGAAGTCCAACTCCTCGGCCAGGGCCCAGAAGGGGTCGTAGGCCGGGTCGTGCCACGGGCGGCCCTTTTCTGCGCGGGGCATGGTGACCGTAACCGCGCCCAATTCCTCCACGACTCGCCGCGTCTCCGTTACCAACCCTTCAATGTCGTGCTGACTAGGAAGTACGCCGACCATCTTGATGCGGCTGGGAGACGTGTCGCAGAAGGCGCGGGAGAAGTTGTTATAAGCGCGAGCGCAGGCCCACAGGAGTCCCTGATCCCGACCGCCGGAGACGCGCAGGGGTTGGGGCGCGTTGTCGATCAACACCTGCTTGTCCCAACCCAACTCGTCCATGTGCTCGATTCTACTCTCCGGCGTGAACCCCTTGGCGTACGCGACGCCATACTTCTTGGGCATAACGTCGGCGTCGCTGACGGTGACCTTGCGGTTGACGCCCCCGCCTTGGATAGTGGTCTTGACCCGGTTGCCCTCGGGGAAAATCTCGCACTCCATGAAGCTGCGGCTGGCCCCAACGCGGCTCTCTGAGGCGGGGCCTACGATGGGCCGTCGGTGGTAGTATTCCGGCTCCATAAACTCGCTCCACAGGTCATGGGGCTCCGTGATGTGTGCGTCCGCGTCGATGACTTTGTATCCCTTGTACATGGTTCTACCTCTCCCCCTGTGATGAGTGTATGGGGCCTACTGCCGCCACCCTCTCCCCGCATTGTAGTCTTATGTAAAGCCCCTTGTCCAACGGTGGAATTATACCACCAACGCCGTGCCTTCTTCCTCAATGACACGAGCCTCTTCGCTCGGAAGCTCACGGCTGGTAGACTAGCGAGTGAACTACATACTGTCCAGGAGATGATGAGTATGAAGGCGATTGTTGGTGCGAGGCTCATAGACGGAACAGGCGCGCCGCCTGTTCCCAACACTGTTGTTATCGTAGACGGTGACCGGATTGTCGGGGTTCACGCTGCCGACAGCGACATCGTGCCTCCCCAAGTGGAAATCGTCGACGCCACCGGTCTGACCCTGATGCCGGGGCTTATCGATAGTCACGACCATCTAGCGCACTTTGGCCACGATCTGGCCGTCCGGTGGGGTATCGACGAACCACAGAGCCTACGCCACGCGCGGGTTTTCGATGTATTGAAGCAGACTCTGGAGACGGGATTCACCACCGTTCGCGACGCGGCCGGGCTGGACGCCGGCTTCAGAGATGCGGTGGACAAAGGTTTGATGCCCGGCCCGCGGTTGCAGGTGGCTCTCAACTTCATCACGCCCACGGCGGGACAGGCGGACCGTACCAGCCCCTCCGGACACTCCCCCGCGGTGGTTCCCCAGTTCGACCTGCCCCTGGGTATCGCCGACGGGCCCTTCGCCATGCGCGCCAAAGTGCGGGAGATGGTTCGGGCCGGAGCCGACGTGATAAAGACCGCCGTCAACGGTTGGGGGCGGCCTACCAGGGGCCTTGGACCCAAGGACCAGATAATGACGCGCGAGGAGCTGGACGCGCTGGTGGATGAAGCCCACGTGATGGGTCGCAAGGTGATGTGCCACGTTCTAGGCGGGACGGGTCTGCGCATGGCGGTGGAAGCAGGGGTGGATTCCATAGAGCATGGCTCGTACCTGAACCAGGACCCGGATCTTCTCGAAATGATGGCCCGAAAAGGGATATATTTCGCACCCACTTTCAGCGTCTTCTTCTATCACGCCGAGAGGGGAAGCCCCCACGAGAGCGCCCGCGCCCTGGACTTCCGGGAGCACCACGCGGAGAGTCTGCGGTTGGCCCTGGAGGCAGGTGTGCGGGTGGTGGCCGGGTGTGACGCGGGGGCCTTTGTTCACGGCAACAACGCCCACGAACTGACATGCCTCGTCGAGCGCGGCATGAAGCCTATGGATGCCATACAGGCCGCCACTGGCCGGGCGGCTCAGTGCCTTGGGTTGGAGAGCTCGATTGGATCCGTAGAGGCTGGATTGAAGGCGGACCTTATTCTTGTGGAGGGCGACCCCCTAGAGGATGTATCTATTCTGGAAAGGGGCCGCGCAGTTTGCTGGGTAATGAAGGATGGCGCTGTCTACGTAGATCGCCGCCCACAGGCGTCAGGAGGAGCGAACGTTAGATAGGGGCAGGAGAGGCTTTCTTCCGGCGAGGAAGCGTGAAGTTCTTTGTCCAAGAGCGCAGTCGACTAGGCCGGGGGTTGTTGTAACCTTGGGTCTAGAGGGGGCCAGCGTTGTATGCCACCCGCAGCCCGTTCGAACCCGTCGGCCACCTTCAACAGCGTCGCCTCGCCGAAATTTGGCCCGACCAACTGCAACCCGATGGGCAGTCCATCAAAAGTGAAGCCACAGTTCATAGAGAGGGCTGGATGCCCCGTGGTGTTCAAGGGGCGGGACAGCCTTGAGGCCAAATCTCCAATGACCCACTCCCTGCCCGCGTGGTTGAATTCGAACTTACCCAACGGCGGTGGGGGGAGAATGGAAGAGGGTGTGGCGAGTACGTCCGCAATTTCGAAGGCGGCGTCAATCTCCTCTCGGATCTTTTCCCTCATCGAATTGGCGCGAATGTAGTCGGCGGCCAGCACCTTGGACCCCCTGTGTATTCTCTGGAAGAGGATGCTGGGGGTCTCTCGCGGGAAGTTCTTCATCATAGGCTGGAAATAGGCCGCCGTCTCACTTTCGGAAAGCATGGTGTGAATCTCGTTGACCTGGTCCATACTGGGCAGGGTCACCTCCACTATCTTGCATCCAAACTCGCGGAACCGGTCAATGGCTCTGCGCACTTTCGCTTCTACCTCTGAGTCAAGATAGTCCCAGAAATAGTTGGTGGGCACGCCCACCCGGACGCCCCTCAGGCCTCCCATGAGGGCGAAGGCATAGTCGGGCGTTTGGACGTTCGCGCTGAAGGGGTCACGGGGATCGAAGCCGGCGATAGCCTGCAACACTGTTGCGCTGTCACGGGCGGTCCTAGTCAGCGGGCCAACGAAGTCGTTGGGTATGCCGTAGACGCCTCCGCCGAAGCGGCTCACGAGTCCGAAAGTGGGTTTCAGACCCAGAAGGCCGCTGCAAGCCGCCGGATATCGCACAGACCCACCGCCGTCGGATCCGACGGATGCAAGATCGCAACCGGAGGCCACCGCTGCCGCAGAGCCGCTGCTGGAGTAGCCCGGCAACCGGTCGAGTGCCCACGGGTTCCGGGTGAGGCCGAATTCCGGTTCCGGGAAGTACTCTCCGTAGAGAGGGTTGGTCTTGCCGGTTATTATTGCCCCGGCTTCTTTCAATCGCTCGACAATAGCCGCGTCGTGGTCTGGAACAAACTCGGACAAACGACGCTCGCCGAAGGCCGTCGGCATCTCCATGGTGTTGAAGATATCTTTGACGGAAACGGGGATGCCGTGAAGCGGCCCGCGGTAATTGCCGTCCATAATTTCCGCCTCTGCGCGCCTTGCGTTGCGCAGAGCCGACTCTTCCGCGATGGTTACGTAAGCGTTTAGGGTTGGGTTCAGCTCCTTGGCCCGAGCCAAGTGTGACTCGACCAGTTCTACTGGGGAAAGGGTTTTGCTGCGGATTAGGTCCGCGGCCTTATGTAAAGTGGCTGTGTTGAAGTCCATTTTTCTCTATGTGCGGCTAGTCCGTCATCCTTCCAGAAGTTCTTCCACCAGGTCCACCAGCTTTTCCTCGTTGAGCAGGCCTGCCCATTTGCGTTGAATCTCCCCGTTGGCTTTGATGAAGAAGGTGGTGGGCATGCTGCTGATGCCGTAGTCTTGGATCACCTGGCCGGATTCGGTGCTGCCGGAAGGGTAGGAGATGCCCAATATCTTCAGCAGATGCCTGCCCTGGTCCCTGGTGCCCAGAAACTGGAAGGGGCCGACGTCCAGCCCAAAGAAAGTTACCCTGCCTTCAAACTGTTCCGATACCCTCTGTAAGTCTGGCATTTCGGCCCGGCAGGGCGGACAGAGGGCCGCCCAGAAGTTGAGCACTACCGGCTTTTCCTGCCCCAGAATCTGCTTGAAACTGGTGGACGAACCGCCAAGAATCTCCCCGCCCTGGTAGATATCGATGGGGAAGTCCTTGGCCAACTCCGCAGGAGATTGGTCATCCTCAGCGACTGGGCGGCTGCACCCTGCCAGCAGCAAAACGCTCATCACAGCCAAGGCCAAGATCACAGGGAGTGCGCGCTTGGGGTATAGGGCAGACATCAGACTTCTCCCCTGGCCTGCCTTGCCCAGTAGCTCCAGCGCATGGCCTCGCACTCCGCTGTAAGCACCCCGCGCACGACCTCAATGTCGGAGCGATGGACAAGGGCAAAAGCCTTCTCCACGCTGTAGTCTCCAAAGCCGCCGTTGTGCTTGCTGTAATTGCCGCCGAGTACAACCCGGGCGATTCCGGCTGAAACCATGGCCCCGGCGCACATTATGCAAGGTTCGCCGGTGCTATAGAGGGTGCAGCCGCTGAGGTTGGTGTGCCCCTGGGCGGGCCCGGCGTTCTTCATTGCCGCTATCTCCGCGTGGGCCGTCATGTCCAGGTCTCGCCTGGCGGTATTACATCCGGTGGCGACGACCTCACCGTCCCGAACTATCACCGAGCCGACTAGGGCCTCGCCTTCCTTCTCGTGGGTGTGGGCCACCTTCAGGGCCAAGCGCATGAACTTTTCGTGTTCACTCATGGTTGTTCACCTATTCTTCCCGCGTATGCGGTGTTATGGAAGAGCTAGCCCCTTGCCTCTCGCTTCATGCGGACGCGGTGATTCCAGCCGATGGCCTCGCATTCGTCCACCAGCACCCCGCGGATGACATTGATATTCCCCCGCTCTACCATCTCGAAGGCCTTCTCCACGCTGTAGTCCCCGTAACCGCCATAGTTGTTATTGTAGTTGCCGCCCATGACGAGGGTTTCGACGCCGGCAAAGACGATGGCTCCGGCGCACATCATACAAGGCTCGAAAGTGGTGTAGAGGGTGCAGCCGGTTAGCTCTGTGTGTCCGAGGGCAGGTCCGGCGTTGCGCATGGCGTCGGTCTCGGCGTGGGAGGTCACGTCCAGGTTGCTTATGGCCTGGTTGAAGCCTTTGGCGATGACAACGCCGTCCTTGACGATGACGCTGCCTACGGGCCCGTTGCCTTTGGCCTCGCCCTTGCGGGCCTCTTCCAGGGCTATCTCCATAAACTTCTCATGGTCTGTGGGCATAATCGCCTCCTCTTTGGTTCTGAAGTGTCGCTTTGAGTTCGCGAATTCTCTGCCTAGTCGTCTTCGGCGAAGGATGGCTGGGGCGTCCGTATAACGTCCGCCGACTGGGCAGCGCTGACGAGTTCGGCTTTCTCTTCAGGCGAAAGGGAGGGAATTGGAAGCCTCGGGTCGCCGCAGTCCTGCCCAATGACGACGCTAGCTAACGCCTTGCAGGTGGCCTGCATTCCATAGCGGGCCGCCAGGTCGATTAGGATGTTTGCCCTTCGCTGGAGTTCCTGAGCAGCGGTTATATCGCCCTGCTGGTAGGCCCTATATGCCCCCACCCATAGCTCCGGGGCAACGGTCAACGGTCCGTCCACCACACCGATAGCACCTGTCATCAGGGCGGAAAGGAAGAGGGAGCCGCTACCAATGAACACCGCCAATCCCATGTCTCTAAAGCGACGGATATTGTTGAAGTCGGGCGCGGAGTGCTTAACGCCGGCCACCATGGGAACTTCCCTAACCACCTTTTCCATGAGCGGAGCGGTGAACTCCACGCCGGTGTACTTGGGCTGGTTGTAGATGAAGAGGGGCAGGCCTGAAGCGTCGACCACGGCGCGGAAGTGGTCTATGATGGCCTGGTCGGAGGGATGATAGAAGAAGGGGGGCACGCAGGCTATGGCGTCGGCTCCGGCCTCCCCCGCGGCGCGGGCCATGCGGGCGGAACTCCTTGTGGTCAACGCTCCCACGTGAACAATAGACGCGGCCCTGCCCTTGCAGAGCTCTGCCGAAATCTCTGTGGTGCGTATGACTTCATCCTCAGTCAACAGCACGCTTTCGCCGGTGCCGCCGCTGATCCAGAAGCCGTCAACCCCCGCTTCAATGTTGGACTCCATGACGCGCCGATAAACGGTCTCGTTGAACTCCCCTTCCGCGTCGAAGGGTGTGATGGTGGCGGCTACTACGCCTTTGAATTCAGTCATCTGAATCTTTCCTATTCCTTTCTTCCTTGGCACGCATCTCCTCGACCATGCGGTCAATCTCGGCATGCCTCGCCTTGATTCTTGCCATCTGCTCTGGGCTGGTGTTTGGACTCCGAAACGGATTGTTGGTCCACCTACTATTTCTTGCCATATTGGCCCCCTCGCACTACGCGACCTACAATATGTCTCTCGACATTGTGTCGATGATAAGCTCGGCCACCGAACCCACGGTGGCTACGTGGCCCGGCAGGATTGTAACGGACGAGTCGAACTGGCATATCATGGCCGGGCCTCCAATGACATTATCTCTCAGTAACTTCACCCTATCATAATGAGGGCATTCAAGCCAACCATTACCTTTGAAGAACACCCTCCTCTGACCAATGAGGGCGCCCGAAGGGTCGGAGTCTCCGTCGGCGAGTAGGGCGCGTCGGGGTTTGGGCACTCGACCGGCCGCGCGACACTTGACGTTGACCACCTCCACCGGGGCAGTCGGGTCGCTATGACCGTAGCTTTGTCGATGGAGGCTGTGGAAGGTCGTGAGGATATTCTCCAACTCGGCATCGCTTTCCAGATTCCCGTTTACCGGGACCTCAAGCTCGAAGTTCTGACGGATATATCGCATCTCCAGAAACTGCTCTACAACCTGATTTTCCTCAGCGATGCCCTCGTCCCTGAGGGTCTGGCGGCAACTCTCCGTCTGGGCAGCCAGGCTATCACGTATGGCGGGCAAGTTTGATGCCTCTGCACGGAGGAATCGAGTGGCGGCCGCACCGGTCTGAACGTCGCTGATTACAAGACCCATGGCAGAAAACAGCCCCGGGTCGGGCGGGATGACGATGCGGGCCACTCCCAACTCTTCCGCCAGATCGCCAGCGTGGAGGGGCCCGGCGCCCCCGTGGGCCATGAGCACGAACCTTTGAGGGTCAAAGCCCCGGCTTACCGAGACCACCCGCAGGATACGCACCATGTTGGCGTTCACCACGTCTAGGATGCCTTGGGCCGCTTCAGAGGTAGACATTCCCATCGGCCCGCCGATTTTCTCTTCAATGGCGCGTTGGGATAACTCCGGCTGGATCTTCATTCGACCGCCCAGGAAGAAATCCGGGCTGATCCGTCCCAAGACAACGTTGGCGTCGGTGACTGTGGGTTCCAGTCCGCCAGTGCCGTAACAGGCGGGACCGGGGACGGCGCCGGCGCTGGCGGGCCCCACCTTCAAGAGTCCAGCGACGTCCACCTGGGCCACGCTGCCGCCGCCGGCGCTGCACTCTACCAGGTCGATTGAGGGGGTTCTGACGGGCAGGCCCGTAATGCGGATGCCATAGAAGCCGGTGGCTTCTTTGCCTATTTCCAGCATGCTGACGATGGAGAGTTTGCCGTCTTGTATCAGGCTGGCCTTGGCGGTGGTGCCTCCCATGTCGAAAGAGATAATATCCGGCATATCCAGGCGTAGTCCCAGGTCCACGGCGGCCAGCACCCCGGCGGCAGGGCCGGACTCCAGGGTGAAATGAGGACGCCGCATCTCAACTTCGGCGCTGGCCATCCCGCCGGAAGATTGCATAATGTAGAGTTTGGGGGGCGGAGCAAGCTCCTGCGCCAGGCTTCGCTGCAGTTCGTCCACGTACCGTTGGAAACCGGGGCCGATGTAGGCAACCGTCGCGACGGTGCTGGAGCGTTCGAACTCCCGGAACTCTGGAGAAAGCTCGGAGGAGACGGCCAGATAGACGTCAGGCAGCGTCTCTTCCAGAATCTCCTTTACCCGCGCTTCGTGGTCGGGGTTGGCGTAGGAATTGAGCAGACAGACGGCTACGGCTTCTACCCCGTGGCCCTCTAAGACTTCCGCGCAGCGACGCACGTCTTCTTCATTAAGAGGCATAACTACCCGGCCGCGGCTATCCATTCGCTCGGAAACCTCCAGCCGCAGGTGGCGCGGGGCCAATGGCGCGGGCCGGTCCACGTCCCAACGGTAGAAGTGGGGACGCGTCTGACGCCCGATGGCGAGCACGTCTCGGAACCCCTTGGTAGTGATGAGACCAATCTTGGCGCCGGTGCGGGAAAGGACGGTGTTAGTGTTGACTGTGGTGCCGTGGGCCATAAGCCAGAGGCCGGACAGCCCACGAGGCTCGGTTGCGAAGTGACTCACTCCAGCCATGACGGAGCGGGATGGGTCTTCGGGTGTGGAGGGGGTCTTGAAGGTGTATAGAACGCCCGAATCTTCGTCAAAGAGGATGTGGTCGGTGAAGGTTCCGCCCACGTCGACGCCCAAGCGGAGTCCGGTCATTCGCGGACCTCTCCTTTATTGTCGGTAGCCAGGACGAATAAGGGACGCACGGATCTAGGCATGGGAACGCATCTCTCGCCGGAGGACTTCAGTAGCCTGCGAGTCTACCTTCAGGTTCTCGGGATACACCACCACACCGTAATCGCGCTGTGCCGCCTCGATTGTCACCAGCCCGTTCAGAACGTCCTGCGCCACGAGGCGGGGGTCTCGATCGAGGGAGTTGCCGTAGCCGCCGCCGCCGCCGGCAAAGATGGCAACCACGTCGCCGGGGCCAACGGGTACGAAAGTCGCTTCACGATGAAGGGTTTCGGCGCTGTCGGAATTGGGGTTGCGGACAATGCGGGTCAGCGTACCGTCGTTGCCGTCAAGGAGTCCGGGTCCGGGAATCCTGTGCCGATTGGAGTGGACGCCCACAAAGGAGTCAATCAGCATGCGCCAATCCTTCCGAATGCCGACGCCGCCTCTAAAGCGGCCCGGGCCGCCGGAGTCGGGGATGTATTCCAACCTGTCGGCCATCATCGGGAACTCCTGCTCCATGGCCTCAATGGGAAGGTTTGAGGTTATGTGAACGCCGTTGATGCCGTCTTTGTCGGGCCGCGCTCCGCCCCCCCCGCCGACGGTCTCGTAGTAGATGAAGGAGTTGGGCGGTTGGGCGCTGAAGCCCATGCCGTGGGTGCCGTGACCGCCTGCCTCAATGCCCTTCTTCACCGCTCCAGAGAGGGCAAGAAAGAGGGAGTCCGGTATCTGGGAGGCCACCTCGTAGCGGGCGCCGAGGGGGGATGGAGCCTGACAGTTCACGAGGCAGTTGTCAGGAGCAACAACCTCAATGGCCCGCTCAAAGCCGGCGTTGGGCTGCACTTCCGGGTCGAGAATGGAGCGGAGTACCCAGAAGACCACGGTAACGGTGCCGTGATAGGGCATGTTTATGCCAAACTTGGCCGGGCCGCCCGTGCCGGCGTAGTCCACCTTTATGTGAGGCTCAGGCCTGTGGCGGACGGACACCTTCACGCGGATGGGAATTGGCTCGTCGCTGTCCATGTCGTCATCCAGGTGGTCCAAGGCCTCATAATCGCCCTCGGCGAGAGACAGAATGCCGTGGCGTGTTTTGACTTCTGCCACGTCCAACAGCTGCTCCAGTGCGTCCATGAGTACCTGTACGTCGTATTGGGCCGCCAAGTCCTTCATCCGGCGAGCACCCAGCATGAGGGATCCCATGTGTGCGCGAATGTCCCCGTCCCGATTGTGGGGATCTCGAACGTTGAGGAGCACTATGTCCAGCAAGTCTTGCTGAACCTCTCCTGCTTTCTGAAGGCGGACCAGCGGGATGCGAAGGCCCTCCTGGTATATCTCCGTGGCGTCGCCGAGGGCCGCCTGGCCCGGAGCCTTGCCGCCTACGTCGGGCCAGTGGCCAGTGTTGGCGACGAAGGCCACCAGCACTCCCTGGTGGAAGACCGGCGTAACGAAGGTTACGTCGGCCAGGTGTGAGGGGCCGCCGCTGTACGGGTCGTTGACAATAAACACGTCCCCATCTTGAAGGGTCTCCTTGGGGAAGCGGCGCAGCAGGGCCTCGCCGGTGAACATGAAGGAGCTGAGGTGCATGGGTAGGCTCATGTCGCTTATGCAGACGACCCGCCCGTGGGCGTCCATTATTACGGAGGAGCAGTCCTGCCGTTCCTTGATATTGGTGGAGTATGCGGACTTTATGAGGCCGACCAGGATTTCGTCCGCAATGGAGGCCAGACTGTTGCCGATTATCTCAACGGTAATTGGGTTAAGTCTGGACTGAGCCAAAGTAAGTTTTTCAGGCGTATCGCAGAGAAGGCGAAATGGGGGCTTCGAACCGCCCTAAAGGATAGGGCCAGCCCCTAACTGGTGTCAACATGGGGAGTAACCTGCTTCATCGCGGCTCATAGCCACATTCTCCATACACCTCTCCATCTATGCAATCTTCAGGGCGGTGCTCTCTCAAATCCGCAATGAGTCGCTCCAGGGCATCCCTGTCCTTGGTATTCAGCACGTAGACCTCAAATCCCTCTACATAGACGAAATTATCAGTGCTTCTTCTTATAGTTCTCGCCGGCAATCCGATTTCCCGGAACAGCCCCTTAGGGATGAAGTAAATTTCCAAGGTATATCCCCCAGGCTCAACGTTATACCAATAGTAGTGCCGCCGGGCAACTTTGTTATAGAGGCGGGCCTTGTACACAAGATCATGCTTGTCCAGCCTCTCCTCCACACCCTCACGTCGTATCTCCTTATCACTCTTGGGCTGCTCATCAGAGAATATCAATGGAACAGCCATTATGCCGAGAATCAGGCCCAGGACCAGAATGACCGCAGCCCCCAAAGTGGCCAGTGTGTAAGAAAACCGAATCTGTTCAGCCTTCGAATCGGAGTGTCCGGCAGGGATCTCCAGCCATAAGCGATGTGCATGGTACACATTCCAAACAAGCATCGGAGCTATAACGAACACCATGCCTGCCACAAACGGAGGAGAGCCGAAAATCAGCGCAATTGCGATGAAAGTTCCCAGAAACGCGCTGAACAGGAAGTGAATAGCAAACTGCCGAATGCGCCCCAGTAACAGATAGCCTGCCCCAAAACCTGGAAACAGGATGAGCAACACCGCTATTAGATGGACCATGCTACTCCAGGATGCTTGTGGGAAGTTCCGGGAGTGGAGAATCTTTTCCTCGGCGCCACCCACATGCCAGATTAGGCTCGCTTACACTGACGAAGGATCAATTTCACCAGTCGAAATAGTCGTCCGTTAGTCGGATCCCATCTCACTGGCGGCGACGATGACTCGTCGACAGACTCTTGGATGCCACTAGTAGTCGGAATGGCTTGGGCAGTCCTGCTACTCGCACGGTAGGGACTTCCTTGTGTCTGCTTGCGGCGGCGCGTCCGCTCTCAGCGGGCGTATTGGCTGTTGCGGAGAACCTGGCCGGGGAGGGCGCCGGTGTGCTCGCCTCCTTCCATAAGCACCTGCCCGTTGACGATGGTGTATTCGATGCCCTCGGCGAATTGGGCCAGACGCTTGCTGCCGCCGGGGAAGTCGTAGACCTCTTCCGGCTCCAGGGGGCCGATGGAGTCCGGGTTGAAGATTACCAGGTCTGCCGCCATCCCCTCCTTGATAAGGCCTCGGTCGGTAATGTCAAAGAGTTCTGCGGGAATCGAGGTCAGCTTTTCAACGGCCTTTTCCAGGGACAGGATCTTCTTTTCGCGGACCCAGTGGCCCAGGAAGTAGGTGCTGTAGCCGTAGCCCGCGTCGAAGATGACGTGGGCGCCGCCGTCGGAGAGACCGATGACGGGGTACGGGCTTGTGAGCATGGTGGTCATGGCGGCCTCGTCGCCCCCGCTCTGATTAAGCTCAAATCCCGTCTCCAGATTCTCCTCCAGGACCAGGTCTAGGAAGGCGTCGAGCACGTCCTTTCCCTGCTCTGCCGCCAACTGATCGATGCTCTTGCCAGTCAATCCCCGATTCTTTTCCAGCGCAGGCTTTGTGATAAAGAAGTGGTCCCAGCGACGGGAGAAGGCGTTGAAGGCTACATCCGCCCCTTCGACAGCCTCCAACCGGAGCCGGCGACGGGTGTCGGGATCCCGGAATGCCGCCATCTTCTGGGCCGGAGTCCCTTCCATTATCGGCTTCCAGGAGGGCAGCCGGTCAAAGACCTGGGCGTTGAGCATGGTGAAGCGGGTGTTGTTGCTGCGAGGACTGATGAGGGGGTAGGCCCGGTTGCCCTTGCCGACGGTGTCCGTCACGTAGTCCAGATGCTCCCGCCACTGGTTGGGCGCACTCCAGCGGTGGGTGATGTTGTTATAGACAACGGGCCTGTTGGTGGCGGCGGAAAGGCGGCTGCACAGGCCGTCCTTCATCTCCGGGGTCGTTCCGCCTCCACACTGGAGAATACCGGCTCCCGCGTCTCCCAACACAGAGGCCAGGGCGAAGAGCTCCTCCTCCGGCGCGACTATGGCCGGCAGGGGTTTGCCCGTCAGGTCGAAGTGTCCCATGTTGCGCGAGACGGAAAGGCCCAGAGCGCCGGCGTCCATTCCCTCCTTCACCAGGCGCTTCATGGCTTTAATCTCCGAATCGGTGGCGTTCCGTTCCTGGGATTCGCCCCCCATGACGTAGCGTCGGACGGCGGAATGGCCCACCAAAACGCCGACGTTGACGCCCAGATTACTGTCAATGGCCGCGATGTACTCCGGCACCGTGTTCCACGACCAGTTAATGCCTTCTTGTAGAGACTCGATTGGGATGGCCTCGACGCGGGAGAGCATCTGGGCCAGGGCGTAGTGGTCTTCGTCACGCACGGGAGCCAGGGAGAGGGAGCAGTTTCCGATGACCACGGAGGTCGCCCCGTGATAGCAGGAGAAGGTGCAGAGGGGGTCCCAAGTTACCTGGGCGTCGTAGTGGCAATGGTTGTCGATGAACCCCGGGGCGACCGCCAGCCCTTGGGCGTCGATGACCCGATGGGCGCCGCCACTGACCTGGCCGACGCTTTGGATGACACCACCCTCAACGGCCACGGATCCTTCGAAGGAAGGGCCGCCGGAGCCGTCGATAATCCTTGCGTTCTCGATGAGTAGATCATAAGCCATGGCTAACCCTCCATTGCCAGTATGAACCCAATGTAGTTTGGCTAGGCTGGGAGTGTCAAGTTGAAAGGCCTTGAGGCGGGGGCGTATTGCCCAATGGCCGCCGCCTTACTATACTTGCACGTAAAGGTTGTATTGAGGTAACGGACCATGGGAGAGTTTGAAACCCTTCCGCTCTTTCCCTTGAATATGGTGCTCTTTCCGGGTGCGTCACTTCCCCTACGCATCTTCGAGAACCGATACAAGGTTATGATTGGCGAATGTATCGAGATGAAGCAGCCCTTCGGCGTTGTGCTCATCAAGGAAGGGCCGGAAGTGGGTGGAACGGCCCAGCCTCATCGGGTTGGCACGACGGCTCGAATCCTCAAGGCCGAACCACGCGGCGAGGAGATGTACAGTATTCAGACGGTGGGGGAACGGCGCTTTCGCATCATTAACATCATCGACGGCAATCCTTACCTGAAGGCCGAGGTGGAGTATATGGAGGAGGAGGCGACGGAAGACCTGGGCGATCTCACGCAGAGGGTGTCCGCCAGCCTGAGCGAATATCTGCAGTTGGTGGTGAGCTTCAAGAAGGGCTGGATTCAAACCGTTGACACCCCTCAAGAGCCGCTGGCCCTCTCCTACGCCGCTTCTCAAGCGGTAACCTACCCTCCGATGGTAGGCCAATATCTGCTTCAGATTCAGTCGGTGAAGGAACGGTTGGAGCGAGTGCTGCCCCTGCTGGGAGAGAGGACGGAGCTTCTCAGGGAAGAGATGGGCAAGCAGAAACGTTTCCGCGAGCGGTTAAACTAACTAGAAGGGTTTGCCGAAGATACGGAAGGCGCCGTTGAAGGGGACCAGCCCGTTGAACAGTTCCGGGTGCAGAATTTCCGCCGTCATCTCCAGACCATCGACGAGCCTCGGCCCGGAGCGGCTGAAGTAGGAGTTTGCATCGACGACGAAGATGCTGTCACTCTTGGCGGCGGGTAGTTCGTCCCATCCTGCTTTCTCGGTTAGAAGCTTAATTTCCGAAAGGCCGCGGCGCACGTCGAAACCGCACGGCATGGCGATTATCATGTCGGGCTGTGCTTCGACAATCTGCTTCCACTCGACCGTGAAGGAAGGCTGGCCGGGCTTTCCGAAGCAGTCAATTCCTCCGACCAGGGCGACCATCTCCGGCACCCAGTGGCCACCTACCATCAGGGGATCCAGCCACTCCAGGCACACCACCCGGGGTTGGGTGTCTGCTGTCGCCGCCAAAGAAGCAACCCTGTCCATGCGCTCTCTGAGGGATACCGCTAGCCGAGTCGCCCTATCTTCCACGCCCGCTGCCTTGCCTACCGCCTCCACGTCGGTCACAACATCCGCAAGGGAGTGGGGGTCCAGGGATAGAACTTCCGGCTTGTGGGGAAGATTCTCCAGGGCCAGGTGCACTTGCTGAGAGGGAACGGCGCAAACTTCGCACAGGGCCTGGGTCAACACCAAGTCCGGCCGAGCTTCTTCCAGGGCCTCCAGATGCAGGACATATATACCGTCGTCGGAGATGAGCGAATCCTTCACGCGCTGATCGATTTCCCCGCTGGCCGTGGCGTCCTGAATTCGGCTGGTCACGACTACCGGCTTGTCGACGGCGGCAGCCGGGAAGTCGCAGGCATAGGTCACCCCATGCAAGTCGTCCTGCAAGTCCAGGGCGTAGACTATCTCTGTGGCGCTGGGAAGAAGGGAAACGATTCGAGCCAAGATTGCCGCCTCTCCAGCCGGTTTATTGGCCGGCCCTTGTGTGTTCTCAAGGTAGCATAGGGAGCGGCGCCCTTCAACCGCGGCAGAAGTTGCCGCAAGAGAAGGGCTAACCTATAATTTGGCGGTGAGTACGCTATGCTTCTGGCTATAGATATTGGAAACAGCAACATTACCCTTGGCGTGTTCGAAGGCCAGAGGCTAAGCTGCACGGCGCGGCTTTCCGCCGACTCCCGCCGCCTGTCGGACGAATACGGTGAGCTTGCGCTTAACATTCTGCTCCGCAAAGGGGTTGAGCCTCGAGACATCAGTGCTGCCGCAATCTGCAGCGTCGTTCCCCGCCTGACTCCTACCTTTGAACAGGTGTGCCGAGAATACCTGAACGTGGCTCCCCTAACGGTGGACACGGGCGTTAAGACGGGGGTCCGCATCCTTTACGAGAACCCCCGTGACGTGGGAGCGGACCGGGTGGCGGACGCGGCAGCCGCCTACCGTTTGTACGGCGGCCCGACTATCGTGGTGGATTTCGGCACCGGCACAGTCTTCGATGCCATTTCCAAGGACGGGGACTATCTGGGCGGGGCGATTGCCCCCGGCATCGAGGTGGCCGCCGAAGCCCTGCATCAAACCACGTCCCAACTGCGTCGGGTCGATGCGGCCATGCCACGTAAGGCAATTGGCCGGAACACCCCCGAGGCGTTGCAGTCGGGGCTGATGTTGGGCTACGTTGGCCTGGTGGAGGGTATGGTTCGACGCTTCAAAGAGGAGTTGGGAGGCGAAGCGACGGTCGTAGCCACAGGCGGCCTGGCCAGGGTGATGGCCGGAGCTACCAAGATCTTCGATGCCACCAACCCGGACCTCACCCTCATTGGGCTTCGGATGATCTACGAGATGAACCGAGGGCCGAGGGAAGGGGGACCAGGGTGATTCCGGTCTTGCAGGGAAAGTACGTTGTCCTGGGCGTCACTGGCAGTATTGCCTGCTACAAGGCCGTAGATTTGGCCAGCAAGCTGACCCAGGCCGGCGCGTTGGTGGACGTGGTGATGACGGAAGACGCTTGCAGGTTCGTCACACCCCTAGCCTTTGGCAGTATCACCCACCGGCCCGTGACCACCAGTCTGTTCGACCCCCATTCGGAGTTGAGCGTGGAGCACGTGGCCCTGGCGGACCGGGCGGACATTCTGGCGGTGGCGCCTGCCACGGCCAACACACTAGCCAAGATGTCCCTGGGGCTGACGAACAACGCCCTCGTCGCCACCTACGCCGCCACTGCCGCTCCCGTGCTGGTTGCTCCCGCCATGGACGGGCACATGTATGAGAACGCCGCCATCCAGGAAAATCTAAGCCGGCTGAAAGCCCGGGGCGTGTGCGTGGTGGGGCCGGATAGCGGCTACTTGGCCTCAGGGAAGGTGGGCGCCGGACGGATGTCGGACCCGGAGGAGATTTTGGGCCACGTACGGGCGATGCTGGGGCGAAATGGAGCCTTGGCGGGCAGGAGGGTAGTGGTAAGCGCAGGAGGCACCCGCGAGCCCCTGGACCCGGTCCGAATAATCACGAACCGCTCTACAGGGAAGATGGGTCACGCTCTTGCCGAGGCGGCCCGGGACATGGGCGCTTCTGTGACGCTGGTGTCGGCGTCTGAAACGCTGAAGGAGCCTTCGGCCATAGAGACGGTGTGGGTGCAGACGGCTATTGAGATGCAAGAAGCGATTGAAGCGGCGTGTCGAGAGGCGGACGCTCTAATAATGGCGGCCGCCGTTTCCGACTATCGCGCGGCTGTTTCCAGCCCCCACAAGCTCAAGAAGACCGGGGAGCCTATTAGTGTAACGCTGGTCCAAAACCCGGATATTCTAGCCGGCATTGAAGGCCCGGCGGTTCGGGTGGGCTTCGCCGCCGAAAGCCAAGACCTGTTGGAGAACGCCAGAGGCAAACTTTCCACAAAGAAACTTGACATGATAGTTGCCAACGATATCACGGAGGCAGACAGCGGCTTCGGTGTCGATACGAATCGTGCGGTGATTCTAACCGCAGGCGGAGAAGTTCAGCGGTTGCCTTTGACGTCCAAGCAGGAGTTAGCCCACCGAGTGTTGGAGTTTGTGGAAGGCCTGCTAACGGCGAAAGACGAGTAATTTGTGGAGAAAGCACCTCGCGCCGCAAGACAAAAAGTAGTTAGGGAAAGAGGAAGCAGTTGATGACTTTGTCTTCATCCAAGGAGATGCCACGGGCTTACAGCCCTAAGGAGGTTGAGGAGCCTCTAAACCGGTTCTGGATGCAAAAGGGGTATTTCACGCCGGAGGTAGATCCCTCCAAGAAGCCCTTTGTCGTCATTATGCCGCCGCCCAACGTAACGGGAGACCTGCATCTGGGCCATGCGCTGACAATGTTCATCCAGGACATCCTGGTCCGGTGGCATCGGATGATGGGGGAGGCGGCCCTGTGGCTTCCGGGCAAAGACCACGCCGGCATCGCGACCCAGGTAGTGGTAGAGCGGCAATTGGCCAATGAGGGCACTTCCCGCCAGGAGTTGGGGCGGGAGAAGTTCCTGGAGCGGATGTGGGACTGGGTGGGCCGGTACGAAAGCAATATCGACGGGCAGTTGAAGCGGATGGGAGCTTCCTGCGACTGGTCGCGCCTCTGCTTCACCCTTGACCCGGGACCCAGCCGGGCCGTCCGAACGACCTTCGCGACCCTTTACGAGAAGGGTCTCATCTACAGGGGCGAACGCATCATCAACTGGTGCATACGCTGCTCGACCGCCCTTTCCGACCTTGAGGTGGATTACGAGGAGGAGGACGGGTCTCTATTTTATGTCAATTACTCTCTGGAAGATGGGGAGGGATATATAACGGTTGCCACCACCCGCCCCGAAACCATGTTTGGCGATACGGGGGTTGCCGTTCACCCCGAAGATCCCCGCTATCAACCGCTGTTGGGGAGAAACGTGATATTGCCCCTCGTCAACCGTCCCATCCCTGTCGTCGGGGACGACGCCATCGACCCGGAGTTCGGGACGGGTGTGTTGAAGGTGACGCCGGGTCACGATATTGTCGACTTCGAAATAGGCCAGCGTCACGACCTTCCCATCGTCATGGCCGTGGACGACCGTGGGATTCTCACGGAAGCCGCCGGGCAATTTCGGGGTCAGGAGCGGTTTGAAGCAAGGCGAAATACGGTGGCGGAGTTGGAACGCCAGGGTTTTCTCGTGAAGACCGAACCCCTTCGCCACTCCATCGGCCACTGCCAGCGGTGCGCTACGGTGGTGGAACCCCTGGTGAGTAAGCAGTGGTTCATCAAGATTCAGCCGCTGGCCCAACCGGCCATGGACGCCGTAAAGGACGGCCAAGTCAGCATCGTGCCGGAGCGGTTTTCGCGGGTCTATATAAACTGGATGGAAAACATCCGCGACTGGTGTATTAGCCGCCAACTCTGGTGGGGACACCGCATTCCCGTTTGGTACTGCGGCCAGTGCGACGAACTTACCGTATCGGTGGAGGACGCGACGCACTGCCGGCACTGCGGCTCCAGCAAGATATATCAAGACCCTGACGTTCTCGACACCTGGTTCAGTTCCGGCCTCTGGACCCACTCAACCCTGGGTTGGCCCGACGAGTCGGAGGAACTGGACTACTTCTATCCCTCTCAGGTGATGGTGACGGGCTACGACATCCTATTCTTCTGGGTGGCCCGCATGATAATGCAGGGCATAGAGAATATGGGGGAGCCTCCCTTCGAAACGGTGTTCCTACATGGTCTGGTGAGGGACGCCGAGGGGAAGAAGATGAGCAAGACCACGGGCAACGTGCTGAACCCTCTGGAACTAATGGAGACCTATGGCACTGATGCGCTTCGATTCGCACTGACCACCGGGGCTGCGCCCGGAAATGACCTGCGTTTGAGTAATGGCAAGCTGGAATCCAGCCGCAACTTTGCGAACAAGCTGTGGAACGCCTCCCGCTTCGTCATTGGGTCACTGGAGAACGCTGACGCTCTACGTGGATGGCACGATCTGCCCGACGTTACTCACCGGGAGGACCGATGGATACTGAGCCGGCTGAACCGAGTGGTGGGCCGCACGAGGGATTATCTGAAGCGGTTCGAAATTGGAGAGGCCCAGCGGGAGGTATACGACTTTCTTTGGAACGAGTTCTGCGACTGGTACATTGAGTTTGCCAAGATCCGAATGCGGGAAGGCGCAAGCCCCTCGCCCCTGCCAACGCTGGCCCACGTGCTGGAGAAGACCCTGCGCCTGCTTCATCCCTTCATGCCCTTTGTCACCGAGGAGGTTTGGCAGCGGCTGACGAGGCAGCTTCCCGAGGAGGGAGCGCTCACCGATTCGATAATGGTTGCGCAGTATCCGGAGGAGGACTCGGCCAGGATGGACGATTCGGCGGAAGCTGAGGTGTCGCAGATCATCACGCTGGTGCGATCCATTCGCAACGTCAGGGCCCAGCTTCGTATCAATCCCCGGCAGGAGCTACAAGCTTCCCTGGACCACCAGGGACACGACTATCTGGTAGGCGACGAGGCGGAGGCGGTGAAGGTGCTGGCACGGCTTCGGAACCTACGGGGGGCAGACTCTTCCGAGTCTTCCCAGGAGAGCGGAGTGGTGAAGGTTGTGGCCGGGGAGGTGGTAGTGGCCCTTCCATTAGGCAAGGTAACGGACCTAGCCGAGGAGAGGCGGCGCTTGGAGGGGGAACGGGATGAGGCTTCCAAGCACTTGAAACGCGTGGACTCGCTGCTTGCCAGGCCGCAGTTTCGCGCCAAGGCGCCAGAGCACGTGGTGGAGCGGGAACAGGAGCGGGCGCAGAGCCTGCAGCAGCGGTTGGAGCGTTTGGAGGAGGTTCTGGCGCAGCTGCCTCCTTAGTGCGGCGTTCGGGTAATCCTGTCCTACAGAGTCAGTAAGGTAGGCGGGGCAAGAACAACGAGAATCTCCGTTGCGCTTGTAATGGCAGACGCCGGGGCGTGTCCCTATTTGGGGGTGGTGGTAACGGGGGGGGGAACCAGTGCAACTATAGGGGTTGCGTCTATGATGGGGTTAAACAGGTGCTGATGAGCCGCGAACCTGTTCCAGCCAATTCAACCCCTTCCGGGTGTCGCTGGCTACGCGAGCCGGGTCCCAATAGTAGAGACGTAGCTTGAACAGCCAGTAGGTGAATTCCTTGGACTGGGTGAGGCTGAATCCGTCCTGGCTCTGGTAGCCCATTTTCTCCCTGAACTTGGCTATCAGGCCGGACTGCTCGTCGTCATAGATTCGGCGGTACACCGAGTCGCTCATATCCTCCACGTCGACCCGGCCGCCGGCGCGCATGTCCTTCCGGACCTCTTCCTCCACAGCGACGTGTAGCGCCTCCTCGACAACAACGCCGTACCAGAAGTTCAGAAATCCACGGTACTTGTTGTAGCCGAGCAGGTTCTTAAGACTTTCAGTGGTTACGTAGGTTGGGAATCGGCCACGAAATAGCAGGTCCTCTACCTCTTGAATCTGCGCCGAGTCCCGCAGTAGGGTGCACATTCTCTCAGCCAGAAGCAAACAGTCAAAGGCCTCGCCCTGAATGACGTAACGATAGAGCCGACCGTCGATGCGTTCCTCCGGGAGGGTCCACATGCTCATGGCCTCAAGAAGAGCCTCCGCCCAGGGCCGTCCGGCTTTGATGCCCTGCGAGAGACGCTCCAATGCCTCTATTTCCACGGACACGGGAGGGCCGGCGGGCTGGACTATGAGATCGACGGGGGCTTCAAAGGGCTTGACGTTAATTGGCTTGCCCTCCCTTTAGAGAGCCAGCATCGTCCTCAGCCTTGATCGCTAATAGGGAGAGTTTTGCGTCCCTCGCATTGTGGTAGTTAGTGCAATCAATAATGAATCCGCTGGGCACGCCCTCATGTCCGGGGAACTCCGCTTTCAAACGCTCGTAGGCTGCCACTTGGCCGGTCGCGATGTATTCGCGAATTTTCCCGCTGATGGCCTTGCCGATGCCTGGTACCTTCATCAGGTCCTGACCTTGCTGGGCCGGAGCGTCCAATGGTTGAGGGAAACTTGAGATAATCTCCGCTGCCCGCTGGTAGGCCCTAATTTTGAAGATCAGGTCGCCTTTCCTCTCCAGAAGCTGGGCCATGTCCTCAAAGAGGGCAGCTAGTTCCTCGTTAACGGCGGACACGGGGCTGCACCTATCCTTTACCGTGGCAACGCTTGAACTTCTTGCCGCTACCGCAGTAGCACGGAGAATTGCGGCCCATCTTTCGCGGCGCCCCGTTACGGGCGCGGCCGTTGGACATCGCTTTCATGGGACTGTCGGCGGGAGCCAGAGTGAGACGATAGATACTATGGACTACGTCGTCGCGCATCTGGGTGAGTAGGTTGTGGTACATACGGCGGCCCTCAGATTGGTAGGCCACGAGGGGGTTACGCTGTCCATAGGCTTGAAGGCCTATGCCCTGCCGCAGTTTTTCGATGTTGGTGAGCTGCTGCACCCAGTGCAAGTCCAAAGCCCTCAGCATGATGATGCGCTCTAAGGCTCGCATCCTTTCCGAGCCGAGCTCTTCTTCCTTCTGCTGGTAGATATCTTCGGCGTGGGCGACGAGGACCTTCTTTAGCCTTCCGCGGTTGGCGTTTCTCAGCTTCTCCTCGTTATCGAGGGCCTCCGGCATGGTGGGGAATATGATGCGAAGGTTTTCCAGTAAGCCCCGATAGTCCCGGTCTTCCATTACGCTACCCGACAGGTGTTGGGTCAGGAGCCCGTCTATCTTCTCCTCCACCAGGCGGAGGACGGAAGCGCGGAGGTCCACGCCCTGGAGGATGTTCCGGCGCTCCCGGTAGATGTTTTCGCGCTGCTGGTTCAACACGTCGTCGAACTCCAGCAGGTGCTTGCGAGTCTCGAAGTGGTAGCCTTCGACGCGGCTCTGGGCACCCTCCAAGATCTTGGTTATAACGCCACTTTCCAGGGGAGCATCCTTGCCCATGCCAGCCCAACCGGAGACCTTACCCATGAGGTTCTTAGCCCGTTCGCCGCCGAACCGCTTGATAATCTCGTCCTCCATGGAGGCGTAGAAGCGGGTCTCGCCCTGGTCTCCCTGACGCCCTGAGCGGCCCCGCAGCTGGTTGTCGATGCGGCGGGATTCGTGGTGTTCCGTGCCAAGAACCGTCAAGCCGCCCTGCTCAACCACGGTGTCGTGGTCATTCTGCCACTCGGCCATATCGATGTCCAAACCCACTGGATTGCCGCCGAGTACGATGTCCGTGCCTCGACCGGCCATATTGGTGGCTACGGTTACCGCGCCGGGGCGGCCCGCCTGAGCAATAACATAGGCTTCCCGTTCGTGCTGCTTGGCGTTTAGGACCTCATGGGGCACTCCGCGACGCTGAAGCAGTTGACTCAGCTTTTCGGAGCTCTCAATGGAAGTGGTGCCTACCAGCACGGGCCTGCGTTGGGTATACATATTCTCTATGTCGTCGGCTACGGCCTTCCACTTGGCTGACTCAGACTGATAGATGAGGTCGGCGTGGTCCGTACGGATGAGGGGGGCGTTGGTGGGGATGGCCACCACTTCCAGCCGGTAGATCTTCAGGAACTCCTCCTCTTCCGTGAGGGCGGTGCCTGTCATACCGGCAAGCTTATTGTACATACGGAAGTAGTTCTGGAGGGTGATGGTGGCGTAGGTGGTGCTCTCTCGCTGGACCTGAATGCCCTCCTTGGCCTCCACTGCCTGATGAAGACCATCGGACCAGCGACGGCCCGGCTGGAGCCGACCGGTAAACTCGTCGACGATGATAACCTGTCCGTCCCTAACGACGTATTCCTTGTCGCGCTTGTAGAGTACGTGGGCCCTGAGGGCGTTCTCCACGTACTGGACCAGGTGGAAGTTTTCAGGGGCGTAAAGGTTGTCGACCTTAATCCAACCTTCAATCTTTGAGATGCCCTCGTCGGTGAGGGAGATGGCCCGACTGCGCTCATCTATCATCGTGTAGTCCGTTTCAGCGCGGAGGCGGGGGGCCAGCTTGGCCATCTGGTAGTAAAGCTGCACCGGTTCTTGGGCAGGCCCGCTGATAATGAGGGGCGTCCTTGCTTCGTCGATGAGGATGTTGTCCACCTCGTCAACGATCGCGTAGTTGAGGTCCTGCTGGACCTGAAGGCTCGGGTCCACGGCCATGTTATCTCTGAGGTAGTCGAAGCCAAACTCGTTGTTGGTGCCGTAGGTTATGTCGCAGGTGTAGGCCTCTTGGCGGGGCGCGGCCCTTAAATGCTCGTAGCTGGGGTCCTTGCCGGGTGCGCCGGGTTGGTAAACGAAGGCGGCGTCATTCTGCAGGCAGCCGACTGTCAGTCCGAGTTTGTCGAAGATGGGGCCCATCCACACCGGGTCGCGGCGGGCCAGATAGTCGTTGACGGTGATAACGTGGACGCCCTTGCCGGAAAGGGCGTTTAGATAGGCGGGAAGGGTGGCCACGAGAGTCTTACCTTCGCCCGTCTTCATTTCGGCGATTTTACCCTGGTGGAGGACGGCGCCGCCCATGAGCTGGACGTCAAAATGGCGTTGCCCCAGGGTCCGTTTGGCGGCCTCTCGAACGGCGGTGAAGGCCTCGGGCAGTATGTCTTTCTCCGACTTGCCCCCGTTCAGTTGCTTGCGGAAGACATCCGTTTGCGTCCGTAATTCTGCGTCGGTGAACCTCTCAAATTCTCTCTCGAGGCCGTTAACCCGGTCTATGAGGGACTGATATTTCTTCTTGAGGCGATCCTCGGACGTACCGAGGATCTTGTCGAGTAAGCGGATCATGATTCTCCGTTGAAAAGTTCTCCAACGGAAAGTCCGTTGTGAATTCGCCTAATTGCCTCCCCCAGAAGGGGCGCGACGGAGAGGATGGTTATCCTGCCGTTCATGTCATATCCAGTCAGAGGCACAGTGTCCGTGGCCACCAATTCCTTGAGGGGGCTGGCAATCACTTTGTCGGTAGCATCGCCCGAGAAGAGGGCGTGGGTGACGCAAGAATATACTTCGCGCGCGCCGTTCTCTATCAGCGCCTCAGCAGCGGCGATGATGGAACCGCCGGTATTGATCTCGTCATCGAAGGTGAGGACAGTCTTGTCCTTTACGTCGCCGATGATGTTCAGGGTCTGGATGGAGGAGGTGTTGCCCAGGCGTCGTTTCTCAACGATAGCGAGAGGAACCCCCAACCCCTCGGCCACGTCCCTGGCGCGTTTGCTGATGCCCACGTCAACGGCCACGACGACGAGGTCGTCGAGGTTCTTGTCGCGGAAATACCGCACCAGCAGGGGGAGTGCGGTAAGCTCGTCCACGGGGATGTTGAAGAAGCCCTGGATCTGGCCGGCATGGAGGTCTATGGTGAGGAGGCGGTCGGCACCGGCGGCGGTGAGCAGGTCCGCCACCAGCCGGGCCGTGATGGGCACCCGAGGCTGGTCTTTTTTGTCCGTGCGAGAGTAGCCGTAGTAGGGCACCACAGCCGTGACACGACCGGCGGACGCCCGCTTCGCTGCGTCAATCATTATCAGCAGCTCCATGAGAGCGTCGTTCACCGGAGTGCAGACGGGCTGCATTATGAAGACGTCACGTTCCCGGACATTCTCCAAGATGCGAACGAAGGTATTGTCGTTGGAGAACTTGAAGACTTCCGCCTGACCCAAGGAGATGTTGAGATACTTGCAAACATCATGGGCCAACTCACGGTGAGAGTTCCCCGTGAATACGCGAAGCTCATCGCTCAAGGAGCGCATTCTTCCCCCCGAAGGTGAAATTTTGCCCGGATTCACGCCTTCGTACGGATGAGCAGGTTGGGCGCAATCGGCCAACGGGCAAAGGCTTGGCTACTCGGCCTCATTATAGCACAGCCCCTTGAGCGCTCAAAATTCACTCCAGTTATTCACCGCTGACCGTTGGCCACGGGAGACCCGATACGGCACGCAGTCCATTGCTAGTAAGGCTACCTGCTTTTTGCTATACTGCCTTGGGCCTTCACGAAGGCCGCTTTAGCTGTGGTTGAAAAGGAGAGGCAATGGGGGCGTACGCCTTAATTGGGGCGCAATGGGGTGACGAAGGGAAGGGCAAGGTGGTGGACTACCTGGCGTCCAAGGCTCAGTGGGTAGCGAGATATGCCGGTGGAAACAACGCCGGCCATACGGTAATGAACGAGGGAGGGACCTTCTCCCTTCATCTAGTGCCCTCTGGAATCTTTCAGCCCGAGGTTTCTTGCGTAATAGGCAATGGGGTGGTGGTGAACCCGGAGGTGCTTCTGGAGGAGATAAGGGAACTGTCTGAACGCGGCGTGGACGTGAGTCGGATATACGTCAGCGAGCGAGCCCACCTGATAATGCCATACCATGTTCAGATTGACGCGCTGGAAGAGAAGGCCCGCGGAGACGCCAACTTGGGCACCACGGGCACGGGCGTCGGCCCCGCTTACGTGGACAAGGCCTCCCGAACGGGCATCCGCGCCGGAGACCTGCTTTACCTAGAGGATGAGCTGCTGCCACGACTCAAGCGAGTCGTAGAGGACAAGAGTCGGATTCTCACGAAACTCTACGACCAGCCTCCCCTATCGCTGGAAGAGATCCTGGACCAGTGCGCCCGATGGCGGGAAGGGCTGAAGGACCTGATTAGACCTACCAGTTTCCTTATGCAGCAGGCCATTGAGCGGGGTGACACGATCATTATGGAGGGCGCCCAGGGCACCCTTCTAGACCTGGACCACGGCACGTACCCCTACGTAACGTCATCGTCGTCGTCTGTGGGGGGCGCCGCGGCGGGACTGGGCATACACCCTCGGAGCATCAGCGGCGTCATTGGCGTCTTCAAGGCTTACTGCACCCGGGTGGGCAGCGGCCCGTTCCCCACGGAGATGCAGGACGAGCGGGCCGACGAATTACGTGAGCGGGCGTGGGAGTACGGGACCACGACCGGCCGGGCGCGGCGCATCGGCTGGTTCGACGCGGTAGCGGGAAGGTACAGCCAGCACATCAACGGGTTTTCGTCGTTGGTGCTGACGCGGCTGGACGTGCTGGACGGCTTTCCTTCTGTGAAGATATGCGTGGGGTATGAGGTGGACGGAGAATTGCTGGACCACTTTCCCGCAAGCGCGACTCTGTTGCAGCGGTGCAGGCCGGTGTACGAGGAAATGCCCGGTTGGACGGAGCCAACGGAGGGTGCGACGAGCTTGGAGCAGCTGCCTGCTGAGGCGGCGGCCTACGTGGGAAGGCTGGAGGAGCTGATAGGGTGCGAGTTCCACCTGATATCCACCGGGCCGCATAGGGATGAGACGATTATGTTGCGGGAAATGATTTAGAGGGGTGGCTAAGCCGTATAATGTAGGTGTGGGGCGAGTCTTGCGGGGTGGTTTGCAGGAGAAGGAGAGGCCCAATGACCACAGGTACCGAATATAGGAGCGCGGCAGCGCATTTGCTGGCGCAAGCGCGCCAAGAGTTAGACTGCGGCGATGTGCGACAGGCGTCGGAGAAGGGATGGGGCGCGGCGGCGCAAGCGGTGAAAGCCCTGGCGGAAGATCGCGGCTGGCATCACAAGTCTCATGTCGCTCTCTTCAATGCCGTTAGCAGATTGGCGAGGGAACCCGGTAACGACGGTCTAGAGTCGCTCTTTCACGTCGCTAATAGTCTGCATAGCAACTTCTACGAGAATACCCAAAACGCCGAGATGGTGGCGGCGGGACTTGGAGATGTTGCCAGATTTGTGGGGTTGCTGGCCGAGGCGGAGTAGCTGGATTCCGGCCCCCACCGGGACGAGACGATTATGCTGCGGCCTATGATTTAGGGTTGGGTGGGGCAGGCAGCGCAATTCCACTAAGAGCCTATCCTAATAACCCTGCGGCTCTGAGGGCGATAAGGGCGCAGCTAAAATGAAGAAAGGCGATGTAGTTGCCTGGAGACTTGTCCCAGCGGACCAGAATGCGTCGAAAGCGGTTCATCCAGCTGTGAGTGCGTTCCACCACCCAGCGCCGGGCTTTGAAACCGGCTTCATTTTTGATGGCCTGAGCCTCTTCGCCCCGGCCACGAATGTGGGCCGTGAAGCGAAACTCGCGCAAAGTCTTACGCACCTCGTCGAAGTCGTAGCCCTTATCCAGGCACAGTCCCTGGGGACGCTCTGGGGTGGGAGCCGGGCGTTGTACGGGGAGGCTGTCCAGCGTAGCACGCGCCAACTTCATGTCGTGGCGGTTGGCCCCGTCCACCGCCAGCCCCACCGGAATACCCAGAGCTTCGGTCAACAGACTGCGTTTGACGCCGGTTTTACCCCGGTCCGTGGGGTTGGGACCGGTTTTTCCCCCCGCCCAGGGGGGACTTGGTTATGGCTCCATCCATGCTCAAGAAAGTTCCAGTCCAGACCCTTCAATTCGTCATACCGTTCCAGTCCCACCTGCCAAAGCCGCAAGAAGACCCCGGCGGCGGCCCATTCCTGAAAGCGCAGATGGGCCGTCGAGCCGGAGCAAATGCCCGTGGCGTCCAACGCCTTCCATTGGCAACCGGTACGCAGCACGTAGAAGATACCGTTGGCGCAGGTCCGGTCTGGAACCCGGGGCCGCCCTCCGCCCAAAGGGTGGGTATTCACCCGCTTGGGAATCAGTGGGGCCAGTACCTCCCACAGGGCGTCGGATACCTGAAAGGAACTAGTGGTGGGGTTGGCTGGCCTGGTTGGGCCTGCGCGGCGGGGCCGGGGTGACTTGGGTTCTTTTGCTTTTGTCATCCCTGAAATTTAGCTTCAACTCCGGCTTCTTCCCTAGAGCTACTCTTACGGGTTATCAATGATTTTGTTTTTAGGATAGGCTCTTAATCGAAACAGAACAATGGTATTACCTAGCAAACAAACGAGCGCTGGCATCTCTCGGAATTGATCTCCCACGAGACGCATATTTAGTGAATATGGCCAATTGAGTTTCCGCGTGGGAGGCGGCACGAGTTTCAGGAATATCCGAATCTGAAATTAAACGTGGCCGAGAACCAAGAAACCGATACTACCAGGAATACCTGATGACCGAAGACATCGAGATCGAGGGTGTCCTGCAAACGCTAGCCGAACTCGCAGATACGTATAGGATGGGTATAGTTACTACATCCAAACGAACTGACTTCGCCTTAATACACGAAAAGCGATTTATTCTAGACTATATGGAATTCTATTTAACTGTGGAGGATTACGAGCGAGCGAAACCACATCCCGAACTCTATCTGAGAGGACTCCAACGCTTTGGTGCTACTGCCGCTGAAACGGTGGTTATTGAAGACTCGGCGAGAGGGTTGAAGTCGGCAATAGCGGCCAGTATTGACTGCATCGTGGTTGCAAACGAGTTCACTGCAGCTCACGATTTGTCCAAAGCAACTGCCAAGGTCGCTACGTTTAGGGAATTGCCATCTACTATAAAGGGCTTAACAAGTTTAGCCAGGCGACGCTGAAAAGCGTGCGCCTGCTAAAAGCGTTAGGTCTTAGAGCGTGTCTAATAAATCCCTTTGTTACCCCGAGCGCTCCATGTCACCATGAGTGAAGTCGAAGGGTCTGGAGTTGGAGGGGCGGACTTCATTGCCTAACAGACGTTTATGCTTCGCTTCACTGACGCCCTTTTTAGACACCCTCTTAGAAAACGAGAGTCATGAACCTATCCCAAAATCTTTGACAGTGTCGTCATGAAGCAGGCGATAGTCAGGAATGCGATGTAGACCTCGGTATGCCGATCGTACCGCACCACCAGCCGACGCCAGTTGTCCAGCCAGCCATGAGTACGCTCCACCTTCCAGCGACACGTGCTGACCGGGTACACCTTCGGAGGACGGCCGGTACGCTTGCGTCCAGGCCAATGACGCTGAGGAACCGAGGGACGAATCCCTTGTCGTCGCAGTTCCCGCCGGAACTCTGCGCTGTCGTAGCTCTTGTCAGCAGCCAACGAGTCAGGTCTCTTCTTGGGCCTGCCTCGAGCACGAGGCCCGTCTCACCCTCGCGTACATCTCCACCTTGTACATTCTTCACACCTGCCATAGTGCTCCTCTTAACACTATGGCCGGCGGCGAGTGGTCCGGTTTTCAACCGCCTTTTCTTGACGATTGACCCCGCATAGGTGGTACATTATCACTCCGCCCTTTACACCTGTGTTTATGCTCTTACAGTTGCTTTTCTCTGTATATGTGCCGACACACGGATAGTATGCCGCACCCTGGGGGTTGACACACACACCTTAGGTTGCTAGGGTAATCCTTCCCGTAATTAGCCATCCTTCCCCCCTTTGTGGAGCCTAGGGTGGCGAGCGAGTTCCAGGCAGAAGAGCCTCGGGGCAGCGGTGCCATCGTTGCTACCCGTCCCCGGGTCCGCTCTAATCTGGTAGGTCGAAGCCTTCCTCAAGCAGTTGATGCGGTCAATCTACGAATGGCGTAGGTGACCGACAAAGGAGGCGAGCACCTGGGATGCTACTGCCAGGAGCTTGGGCAAGAGACCAGCGGGCATGTAGCAGGCGCGTGGGTATGGTAACCAATAGCGGGATGGCCGGGTCTATGAGTGTAACGATGAGTGTAACGATAGGAGGGGAGACGATGAGAGCTATACGGTCCAATACAAAGAAGTACCTGTTCCTGCTGATGGTGGGACTAGCCGCTACGATGCTGGGAATCGCGGCTTGCGGTGGAGACGACGAGAAGAGTCCTGCTGGGCAATACGGCGGTACCCTGACGGTAACGACGTTCGGGACCCACACCTCGCTGGACCCCCCTTTCCAGGTGACCCAGTCGGACATCATCGTCACCCAGCACACCTACGACAACTTGGTGATGATCCAGCCAGACCTCTCGCTGAAGCCTATGCTGGCGACGTCCTGGGAGCCTAATGACGACCTCACCTCATACACATTCCACTTGCGCAAGGGCGTGAAGTTCCATCACGGGAAGGACTTCAAAGCGGAGGATGTGGTTTCCACCTTCCAACGGCTGCTGGACCCTGAGCTGGACTCCCCAGCGCGGTCCTCGCTGAGTGTCATCAAAGATATGGTCATCCTCGATGACCACTCACTCCGCTTCGACCTTGACGCTCCGAACGCTTTCTTCGTGGAGTCACTGTCACTGTACCAAGGGCGGATCGTCCCCTCGGACATCGATCCTGCGCGGCTGACTCTGGAGGAGTTCGGCACCGGGGCCTTCACGATTAGCGAACACCTGCCGGGAGAACGCACGGTGATGGTGCGAAACTCCGACTACTGGGACGAGGGGCTACCCTACTTGGATGGGATAACCGTCGTCACAATTCCCGAAGGTGCGACCCGCGCTGAGGCGCTCAAGACCGGCGATGTGGACCTTGTATTCGGGATGGAAGAGCAGAGCGTCAGTGCCCTTGAAGCCCATGCCGACACAGCAGTGTTGGAGACGTCCAGCCCGACCTACCTTGGCCTGTACATGGACGTGACGGTGGCGCCTTTCGACAACGTGCTGGTCCGTAAGGCCATTCAAGCCGCGACGGACCGGGAAGCCATCCGCCAATCGGCGCTGTTGGGGAAGGGCAGCCTCGCCAACGATCACCCTATCGCGCCCAACGACCCACATTTCGCGTCGCAGTATGCACCTCCGGCCTACGACACCGACCGGGCCAGGTCGCTGCTGGAGCAGGCCGGTCACCCGAACGGCATAGACCTTACCTTGGTCACGAGCCCAGCAGGGGCTCCGATGGTGGAGTTCGCGGTGGCGATGAAAGAGAGGGCTGAACCTGCCGGTATCCGAATAAACATTAGGGAAGTGCCTGAGGAAGACTTCTGGTCCAAAGTGTGGCTGCAGGAGCCGTTCGCCACTATGTGGTGGAACGGCCGGGGGCCAGACGCGGCACTAAGCGTTGTGTACTTGAGCGACGCTAGCTGGAATGAGTCGAAATACCAGAACCCGACTGTCGACCAGCTGATCGTCAAGGCGCGTGGGCAGAGGGACCTGGAGGAGCGCCGGGCGACCTACGCGGAGATTCAGCGCATCCTCATAGACGACGTGCCTCGTATTATCGCAGTGTTCAAGCCGAACCTAATCGGTGTAGGCACCCATGTGCGAGGCATAGAGGTCCATCCGTTGAATTTGCCGATTTTCCACCGCGGCTGGCTGGATAATTAACGGCCGACCCAACTGGTCGAGACTGGCGTCATTCTAAAGAGCGGGGCGAAGAAAAACCTCAGTGTTGGGTGTAGCTTCTTCGCCCCGCTCAAATTTGCTCACGCCATTTCCCATGGACACCACGTCATAGAGGAGAGGGACACACGCTGGGCCCCCTTCGGCCCTTCAGCATCCCTAAGGACAGGCAAGATCAGAGTGAGCTATACGTTTTGGCAGCAATGATACCGGCAATGAGTTCTCGCAATAGGCCCCAGTGTACTGTCCCTGAAGTTAGTGGCGTTAGTGTTCGGTAGCTGGTATCCTCCTGGCAGTTCATGTGAGGAGGATGGCATATGCGTCTTGGTCGACCAACCCCTCCGTTGACGCTGACCGACGATGGAAGGGAGCGACTGGGCAGTGGGCTCGCAGGCCCAAGACGGCGCAAGCGTTGGCCCAGCGGGCCCGAATGGCGTTGGAATGTTCTAAGGGCAAGACGAACACTGCTGTGGCCGCAGAGTTGAGAGTCTCGAAAGCGACGGTTGGCAAGTGGAGGTCTCGGTTCTTGGAGAGTCGACTGGACGGACTGGTGGATGAACCAAGGCCTGGCAGACCCCGCACTGTAACCGATGCTGACGTCTCCAGGGTCGTGACGCTGACCCTGGAGACCACATCGAAGGATGCTACACACTGGGGCACACGCTCCATGGAGGCACGTTCCGGCCTGAGCCGCAGCACCACCAGCCGCATATGGCGAACCTTTGCTCTGCAGCCGCATCGGACGGAGATCTTCAAGCTGTCGGCAGACCCGCTCTTTATCGAGAAGGTCCGCGACATTGTGGGCCTGCACCTCAACCCGCCTGGTAGAGCGTTGGTTATGTGTGTTGACGAGAAGTCCCAGATCCAGGCGTTGGCCCGGACGCGACCGCTGCTGCCCATGCGTCCGGGCCAAACGGAGCGGCGTACGCACGACTATGTTCTCGGCATGGAACCACCTCCCTGTTCGCCGCTCTTGACACCAGGACTGGCAGAGTGATTGGTCAATGCCACCGGCGTCACCGCTCGGTCGAGTTCCGTAAGTTTCTCGATACTATCAAGGCCTCGGTACCTACTGAGTTTGACGTGCACCTGATTATGGACAACTATGGCACCCACAAGACCGACCTCATTCGGAGGTGGTTCGCCAAGAGACCGCGTTTTCACGTACACTTCACCCCCACCAGCGCTTCTTGGATCAACTTGGTCGAGCGCTGGTTCGCACTCCTTACCGAAAAGCAACCGCGCCGTGGCATTCACCATAGCAACCGTGAACTTGAAGCTGCTATCTACCATTACTTGGACGTGACCAACGAGACCCCAAAGCCCTTCGTCTGGACCAAGACAGCCGATCAGATACTCGCTAGTGTCGCACGCTTTTGCCAACGTACTTCAGGGACAGGAAACTAGCTGTCATGGTGCGCTTCCTGACAGTGCGGCTCAGCTTGATCATGGTCACCCTGCTGGTGGTCTCCCTGTCCATCTTCACCATCACCGAGATACTGCCAGGGGACGTGGCGACGATGATGCTCAGGCAGGGCGCAACGGAACAAAACCTGAAAAATGTGCGGGAAGACCTGCGCCTGGACCGTCCTGCCCACGTGCGGTACCTGAGCTGGATGGGTGGTGTGGTGCGAGGCGACTTGGGCGACTCCTACTTCCAGAAACGGCCCAATATAGATATCGTGAAGCGCAAACTGGGGAACTCAGCTATTCTTGCTGTGTTCGCCTTCCTGGTGGCGGTCCCCACCGCAGTTACAGCCGGCATATGGGCTGGGGTGCGTCCGAACACGCTGGGAGATCGGATAGTGAGCTTAACCAGCCTGGTGGGGATCTCGCTGCCGGAGTTTGTGACCGGAGTGCTCTTTCTGGTCATCTTCTCCTCCATGCTTGACCTCTTACCGTCGACCAGCCTTGTTCTCCCGGGCACCAATCCACTGACACGGCCCCAGATTCTGGTTTTACCAACGCTCACTCTCACCGGTGTCTTGTTCGCATACGTCATGCGGATGACGCGGGCGAACGTGATCGAGGTGATGAAGACCCACTACGTGCGCACGGCGGTCCTCAAGGGTCTGCCCATGAGGCGGGTCATCTTTCGCCACGTGGTCCCCAACGCGATGCTGCCGACCATCACCATCATCGCCCAGAACATCGGCTGGATGCTGGGTGGGCTCATCATAGTGGAGACCGTGTTCGCCTATCCGGGGCTGGGAAGTCAGCTGCTGACCTCTATCCAGACTCGCGACGTTCCCTTGTTACAGTCCCTGACGCTCCTCATCGCTGCGACCTATGCCATAAGCAACCTGGTGGCGGACCTGAGCTATGCCGCTCTGAATCCGCGGATTAGGCTAGCGTGATGGCAGTTCAAATGTCCACAGGCAGGAATCGGATGGGTGTGACTCGCGCCGTCGGTGCGGGACTTGGGCCCGTTGGGCGAAACCTAAGGAATTTTCTCAGGCTGGCGCTGGCCACTACAGCAGGGCGGATTGGGCTAGCCATAGTGGCTATTCATCTAACGCTGGCTCTCATTGGCCCGTGGTTGGCGCCCTACCCTCCGACGGAATTTCATTTGCTCCCGGATTATCCGGAGGAGCACCGACTTTCGTCTCCGACTTCGCTTTACTGGCTGGGTACGGATCAGTTCGGACGCGACCTTCTGAGCCGGATGATGTCTGGGGCACGTTCCCTTATCACGATGGCGGTAGCGGCGGCGGCACTGGGCATAGCTCTGGGCACGGTGGTGGGGATGAGCAGCGGCTACAAGGGGGGTAGAGTAGACGAGGTGGTGATGCGGGTGATGGATGGGCTGATGTCCCTTCCATCCTTGCTACTGGCGTTGCTGGTGTTGACCACCTTGGGCTCCAAAGATGCGCCGGTGGAGTGGCTAGAACAGCTTTGGCAGGAGCTGCTGATCGTGGTCACCATCGGCATTGTCTTTATGCCCGGGGTGTCGCGGGTGATGCGGAGTGTCACGCTGTCTCTGAAAGAAATGGAGTTCGTTCAGAGTGCTCGTTTACGGGGTGAACATGCAGGTTACATAATCTTCCGCGAGATCCTACCTAACGCTTTGCCAGTCTTGGGGGTGGAAGCCTCGGTGCGACTGAGCTACTCAATTCTTCTGGTCTCCTCCCTTGGGTTCCTTGGGTTGGGGGTTCAGCCGCCATCGCCCGACTGGGGCCTGATGATAAGCGATAGCCGCAATTTTCTGGTAGCCGCACCCTGGATGGCCCTGGTTCCCGCGGCTGCCATCGCTTCCTTGGTGGTGGGGGTCAATCTTCTGGGGGATGGCCTTCGCCAGGCCAGGGAACTTCCTCAAGAAGGAGAGGGGCTTTGAGCAGGCATCTCCAGGAAGACACTCCATTATTGCAGGTGGAGCGTTTGGGCGTCACCTTCTACACGCCCCGGGGCGTGGTGCGGGCGGTGCGGGAGGCCTCGTTGGAAGTCCGGCGCGGCGAGCTGGTGGGCCTCGCGGGCGAGAGTGGCTGTGGCAAGTCCACCACCGCGTTCGCCATCGTAGGCTATCTTCCGGGAACGGCGCGAGTGGACGGCTCCATCCGCTTTGAGGATAGGGACATCACCGACATGTCGGCGTCCGAACTTCGTCACCTGCGTGGCAACCGCATCTCCATGGTATACCAGGACCCCGCCACATCGCTGAATCCCACCATGCGAGTGGGACCTCAGATAGAAGAGGTGCTGCGGGAGCATCTCGGCATGGACTCAGGCCAGGCCCGTCAACGGACGGCGAAGCTCTTCGAGAGCGTCGGTCTGGCCGAGCCGGAACTCATCGGCCGACGCTATCCCCATCAGCTCAGTGGGGGGATGCAGCAACGGGTGGTCATTGCCATGGCCCTGGCATGCGAGCCAGATCTGCTCATTATGGACGAGCCCACCACCGGCCTGGACGTCACCACAGAGGCAACCATCCTGGATCTGGTGGTGGACCTCAAACAGCGAGTGAACGCCGGCATCCTCTACGTGAGTCACAACCTGGGTGTCGTTGCCCGGGTCGCCGACCGGGTGGTGGTGATGTACGCAGGCCAGACCGTTGAGCAGGCGCCGGTTGGTCAACTGTTCAAAAGCCCCAAACACCCGTACACTACCGGACTCTTGGACTGCGTTCCGCAGCCGCCAACGGATAGCGGGACGGTCACCAAGCTCCGTAGCATACCCGGCGCCGTCTACGGCGCGGAAGAGGCGAGTACAGAAGGCTGTCTCTTCGCTCCGCGGTGCCCGATGGTGCAAGACTCGTGTCGAGTGGAATCGCCACAGATGCTGGACGTGGGAGATGACCACCAGTCGCGCTGCTTCTTCTGGAGCGATGTTCGTCCAGAAATCTGGGGCGAGGCGGAGCCAAAAGAGAAGGACACCATTCAGGCCGCTGAGCCGTTGCTTAGCGCAAGGGGCTTGCGGCGCTTCTACGGTCACTGGCAGCGCAAGTATCTGCTCTTCGGGCCGCGGGTGCGGCCGCCGGTGCGGGCGGTCACGGACGTGGATTTCAATGTTCCGACCGGGCGAACCTTGGGCATCGTAGGCGAAAGCGGCTCCGGCAAGACCACTGTCGCTCGGGTGGTTGTGGGTCTGGCCCCACGAGATCGGGGCGACCTTCGGCTACGGGACGAAGAGCTGGCTCCCCCAGTCGGAAAACGGACTCGAGAGCAGCAGGCGGCAGTTCGGATGGTGTTCCAGAATCCTACATCCTCCCTCAACCCAAGACTCCCAATAAGCCATGCCATCCACAGATCGCTGAGAAAGTTCGCGCGGCTGAATAAGAGGGAGAGTCGGGAACGCGCCGAAGAGTTGCTGGAGGCCGTCGGACTGGACCCTGCGTATCTGGACCGTCACCCTGGCGAGCTGAGCGGCGGCCAGCAGCAGCGGGTCGCACTGGCGGGAGCCTTCGCCGGCAATGCTGACATTATAGTCGCCGACGAGGCGGTCTCATCGCTGGATGTCTCCGTTCAGGCCCAGGTGCTCAACCTGCTACAACGGCATCAACAAGAGGCAGGCACGTCCTACGTCTTCATATCCCATGACTTGGGAGTCGTGCGCTATATCTCAGACGACATCATGGCGCTTTATGCCGGGCATGTTGCCGAATCAGGACCTACAGAATGCGTGCTGACCGCACCGTCACATCCGTACACCGAGGCGCTGCTCTCCGCGGTCCCTGTGCCCGATCCGGACGCCACACCCACGCGCATACGGCTCCCCGGCGCAGTCCCATCCCTCAGACAGCGTTTCCAGGGTTGCTTCTTCGCAGGACGTTGCCCCAGAAAGGTGGGCGATATCTGCGACACTACCCCGCCGCCAGGACGCACGGGGCCAGACTCTCCTGACCATGTTATCTACTGCCATATACCTATAGATCAACTGATGGCGATGCAGCGGGAGCGGGGGAGTGAGGCGACTTAGAGTACGGGCGGGCGTGGCTGGACTTTCCAATCGGACAATACTAGAAAGTTGGGCCTAGGCTATCGAATTTACGCCGCCAGCAGCACCGCCATGTCGTGTTCACGGTGGAGTTCGACCTTCTCACCCCAGACCTATAAAAGGCAGAGAAATAATGGACCTATAAGGCGGGGCAACCGCTTGAACAGGCGGTGGAAAACCGGACCACCCACCGCCCTCGATAGTGTTGAATGGAAGCATTATGAAGTGTCTACACCGATATTTGCCGCCATTTTCCCTGGACATCGATATGGTCAGAATCTGCCCCACCAAGCTTGTGAATTGGTTTATCCGTGCCTCACATACCCACCCACATGCCGAAAATGGTTCTGCCTATTGTATAGTCAGGCCCACCATCTTGGACAAAATCTAGAACCTTTTCCACTAGGTTCACGATCAACATATAGACGTTGATGTCATCCGGCATTTCGCAATTTGGCAGGTCCTAGTGGCGGGCCCCGTCGGTGTGGGCAAGAGCTTCCTGGCTCAATCCCTCGGTTTCGTCGCCATAAATGGTCGGGCACACCGTCCGTTTCCTCCACGCCGACAGCTACTTCAGGGCCATGATCCTGTCCAGGGTGAACAATACCGTGGGTCGCACCTACCGTTCATTCCCCTCCCCGGACCTCCTCATCCTCGATGACCTCGGTCTACACTGCCTCACCGGCTAGCAGCCGGCTGGTCTGGACCACATTATAGACAGCCGTCACAGGGTCTCCAGCGTCGTCAACACTTCCAACAGGTTCCTGGAGGAAGGGCTCAGCCTCCTCGACGACCCTTGCTTGGCAGCAGCGCCCTCGACCGGCTGGCCTATGCCAGCTGCCAGATATTCATTGGGGGGATCCAGCTACTGAGAAAGGCTATCCCCCCAGCAAAGGCTTATAGGCCCTGCGGAGGCCATTGACCCCCAAACCAAATCCCGATTATAGTTTTTGTTTCACCACGCTCAGGGTGGTTTAACGTCCATGGCGATGACTGGGCTTAGGTTCCTGCCCAACGGCATAAGTTGCCATGCCAATTTATTGAACGGTTTGCCCTCACGAATTGGAGGCCACCCGTTCAAATTAGGAGGTTGGAATGAACTTGGATGAATGGATAAGGCTCCAAAGAAAAAGTTCTACAATTCTTGAACGAATCCCGACTAAAGTGGGAAGTATAGAAATTGGACATATGTTGTCGCGTTCAAGTGGCGCCAAATGGACCCTACAGGAACTCAGGAAAGCTACCGAAGCCGTGAAGTATTCCTATTCCTATAGTGCCGCGGGGGAGGGAATTAGGATTGTAGAATTACGTAGGGATAATGATCATTTGCCGGAATATTGGTACCTGCGAAATGACGGGGCTTGCTATTCTGCTGGCTGGCTTCGCGAGGACTACTCTCAACCGAATTTTTGTCGAAGTTCGAGCCACCCGCCAAAAACCCTATGGATAGACTTGTCAATCAGTAGAATAGCTCTTGAACTGCGAAACAGCGCAGAAATCTATAAGTCACTTGATGTGGTTCCGAAAGAACCCTTCCAAATCCTCATAAGGCACAATGGTCTTCGGGGGGCGTGTCCTATACGCGTACAACTTGAAATACCTTGCTACACTTGGCTCTGTAATTGCATCACCCTTGAGCAGGAGGAATTCACATGAGTGGCGGGAGGAGGTCTCGCGGGATCAAATAGAGCGTCACCTCGTAAGCTTGACTCATCGAATTACGAATTCGCTTTTTTGCAATTTCGAATCCGCCAAGATTCCTTTGGCAATGGTGAGAGAGCGCCTTAACAATGTAGGACTGAACCCGACTCGGTAGAGCGAACCGATCATACGCCAAGAGAAGGCAGTGAGAAAGTACCTACTAGAGTCCCGTGTGCAACGCTGCACAGCGATCCGTGTTGGTGGACAATACAAGGAGCGGGCGGCATCAAGCTAAGCCTTCTGCACGGTAGTAACCATCACCGATAGAGTATTCAGCGCTTGAAAGGTTAGTCTCAAACAACCACGCATCCTTCAGGATCGCGCCCTGAAGGCGAGCGTTTGACAAGTCAGCGTCCTGAAGGTGTGCGCCCTACAAATCTACCTTCATTAAACTTGAATTCTATAAGTTCAAGTAGCCCAAACTTAGACTCTGCAGGTTCGAGCCATTAAGATCCGACTCGAAAGACTCATTACTTTCCAGACCAACGCTCTCCTCACTTCGGGATCCTATCACTGCCATGGCGGCCCGGACTTCCTAGCGTAGCCGGCTTGAATTTGCTGAACTGCGGATAGCTGGGCTAATGATCCTGGCGTTCGACATAGTCTCCCCATAGCAACTGCCGCCACTCCTTCAAGTTGACTCACGAGAAATGTGCCGAAAACAAACTTCGACGATAACCCCGGAAGTGAACAATAGCCGGCTTGCCAGCACATAAGGCCCGCAGCATAAGTTTACGTCATACGCTTAGCGGCGGCCGCCATTAACCTCATCAAGCCTGCGCCCCCCTTTAACCCACCATGGCATATTACGGCGGCACTACCGACAAAAATTGCACTCGCAATTGCAAGAGTTAAACCTACCATTGCTATTGCTGCCCAGACCGTGATCAAGGTTGTGAGACCCATGAAAATGGCGGTGCCAAGCGAAATGGCCACGATAAGACCCCAACATGCAAAGACCGGCCACCAGCATCCTTTGAATAGCAGGGTCCTACATCGTTCGGTACTGACCAACATAGCCAAGACCGGAGGCAACATGGCGACCGGAACCTGGAGCATGAGGTGGGAGAAGTTTGGCATTTCGTACAGGCGGTGTTGGAGCGTTGCCCATATTAGCACTCCAGCTAGCAGCACGGTTGCTAAGGCAAGGTACCAATGGAGGATGCGGCGGGCCCAAATGCGCTCCTGGTTGTGCATCACTATGCTCACCACGCACGCGGCGATATTCCATCCCAGGAGTGCCGTCCATGGCTTATCGCCATCTGACATAAGGAACAGAACATTCACCATACCGAAGAGGGCAAGGGATGTAACCACCACCGTCGGCGTTCTGAGGCGGCTAAGGGTGTGGCTCCCACTCTCCAGTCTTTCTGTCATTGCGTGAGGAAGATACGGCACAGACCAAGTCAAGTCATCTTTGAGCCCACAGAATGTGCGTAGCAGAACATGAATTGCTATTTCAGCTGGACTGTGACCTTCCGCTTTAGAGTCCTCGATATGCTCGTGCAGGTCCGATAGGACTTCTGCGCGACGGGGTCCGCGCTCTACTGCCGGGGCGACTGACGTGTACAACCATGTCCACGCTCTAACGAACAATCTGACCGCCGGCAAGGCGAATGCAAATACAATGACCAAAATGAATTGTGCCAGCAAGTTAGTGCTCATCTGGAGCCTGCCCATGCCGCTCTTAACGGACCTTTAGAATGTGACATATCTAAGAGTGCTTTCTTGCCGGCGGTGGTTCCAGCAACGGTGAGTCTGTACAGCTTTCGGCGCGGGCGGTTTTTCTCAGCGGCGAGCAACGGATCTTCCCAGCGGCCATCCAGATACCCCTGCTGTTCAAGCCTTCCGAGAGCCCGGTAGAGGGTTCCATGACCGGTTAGGAGACGGGCGTCCTTTTGGCCCTTGATTTCCTTGGCGATCCCAAAGCCGTGGAACTCGTGCCTACCGTCTACGCTGAGGTGCAAGGCTGCGGCAAGGATTGATTGTTCAATAGGGATAAGTGTCCCTGTCTTTCTTCGCATGCTGCAAATTATGCGCAGATATCTGCGCAATTGTCAAGAATCCCCACAAACCCTTCTCAAAGGACTGATACCTTGAGAGAGGTGATGGCATTGTGCATCGTCGAGCTGGAAACGGCCCTTCACCACAACATGAACCTCGTCGCATAGTCCCTCTCCAGCGACCCATTCCACATCGCCGACGAAGCTCATCTAAAAGATACGCAATCCTCCGTCTCTGACAGAACAACGCACCCATATATGCGGCATCATACATCCGATTTAGACACCCATAAGCAATCTATGCCTCGAACTGGTCTGTCAAGGGCGGAGACAAGTTAGGACAGAGGGCGGCGGAAAAGTGGACCACCCCTGGTGTAAGTGTTCAGGGGGAATGTCAGCAGGTAAAGGGATAGGCAGGGAGCCGGTAGGGGGAGTGGTTGTGACGGGATCGGTGGGTGGGAAAGGCCGAAGAATTACTAGGCTTTAGTCTGCCTGCTCTGATTGAGTCTGTAGCTATCGCCGTTCATCTGTAGGATGTGAACGTGGTGGGTGAGCCGGTCCAGTAGAGCGCCGGTGAGCCGCTCTGAGCCGAAGACCTCAGTCCACTCGTCGAAGGGGAGGTTGGTGGTGATGAGGATGGATCCCCGCTCGTAGCGCTGGCTTATGATCTCAAAGAGGAGTTCGGCGCCGGTCTTGGAGAGGGGAACGAAGCCGAGTTCGTCGATGATGAGGAGCTTAAAGCGAGAGAGCTTCTTCTGGAGGTTGAGCAGACGCCGTTCGTCGCTGGCCTCCATGAGCTGGTGAACCAGGGAGGATGCGGTGACGAAGCCCACGGAGATCCCTCTCTGACAGGCAGCGAGGCCCAGACCCAGCGCCACGTGGGTCTTGCCGGTGCCGCTGTTGCCCATGGCGATGACGTTCTCTCTGAGGTCCACGTACTCACACCGTGCCAGTTGCATGACCAACTGCTTGTTCACCGAGGGGATGGCGAGGAAATCGAAGGTGTCCAGGCTCTTTACGGTGGGGAAGCGGGCCGCCCTGATCCTGCGCTCCACCATGCGGTGGTGGCGGTCTATGAGTTCAAGCTCCGCCAGCCTGAGCAGGTAGTCAGGGTGGTCCACACCCTCTGAGGCGCACAGGGCCGCCATCTTGTCGTACTCCCTTAGGAAAGTGGGCAGCTTCAGTTCCTTCAGGTGGTGCTGTAGCAGTACCGTGGATCTGTCGCTCATGATCTCCCTCTTACCAGAAGGGCCATGTAGTCCCTGGGGGAGGTCTTGGTCACCCTGACCCTGGGTAGGTGAGGATAGAGGGTCAGGTCCAGCCTACGAGGTCTACCCTCTATCCTGGATAGGAGCAGGTGCTTCGTGGCGTCGAAGCTTAGGGCGCCGAGCCTCAGGGCGTCCCCCACAGCCTTGTGTACCTCCTTCTTACGGAAGTTCTCCATCAGCCTGAGCACCTGCACGTACTCCCTCTTCCCCCGTCTACCCATACGGGATTCAAGCAGCCGGCGTAAGGTCTCAAACTCCTCAGGCAACTCCCATCCCGCCAGGGGCGCCGCCTGGTCTAGCGCTCCCGTCTTGCGCTCCAGCAGCGGGAGGTAGTGGATGGGGTTGAAGACGTAGTCGTCCCGCTGGTAGGAGCGCCGGTGACGAGCTATCACATCGGCCCCGCAGCTGATCACCACCTGGTCCACGTACCCACGCACCAGCACCTCCCTGTGTCCGTAGGCCACGGGTACCGAGTAGTCGTTGGTGCGGTACCTCACCAATGAGAGGGAGCTTACCCGCGTCGTATGCTTGTCACAGGCGTCGTAGGGTGTGGACGGCAGGGGCAGTAGCGCATCAATGTCCCGTGTCATTCTCTCCCCTATGGTCTCCTTGTGCCCACGTAGCCGCTTCCCCAACCGCTCCAGGCACTTCTCTCTCAGGTAGTCGTTCAGCTCATCGAAGTTTCTATAGGTAGGGATGGGCACCAGGAAGTTCCTACGAGCATATCCCACCAACCCCTCCACCTTGCCCTTGTCGTTCCCCTTGCCCGGTCGGCCAAACCGGTCTTCAAACAGATAGTGGGATACCAGTTCGCTGAACACCCTTGTACGCTTTCGCCGACCGTCTCCCATGATCTTCGCCACCGCCAGGCGGGTGTTGTCGTATAGGATGCTCCTGGGTACACCGCCCAGGAACGAGAAGGCGGATACGTGGCCGTCGCAGAAGGCCTCGGTGGTCTCTGCCGGGTACGCCTTTACAAAGCATCCGTCGCTGTGGGGTAGGTCCAGGACGAAGTAGTGGATCTTCCGCTCCACCCCTCCTATCACCGCCTTAGCCTGGCCAAAGTCGCACTGGGCATGACCCGGCGGATGGCTCAAGGGCACATACATCTCCCTCAACCTCAGCCGGCGCTCCCGCACGTAGTCCTTCACTATGGTGTAGCCACCCCTGAACCCGTACTCAGCTCTCAGCCGTTCGTGTATCCGCTTCACCGTGTGCCGCTGCTTCTTCGGCGCTACCTTGTCCCCTTCCAGTAGCTGGTCTATCACCCCCACGTACGGCTCCAGCTTAGGCCTGCGGGGTGCACGTTGTCGCCGGTACCCCGGCGGTATCGAATACTTCAGCATCTTCCTCACCGTGTCCCGGTGCAGCCCAAACTCCCGCGCTGCTTCCCGTATCCCCATCCCCTCTACCATACAAGCTCGTCTCACCCGCGCGTACATCTCCACTTTGTACATCCTTTTTACCTTCCATCGTGTTCCTATCAACACTATGGAAGGTCGCGGGTGGTCCTATTTTCAACCGCCCTTTTGGGGCCGTCGCCCCCGCCCTAGAGGCACATTATCTCTCCGCCGTTCACACTGCATCCGTTACCGGATGCGTCCGGAGGGCGCGCGCCCCGCGTTGACCAGCATGGAGAGATATCCAGGGCTGATCCCAATCTCCCTGGCAAGCCCGCTCCGGGAGCGGTTCAAAAGGGCTAGCCGCTCCCAGAGGGCTGACGTATTGAGCCGGACAACGGTCCGTCCTCCACGCCTCCGGCATCCCTTGGCTAGGTTGGCGTCCTGTAAGTCCATTATTCCTCGTTTCCTTTGCGTGGTAGAGGCCGGGAGCGGCCAAGCGGCCCACTTTCCCCGCTTATGGTCGTCGTTCATTGGGGCGGAAGGGCCTGGGGCGAATCCCAGTCCCCGGGGGCCCGCCGTGCACGCCCCAATGGCCCCAGGGCATCAATGGCCTTACTATGGGAGACCCATAGGGGCACCTGGACCCTGGCCGCCTGCATCTCCTCCCTCGCCAATCGCAGGAAGTGGGTCTGGACGAGATCGTCTTCAAAGACGACCAGTGCGTAGGGCTGTACGCCGTGATCGTCGGTGGGACGGTGAGAGGAGAAGTAGCGCAGATAGGGGGCGAGACGCTCCGACATGGTGGAGGGGCGCACGGCGCGCCGCTTCACCCCGACGGTGGCGACGCTCGCGAGTTGATTCGGAATGGAAGGGGAGATACCGGCAGCCTCCATTCTTGTAGTAATTGCTGAGGGAAATGTTCCCACATACTCCATCAATGGGGCGCAGTGGCCCTGGTCAGAGCTGCAGATCAAGCCCTCCGAGGGCGAGACCTGACGGTGCCGAGGCGGCTGGTCATGCCGATGATCGAGAGGGCGAGGGCTATGTGGGAAGACGAGACCAAGCACCCTGCTCACATGAGGCCAGTTCCCCCTGCCAGCAGGGGTGGTACTAGGCTATCGAAGGGACAGCGGCAAATTGCGGACACCGAGGAAGGGACAGTGCAGCAGCCCGAGATCCCGCTGCTCTTCTCGGAGGTCGGAAGCTACCTATGTAAAGAGAAAGAACGCCGCGTGGCAGCATTCTTCCCCGCAGGCACGTGCTTTCACCCCCCATTTGCGTTTCAGCTGGGCGGTACTTCTATTCCTGGGTCTCTCTCTTTGTCCGCCAGGTGCCTATCATGTCGATCAGTCCGGTGCGGAGACCGTGATCTCCAGGCGGTTGGAGAGCGGCCTGCGGTCCTCGGTGCAGATCGCGCCCTCCGCCGTGCAGTCCCTGGTGACCGGGAGCACGATGGTTACCGGTCCGTTGCCGTCTGGCCGCACGTGGATCTCCCAGCCGACGTTCTTGCCCTTCTCCAGCCGCCGCGCATTCACCACCTCGCCACCCGTGACGGTGAAGGCCAGGTCTCGCATAATCTTGTAGCTAAAGCCCTTCCTCGGCGTCTCGCTGAAGCGAAGCTCGAAGGTGAATGCGGCGCTTCCGTCATGGGATGCCGGCACGTCGTAAGCGCTGGCGCTCAGAGGAGTTGGCTGCGGCTGGCTGCCGGTGTTGTCGTTGCCGGTCTGCTCTTGCTGCTGTTGGTTGCCGGTGTTGTCGTTGCCAGTCTGCTCCTGCTGCTGTTGGTTGGTGGAGTCCTGCTGGGTCCCCGGCCCGGGGACCGTGATCTCCAGGCGGTTGGAGAGGGGACTGCGGTCCTGTGTGCAGATGGCGCCCTCCGCGGTGCAGTCCGTGGTGACCGGGACCACGATAGTTACCGGTCCGTTGCCATCCGGCCGTACGCGGATCTCCCAGCCGACGTTCTTGCCCTTCTCCAGCCGCCGCGCATTCACCACCTCGCCACCTGTGACGGTGAAGACCAGGTCTCGCATAATCTTGTAGCTAAAGCCCTTCCTCGGCGTCTCGCTGAAGCGAAGCTCGAAGGTGAACACCGTGCTCCCGTCGTGGGATTCGGACACCGCGGAGACGGTGGCCGTGAGCCTGTCCGCCGCCTGGCTGTTGTTGGTGACGTCCTGTCCGCTGAAGGAGGCGGCGGAATTGCCGGCAAGGTCCTGCAGCCTGGCTGCCGAATCGTCCGTCGGGACAGTGTAGTCCACCGTCACCGCTTCGCTCGCGAACACCGCCGTCACCAGCGTGAGGGTCACCACGCTGCCCGACAACGACACGGTGTCCACGCCCCGGCTACTGCCCGCCACGTTCACAGCAAAGGCGGCATTGTCCGGCGTCTCGCCGGTGTCCAGTGCCTCGTCGAAGGTGATGGTCAGCGTCGCCCCGTCCACCGAGGCCGCGGATGGCGAGGGCGGGACAGTCTCCTGCGGCGTGGCAGTGACCTCCTCGGAAGGATCGCTGTCGGCGTCATCGTTGTGGGCAATGACCCGGACGGCGTACTCCACACCGTCGGTCAGCCCCGTGATGAAGTGTGAGGTCCCATTCACATTGGCCTCGGACACGTCGTCCAGGTCATTCCAGTCGGCCCCGGACAGCTTCCACTGGACGGTGTATCCGGTGGGAGTTGCGCCGGTATCGGGGGCGTCCCAGGACGCCCTGAGCTGGCCGCTTTCGTGCCGGACCACATTCAGGTTACCCGGAGAGTTGGGTGTGTCATCCTGGGATTCGGACGATTCCTCGGATCGGGCCGGGGCGGTGTTGTTCGTCGCCTCACGCCCGCTGAAGGAGGCGGCGGAATTGCCAGCTAAGTCCTGCAGCCTGGCTGCCGAATCGCCCGGCGCCGCCGTGTAGCCCACCGTAACCGTATCCCCGGCCACCACCCCGGGGGACACCAAGAGCAGCACGCTGGATTGGCCCACCCCAGCGCCCATGATCGTGCGCGACGACCCGTTCACGTTTACGACAAAGGCGCTCGTGGGCAACATCACCCCCGTTTCCAGACTCTCGTTGTAGGTCAACGTCAGGGTCGCCCCGTCCACCGTGGCCGACTCCAGTTCCAGCTCCGCTGCAGCTGCCACTGCAGCCGTAACCGCGCTGGTAATCGACTCCTCGTTGCCCGCGTCGTCGGTGAAATCCACCCTCACGTTGATGGCCTTACCCAGGTCGTCGGAGGTGAGGATGTAGGTCTCGCCGACGCCTCCGGCGATCTCCACGTCGTCGGCCAGCCACTGGTAGCTGAATACCACGTTGTCGAGGCCGTCGACGTCTGTGATGTCCGTTGTCACGGCCGACAGCGTCTGTCCCACCTCTGCGGTCCCATCAATGCCTGGTGCGCCCTCAGCTGGGGTGTTCTCCACCACCTGGTTGGCCGATTCCGGCAGGGGCGTTGGCGTACCACTGACGACTTCCGAAGGCTCGCTATCTCCGACGGTGTTGGTCGCAATCACGCGCATGTGGTATTCGACGCCTCCGGTAAGGCCCCGAATGGAGTGGAACAGGGTTTCCTCTGTGGCGGGGGACGGCGAGTCGGTTTCCTCTGAGACGTCGGCAGGGTTGTCCCAGCTGCCGGTGGCTTCCTTCCATTGCACCTTGTAGGTAGTGTTGGGCGGAGCGCGGTCGACCCGGTTCTCGGGCATTTTCCACCAGGCGCCCAGCGTGTGGTTGGTGTATGGGGTGACTTTCAGGTACAGCGGCGGTCCCAGCACCTTGGGTGTCCTCTGAGACCTGGGATCCTCGACGATCTTCAGCTTGTACACTTGGCCCTCCGTCCACACAGCACGCAGCGCTTCGAGGTCCGAACCATGCCAAATCCAGTTATGTTCGCTAAACCTACCCTCGCTGAGGGGCAGCGCCGCGGTTAGCGTCTTGCCGTCCTTGGCTGTGCTAACGTGCAGCGTCCAGTCCATCCAGTCGTCGTTGGGCATCCGGAACCGGTCGAGGCTGTAGCCTGAAGCGCTCATGTTCAACAGCCTCAGGTTGAACATCGTTCGTTCAGGTATAGCGAAGGGCGGATTGGGACGGTCGTTGATGGGGATATTGTGACCGTAGGGGTCCACGCTGAGCCCTCCGAACCGGTAGGTGACGCCGTTGTAGTCAAACTCGCTGTCCAAGGGCTTATCGTCCAAGACCCACATCTCGCCGGGGAGGCTTTGAGATATGAACTCCAGGTCGGCGCACCAGATGGCCGAATTGCAGTCGGCGGTCGACTGCGTGGAATCCTGTCTGATGGTCACCATTGCCTCGCTGGGACTGCCCTTGCTCACCCGCGCGTCTGGCATCGTGTCGAAGGAAAGCCTTACGCTTTCCCCGTGGTCGTCGTCGGTGTCAGTTTCGGCGGTGAAGACGAAGCTTTTCTGGGTCTCGCCGACGTCGAAGGTGACGTTCTGGGGCACGCCGGTGTAGTCGGCCGTGGTGGCCCCGCCCTCGTTCGTCGCCTCTATGGGGATGATCACCATGCGCTCGGGATCGGTGCTGAGGGAGACGGTGACGGTGCGTGTGGATCCCTCCGAGACCGAGTAAGAGGCGGCGCCGAATGCAACCGTCACCGAAGGTACGTCGTCGTCGGTGATGGTGATGGTGCTCGTGGCCGGTGTCCCTGCGGTGACGCCATCCGGCAGCGTGGCGCCGAAGCTCAGCAGCACGCTCTCGCCGTCGTCGTCGACGGTGTCGGCCTCGGCTGTGAAGGTGAAGGACCTGGAGGTGTCGCCGCTGTCGAAGGTGACGTTCTGGGGAACGCCGGAGTAGTCGGAGTCGGATGCGCCGCCCTGGTTGGTCTTCGATATGGGGATGACCACCGTGCGCTCGGGGTCGGCGCTGAGGGTGACGGTCACCTCGACGGTGTTCTCCGTGACGCCGGGGGTACCGGGATCGTCGCTCTCGGCGACGGTGTAGTCGGCGCTGCCGAAGCTCACGGTGACGGACGGAACGTCGTCGTCGGTGATGGTAATGGTGCTCGTGGCCGGTGTCGTTGAACTCACGCCATCCGGCAGGGTGGCGCCGAAGCTCAGCTGGACACGCTCGCCGTCGTCGTCGACGGTGTCGTGGGCGGCGGTGAATGTGAAGGACTTGGAGGTGTCCCCGCTGTCGAAGGTCACGTTCTGGGGAACGCCGGTGTAGTCGGCGGTGGTGGCGCCGTCCTGGTTGGTCTTCTCTATGGGGATGACGACTGTGCGTTCGGGATCGGCGTCGAGGGTGACGGTGACCTCGACGGTGTTCTCCGTTACGTTGGTGGTATCTGAGTCGTCGCTCTCGGCGACGGTGTAGGCGGCGCTGCCGAAGCTCACGGTGACGGACGGAACGTCGTCGTCGGTGATGGTGATGGTGCTCGTGGCCGGTGTCCCTGCGGTGACGCGGGTCGGCAGCGTGGCCCCGAAGCTCAGCTGGACACGCTCGCCGTCGTCGTCGACGGTGTCGTGGGCGGCGGTGAAGGTGAAGGACTTGGAGGTCTTGCCGCTGTCGAAGGTGACGCTCTCGGGCACGCCGTAGTAGTCGGCGGTGCTGGCGCCGTCCTGGATGCTCTTCTCTATGGGGATGACGACTGTGCGCTCGGGATCGGCGCTGAGGGTGACGGTCACCTCGACGGTGTTCTCCGTGACGCCGGGGGTACCGGGATCGTCGCTCTCGGCGACGGTGTAGTCGGCGCTGCCGAAGCTCACGGTGACGGACGGAACGTCGTCGTCGGTGATGGTCACGACCGCCTCTGCGGCCTCGCTGGTGGTGGCGGTGATCCCGCCAAGGAGTGAGCCGAAGGAGAGCCTCACCTTCTCGTCGTCGTCGTCGTCGGAGTCGTCGGTGGCGGCGAAGGTGATGGTCTTCTCGGTGTCGGTGGCGGCGAAGGTGAGGGATTCGGGTACCCTGGAATAGTCGTCGTCGGAGGCCCCGGCGAGGTTGGCCGCGGTAATGGGTATGACGACGTCGCTGCCTGGGGCCTTGCTGAGCTTCACCTTCACGGCCACGGTTGCCCCTTCGTCCACGGAGTAGGCGGCGGTCTCGAAGTGGACAGTGGGGGACGTGGGCAGGTTCTGCCCCTGGGTCCTGTCGTAGATGGAGACGGTGGCCTCGTCGGGTGTGCCCAAGGAGGCGTCTGTGGGCAGCGTGCCGAAGGATAGCTTGACCCTCTCCCTCGACTCCGCAAGGTTGTCCTCCACGGCGGAGAAGGAGAAGGACTTGGAGGTATCGCCGGCGTTGAAGGTGACGTTCTGGGGCACCCCCGTGTAGTCGGAGTCGGATGCGCCGCCCTGGTTGGTCTTCGATATGGGGATGACCACCGTGCGCTCGGGGTCGGCGTCGAGGGTGAGGGTGACGGTCCGAGAGGAGCCCTCCGCGACCGAGTAAGAGGCAGCGCTGAAGCGCACGGTCACGGTGGTCGGGGCGTCGTCGGAGACGGAGACGGGGAGGTTCTTGGAGACGTTCGCATAATCGCCTCCCGCCGCCGTGTGCGTCAGGGTCTCCGACTCGTCGTCCGCGTTGCCGTCGTGGCCGGCCTTCACCGTCACCGTCTGGGCGGTGTCCCAGTTGGACGTGGAGAAGGTCAACCGGTTGCTGTTCAGGGTGGACCCGGAGATGGAGAGGTCCGTCCCGCTATGGCCGCCGATGGTCACGGTGACGGTGTCGGAAGGCTGGGTGGACAGCTTCACGGTGTAGCCGACGCCGGTGTCGTCGCCCTCAGTGACGGTGAGGGAAGTGGGTGAGAGGACGACAGCGGCCGAGTCGTCGTCGGTGACGGTGACGGGGAGGTCTGCGGCTGAGACCCCGCCGGAGGGGGTGTGAATGAGCTTGAGGGACTCGCTGACCGCGTTCTCGTCGTGGTCGGCCTTGACGGTCACGGTCTGGGCCGTGTCCCAGATGGCAGTGGTGAAGGTGAGCTGATTGCTGGCGTTCAGAGTCGTCCCCGATATGTTCAGGTCCGTACCGTCGTGGCCGGTGATGGTGACGGTGACGGCGTCGGAAGGTTGGAGGGATAGCTTGACGGTGTAGCTCGCGCCGGTGGTATCCCCCTCCGTCACCGTGAGGGAAGTGGGCGAGAGTACGACGGACGGAACGTCGTCGTCGGTGATGGTGATGGTGCTCGTGGCCGGTGTCCCTGCGGTGACGCGGGTCGGCAGCGTGGCCCCGAAGCTCAGCTGGACACGCTCGCCGTCGTCGTCGACGGTGTCGTGGGCGGCGGTGAAGGTGAAGGACTTGGAGGTCTTGCCGCTGTCGAAGGTGACGCTCTCGGGCACGCCGTAGTAGTCGGCGGTGCTGGCGCCGTCCTGGATGCTCTTCTCTATGGGGATGACGACTGTGCGCTCGGGATCGGCGCTGAGGGTGACGGTCACCTCGACGGTGTTCTCCGTGACGCCGGGGGTACCGGGATCGTCGCTCTCGGCGACGGTGTAGTCGGCGCTGCCGAAGCTCACGGTGACGGACGGAACGTCGTCGTCGGTGATGGTCACGACCGCCTCTGCGGCCTCGCTGGTGGTGGCGGTGATCCCGCCAAGGAGTGAGCCGAAGGAGAGCCTCACCTTCTCGTCGTCGTCGTCGTCGGAGTCGTCGGTGGCGGCGAAGGTGATGGTCTTCTCGGTGTCGGTGGCGGCGAAGGTGAGGGATTCGGGTACCCTGGAATAGTCGTCGTCGGAGGCCCCGGCGAGGTTGGCCGCGGTAATGGGTATGACGACGTCGCTGCCTGGGGCCTTGCTGAGCTTCACCTTCACGGCCACGGTTGCCCCTTCGTCCACGGAGTAGGCGGCGGTCTCGAAGTGGACAGTGGGGGACGTGGGCAGGTTCTGCCCCTGGGTCCTGTCGTAGATGGAGACGGTGGCCTCGTCGGGTGTGCCCAAGGAGGCGTCTGTGGGCAGCGTGCCGAAGGATAGCTTGACCCTCTCCCCCGACTCCGCAAGGTTGTCCTCCACGGCGGAGAAGGAGAAGGACTTGGAGGTATCGCCGGCGTTGAAGGTGACGTTCTGGGGCACCCCCGTGTAGTCGGAGTCGGATGCGCCGCCCTGGTTGGTCTTCGATATGGGGATGACCACCGTGCGCTCGGGGTCGGCGTCGAGGGTGAGGGTGACGGTCCGAGAGGAGCCCTCCGCGACCGAGTAAGAGGCAGCGCTGAAGCGCACGGTCACGGTGGTCGGGGCGTCGTCGGAGACGGAGACGGGGAGGTTCTTGGAGACGTTCGCATAATCGCCTCCCGCCGCCGTGTGCGTCAGGGTCTCCGACTCGTCGTCCGCGTTGCCGTCGTGGCCGGCCTTCACCGTCACCGTCTGGGCGGTGTCCCAGTTGGACGTGGAGAAGGTCAACCGGTTGCTGTTCAGGGTGGACCCGGAGATGGAGAGGTCCGTCCCGCTATGGCCGCCGATGGTCACGGTGACGGTGTCGGAAGGCTGGGTGGCCAGCTTCACGGTGTAGCCGACGCCGGTGTTGTCACCCTCGGTGACGGTGAGGGAAGTGGGTGAGAGGACTACGTTCCTTGTATCGTTGTCAGTCACGTTGACCGTTACGCTGTCCGCTGCAATCTCGGTGTAGTCTCCGCCGGACTGTATGTGAGTCAGGGTGATCGTCTCGGCGATTCCGTTGGCGTCCTCGACGGGCGTAACGGTAACAGTCTGCGCCGTGTCCCAGTTGGAGGTGGTGAAGGTGAGCGTGTTGGTGTTGCTTAGTGTGGCGCCCGACAACGTGACAGCGGGGTTGGCGCCCCCGACGGTGACGGTGACGGTGACGGTGTCCGTGGGCTTGGAATTGAGCTTCACCGTGTAGCTGGAGGCCACTGCGGTCTCACCGGGGGCCGGCTCTTCCAGGCTAATAGAGGTGGGATTTATGACCACTCCACGTGGGTCGTCATCGAGGAGGCCCACGTCGGCCACCTCCTCGGTGGCGTCATTGCGCAGTTGGGCGTTCTGTGCGTTGCTGATCTTGAAGCCAAAGAACTCGGTGTCCTCGCTCACGTCATCGTCGGTCAGTTGAACCGTCACCTGCTTGGTTGCATCCCCGGGACTGAAAGTGACGGTGCCCGTTGCCGCGGTGTAGTCCTCACCAGCGGTGGCGGGGGTGATGCCCTGCCTGGCGGTGAGCCTGCTCAGCACCTGCGCCTGGCCGGTGCTGTAGTCCACCGTTACGTCCGCCGCGCTCCGACCCGTCAACGTCAGAGTGAAGGTGACCGGGCCCTTCTTGTCCTCGGAGACGTAGCTCAGATCTCCGGCTGGTCCTGCCACGCTCACTACCGGCTTCGGGTCGTCGTCAATGATGGAACCCGTGGCGGTCAGTGATGTTGCGTCGCCGTCCAGTAAGGCCTTGTTGTTTTGGTTGGTGAGCTGCAGGGTGAAGGTCTTCTTTGCGGGGCCGTACACCTCGTTGTCCGTGATGGGTATGCGAATGGTGGCGGCGCCCCCGTTTGCCGGGATGTTGAATATCTTGTAGGTCTGGCCGGTGTTTACCTGCCGGGTGTAGTCGGTCCCGGCTGCGGCGGTGCCGTCCGCGGTGGTATACCGTACCACGACGGGAACCGTTCTCAGAATTGGCCGAACGGATACCGTGAACTTCACGTAACCGTCGGACTCCGAGGCTTGGGCGTCATCCAGGTATATGTAAGCCTGAGTGGTGTTTTCTATAATCACCCATATGTTCCCCACGGATACGCTGCCGTAGTCTCCTCCGGATACCCGGTGTGCTAGGAAAGCTTCCGTGAATGAAGCATCAGTCCCGTCATCCAGAGACACTACGGATATGGTCTGGGCTGTGCTCCAGTCGGACGGGGTGAAGGTGAGGGTTTCGGGCGTGAGCCTGATGAGATTGTCTTGCCTGGTGGCTACGGTGACGGTAACAGTGTCCGTAGGCTTGCTATCCAGGACCAGGGAATATGTTGACGTCTCACCTTCCATCATGCCGATAGAAAGATTCGCAAGTGAAACAGTGATGCCACGGGCGTCGTCGTCGGTGATGGTGAAAGAGGCGGAATCGACGGGCAGGAACTCGTCGGAGTCGGAGGCTACCACCTCCGCTCCCTGCAAGATGACCGTCTCGTCTTCCTCGTCCACGTCGTCGTTTACCGGCTTGAACCGCAGCGTGGTCGTGCCGCTGGTCTGGCCCGCGGGGATGACAATGTCGAAGGACTCGACATCCTGTAACGTGCCCTGAGAGTCCGCCACCTGGAAGCGCTCGATGTCGGTCTGGGCGGCGGCGCTGTTGGGATCGTCAAACGTCACCCGTACGGTGGTATCGACATCTCTCGGGTCTGCGGGGCGAAGGGCGGCGTCGGCGGCGTCCGTTGGCCAGCGGATGTCCGAGAAGGACGCTGTAACCGTAATGTTGCGCTGGCTTGAGTTTTCGGCCATCGAATCGAAGACACTATTGTTGCGGGTCAGGGCCAACTCGATCTCCGTGGGCTCAACCAAATCGTCGTCGGCTATAGTGACCAGCACCTTATCCTCGTCGCCGATATGCCTCTGAGAATTAGTGATGGAGCTGCCCAACAGCATTTGGAAAGTCTCGTCCTCTTCCCGCACGTTATCGTCGTAGAGGGTGAGGGAGAATTCGAACCGGGTCTGGCCCGCCGGAATGGTTACGTGAATCAGGCCATCGGGGGCCTCGAAGTCCCCCGTCTGGCCAAGCCTCGAATACGCCGGTGTGGCGGTCAAGTTGTCGTGAGCGTCCAGCTCGACTTCGAACCGCGCATCCTCGCCCCACTTCCGGTCCAGAACAACGGCAAAGTCCACGGAGCCCGCGCTCTCCGGTGTGGGGTCTGCGCTGACCAACTCCATGCTGGCCGTGGGGAGGTAGGATTCCCCTGACGGAGGATCGCGGTTCACTATGGCGACGGTGCGGTTCCGCTTTGCGGCCTCCACCAGCACACCCTCGGGGGGGACCAGCGTTACCCGGAACTGCTCCCTCTGCTCGTCAATCTCGTCCCCCAGGATGTCAATGGTTATGTTCTTCTCGGTCTCATTGGCCGCGAAGGTGAGGATGCCGGGTGTGGCAGAGTTGTCTTTGTAGTCCGCTCCCTCCTCGGCAGGGTAGGGCCTGTTCTGAGTACGTATGGGTTCTACGGTGTAGGCCACCTGGACCTGCTGATCGGACTCACCGACCCGCGTGACCTCGAGGACGGCCTGGGCGTTGGCCGCACCGTTTGCCGGTTCCGTTACCGACAGCCTGGCCGTCTCCTTGAACCCGACTGCTACGCCTCCCAGGACTGTGATGTATATATGTAACTTACTGGAAGTGGTGGTCCCGTCACTGGCGGTTGCGTCCAGCACTATTGGCGAATCGGTCAGGTCCTGAGTGGTCAATGTGAAGGTAGCCCTGCAGGTCCCCATTTCGCCCGCCGCAAGGGATCCGCTGATGATGCAGCTAACCCTGGGTTCCGCCGGCTTGGGTTGGCCGCGGTCTCCGAGGCCGCGCTTGACGCTGCTGACGGTTATGGTGTTTCCGGTAGCTTCAGAGCCGGTGTTTAGTAATTCAAAGTCAAAGCTAATAGTCTGACCAACCTGGACTAAATTGGGATAATTCGCCCTCAAAACAGTATCCCTGGTCCTGTCGTCGTCGTAATAGGCAATCGTGGCCGTGTCGGGGGTGCCCGCCTTCCAGATCCGGTGCACTCCGTAACGTTGGCCATCGCCATAAACCTGGGCCGTGAACGTATAGGGATAGAGTCTATTCACGACTTGGTCACTAGGAAATACCTGGCCGTTCACGAGAGCATCGGTGGTTATCTCAGATACACCTGCCGGGAATCGTTCTTTAACGAAGTAGTAGTCCTCGTAGCTGGTGGTCTCGGCCTGCCGTGCCTCTCTCGCATAGGTGAACTCCAGCTCCTCGCTGGTGTCCCCGGTGCGCCGGAACACATACTTGACCTCTCCTCCCTCTCTTACCAAAGCCACGTGCGGGTGTACCGTGATAATCTGCAGTTCGTCGTTGTCCGTTACGCTTACGGTGGCCTGGCTCGGGGTTCCCGGAGTGTAGATTTCGTCATCCCCACCATTGATATCTCCGTCGCCGAGCGCTTCAATAGTGTAGTCGTGAGTTGAAGGGTAGTCCACGAGGTCGTTATCCTCGGTTTCTACTGACAGCTCGGTGGTGGTGGCGCTGGCCTCGAACTCGGCGCTCAGGGTTTCCACCTTCCCGGGGGCGCTGAGGCGTACCTGCATTGACAGGGCATCGTCGGTGTACCCGGTCCGGGTCAGTACGAATACGGCATCCTGTCCCTCCACGACCGAGTCCGCCTTGGGGGCGACAGTGACCACAACAGGGTCGTCGTCCACGATGGTCCCCGAAACTGTGGCGGTATTGCCGCCGACGATGGCGACATCGGGGGGACTGCTGCCACTTCCGTCCGGCAGGTCCGGTTCCGGCTCCGGTAGAGAGATGGTGACGTTGAAGGTCTCGTTGGGCTCGTCGGTCGTGTCGCCGGTCACCGACACGGTAAAGGTGGCGCTGGTGGAATTGGCGGGAATGGTGGCCGTGCCGCTGGTCACGGTGGTATAGTCCTGCCCGGCTGTAGCCGTACCGTCTGAGGTGACATAGTTGACCGTAACGTCCCCGGTAACGGCTTGGGCCAGGGTAAGGGTGAAGGTCATGTTGGCGCTGCCGGAGTCGCCCTCGGTGGCGGAAGCCGGGGCGATGGTGATTCCGGGCTTGTCGTCGTCGTTGGTGATGGTGACGGTGGCCCTGTCGGAGCGTCCTCCCGCCGGGGTATGACCCACCCAGTTCTCCCAGATCGTGTAATTGCCATGGAGGTTCACGCTGCCCGTGGAGGTGTCGGGCAGCAGCTCGATGGTCACCGAGCCGTTGTCGCCAAAGGCCGAGTCGTCCACGGTCTGGAGTTCGACGACCTTGCGGGTCTCGTTCTGGCCGAAGGTGATCTGGGTGGGCAGGGCGCCGGTTACGTACTGCCCGTCCTGGGAGGCCTGCAGGTATACCACCGACTCAGATTGAGGTGGAGGGAGTTCCAGCAGGTCGGTGGCCCAGCGCCGCTCCAGGATGAACTTGGCGGGTTGCCCCTCCGTGACTGAAGTAGACTCGGCCTTGATCAGTATCGTCGGGTCCCGGTTTGTGACGGTGAGGCGAATCTTATTGACAGTACCCACCTGGTATTGGGGGCAGTACCGCAGGTCGGATTCATTGCAGGCGAATTCCGGGTGATAGCCTACCAGGCTGATGGGGTGAAAAATGTTCTTCTGCGTAATCAGCGTGCCGGCGGCTTGTGCTTCCGCCGCCGCCGCTTCGTATTGCCGGGCGAGCCCCGTAAAGAGCCTTGGGCGGTAACGTGATGACGCTCCCCCTTGCTTTTCCAACTCACTCCGAGGCACGATTTCAATTTCGAGCACGCCGTTTTCCGGCCCTACGTAGAACCTGTAATCCCTGTACGTGACCGTTTGGCTGCTACAGTCGGCGCCCAGGTGGTGGATGCCGGCCTTGTTGTATCCCAGCGTGTTGTTCTGGTATTGCTCTCCATAGAAGGCAGGATGGTTCGAGTACTGGACCCACATTGATACCGGATCCAAGTTGACTCGCGCGTCGTCAGAGAACGCGGTAACGCCGGTGCAGGTCGAGTTATAGGTAAACTGGGTCCCCTCCACAATTTTCCCTTCCCAGGTTGTCCCGTCAGACGAAAGTGTCAATCCGGTGGGGCCGACCGGCTGGATCAGGCTCACGGTAGGGATGTCGTCGTCCTTGACGTGGACCTGGGCGCGACCGGTCCCTATGTTGTATGGGACCCCGGTCCGCTGGAGAATACTCACGCCGAGCCAGCCATCACCCTCGTTTATGCTGTCGGCCTCCGTGGTAAAGGAGACGGTTTTCTCGGTTTCGCCTGCCGCGAACTCCAGGATGGAGTCCACCCAGGCCCCGTTGATGGTTAGCCTCTTTGACTGGTCCTCGTTGTCGCTGGTCAGGACTATGGTCTCGGTGGCGTCGGTCATGATCTTCGGCAAGCCGGTCACGTAGAGTCCGACCCGCAGGGATCCCGAGGTGGTGCCCAACCTGGTGATGCGGTACTGGGCGTTGGTGCCTTCGGTGACCTCGGCGGCGACCGCTTCGACGGATATAATCGGTGGGTCATTGTCGAGCAGTGTGGCGGTGACAGCGCTGCTCGTGCCCGCAACGTAATTGCCGTTGGTGTCGGCAAGGATTGTGGCGATAACCGAGCCGTTATCCTCCGACACCTCGTCGTCCACGGTGTCCAGGGCGAGGGTGGCGGTCAGCGAGCCGACCGCAATGGTTACGGGTATCGTGACCAGGCCGTCAGCGTCGGGCTGGTGCGCCGTGGGCCAGGAAATGTAGTCCCCGGTCTGCTCCAGTTGCAGATTTACGGTCAACTCGGCCCGGCTCTGGCCGGCGTCCGAGGTGCGTGTCAGCGTGTAGGTCAACTGTTCGCCCTCTGTGATGCTGTCCGGCGCGGAAATGGACACCGTGGAAGGGGTATCGTTGTCCTTGACGGGGATGGTGAGCGTGCCCTGGCCTACGCTGGGAGTGTAACTCCTCCCGGGGTCCGACTCTATGGTGATGGTAACGGAACCGTCGGCCTCCCTTACGTCGTTTTCCAGCAGAGGTATGGCCACATTTTTGAAGTACGAACCCACCGGCAGAGTGACCCGCAGCTTACCGTTTCCCAGATTCTCGTATCCCATCGCCCTTTCGCCATCAAGGTCCAGATAGCTGCCCACCTCCGTGACCCCGAGGGTCACCAGAAGCGGTTGGCCAATGGCGCGCCCGTACACCCCCAGTACTATGCTGCTGCCCTCCAGCGCCGTGTCCAGTGTGATAGAGGTGTAAGGGTTGAAGGGTCGACTCCAGTACAGGGAAACCGATGCAGACACGTCGTTATCGCGCACGTCAGCGGACGCGGAGGAGGCATAGCCCGGTATGTATTTATACTGGTCGGGCCTCGCGGGAACCGAAAGAGTGACCGTGCCGTCGTTTTCGACCCTGTAATCGTCCTCGGTCGGGACGGCAATGCGCTTGCTGGTCTCGCCGGCCGCGAAGGTTACGTTCAGGTTGTACGGGGTCTCCGTAAATTCAACCTCCGTTGGTGTAACCGGATTCTCGGGCATGTTCGGGTCCGGGGGCGGATAGACCTCCACGGCGCCGGACAGGAAATCCCCGGTCTGGTCCAAGGACAGGGACACGGGAATAGCGCCGTTGTCCCGGGACCTGGCTACGATGAACTCCGCCTTGCCGCCTTCGGCAAAGCCTGAGGTGGTCCGGGTCACCTCCACCATCACCGGGTCGGCGGCGATGACGGACAGAGCGCTGACAGGAGCGGTGTTTTCGTTCCCGTAGGCGTCGGTGGCAGCGCCCGCCTCCAGGGTCACGGTCACCGGCCCCTCCGCTGTGGACACGATGATCACGTCCCAGCGAGTGTACCGGGGCCACGTGTCGTTGCCGCCAGTGGCCCGCACGTCGTGAGCCGCGCCATTGGTGACCGTTATCTCGTCGTCGGTAATGCCGTAGACCTTCTCGCTGAAGTAGAAGACGACGTTGAACTGGCGGTCTGGGGGCACGTAGGTCCGGGTCTCCCCGCCCACCGTCACCGTGGGAGCGATGCCGTCCACCTTGTTGTCGTTGGCCTGGAGAGCGGCGTGGATCAGCGCGGCGTTGGTGGCGCCGGCGCGGATGGCTCCGCCGTTAAGGGCCAGGCTGTCAGCCACCACGGCGATGCCGTCCATGTCCTCGTCGCCTGTGGCAACGGTGTAGCTGAACAGCAGCTGGGTGGTGGCGCTGCCTTCGGAGTATTCGGCCGTACGGTTCTGGCCTCCCACGTCGAGGGTGAGCTGTGGGGCGCCGGTGACCGTCACTGCTTCGCTGAAGGTCAGCCCGACCTGGATTTCGTCGTCAATGGCGTAGCCCCCGTCCTCACCTGGATCGGACGTTACGGCGACGGACTCGATGGTCGGCACGGTGGGTGTGCCCTGTGCGTAGGCGACGCCTGCAGAGGCCAGCAGCGCGAGCATGACTGCCACAATAAAGAGCGATCTGGTCAGCACCCAGACCACGCCTGGAACATCGACAACACGGGACCGTGCCTTCAACATGAACATATTCGGCATGCCTGCATAGTTAGCGGCTACCGTTCCTTCTGGATTGAAGCGCGGTGTAGTTGGCCATCACCTTGGAGGTGACGGAGGCGAAGACTGCCATCTCCTCCTCACCAACGCCCTCGCAGAGCCTGGCGTCATAGGCCTGCACGCGCCGGTGAAGCGTCAGCGTCAGCGCCTTCCCCTCTTCGGTCAACGACAGCATCACCACGCGCCGGTCGTTGGACAGGCGCCGCCTGCGCATCAGACCCCTGCCGACCATCTTGGTCACCACGACGCTTATGCGGGACATTTTGACGGGGAGTATCTGCGCCAGCTGCGTGGAGGTGCGCTCCTCCTCCCCCAGGAAGACTCTGAGGAGGGCGAACTCCAAGGGTATGAGATCGTGGCGCGCCACCAATTCAGCCATCCCCTTGGCCACGGCGTTCACGAGGACGGCCACACGTGGCTCCAGATCATTGGACGGAGTCCCCGCCTCACCGCTCCTTAATTGCTGTTGAATCGGGTCCAAGCTCACCGCAACAAGCGCTCCTTACATTGTTTCACTGGCAAAACAGTTTACGTCGCCAATGTGAATCTGCCGTTACTTTCGACACCGAAACTGTGACTCTTTTATGTCACTTTAGTGCCTCGGATGGTATAATCGGACACATGCAGCGGCGAATCGAAGAACCGCAGGTACTCCGCAGGCCGGGCGTCACGCTCGAAGAAGTCGACAGTCTGAGGCGAGAAAATGAGGCGCTGCGGGACCGCCTCTCCGGGCTGAGCGAGGCCAGCCTTCGCATCAGCCGGAGCCTCGACCTCGACAGCGTTCTGCACGGGGTCATAGACGGCGCCTGTTCGCTGACCAGGGCCCGCTACGGCGCGCTGGTGGCCTTCGACCACTCCGGGGGCATAGAGACCCTCATCACCTCCGGCATCACCCCCGAAGAACGCCCGCGGTTCGGAGACTTGCCCAAGGGCCTGGGGATCCTCCGGTACCTGAACGAGATCGAGGGACCGCTGAGACTGGCGGATATCTCCAGCCACCCCAGGTCGGTCGGCTTTCCTGAGGGCCACCCGCCGATGAAGACCTTCCTGGGGACCCCGGTCCTTCATTTAGGCGAGCGCCTCGGCAACATCTACCTGACCGAGAAGGAGGGCGGACCGGAGTTTACGCCGGATGACGAGGAAACTCTGGTCATGTTCGCCTCTCAAGCGGCGGTCGTCATCGCCAACGCCCACCGATACGCTGAGGAGCATCGGGCCAAGGACTACCTGGAAGCCCTGGTCAACACCGTGCCCGTGGGCGTCTCGGTCTTTGACGCGAAGACGGGTGACCTGGTGTCGCTCAATCAGGAGTCGAGGCGGATTGTCCGCGGGCTCCGCGCACCAGGTCGTAGCCAGGCGGAAATCCTCAGCGTGTTGACCTTCCGGCGTCCGGATGGACGTGAGATTCCGCTCGCGGAAATGCCAACGGAACGGGCGCTGAAAAGCGGCGAGACCGTGCGCGCCGAGGAGATCATCATACAGCTCCCGGACGGCCAGGCGGTCACTACTGTCGTAAACGCCACTCCAATCTTCTCGCGGGAGGGCGCGGTTGTGTCCGTCGTCGCCACCGTGCAGGACATGACGCCGCTGGAAGACCTGGAGCGGCTGCGAGCCGAGTTCTTGGGCATGGTGAGCCACGAGCTCCGGACGCCGCTCACCACCATCAAAGGCTCCGCCGCCACCTTGCTGACCGCCTCGTCCACGCTCAGTCCCGCAGAGATGGGCGACTTCTTCCGGATCATCGACGAGCAGGCGGACCATATGCGCGGCCTGATCAGCGACCTTCTCGACGTGACGCGGATCGAGGCTGGTACATTGTCGGTAACTCTCGAACCCACGGTTGTGGCGGCCCTGGTGAACCAGGCAAGGGAGGTGTTCCTGCGCGGCGGGGCAAGGAACAGCATCGAGGTCGACCTCCCGCCGGACCTGCCCCGGATCGGGGCTGATAGACAGCGCATGATGCAGGTCCTGACCAACCTTCTCTTCAACGCGTCCAGGTATTCGCCCGATCAGTCCGCCATCAGAGTGAGCGCATCGGTGGAGGACGTGTACGTCGCCATCTCCGTCTCTGACGAGGGGAGAGGCGTATCCCCAGAGCACCTGCCCCAACTCTTCAGGAAGTACTCCCGGATCGACACCGAGAACCTGGGCCGGCATCTAGGTGGAGAGGGCCTGGGCCTGGCCATCTGCCGGGGAATAGTGGAGGCCCACGGGGGCCGAATACGGGCCGAGAGCGACGGACAGGGACTCGGAACGCGGTTCACCTTCACGGTTCCGGCGGTCGACGAGGCGTCCAACGGCTCGGCAGCCGGCCCAGGCCCGCTCCCCGCCCATTCAGGAGGGGCGCCGAGAGGCCGGGCACGCATTCTCGCAGTCGACGACGAGCCACAGATACTCCGCCTCGTCCGGAACACGCTATCGGACGCAGGCTACACCCCCATCGTGACCGGCGATCCGGATGAGGTGCTCCAACTCATCGAGCAGGAAAAGCCCCACCTCATCCTGCTGGACATGGTGCTGCCCGGAACCGACGGCATAGAGCTGATGAAGCGCATCCAGGAGATCACCGACGCGCCGGTCATCTTCCTGGCCGGCCACGGCGGAGATCAGATTGTCGCACGGGCCTTTGAGGCGGGAGCCGACGACTACATGGTCAAGCCGTTCTCGCCGACCGAGCTGTCGGCCAGAATCGAGGCGGTCCTGCGCAGACGGGCGGCGTCCGACCGGATCAGGGCACGCGAACCGTTTGTGCTGGGAGACCTGACGGTCAACTATGCAGAACGCCGCGTCACAGTGGCCGGACGTCCGGTGCGACTGACCGCGACCGAGTACAAGCTGCTCTTCGAGCTTTCGATCAACGCCGGACGGGTGTTGACCCACGACCAACTGCTGGGACGCGTCTGGGGCCGGGACTACTCCGGCGATTCATCGCTCCTACGCTCCTTCGTCAAGAAGCTTCGCGGCAAGCTGAAGGACGACGCCAACAGCCCCAGCTACATCTTCACCGAGCCTCGCGTCGGCTACCGCATGGCAAAGACCTAGCGCGTCGAGGCGCATAGTCGAGGCGCATAGAGGACGCAGCGGCAAGGAAGGACAGGCGGCGCCATGACCGTCAGGATCGTAACCGATAGTTGTTCGGGCTCTCACGTTGTCCCGGAGTCATGGGTGTATCTACGATGAGCAAGCCCCCGATCCCTGATGGGCCGACCTCCATAACAGCCTCCTGGCTTAATCAGGCCCTATCTGCGGGCGTCGCGTCCGATCTTCCCGCCTTAAAGGAAGTCGACGTGGAGGTGGTCGGGGCGGGGGTTGGCCTCATGGGGGAGGTCCTTCGCTGCCGGCTCACCTACGAAGATGACGCCCCCTCCGCCCCCGACTCCGTCATCGTAAAGCTGCCAAGCCCCCACCCCAAGAACCTGAAGATGAGCAAACTGCTACAGCTTTACAAGCGGGAATATTCCTTCTACATCCGCCTCGCACCTCACGTCCCCATTCATGTTGCGGCCCTCTCCTACGGAGATTTCGAGGAGAAGACCCACCGTTTCGTCCTAGTCCTCGAAGACATGCACGACATGGAGACCGGCAACCGGATCGAGGGCGCCACCGAACGCCAGGCGAAGGTCGCCATTCGCGCCATAGCCAGGCTCCACGGCTCATACTGGAACAAGGTGGACCAGCCCCCTGTCGCCGGCCTGCACTATTCCCTCCACCCCAAGTACCGGCCTCTGGTCCAGTTGGCCTATCTGCGCTGGCTTGTCCCCACCCTCAAGAATTTTGGCGACCACTTCTCCGAGGACATGCGCCGCCTTGCCGAGGCCTACGGCCCCAGAATCGCTGACCACATGGCCGACGTAGCCACCCAGCCCCTCACGTTCGGCCACGGCGACTTCCTCCTCGACAACATGTTCTTCGGCCCCGACGGGTCCGATGACTTCGCCGTCATCGACTGGCAGGTCAGCGGCATCGGCTCCGGCCTATACGACGTCGCCTCCTTCATGAGCGACAGCGTCTCTACTGAGACCCGCCGCAAGATCGAGCGCGAGACCCTCCGGGAATACCACGATGTCCTCTGCAGCGCGGGCGTCAAGGGATTTTCCTTCGAAGCCTGCTGGCGCCTCTACCGACAGAACATGCTCGGCCGCCTCCTCGCCCCCATCTTCGTCTGCGGCGGCCTGGATCTCTCCAACGAGCGCGGCCGCGCCCTCGCCGAAAACGGTCTCCGCAAGACTCTCGCCGCCGTAGAAGACCTCGAAGCCGGCGAATTCCTCCCTACGCCGCGCCCCTTCTACACTCCTGCCAACGCCTTCTCTATTCTCTCCCGCTGCGCCTACAAACTCTACAAGACCGTGAGATAAATGGATCGAGTTATTAAGAAACGCTAGGACCTTCCCATAGCTCCTTGCCAAGTAGAATGGCATGCGAGGCGTCGGAGCAGATCGAGGTCGTGACTCGCGGCTCGCCGGGGGCGCACAGGCCCTGCCGGCCCTCAGCGCCGCCCGGTGGGCAGGTGAGATGTCCGGCCATCGCGAGGTGGCTCGGCGGGTTGAACGGTCGATTGAGAGGAATCACGGCTTCGTGGTGGTCGACACCCTCAAGTACCTGGCGATGGGCGGGCGCATCGGCAAGGCCCAGGCCCTCCTGGGCGGAGTGCTCCAATTCAAACCCATCGTCGGCATCCGAGATGGCGAGACCCACCCCGTAGACCGGCCCCGCACCCGCAGGCGAGCGCAGGCACGGATTGTCCAGATAGTGCGCGAGCTGGCCCCCGTTCACCAGTTGCACCTGAGCGATAGCACGGGCCCCGATAACGCCATGGCCGTTCGCGATGAGTTGGCCGACCTTGTGGAGCCGGAACGCCTCATCGAGTCCCGATTCGGCCCCGTCCTGGGCACTCACCTCGGTCCCAATACCATCGTCGTGGCAGCAACCCAGGGGAGCATCGAGGAAGAGTAGCTGCTCTCAGTGGAAGAGACTGCTAGACCGATACACAAGGAGCTGGGATGTTCGAACAGGCCAAAGGCTCGTTAGGGCGGATTGGAGACACGGCGAGAGAGCCTGGACCGAACCGGCCTGCATTGTTCATGTCAGTCGTCTTCTAGGTCTGGCTCGGATGGCCGGAGGCTCCTGGGGCCTAAGCCGGTGTTTCCGAGCGGCTCCTTAAATAAGGACTTCCCACCGAAAAGTTCGCAATTTAGTCCAGACCGGCCCACCAATTCATAGCTAAGACCGGCGAAGACTCGAACTCGCCTTTTCGTACATGAATGGCGTTCTTGGGGTATTTTTCTAATATTGGTCCCTCGAAAATGCTATTTCAGAGCAGCAATCGTCTAGTTCGATCTCCGATTTTGTTACTTTTCAATTATGACGCATTTTGGGCTAACCAATGGGGGCCACCTGAGTAGGACAGGAAGTTGACAAGTACTTTCGCCAATTGGTAGCCGTAACTTCGATTGACAAGTCCTGCGCTTTCTCAGTTAGAGGCTCCTCTAGGTCTGGCCTCTAACTGGAGGATTCCGTGAAGATTAAACAGGTCTGGACGACAAATGTAGCACCGCTACTCAAGGTTCTTGAGGAAATTGTGTCCCCCTTCCACCGCCTACCGAGCTGTGTCTGCTCCTCTCTGGGACATCTCCCTCCGATTATGAGTAATCTAACTCATCCAAGAGAGTGTCAATGGCGGGGACAAAACGTACCGCTGGGGCGGTGGAATGGTGAACCACCTTTAAGGTGAAGAGGGGCTGGGTCGGATCAGTGAGAGGGGATGTCGGGGAAAATTTGTAGAGGGCCTACAGTGGGCCAAACGTCGTCCGGTTCGCCTGATGGCTGAAAGCCTGCGTTCTCTCTGCTGCGCTTGATGTCGGGGCATGTGGTGTCGCAGACGACTAGTATTACGACGACCGATTGCCCAATATGGTGTCTGATTCTTCGTATCCGGCCACGAGCGAGAAATCGCGGTACGCTCATGGCAGTACGGTTCAGGTCCAAATCGGTCGCGAAAATCACCCTGTCAGACAAACCGTCGTTGTAACACTAGAGTATCTTTTCCAGGAACCTCTTGGCCCGGCTGTGCCTTGGGTTCTGGAAGAATTCCTCCGGGGGGGTGGTCCTCGACGACCTGGCCCTCGTCGAAGAAGACGATGCGGTCAGCGGCCTCCCGGGCGAAGCCCATCTCGTGGGTGACGGCAATCACGGTCATCCGGGACTTCGCGAGCTCCCGCATGAATTCCAGGACCTCCCCCATCTCGACATCCATCGCCGAGGTCGGCTCGTCCAGGAGCATGATCCTGGGCTTCATGGCTAGGGCCCGGGCGATGGCGGACAACTGCTGCTGACCGGAGGACAGCTGGTGGGGATCCTTCCCGGCCTGCTCGGGGATCCCGACCCTGCTGAGGATCTCCATGGCCCGCTCCCGTGCCTCCCGGGGGTCTTCCTTCAGAACCCTCTGGGGGGCGAGGGTGATGTTGTCCAGTATGGACATATTGGGGAAGAGGCTGAAGTCCTGGGAGACCATCCCGATGTTCCGGCGCACGGCGTCGATGTTGCGGGCATTGCGGTTGAGGAGCACGCCGTCCACGATGATATCGCCCCGCTGGTGTTCCTCAATCTGGTTGAGGGTGCGTAGGAAGGTGGACTTGCCGGACCCGGAGGGGCCGATGATCGCCACTGTCTCGTCCTGGCGGATTGTCGTTGTGACGCCCCGTACGGCGTGGTAGCCGCCGTACCACTTGTGGCCGTCCCGGCTGATGATGATGTCCTCCGGCCGGGGGCCGCCTGACCTGGCCTGGGCCTGGTTCCCCCGCACCCGCGGGGATAGACCCCCGTAGTCCGCGCAATTGGCCCACCGAGTTGTCTGGTTCCCCCGCACCCGCGGGGATAGACCATGTTGCGAGTTGCGAATAGCTCCTCCGCGCACGGTTCCCCCGCACCCGCGGGGATAGACCTGTGGATTACTGACCAAATGGATTCTTCCCCCTGGTTCCCCCTCACCCGCGGGGATAGACCTCCTAGGCCGATGTATAGCCCCAGCATCACACAGGTTCCCCCACACCCGCGGGGATAGACCCCCTGGCCAGCGAAACCTCACTGACGTGCATCAGGTTCCCCCGCACCCGCGGGGATAGACCTGTCAGGGGCCTTGGCAGCTCCGTACGTGGCCTGGTTCCCCCGCACCCGCGGGGATAGACCTTCTATTGTGACTTTGTGCCATGCGACCCTTCCGGTTCCCCCGCACCCGCGGGGATAGACCGTCCTTGTCGGCGCTCAACCCGGGCGTTGTGGCGGTTCCCCCGCACTCGCGGGGATAGACACCCGTGGAAATCGCCAGTAGGCCCGAGTTCAGCATGGTTCCCCCGCACTTGTCAAGGGCGGAGAGAAATTAGGACAGAGGGCGGCGCAAAAGTGTACCACCTAAGCGGCGATGTTCAGGGAAAATGTCCGCCTGTGGCGGGCGTCGTCAGGAGCCCTTAGTGGCAGCGAGAGGGATGGGGTTAAGAGTCCGAGGAGCCGGCGGAGCGCGTGGCGGTGGCATGTCTGCTCTGGTTGAGCCTGTAACTCTCGCCATTCATCTGGAGAATGTGGACGTGGTGGGTGAGACGGTCCAATAGGGCGCCCGTGAGCCGCTCTGAGCCAAAGACCTCCGTCCACTCGTCGAAGGGGAGATTGGTGGTGATGAGGATGGACCCTCGCTCGTAGCGTTGGCTTATGACCTCGAATAGGAGTTCAGCGCCGGTCTTGGAGAGGGGCACGAAGCCCAGTTCGTCGATGATGAGGAGTTTGAGGCGGGACAGCTTATTCTGGAGGTTGAGCAGTCGTCTGTCGTCGTTGCCTTCTATGAGTTGGTGGACCAGGCCGAGGCGGTGGTGAAGCCCACAGAGAGACCCCTCTGGCAGGCGGCCAGGCCCAGACCCAGCGCCACGTGAGTCTTGCCCCGGTGCCACTGTTACCCATGGCGATGACGTTCTCTCTTAGGTCCACGTACTCACAGCGTGCCAACTGCATGACCAGGTGCTTGTTCACCGAGGGTATGTTGAGGAAGTCGAAGGTGTCCAGGCTCTTTACGGCGGGGAAGCGGGCCGCCCTGATCCTCCGCTCCACCATGCGGTGGTAGCGCTCTATGAGTTCAAGCTCAGCCAGTCTGAGCAGGTAGTCGGGGTGGTCTGCGCCCTCGGCGGCACACCGGGCCGCCAGCTTGCCGTACTCTCTCAGGAAGGTGGGCAGCTTCAAATCCTTCAGGTGGTGCTCCAGCAGCACCGTGGACCTGTCGCTCATCACACCCTCCCCGTCAGAAGTGCCATGTAGTCACGAGCACGGGTCTTGGTCACACTGATCCTGGGCAGGTGGAGATAGAGGGCAAGATCCAGCCTACGAGGTCTACCCTCTATCCTGGACAGGAGCAGGTGCTTCGTGGCGTCGAAGCTGATGGCGCCCAGATCCAGGGCGTCCTTCACGGCCTTGTGCACCTCCTCCTTGCGGAAGTTCTCCATCAGCCGGAGCACCTGCACGTACTCCCTCTTACCACGCCTCCCCATACGGGACTCCAGCAGCCGGCGAAAGGTCTCAAACTCCTCGGGCAACTCCCATCCGGCCAGGGGCGCGGCCTGGTCCAAGGCTCCCGTCTTCTGCTCCAGCAGCGGCAGGTAGTGGATGGGGTTGAAGATGAAGTCGTCCCGCAGGTAGGAGCGCCGGTGGCGGGCTATCTCCTCTGACCCGCAGCTGATCACCACCTCGCCCACATAGCCTCGTACAACCACCTCCCTGTGTCCGTAGGCCACGGGCACCGAGTAGTCGTTGGTCCGGTATCTCACCAACGACAGAGAGCTGACACGGCTCACTTGCTTGTCGCTGGCATCGTAGGCCACGGACGGAAGAGGAAGCAGGGCCCCAAGTCACGTGCCATTCTCTCCCCTATGGTCTCCTTGTGTCCCCTCTGAGCCGTCTCTTCATCCGCTCCAGGCACTTCTCTTGAAGGTGGGCATTCAGTTCAACGAAGCTTCCATAGCTCGGGATGGGCACCAGGAAGTTCCTACGAGCATATCCCAACAACCCCTCCACCTTACCCTTGTCATTCCCCTTGCCGGGTCGACCAAATCGGTCTTCGAACAGATAGTGGGATACCAGTTCACTGAACACCCGAGTGCGCTTTCGCTGGCCGTATCCCAGGATCTTCGCCACCGCCAGGCGGGTGTTGTCGTACAGGATGCTCCTCGGTACACCGCTCAGAGACGAGAAGGCGGATACGTGGCCGTCGCAGAAGGCTTCTGTGGTCTCTGCCGGGTACGCCTTCACAAAGCATCCGTCGCTGTGGGGTAGGTCCAGGACGAAGTAGTGGATCTTCCGCTCCACCCCTCTTATCACCCCAAGGGCCTGTCCAAAGTCGCACTGGGCATGTCCCGGTGGATGGGTCAATGGCACGTACATCTCCCTCAACCGGCGCCTATGCTCCCGTACGTAGTCCTTCACTATGGTGCAGCCGCCCCTGAACCCGTATTCCGCTCTCAGCCGTTCGTGTATCCGCTTCGCCGTGTGCCGCTGCTTCTTCGGCGCTACCTTGTCCTCTTCCAGTATCCGGTCTATGACCCCTGTGTACGGCTCCAGCTTCGGTCTACGCGGAGGACGCTGCCGCCTATACCAGGGCGGCACCGAGTACTTCAGCAACTTCCTCACCGTGTCCCGGTGCAGCCCGAACTCCCGCGCCGCCCCCCGGACGCTCATCCCTTCCACCATGCAGGCCCGCCTAACCCGCGCGTACATCTCCACCTTCCATAGTGCTCCTCTTAACACTATGGAAGGTCGCGGGTGGTCCAGTTTTCAACCGCCTTTTCTTACAGATTGACCCCGCCTAGGTGGTACATTATCTCTCCGCCACTTATGTAAATGGCCAGCATAAGTGTCCTAGCTAACAGGCCAGCAATAATGTCACATTATGGAGAATGTGACATTGACGCAAGAGGAACAAGCAAGGTTAAAGGTCCTTAACAGCTTACTGGCGGAGCAGATCACTCTGGAGCAGGCGGCTACGTTGATGAGAGTGAGCGAGCGCCACACGAGGCGAATCCTGGCGGCTTACAGAGAGGAGGGGGGCGCTGCTCTTGCTCACGGTCATCGCGGACGCCGAGCACCCAACACCACATCGGAGAAGGTGAAGTCTCTAGTGATGCATCTGGTGCGCACCCGCTACTCGGAGACCAACCACACCCACCTGAGCGAACTGCTCAGAGAACGGGAGGGCATGGTCATCGGCAGAACGACGTTGAAGCGCATACTGGTGGGGGCTGGCCTTGGAAGTCCGCGCCGCCGCCGGCCACCGAAACACCGAGTACGCCGTCAGCGAATGCCCAGTGAGGGGATGTTGATACAGATAGACGGCAGCTACCATCGGTGGCTTGGAAGGGACGGGCCGGAGTTCACATTGCTTTTGGCCGTTGACGACGCCACAGGCATGGTTGCCCACGCCGCCTTCTGTGAGTACGAGAACACCCGTGACTACCTTCTGCTTATGAGGGGGATCATAGAGCGTCATGGGATACCTATCGCCATATACACTGACCGGCACTCCGTCTTCAAGCACGTGCCTGGGACTGGGCGCTCGGGTGCTCCCACGCAGTTCAGCCGCGCCATGGATGAGCTGGGGATCCAGATGATCTTCGCCCTATCGCCCCAGGCCAAGGGCCGGGTGGAGCGGATGGCGGGGACGTTCCAGTACCGGCTGGTGACGGAGCTACGCCTGGTTGGGGCCACCACCATACAGGAGGCAACGTGGTGCTAAAGGACTTCGTTGTCCGCTTCAACCGCCGATTCGGAGTGCCAGCCGATGAGTCGAATGTGGCCTATAGGCCCATTGACTCAGAGATGTGTATGAATAGTGTGCTCTGCTTCAAGCACCGGCGCAGGGTGGCTAGGGACAACACCGTGCGGTACAGGTGGCGCACCCTGCAGCTTCTGCCAGGCAAGGACCGTCCTAGCCACGCCGGAGTGAAGGTAGATGTGCTAGAAGGCCTGGACGGTCAGCTCTCAGTGCAGCACAATAGACGCGTTATACCCACCCAGGAGGCTCCGCCCCATCCCGGCATCCTTCGCCACTTCAACGGACGCTCTCCAAACCAGGACGTGCCATCTCTCAATAGCAACGGCATCGGCAGGCGATGGGCCGAAGTGCTGGCGTCCCTTGATAGGGAGCGGGAACGAGCGGCTGGGGCTGCTCACGATGGTGCAGTCGCCAATGGCCTCTCCAGGACGCCCAGGAACATCGCCGGCGCACGGAGGAAACCCACGCCTCTTCAGATTGACAGGTGGAAGGCGGTACAGAAGGCAAAGCGCAGGGGGTTGTCCATCCGCGGTATCGCAAGGGCATTGGGTATCCACAGAAGCACGGTCAAGAAGTACATGGAGGCCAAGAGTCCGCCGGGGGCGCAGTCTAGAGTTCCATCTGAAACCCCTGGATCTGATAACATGGTAAACCTAAACAAGTGACATTTATCCTGGCCACCTAGACGGACATTTTCCCTGGCCTACGACATCCGCGTGGGACACTTTCGCTCCGCCAATTACAGGATATCACGACGACTGATAACGGACAGCGCGTTGGAATAAACGTCGACCATGTCCGGCCTATCGTCTCTTTTTGTCCTATCCAAGCATGACTGAAGATGGTGTTTCAGAGCTTCAGAGCGGCTCCGCCAATCAGCCCACGTTTCACCCTGATCTCACAGAATGTGACGGTGACGGGATCTGAGAAACCGTCATGTTTGGCGTCCAAGGAGTTTTGGATAAGCTCGCGAACGAGCTTTGCTATAGGGTCGTCACTGAAGTGGGCCCCCGACGGATCGTTGACGTAGTCAATTCCGCCATTTCTCGAGGGAAATCTCCAGGTAAGCCTAACCAATGGTCGCACCTTCAAATAGGTTGCTTTCCACGCTCTTCATACAAGAAGCAGTCACACTCTGGAGCTTCTCCTTAGATGATCTCAATAGGGAATCCTTGTCCATGGGATGTGATGGGTACGTGGGGATTGGGTATGGCGGTCAAAGAACAGCGTGGCGCCCATTTGTGCCATGGACGATTAAATCTACAGCCGAGAACTAAGATATTCACGATAGCGGGACTTTCCGATAGGGAAACCGATTTCGGGCTATCGCGCATAGAATACAGTCGCGGCTGCCAATCCGCAACGTTCTGTGAAGGACTCTGGCACGGGTCCAGTTATTGATCCTGATCAGTGCTGGAGGCCAGATTCCCATGGCTCTGCCTTACCATTAGGCCACTCTTGCTCCCACGAACTTGGTCGGTTTTCCTGCTGCCCTTGACAGGCGGAGAGAAATTAGGGCAGCCGACGGCTCTGTTCTATACGGGCGCAAGGATGCCTGCTCCGGCCCGCGTCGGATGGTGAGAGGCCCGGTTTCCGGTCGGTAGGGTTGCCTCACGCGTCCGTCCATACACTCCTTTTCCCAGCGCCGCCCAACGACACGCGGCGGCCCCGGCTGGCCATGTATGGGGCCCCTTTCTTGGCTCTGGCCGGGAGTTACCCGTCCGGTCCGGGGACCGTCACTTCCAGACGGTTGGAGAGGGGCCTGCGGTCTTGGGTGCAGATGGCGCCCTCCGCGGTGCAGTCCGTGGTGACGGGCAGCACAAGGGTCACGGCGCCATCGCCGTCGGGCGTGACGTGGATTTCCCAGCCGACGTTCTTGCCCTGCTCCAGCCGCCTGGCTCCGGTAATCTCGCCGCCGGTGACGGTGAAGGCCAGGTCTCGCATAATCTCGTAGCTAAAGCGCTTCCTGGGCGTCTCGCTGAAGCGGAGCTCAAAGATGAAAATGGCGCTCCCGTCATGGGACGCCGGTACAGCCGAGACGGCGGCGGCGAGCTGGGCCGCCGCCTGCGTGTCGTTGGTCACGCCCCGTCCGCTAAAGGAGGCTACCGCATTGCCCGCGAGGTCCTGCAGCCGGTTTGCGGACGGGTCCACCGGGGCCGTGTAATCCACCGTCACCGCCTCCCCCGCGAACACCGCCGTCACCAGGGTGAGGGTCGCCACGCTGCCCGATACCGCCACGGTGTCGACGCCCCGGCCGCTGCCTCCCACGGTCACCGCAAAGGCGGACTTGTCCGGAGCCTGGCCGGTGTCCAGGGGTTCATCGAAGGTGACAGTCAGGGTGGCGCCGTCCACCGCGGCCGACGAGACTGTGGGCGGCGACGTCTCCTGCGGCGTGGCCGTGACCTCATCGGAAGGACCGCTGTCGGCGTCACCATTCCGGGCCATAACCCGGACGGCGTACTCCACTCCGTCGGTGAGCCCCGTGATGACGTGGGAGATCCCTTTCACATTGGCCTCGGAGACGTCGTCCGCGTCATCCCAGTTTGACCCAGACTCCTTCCACTGGACGGTGTAGCCGGTGGGAGTCGCGCCGGAATCCGGGGCGTCCCAGGATGTGCTCAGCTTGCCGCTCTCGTGCCGGGCCGCTTTCACGCTCGTGGGGAGTCGGGCGGAGACGCCGAGTCCGATCTCTCGACTTCAGTGGATGCCGTGTTGTTCGTGACCGCCTGTCCGCTGAAGGACTCCGCGGTGTTGCCCGACGCGTCCTGCAGCTTGTTCGCCGACTCGCCCGTGGGCACGGTGTAGTCCACCGTCACCGTGTCCCCCGTCGCCACCGCCGTGGCGAGGGTCAGCGTCACCGCCGTGCCCGACACCGACACGGAGTCCAGAGACCGGGTGGCGTCACCAACCGTCACGACGAAGGCGCTCGTGGGCAACGTCACCCCCGTTTCCAGACTCTCGTTGTAGGTCAATGTCAGCGTCGCCCCATCCACGGCGGCCGACTGGAGTTCCGGGGCCGTTTCATCGACAACCTGCTGGACGTAAAACGCCCCCGCCCCCTGGTGCTCGATCGCCGCATCCAGCATGCTGTCCACGTCCTGGATGGCGCCGCCGTTCAGGGCCAGGGAGTCGGGCGTAACCAGCAGAGAGGAATGCGTCCCGTCCGCGTCCGCGAGGGTGTAGCCGAACACCAGCTGGCGGCTCCCGCGGCCGCGAAGGTACAGCGCCTGCCGCGACGCCGTCCCGCTCAGCAGGACCGACAGCGACGGAGCGCCGCCGGTGGTGTCCACCTGTACGGGCCGGCTGAAGATGAACGTCACCTCCACGGCTTCTCCCGCGCCCCAGGCGTTGTCCGGGCCCGGGTCGTTGAAGGTGGGCACGCCTATTATGGTTATGGCCTCGGCCTGGTTCTCGGACTGGGCGGAGTAGTACGATGAATGGCCCAGCTCAGCATTCAGGCCGCTCTCCACGCTGACGATGCTGCCATCACGCACCCGCAGTGAGTTGAAGGCGACCCCCACCAGGGAGTACGAGCCGGATTGCAGCGTGTGACTGAACACCGTGCGGTCCGTGCCCGAGCCGTTGACATATTCAGCGATGTCGGTATGACTGCTGCCACCGCTGTCATAGAGCACCCACACATTCGGGGGCAGGCCGCCCGACGGAGTCGAAATCGTTACCGGTTCGCTCCATACCAGCGTCGCCTCCAGGGTCTCGCCCGCGTCATAAGCCCCATTGCCTCCGGGCGGATCGCTGAACTCGACGTCAATAATCCACGGCGGCGATTGCCCCACCTTCAGGCAGCGCAGGCTCACGTCCTCGCTGTGACGACAGTTGTGAATCCCCGGTCCTGGGTGGCCTGAGGGACACTCCAGCAGCCCGGACTCGTTGCCCGTGCAGAACAGGTCATCCAACACGATTTCCTGTTCCTCGGTACCCGGCCCGAAGTACGTAGTCCTGTAGCGGTTGAAGTCCTCCACCGAGGCGACAAATCCCAGCGCCCGGCACGCCACGTCGGCATCGTCCTTGGTCCAATAGTCGTCGCAGATGGTCCCCCAGGCGCCGTTGTAGAAAATCTTCCAGGCGCCCCTCGCACAGACGCCCATTCTCGTCGGTGAGATCCCCGTCAACCAGGCGCAGCGCCCCCGTGTCGTCGTCAACGGAGAGAGGCTCGGCTTCCCGTTGGCGCCCCTGCCTCACCCTTCCGTCCATGGACTTCTTCTTCTAGTGGGAGACCATCCGAGAAGATGCGACGGCTCGCCCCCTTGTGTATTCCGGCGAGGGCCTACCCGCCCGGTCCTGGAACCGTGATCTCCAGCCGGTTGGACAAGGGCCTGCGGTCGTTGGTGCAGATCGCGCCCTCCGCCGTGCAGTCCGTGGTGACCGGGAGCACGATGGTTACCGGTCCGTTGCCGTCCGGCCGTACGTGGATCTCCCAGCCGACGTTGCTCCGCGGAGCCAGCCGCCGAGCCCCGGTCACCTCGCCGCCGGTGACGGTGAAGGCCAGGTCTCGCATAATCTTGTAGCTAAAGCGCTTCCTCGGCGTCTCGCTGAAGCGAAGCTCGAAGGTGAACACCGTGCTCCCGTCGTGGGATTCGGGCACGACCGAGACGCTGGCGGTGAGCTGGTCCGCGGCCTGGGTGGTGTTGGTCACCTGCTGTCCGCTGAAGGATGCGGCGGCATTACCGGCAAGGTCCTGCAGCCTGGCTGCCGAATCGTCCGTCGGGACGGTGTAGTCCACCGTCACCGCTTCGCCCGCGAACACCGCCGTCACCAGGGTGAGGGTCACGACGCTGCCCGACACCGACACAGCGTCCACGCCCCGGCTGTTGCCCGCCACCGTCACCGCGAAAGAGGACTTATCCGGCGCCTCTCCGGCGTCCAGGGGTTCGTCGAAGGTGATGGTCAGCGTGGCTCCGTCCACCGAGGCCGACGACGGCGAGGGCGCAACCGCCTCCTGTGGCGTGGCGGTGACCTCCCCCGAGGGATCGCCGTCAGCGTCGCCCTTGTATGCGATGACCCGGACAGCGTACTGCACCCCGCCGGTCAACCCGGTGATGACGTGGGAGGTCCCTTTCACCCTGGCCTCGGAGACGTCGTCCGCGTCATCCCAGTCGTCCGCCGACTCCTTCCACTGGAGGGTGTAGCCGGTGGGAGCAGGGCCGGAATCGGGGGCGTTCCAGGACGCCAGGAGCTTGCCGCTTTCGTGCCGGGCAACCTTCAGGCTGTTCGGGGCGCCGGGCGCTGGCGTCGGGACGGTTCTCGGGGTCGCCGACGAGGATGTGTTGTTCGTGACCGCCTGTCCGCTGAAGGACTCCGCGGTGTTGCCCGACGCGTCCTGCAGCTTGTTCGCCGACTCGCCCGTGGGCACGGTGTAGTCCACTGTCACCGTGTCCCCCGTCTCCACCGCCGCCGACAGCGTCAGCGTCACCGCGCTCCCCGACACCGCCACCGCATCGACAGCACGTGTCGACCCTCCCACCGTCACCGCGAACGACGACTCAGGCGCAACCGAATCCGCGTCCAGCGCCTCGCCGAAGGTCAGCGTCAGTACAGCCCCGTCCACCGACGCGCTCGACAGCACCGGCGCCACGTCGTCCACGTCGGAGAGCCGCACCACCAGCGCCGCATCCACCGGGTTGGCCCCGTCCGTCACCCGTACCGTGACCTCATACTCCCCGTCGGTGTCCGCATCGTCCGGCGCCTCGTAGTCCTTCGCCGCCCTGAACGACAGTACGCCGTCGGCCGTCAGCGCGAACTGTGCCGCATCCGCGCCCCCGGCCGCGCCCGCCGGAATCGACCAGGAGAGATCCGCCGCGGCCGTGTCCGCGTCCGTCGCCGAAAGCGTCGCCACCGACGTCGCGTTCTCCGCCACCACGATCGGCGAGGCCGTCGTCACCACCGGCGTCGCGTCGTCGTCCTCCACCACGACATCCGCAGACCCCGAGGTTCCACTCACCGTGTAGCCCGAGCCCGACGAAACCGTCGCCGTCACCGTGCTCGCATCCTCCGCTACCTCGTCGTCCTCCGTCGCCACGCTCAGCGTCGCGCTGGCCGAGGCTGCGGCGAACGTCACCGACGTGGGCGGCGTCCCGCTCACCGACGCCTCGCTCTCCGAGACCGACACCGTCACCGTAAGCGCGGCATCCGTCGCCCCCGTGCGCGAGAGCGTGAACGCCGCCGCCGTGCCTTCCGTCACCGGCGTCGCCGACGCCACAATCGATACCACGGGGAGCGATGACGACGCCGGACCCGGCACCGTGAGGCTCAAGTCCCCCGCGAACTTCCCCCCCTCGGCGTCGCACACGGCGTTCTGCGCCGCGCAGTCGGTGGTCTCGCGCGCGACCAGCGTCACCGCGCCGCCGCCGTCCGGGGCCACGACAATGCCCCACTGGCGGTCCTTGCCCCGCTCGCGACGCCAAACCCGCTCAATGCGCCCGCCCTCGATGTCGAACAGCGCGCCCTGCACCGTGCGGTAGCTGAAGTTCTCCGGTTCGTGGCTGAACTCCATGTGGAGCTCGAAGCTGTTCGAGCCGTCATGCGCCGACGGCGTCTGGGTGAAACGCGCGGTCATCGGCGTTCCCGGCACCGCCGTCTCAACCGCCCGCGAAAGCGACCGGCCGCCGATGCACACCGCGTTGGCCTCGGTGCAGGCCCGCACCGGAACTTCGATGGTCACCTCGCCCAGGCCGTCGGGTACGACCGTCACCTCCCAGGCCGGATCCGCGCTCTTGGACGCCACCCGCGCGCCGGTCACGCTCCCCCCCGTCACCTCCAGCACCGAGGCCGCGTCCCGCGTGGCCGAGAGCCCGTCGGGCTGGCCGCTGAACTGGACACCTACGGTGAACGCCGTCGCCCCGTCATGGCTCTCCGGCACGTCCTGGAAGCTTACCTCCGGCTCCGTGCTGTGCGTGCTGCCGCCCAGCTGCACCACCGTGCCGTTGTGCGCAAGCTGCGCATTCGTCTGACTCTCCGCGCTGCGGATGGTTCCGCCATTGACCGCCAGGCTGTTCGGCGTCACCGCCATCAGGCTGTGGGAACCGTCGCCCTGGACCAGCGTGTAGCCGAAGACGAGTTCCGCCGTCCCGCTGCCACTGGCATAGGCAGCGCTGCGTGCCGCCGTGCTGCTGCCTCCGAGCTCGACGCCGACGGACGGCGTGCCGCCGTTCGTGCCCACGTCCACCGCCTCGCTGAAGGCCACCGTCACCCCGACGGTCTCGCCCACGCTCCACTGCGCGTCGGTCCCCGCTCCGCTCACGCTGGGCGTGCCGTCGACGGTCGGCGGAACAATTTCCACCTGCTGCTCGGTGTTGGGGGTGTGGACGTCGCCATTAACGCTGATGAAAAGAAATATACGGTCCGAAGTGCCCCATTCTTGGCTTAGGTGATTTTTATATAAACGTTTGTCTTTAATGCTCCAGCCATCCGCTCCTGATTGTTCTCTACTGCCGGTCAATTCATAGACTGCCCGCGGACCAGGAACAAAAGGCACAGCGGGCGCGCCCGTTGGTGGAGGTGTTGCCTCGTTCACAGTAATGAAGTAGTTCGTCTGTGGATTGAGGGTCGTGTTGGCTGGCGCCGCGAACGTGTTGACGCCATCCACCAAGGGTGTCTGGGTTGTGAGCGCCGTGACCATTGCGCCCGGCTCGCCATTTCTTTCTTGCCTGATCAAGACGCTCGTCTTCGTTGAACTGGTCACTGATCCTGCGGCCAAACGCACCTGCACATTCCTGATGGTGTAGCCGGCAGTATGTGCCCCGGTTCTAAAACCCTGGGCATAGATTCCAGCCGCTGGTTTAAGAGTTGATAGCCGATCTAAGTTGCTGACCAGGGTAGTGCTCTGCGCGAACGCTGGCGGCGGGGTCCCGAAGGTCATGCCTAAGAGTAGGGCAATCATTGCCCCTAAAAGTAGTAGTCTGCTCATCGTTCTGTGCTCCCTAGATTCAAAGTTGTCGCCCTACCGTCTGCCGCAACGGGGCCGTGCGTGACCGCGAGAAGGCGGACGGCACCCAACGCCACCCGATACAATGCAGGCCGAGCGCCGTAGGTAAGGGGGAGGTGGTCCGGAGGTGGGAACGGACTGGGGTCCGGCATGAACTGCCGGACCCGTAGGTGCTTGTTTCGTCGCTGCTCCGCTTCATGAGTCGGTCGGGTGAATCACTGAAAGGATCAAGATCTCAGCACGGTGCTCAAATTCGGAAAGCCCGAAGGGAAATCCGCGGCGCGAGGGGTGCGCCGGGACTCGCCGCAACGGGCCGCCGTCTGGTGCTGACGCCGTGATTCACGGATACCTTTCTCCGGGTTTTGTGACTTTGGGGTCTGAGCAAGCCTGCGTCAGTCGCTTGCGGTCGGCATGCGGCCAAGGCCTACCCTCCCGCAGCCCACACATGGACTTTCGACGCTTGAAGAATCCGTATCGGGCGGGGTGTGGCCCCGTCTTGCCATTCCAACTAATTTCTATAGCGGCATACTCGAGTTCTCGATGATAACTTTTATCAAAGAGATTGCTTATAATCTCTTTGGTAAGTATCGTGCCGCCAACCACGGCTACTGTCTAGATTTGTTTGTACACATTTGAGATTGAGTTTCGGAGATCTCTTTTGACACTCATGAATTAGCTCTTTGTACATAAAGAGGTATCTATATATACACAAGACATACATATTCCGGTCTAGAATCGCTGCAAATGAGGCGGTATATTTGACTCGGAGACTCGTGCAAACCAATAATCGCCTCTGCCGAGCGTAGCATTGGGACGCCGCCCGTGCGTCGTCCACATTGTCAGTCTCCGCCGTGAACGCGAAGCTCTTTGAGGTCTCCCCCGAATTGAACGTCACGCTCTCAGGTACGCCACTATAGTCCGCGGCAGTCGCTCCTCCCTCCTCCGCAGCCTCTATGGGAATTACCACTGTCCGCTCAGGATCTGCGCTCAGGGTCACTGTCACCTCCACCTTGTGCTCCACTACGTGCGCCGTACCAACGTCGTCGCTCTCCGCGACGGTGTACGACGACTGCCCGAACTGATCGTCACTGACGGGTCGTCGTCCGTGATAGCCACCGTCGCCTCGTTGGGGGTCCCGGCGGCGACTGCGATTGGCGTCGTCGGGAGCGTTCGACGTTGGGGGGCAGGCGGCGGACGGGGTGGAAGCCGTCAGGACGGCGGAGGAGTCGCGGCCCGATGTCATCGTCATGGACGTGATGATGCCGAATTGCCTGGCACTGAGCCTGGGGGTGTCGCAGGACTCCTTGCCGCGCTTGATGAGGGACTGCAGACGTAGCAGGTGTACTTGCCGCTCTTGGCCTCGGTGGCGCGTGCTGGCGGACACCCAGGCGCTCGGTGACGACCTGAGCCACCTGGGGGATCGATACGTCCTTCCGCTACTTGGGGCTGGCGAAGACGCCGATGGCCAGTGGATTCCTGCCCGACACCGTTACCCAACCCCGGTTCTTTGGTGAGGACGTGTAGTGCCTGGACCGGGTCTGGTCGCCGATACTCCAACCAGCCACGCTCGCTGTGTCCTGGCTGTTCGAGTTGGACTCGGCGACGCGGTAGAACGAGTTCGGGTGTTGGCTCAGCGACCTGAACACGACCCAGTACGTCGTGCTCGCCTCAAGCGTCACGCCCGCGCACGACCCGGCGTACATCTCGTCCGGCCAGTCTCCGCTCGCCAGCGCCAGCCCGGTCTCGTAGCCCGTGAGCCGTTCGAGCTGGCAGAGCTCAACGTTGGGGCGGTTGGCGGTACTGTTGCTGTAGATGACGACCTGGGGTGTCGCCTTCGTCGGAATTTGGACGAAGACAGGGACAGCGGGGGCGCCGGGGTCGTCCGGTTCGTCGGCGACCACACTGTCTTCGTCGTCGTCCACCCGCACCGCCACCCTGGCGACCGCCGAGGTGTTCGAGTTGTAGCCGCCGCCCGATGCGGTGTGGGCGAGAGTGACATCGTCGTCCGTGCTGTCGGGATCCTGCGCGCTGGTCACCGTCACCGTCTGCGCCTGGTCCCAGTTGTCCGGGGTGAAGGTCAGCGAGGCCGGGGTCACGGTGACGTCCGTGTCCGCGGCGCCGGTGATGACTACCGTCACGGCGGCCGAGGGCTGCGTGCTCAACTGGACGGTGTAGCTCACGCTGAGCCCTTCGACCACCGTCAACGTCCTGTCGTCGACGACGATGCTGTAGGCCGGGGGCCCAATGGCAACGTTGGCGTCGCCAACGCCGGTGATCGTGGCGGTACCCGCCCGGACGGAACGGCGGCCCATGCTGATGTAGGCCGCGAGCTTGTCCAGCGTGTAGCCCGCGGCATGCGAACCGGTCGTGAAGTCGATCGCCATCTCCCTGACGTGCCCGGTTAAGCCGTCTTCGATCAGGTGACCAATGTTGTAAAACGTCAGACGGTCGCTGGCCCGCTGTTCCAGATTGCTCACCATGCGCCGCACGTCCGGCAGTTCGCTGAGCGTGATCGTGTAGGGGCCGGTGTAGCGATTCCTGTCGTCTTCCCGGTTCATGTCGTTGTCCGCCTCGACCTGCACGTACATGGTCGAGGTGCCCACCGCGACCGGCCAGAAGTCGAGCACGGCGTGTCCGTCGTAGTTGCTGTCCCACAGGTCGCTCCGGGCCACCGCCGGCTCGCCCAGCCTCGACGAGAAGATATCGAATGAGCCACCAACCACGTTCCCGCCGAGGAAGTCCACCTCGAGGCGGTACTGGCGGTAATGCTCCAGGCCGTCGATCCTGAACCAGTCTCTGTCCGAGGCGTCATCCAGCACACCGAACGAGTACTCACCGAGCCGGACCCGCCCCGGCGTCGCTTCGGAAGCGGGGAAGTCCTGTCCGGGCTGTTCGGCCCGGCCGAACGGCACCACTCTGCCTTTCAGGCCGAACTTGATGTCCCCGCCGAAGGACCAGCCGGGAAGGCTCCCCATATCCATGTCCGTGGCAGCCGTTATATCGAAGGTTGTTGTGCCGCTATCTCCGGTGATGTCGTAATTCGCGTCACGAACCTGGAACTGGACCCAGTACGTGGTGGACGGGAACAGGAACACGTCCAGGTACTCAAGGATGTAGTCATGGTCCATAAGGCGTTTCTCTACCCGGCCCAGCTCTGCCAGTTTCTCTCCCTGACTGCCGCCCTCGTCCGTCCACAGGGACACGATGAGAACGTCGTTCCCGTTGTAGGCATTGAAACTGAAGCTGTTAAGCAGGTACCCCGATTCGCCCGGGCCGGTCGTGAACGACTGCTGGAGTCGAACCTCAGCGGTTTGAAGGGTGTTGTTGTCCGTATTAGCCGCGTCCGGCTTGTCCAGATTGCTGGCGAACGTCACGATCGGGTTGTCGTTGAACGACACGCTCTCGTTGGCCGCTTGCTGCTGCGCCGCGATCAGTGGGTCTTCGGGTTCCGGGGTCGGTTGGCTCGTCACCCGCGGCGCGGGCAGGGTGGCGATGCTGCTGGTCGACTGCGGCCCGGCGCCGCCGGCGTTGAGGGCGGCCACGGCGTAGTGATAGGTCGTGTCGTCCTCGACCGTCTCGTCCACGTAGCTCGTGGATGTCGAGCCGGTGTCCGACACGAGCACGGTCAACGCGCCGGCACTGGCTCCGCGCCAGATCCGGTAGCCGCTCACGCCGTCGCCCGAGGGTGTACTCCAGTCGAGCGTGACGCGGTCGAACGAAGGGGTCAGGGTCAGCCCGGTCGCGCCCGGCGTGGAGTTCGCCAGTTGCGCGTTGCGAGGGGCCAGGGTGGGGTCGGAGCCGGTCTTACCGGTCCCGGCCTTGGCGCCGGCGTTCGGCGGCGGCGTCGTGGTGCTCGCGGACACCGACGGCGCTCCGCCACCGGCCGCGCTGAGCGCAACCACGGCGTAGACGTAGGTCGTCGACGGACTGACGCTGGCATCCACATAGCTTGTCGCCGTGCTGCCCGTGTCGGACACGATCACCGGCAGGGACGACGCGTCCGTCCCCCGCAGGATCCGGTAGCCGCTGATCGCGCTGTGCGCCGGCGCCGTCCAGGACAGCGTCACGCTGCCGCCGGTCACGTCGCTCAGGCCCAGGCCGACCGGCGTTTCGGGGACACAGCCCTGCGAGCCGATCGCCGCAATCCGCTCGTCACTGCCGGAGCCGCCATCGGTCAGCGCCACGATGTACGTGCCCACTCCCCCGTAGTTCGGTTCGCCCACGACCGCGATGTAGTACCGCCCGTCCGACGCCGGGGTGAACGTCAACCTGGACCACAACTCCCGGCTCTCATCCCACCACTCCGTCCCCGCGACGACCCTACCGGAGGCGTCATGCACCGACTCGACGATCGGCGCCAGCAGGGTGCAGTCCACACCCGGCGCGCCCAACACCTGGATCCGGTAGGCGAGCCCCGCCGTCAACTCCGCCGCGAACCAGTCCGTGTCCCACAGGTCGGTTTCGACCAGCCGGCCGCGCGCCGCCTGGTCCAGGGCGACCACCCCGGTCGTGTCGCTGGTCCCGGGCAGATCACCCGTGGCCGGTTCCGACCGGCTTTCAGTCGTTGTTACTGGCTCAGGTGTCGTGTCTGGCTCAGGCGTCGTTGCCGGCTCAGGTGTCGGTTCAGGCGTCGGCTCAGGCGTCGACTCAGGCGTCGGTTCAGGCGTCGGCGTCGGCGCGGGCGTCGGCTCAGGCGTTGGCTCAGGCGTCGGCGCGGGCGTCGGCTCAGGCGTCGGCGCGGGCGTCGGCTCAGGCGTTGGCACGGGCGTCGGCTCAGGCGTTGGCACGGGCGTCGGTTCAGGCGTGGTCAGCGCCAGCACGAATCGGTCGCCCGCGCCGATCCCTGTCAGGATCGCGCGTCCCACCGTCGGCACATTGAAGTTCACGTAGCCGCCGCCGACCGTCTTGAAGTCGTTCGCAGCAAAGCTGGTCGTGCCGGCATCGGTCTGCAGCCAAACCGTCAGGTCGGCGCCCGCTCCCGACTCGCCGAACCAGGCGCGCAGCACCAGGGGGCCGTCGTCATTCAGCCGCAGCAGAGACCCAGTACGGTCAGGGACCATCACCCGCACGATCTTCGAATCGGCGCTCAGGTCGACGTCGCCCTCGACCAGCGAACCCGTCGCGCCCCAGCGCGAATCGGCTGCCGAATAGAGGGTCGTCGCCCCACCCGCTGTAAACGAGGCGAGCGCCACCACCTGCAATCCACTCTGGTCGAAATCAGCGACCGAGAGCGAACTGGTCTGGGCCTCCGCGAACCCGTCGCCGGTCAGCGATGCGACGGCGAGCCATGCGGTCAGGGCCAGGGCCAGTATGCCGCCAAGCCGCATGCGGCGACGCCGTGGCCGGTTGGCGGCCGGAGATTCCTGGGCGTATGTCGCCGGTGATCGCTTGGTGTTGCTCATGCTCGGCTCCATCGACCGCGGATCGCGAACTGCGGCTCGTCAGGAATGATGCGACTGATAAGGACGGAACATAAAGCAATTTTGTCAGCAATCACGGCTCCTGCCTAGATTCGTTTGTACACTTTTGAGGTTGAAGTTTCGACACTCTCCTTGGACACTTACGGTATATCTCTTTGTACATAATCTTATGTATATAAATATCTATATTTATGTACATGCAAGATTTAGACATTCCCATCTAGCATTCGGTTCAAACGAGGCTATACTTTCGATGCGTAGACTCGCACAAACCAATAATCCCTTCCGCCCAGCGCAGCTGTGGGAGTTGCCCGTGCTTCGGTGACCACCAAGATAGTTGCCTCCGAACGACTCGCATGGCAATGGTTTCGCTGCCGGATGTCCTGATGACGTACGCACACACGATAAAGAAATGGATGTTGCAATGGTTCGCCTTGGCCGATGCCGACGTGGTGCTGTACGCTGCGAAGGTCACTGTCTGGGGGCGGTGGTTCATCTGGCTCTTCGCCGCCGTCATGCTGGCCTACCGTCCGGGCCTCTGGTATCCAGAGGACATCGGATACCTTCTCTTGAATGTAATGCTGGCAACGCTCAATGGTGTTTTCCACTATCGGATCCTGACAAACAGGCCGGTGACATGGCACTGGATGCTCGCCCTCAGCGCCTTAGACATTGCGCTGATCACAGCCAACATCGTCGTCAGCGGCAGGTTCGACAACTACATATTCATTACCTACTATCCCGCCCTTGGCGCCTTTGCCGTGATCTTTACCTCGTTTCGGCTAAACATGGCCTGGGCTACTGTGGCAGCAGCCAGTCTCGCCGCCGTGAGCTTGGCTGTGGGCTCCGGTCTGGACCTTGACGCGGGCGACGACAGGGCGCTGGCGGCCAGGGTGGCGGCGATGTATCTCACCGTTCTGGGCGTCAACCTCATCGTCCGGTTCGAACGCATCAGGAGGCAGGCCGCGTTGGCAAGGGAGCGGCAGGCACAGCAGGAGCGCATAGAACTCTCCCAGGCGATTCACGACACCACCGCCCAGACCGCCTACATGATCGGCCTGGGTATAGACGGCGCCATGAAGCTGGCTGGCGACTCGAACCCGAAGCTGATGGAAAGGCTCGCGGCGACGGCCGCGCTGTCCAAATCGGCCATGTGGGAACTCAGGAAGCCAATTGACATGGGCCGCATCTTCGAGGGACGGGACCTGGCGCGCGTGCTTGGCTCACACACCGCGACGTTCGCGAAGATCACCTCCGTCCCCGCCGAGATGGTGCAGTCCGGGGAGGAGCCGCAGCTAACCACCGAGGTCCGGACCGGCCTCTTCTCCATCGCGCACAATGCCCTGACCAACGCCTTCCTGCACGCGCAGGCCGGAAGGGTCGAGGTCAGGCTCGACTTCCAGGCCGACGGCATACGCCTGTCCGTCTCCGATGATGGGGTGGGCCTGCCGGAGGACTACGCCGAGCAGGGCCGCGGCTTCAGCGGCATGGAGAAGGAAGCGGAGAGAATGGGCGGCAGGCTCATCGTGGAATCGGGCGGCGCGGAAGGGGGGACGACTATCGCCTGCGTGGTCCCCACTCGGTAGGTAGAAAGGAAGACTGTGTTGTCATCGACCAATATGATCAGGGTGTTGATAGTGGACGACCATCCCATCATGAGAAGGGGTCTGCGGGACGTCCTGGAGGATTCGGGGGCATTCGAAGTCGTGGGGCTCGCGGCGGACGGGGTCGAGGCCGTCAGGAAGGCAGAGGAGACGCGACCCGATGTCATCGTCATGGACATGATGATGCCAAAGAAGGATGGCGTGGAGGCTTGTCGCGAAATACTGGGCCTGCAGCCGGACGCGAAGGTGCTGATGCTCACGGCCTCCACGGAGGAGGATGCTGTGATTCAGGCAGTTGCAGCCGGGGCGACGGGCTTCGTTCACAAGTACTCAGGGAGCGATGAACTGGTGAATGCCGTTCGGCAGGCCGCCGAGGGGCGGCTGATTATCCCGGACGACGCCGTGAGGCGGGTCTTCAAGCTGATGGGGAGCAGGACTGCACCGATGCCCGGTTCAAAGGCGCTGACGGCAAGGGAGAAAGAGGTCCTCACATGGTTCGCCAGAGGGAAGTCGTATGCCCAGATAGCCGAAGTCATCGGCGTCAGAATGGTGACCGTTAGGAACACCATCTATCGGGTAAGGGAGAAGCTAAGGGTCGAGTCCAAGCAGGAGATCGTGGTGTGGGCCGTGCGAAACGGACTGCTGGATAGGGAGGATGGACAGGGGATGGTTGGCCCGGGGTGCTAGGTCTGTGCAGTCGGAACTCGGTTGCGAGGGTCAAACAGCACACAGCATTACATGCTTTGAGGCCACAATGCCATTCATAGGATAGACACAAATGCCGATCACGATATGGGCCGCCAGCTTGGACTAGACCTGGTGTGCACCTCAGTCTCGTCCCACCGAGAGACTACGTCCGGGGTGGTGAAATACTTGAGAACCACAACCGGAGAGGACGGATGTCCTGGGTGTCCACATACACTATTCCACTACGCTCTATGGCCGATGCTCCTTGGGCTTACGCACCGTATGGGGAAACGCACTAGGACCCCTGCGAGTAGAGATGCCAAGCTCAACGCTCCACGTAGGGCGCCGCCCCTACGCAGTCGCCGGCTTTTGGAGTACAGGTCAGCAGGACCTCCCCTCCGTGTGGGCTGGCGCTCCCCTTCCCGGCAAGATGGACCGGGAGGGGTTGGGGGATAACGCTATCGCCGTTGGCGTTAGCTCTAACACTCGCGCTGAGCGTCGCATCCTCTTGGGGCGCCGCGGCCGCGCAGAAATAGGATGACAGCCAGCGCCGTTATGCCAAGTCCGGCTGCCCGAAAGTATCATGGGAAATAGAATGAGAGGAGCATCAGAGATCAGGAGGAGATCGAGATGCTCGACACCTTTGACCGCCATAGTAGAGATTCCACGCTATTCCAGTTCACAACCAAGCGCCTCAGGGACTTCATCGACCCCAAACATCTGCCTATTCAAATAGATGAGCGATTTGACTTCCAGAAGCTTTTGAATCCCTGGAAGACCGTAACTGCCGAGACAACGGAAGACCCGCCATACATCCTGAGGTTCTCGTTAGAGCGCTGCTGATCTCCTCCGTATACAACATCACTTCGTTCAGGCGGGTTGTGCTCCGCCATCTCTCAGAATATCGCGTTTCGATGGTTCTGCTTCCTGACAATTGACGATAAAGTCTTCGACCATTCCACCATCAGCTACTTCATCGAGCGCGTCGGCAACGAAGGGTTCGGGAAGATATTCCACCGCTTCAACGAAGAATTACTGCGACTGGGGCTACTGTCGCGGCAGATGTACGTCGACTCGAGCCTGGTAAGGGCGAACGTCAGTGGACATTATCTCTCCGCCGCATACACGCACGGGCGGCGTCCCAATGCTACGTTCGGCAGAGGCGATTATTGGTTTACACGAGACTCCGAGTCAAATATATCGCCTCTCTTGCAGCGATGCTCGACCGGAATATGTACACACAAATAGCTCTTTGTACACACCCAACTATGTGCAAAAAGCTAACTCATGAGTGTCCAAAGAGATCTACGGAACTTAACCGCACAAGTGTACAAACGAATCTAGGCAGGAGCCGTGGTTGGCGGTAAGGTAGTTTGAGGAGCATATTGCCCGTGGTCTCTTCGGTAAGAGTCGTCATCGAGGACTTGAGTATGCCGGTATCGAGAATGGCTGGAACGGCCGGACTTACTGAATACTGTCGCTGATACCATGCGGCAATGGGTTACGCCGGGCATCCTGATGGATCCGGACGTAGTCACGTATGCCGCCAGGATTGCCGCCCCGGCGTCGCTGGTTCGTACTGGCCATCTCCGTCTGCCATCTGGCCTTCCGGTCGGAGGCCCGTACCCGCATGACGTCCAATACCTGCCCCCACAATGCACTGCTGGGGCTGCGCTACGGCCTCGTCCACCACCGGCTGCCGGCGAACAGGCCGGTGCGGGGACCTCTGCGCAACCGATACTCGCGCCATCCCGCCCCTCGCGGTCAGGCCCCCGGTCCTCTGTGCGCAGGAGTATCTCCTGCTCGTTCAAGCCTTGCAAAGAGCCTCGATTTGAGGGGCATATTCGGCACTATCACAAGCTAACAAGACTTTACTAAAACTCATGCAGAAATCGTGCAACGCTCACGGCAATCTAACAACCGTCTGATCGAGTCTCTCAACATCTAAACACAACGCCATAAGGACGCAACAACTATGCACAAGAATCGATCTTCCGAACGCCGACGGCTGACCCCGCGTCTGGCTGTCCTACTGCTGACGCTGGCCGCGGCGCTGCTGCTGAGCAGCGTGGGCGTGGGCCAGGCACAGACTTCTCAATCCCTGATCGAGGTGGAGGGCGGCGGGACCCAGATCGGCTTCGACGGCGAGAGGGCGCTGGGTTTCCGGACCGCCGCATCGGTTGGGACCGGCTATGACGGCTGGGTGGTGACCGAGGTCGAGCTGCGTATCAGGCCCGATGATGGCACGGGCGTGATTCGGACCGCGACACCGCCCGGGCTTGCGATATGCGAGGCGACTAGTAGCGGCGACCCCGACCCCAACGGGACGTGTTATCCGTTGAGAGCGCCCGGCAGAGTGCAAATCCCGGCTGGGATGACGACTGGGCAGGAGGTGACGTTTAGAGCTCCCGGTTACGGGCACTTCCTGGCAACTGCCACTGAGTACACGCTGCATTTCACAGAGAACGGCAGCACCCATGCTATGGATGTTCATAACCTGGATGCGTCGAATAATGACGGTGAGGCTGTGTCCGTAGCTGGGGCGTTCGCCAACGTGATGCGGATACTGGGGTCCGGCGGTGTGTGGAGCGGCAGTACCTCGAGCGTCGCCTGGGCGCGCATCACCGGCTACGCCAGCGTCACTCCCCCCGTGAAGAGCCAGGGCGCCCCGCCCACGGTGCTGGTGAGCAATACTGGGCAGGACGCGGCCTCGTCGTTTACGAGTTTTATTTCGTCGGACCTCGCCCAGGCGTTCACGACCGGCGACATCGAAACAGGCTACACGCTGAGCAGCATCGAACTCAGTCTTACCACCAATAACTCTAGCAACGTCGCACCTCCCACGGTGACACTCTACAGCGGGTCTGCTAACGGGACCAAGGTGGCCGATTTCACCGGCCCGTCTGCCCTGGACGCGTTCACAACAAAGAACTACGCGTTCACGCCGACCGGTACCGTCACGCTCGCCGCGTCCATCAAGTACTTCGTCGTGGTCGAGGTCGCGGTTGCTGATTCTAGTTATGGCTGGACCCATACTCAATCTGATGCCGAGGACGCCGTCGCGGAGCCCGGCTGGAGCATCGCGGACGTTGGCCAAAGCAGGTCGCGCACCAGCACCGGCAGCTTCGCAGATAGAGCAAACGGTACCGCCTACCGGCTCCGCGTCAACGGCACGATCGCTCTCCCGGCGCTGGTGAGCAACATCGCTCAGACGAGCGGCGGGACTTCCAATCTGGCCGTTCTCGACGTTGTCCAAGACTTCACGACCGGCGAAAACGACGACGGCTACACGCTGGCCGAAATCGAAATCAATCTCAAGGGTACAGGCGCCGGCAATCCTCCCACGGTGACGCTCCACAGCGAGTCTGCAATAGGACCAAAAATGGCCGACTTCACCGGCCCATCAAGCCTTGTCATCGGCTCGGTTATTAACTACACCTACGTCCCGACCACAACCGTGACGCTCAGCAAGTCCACCCCTTATTATGTGATAATCCAGGGTGGCGACGGCTTGTGGGCCTATACCACTTCCCTTTCCGAGGAATTCGCCGCGCCCGGCTGGACCATCGGGAATAGATCCTTCACCCGGGCTGCAGACAATACCGGTGCGTTTTTTACTGCTGTTGCCGGCCCCGGCCTGCTCCGCGTCAAAGGCACGGTCAATCAGCCACCGCCCGGGCTGCTGGTCGCTAGCCGGACCACGACAGTCGGAAGAGCCTTCGCGGCCGTGGGAAACCAATTCGACAGGGCTCAGAAATTCACCACCGGGATCAACCCCACCGGATACACCCTGGCACGGGTTGAAATGAATGTTGTTTCATCAACCGGCGGTGCCATACCCACGGTGACGCTCCGCAGCGGGTCGGCAACCGGCGCCACAGTGGCCGACTTCTCAGGATCTTCGAACCCGTTGGCCCCGGGCATTGAATCTGACCTTACATACGTGCCGGTCGGAACCGTGGACCTCAGCGAATCCACCGACTACTGGGTGGTGGTCGAGGACGGCGCGAACGACGCTCAAATATTGACGATTACAGACCACGGCGAGGACCCCGGTTCCGCCGTGGGCTGGAGCATCGAAGACGGGTCAGAAAATCGGTCTGCCTCTGCGACCGGACCGTTCTCGACGTCGACGTCTCCCCTGTGGACCAAGGTCAGCGGCAGGGTCAACCCCCCTTCGCCCAGGTCGCTGGTGAGCAACGTCGGGCAGGAGGAGGACGACCAATCGACGCTGGCGACGACCAATGACTTGGCGCAGTCCTTTACCACCGGGTCCAACCGTGCGGGCTATGTGCTCAATAGCGTCGATATCAGATTTTTATCGACTGCCTCAGGAGTTTCGTCCGACCCTCCCACGGTCACACTCCACACCGGATCGGCAGCGGGAACGGCCGTGGCCGTGCTCAGCCGTACCGGGGCAATTATGGCTAAGGACAACTATGAGTTCGCAGCGGCCTATCCCGTCCCGCTCACCCACTCGACCACCTACTGGGTGGTGGCCGAGGGCGGCGGGGCCGGATTGGCTTGGGTTAAAACATCCTCAACCAGCGAGGATTCAGGTGGCGCCGGTGGATGGATGATCGCCGACAAGGGCGAGTTTCGGACTGCAACTTCGACCGACGTCTTCGCTGAATTCGCATCCAGTGTTGTTCTGTCTCTTCGCGTCAACGGCCTCTCCAACCCCTCCCGCGCCACGGGACCGGGGAGAATCAACGCGCTGAACGCGTTCCGCGTGCCGGCGACGCTGTTCGTCACTTTCGACGGCCTCGTCGATCTCAACGGCACCACGATGTTCTCCGACAGCGCCACCTACACGTGGAAGCGGTTCGCCGCGGACGGGACGACGCTGGAGCCGGCCAGCATCGGGACGGACCCCACCTACACTCTGACCGACCAGGACGCGGGCAAGAAGCTGAGGGTGGTGGTCAGCTTCATCGACGACGACGGCTACCCGGAGGGCCCGCTGAACAGCGTCTTCACCCAGGTGATCCACGCGGCGGCAACCTGCGCGGCGCCCACGTTGACCGGCGGAGCGATGCAGCTCGGGCCGGCCAGGAAGGTGACGGTTGAGAGCTATGGCATGTCGCAGAATCTCCTCTACGGTTTCTCGGCGGCGGAACCTGCGGGCAATCTCGACGACGCCACGTTCGCGACAGCCGACTCCAACAACTATGAGATCAAGAGCATTCATACCACGGGTTCCTCATTGAAAGTTGGGCTCAATGCGGCCTTGACCGCCACCGAAAAGAGGACCCTGGCCCTGCACGTCTGCGATCAGGCCTACGCCTTCAAGTCCGCGTCCGTCTCGAGCTCCACTTACACATTCACACCCCCTTCCCAGAACTGGTCCGGCCACGCCGAGCGGATAGTCTACCTGAGCCAGGACACCGCCGTGCCGACGTTCGTCTCGGCCACGGTGAACGGCACGTCGCTGGTGATGACGTTCAGCGAGGACCTGGGCGCAGCCGCCTCTCTCGCAAACGGCGCCTTCACGGTGAAGAACGGTATGGGTACGACGCAGACGCTGAGCGGCACGCCTTCGATCTCGGACAACAAGGTGACACTGACGCTGGCCACGGCGGTGGGGAACATGGATGAGGACGTGAAGGTCGCCTACACCAAGCCGTCGACGGGCACGGCCAACAAGATGGTCGACAAGTTCGACAACGAGGTGGCGACCTTCCCCGACCAGAACGTGATCAACGAGCTCGCGGACAGCATCCCTCCGGAGCTGGACGCCACGGACGCGGCGGTTCTGGCCGCCAACGGGGTGACGCTGACGCTGACCTTCAACGAGGCGCTGAAAGAGTCGTCCGTTCCGGCGGCATCGGTGTTCACAGTGAAGGCGACGCCCGCGGGGGGCAGCGAGGCGGAGGTGGAGCTGGCATCCAGCGACGGGGTCACGGTGAGCGGCAGCACGGTGGTGCTCAAGCTGGCGGCCCCGATAGCGCACAACGACGGTTCGGTGAAGGTGACCTACGAGAAGCCGGGGACGGGCGCCGTGATCGAGGACGCGAACGGGAACGACGCCGCGGACTTCACGGACCGGGCGGTCACCAACAACAGCGCCGTGCCTCGGGTGAGCATCGAGCGGGTGCACGCCGACGCTTCGTCGCTGATCGCGCACGCTGTCTTCCGCATCCGGCGCTCGAACATGGGCACAGAGGACCTGGACGTGGATCTGTCCCTGACCCCGGCCGGCACCTATATCGACCTCACCGGTACAACCACCGTCATCGCGTCCGGCCAAACCGAGAAGGAGCTCACCGTTGCCCTGGACTACCCGGGCAATACGAGCGGCGACCTGACGGTCACGGTGGTGGAGGGGGCGGGGTATGCGCCGGCGCTCGCGCCGAACGACGCGGCGACCGTGCAGGTCAAAGCGCCGATGTCTGGCCTGCCGCTCTCCGTCCGCTTCTCCCAGGCCAGTTGGACGGTGGATGAGGGCGCGACCGTGGCCCCAACGGTGACCTTCACCCTCGCGCCGGGGCTGGCGGAGCCAAGGGACAGATTCACCGTCTCCCTGGAGACCACCCCTGAGGTGGCGGACTCCGGCGTCGATTTCGTTGCGTACCCCGCACCGAGAGCGAGAGCCGAGCCCGGGGATTGGCAGCCCGCATCCGACGGAGGGAAGACGCAGACGGTCGCAATCACGTACGAAACTCTCCAGGACACGTTGGTCGAGCCGAATGAGATATTCCGCCTGCGCTTCGATAGGAACACCGATTCTACCGAGGCGGCCGATATCCCCTCAACCCTCCCGGACGAACGCACGACGATCTCCATCCTGGACGACGACCCGCTGGTGGTCACGGACGTGGAGGTGTCGTAGACGCCGACGGGGGACTACTACGGCAGCGGAGACAAGATCGAGTTCACAGTCACGTTCACCGGACTAGTGGAGGCGGACGGCGGACCGCAGTTCGCTTTCGACCTCGGCGGAGCGACCCGCCAGGCGGCGTACGCCAGCGGCAGCGACACGAAGGATCTCGTGTTCTCGTACACCGTCGTGAACACGGACGCGGACGACGGCGACGGCATCTCCTGGGGCGCCAACGCGCTCAGCCTCAATGGCGGCACGATCGTGGCAGCTCCATCCAAGGACTTGTTGGTCCCCCGGAATGCCGACCTGGGCCACGCCGCGCAGGCGGCGCTGCCGGCCCAGAAGGTGGACACGATGAAGCCGAGCCTCGCGGGGGCGGCGGCGGAAGGGACCACCCTCACGCTCACCTTCAGCGAGGACCTCAACACCACCGCCCCGGCAAACACCGTCTTCACGGTGAAGGTGGACGGCGCCGCAACGGGGACCAGTCCGACCGCCGTGTCCATAAGCGGCAGCGAGGTGACCCTCACCCTGGCCTCGGCGGTGACGCCCGGGCAGGTCGTGACAGTGACCTACACCAAGCCGACGATGAACCCGATCAAGGACCTCAGCGGCAAGGAGGCCGACGCCTTCACGGACGAGAACGTCACCACCGCGCCCCCCGTTGAGGTGACGGCGACGTTCACGCAGGCCTCGTACACGGTGGCCGAGGGCGCGACTGAGGACGTGACGGTGCGGCTGAACAAGGACCCGGAGCGCAGGCTCACCATCCCCCTGATGGCGACCGGCCTTAAGGGCGCAACCACCGACGACTACGACTTCCCGTCCAGCGTGACGTTCGCCAGCGGCGAGACGGAGAAGACGGTCACCTTCACCGCGACGGATGACACGGAGGACGACGACGGGGAGAGTGTGCTGCTTGCGTTTGGCACACTGCCCACAGCCGTCACTCGGGGAGGCCTCACACAGACCACGGTGAACATCAACGACGACGACGACCCGGAGGTGACCGTAAACTTCGCCAAGGCGTCGTACTCGGTCGCCGAGGGCGGCACAGTCACCGTGACGGTGCAGTTGAGCGCCGACCCCGAGCGCTTGGTGGAAATTCCCCTGACCTTCACCCCCCAGGGTATAACGACCGCGCCGGGCGGCGCCGATCCGCCCGACTACCTGGCGCTGCCCACCATGGTGACGTTCACCACGGGAGAGACGGAGCAGACCTTCGACTTCAGAACCGAGCAGGACGACGTAGACGATGAGGGCGAGAGTGTGCAGATCGGCTTCGACACCCTGCCAGCCCGCGTGACTGCGGGGACGCGGGACGAGACAACAGTGAACATCGCAGACGACGACGGACCGGGTGTCACCGTCTCTCCCCAGACCCTCAACGTGGTCCAGGGCCGCAGCGCAACATACACCGTCGTACTGGCGACGCAGCCCACGAGCGACGTCACCGTCACCCTGGCCTCCGACAACACGAAGGTGACCTTCGAACCGGCCACCCTCACCTTCTTGACGACCGAATGGAACACGCGGAAGACAGTCACTGTCAGCGCGCCCGCCGATTCCTCGGGCGAAACGGCCACCATCACCCACGACGTCTCAGGCTATGGAATCGTCATGATTGGGCCGCCAGTCAACGTGACGGTCAAGGCGACGCGGCCGACCTCACGGGCTTCTTCGTCCTCATCAATCCAAAGCGGCGGTGGCAGCAGTGGTGGTGGCGGAAGGGCCAACCGTCCCCCGGAAATCACAGGACCCAAGAGCATCCAGTACCCGGAGCATAGCACCGAACCCGTAGCCACCTACAAGGCTGAAGACCCCGATGACCACGAGATAACTTGGCAAATAGAAAACAAGGACGCAGAACACTTCCGTATCTCGGAGGACGGAGTCCTGACCTTCAAAACTCCTCCCGACTACGAAAACCCCGTCGACTTCCGGTTGAACAACACCTACGATATTCGCCTCATCGCCGTCGACAACGGCACCCCTCGCGCGTCGGACCGGCTGAAGGTCAGCATCGAGATCAAACCGGTAAACGAGTTGGACTCGGTCAGTGGAGAGGCGCAGCTTTCGGTAGAAGAAAACCATACCGGCGCCCTCGCCCAGTACCAGGCCCAAGACCCGGAGGGCGACGCCATAGCGTGGTCCCTCTCCGGCCCGGACGCGGCCCTGTTCCAGATAGACGAAGCCGGAAGCCTGTCTCTGAACACCGCTCTGGACTTTGAGGCCCTTGGCAGCGCAGCCGGTACCAACAACTACGTCATTTCCGTCGTTGCCACAGATGACGGGAGACCTCCAGTGTCTCAACAGCATGAGGTCACCGTTACGTTAACTAACGTCAACGAAGAGCCTGTGGCTATTCCTGTACCAGTCGTTGAGTTGACCGCCGGCAACCCAGCCACCACCCCGAACCTCAACGAGTTCATCACAGACCCCGAGGGAGATGCCCTCGAGTTCACCCTGCCGGAAGACACAGAATCCAGTGTGGCCTCGGTTGTGGTGGAAGAGGGCGCCCTGACCATAATCCCTCTGAAAGCAGGAACGGCGTCATTCGTCATAACCGCGACAGACGCCGCGGGATTCAGTATAACTGTCACCATTGAAGTGTCTGTGGCCAGCCCACCGCCACCGGAACCCACGCCGACGCCCACTCCCACCGCCACTCCTACACCCATTTCGACGCCAATTCCAGCCGTGACATCCACGCCTGCGCCTACCGCAACACTTGCGCCAACGCCCATCCCAACTCCCTCTCCCTCGCCTACGGCAACTCCGACTCCTGCGCCGACGGTAGCCTTGGCATCCGTTCTCAGCCCCACACCCGACGCTACGATAGCGGTCGAACCTGAAACGGGAATCACGTCCGAGAAGGGAGGTATCTCCGCTTGGCTAATTGTCCTGATCATTTTAGGTTTCCTATTGGCCACAGTTGGTGCAGCCGCCTACGCCTATCGTCATCTACGGTAGCTGTGGGCATTTAGCGGAATTGGGAATAAAGTGGAGCCGGCATTTCGACAAAACACGACGGGAATTGGTGGGGATCGGTTCGCGAAAATTGAGGTGGATAGACACTGATTTGCTTCCATTTCATGCTTAGCTACAGGACAATTACCCACCTAAAAGTTCGCAATTTAGGACACTTAGGCCCACCAAACTGGACAAAATCTAGAACCTTTTCGGTCAGGTTCACGATCAACATCTAGGCGTTGCTATTGTTTGGCTACCTACAGTTTGGCGTGTCCTGGCGATGGGTTCGGAGGAGGTGGGGAAGAGCTTCCTGGCTGAGTCCCTTGGATAGGTTGCCAACTTGGATGGATACATAGCCCGTTTCCTCCACGCCGACATCAATCTTTTGTGCCATGTCCCAAGCCAGAGTGGACAACATCGTGGACCTCACCTAATGCTCTCTGCCATCCCCGGATTTGCTAATCTTCGATTACCTCGGCCTCCATCGCCTCGCATCCTAGCGGTCGGCTGACCTCTACCAGCTCAAAATCAGCCGTCACCGGGTCTCCAGCTTCGTTATCACATCCAACAGGGCCGCAGAGTAAGGCCTTGCCTATTCTACCTCCTCATCAAAGGCTTACGGCCCCCAAGGAAGTGATTGACCGTAAAACCAAGACTTGATTACAGCCTTCATCAGTCACACCCGGGGTGGACTAATGATCCTGGCGAGCGATATTCGGGCAAATATGTACTTTCGGAGCCAAATGCTATACTACTTCTATGCAGACGTATCGAGACAACCAGCTACAGAAGCTTGGCGATAGATTTCGAGGCCTTCTTCCTGGAAGGTTTAGAGAAGAGTTCGCATACTTACGGTGGCAGGGCCGTATGGCACAGGAATATAAGGGTGACTCAACTGCACTCCAATCTCAAGAAGAGATGCAGGCCTGGCTTGCTGCTTGGGATGTAGACATTGAGCTATACCGAGACCCATTTCTAAGAGTTAGAACAAGACACTGGATCAAGAAAGCTGGAGCCAAGCTTGTCGAATTGCCTCCAGATAATGACGAAGAGGGCTATTGGGAAACATCTCACTTCTGGCCTTTGATGAAGGTCCTAACGGATAAAGGCATCCACTATGTTCGGACCCATATTAGGCAGGAAGACTTACTAAACAAGGAAATGCCATTCCGAGTCGCATCTCTCATAATGTCGGCCTTAGCCCTACTGATATCAATAGTAGTATTGGTAAATCAAGTGAACAGGGCGGCAAGCCCGTAAGGAACCCGCGTAATTGGCGTCAACTATTCTTGCCGCCTGTTGCCTCATTGAAAAATGTTATCGAAGTTGAGCGGCCCCTAATTGACGCCCACGGGTTCGATGCCACCAGACCGCACCTCACTAAACTCACTGGGCTCGTCTGAAGCATACACCAGTTTCTTGGCGATAACACTGCGCCACCCCCTTGGTGACCAGACAATGCAAGTACACCCACGCATGAAATTCCACTCGCCGGAGTTTCTCTGGCACGGGAGGGTATTACAGAAGAAGTTGCCCTCAGAGATGGGTTCAGGAGCGGATGTAGGTAGTGTAGGTAAGCAAGATGCAAGGTATATTATGCTCTCAAGTTATTGTGAAATGAGGCGAATTTGAGCATAGAAACTGAACGAATGCGGCTGGACCAAGCCGAGAGGGTGGTGAGTTTGGAGAGACCCTTGTCCCCTCTGGATTTGATAACTGTCTTGCATACAGGGGATGCGAGGGGACTGAATGAACACGACCACTTTGTTTGCTGCGCGTTGATTCCTTCAGCGCGTATTGGGAATGTTGAGGAACTGCTAGCACGTAGCAGTTTTCACCTTGATGTCTATGCAGGATCTCCTGGCTCAAGCAGTGCATTTGATAGGAAGGGCCAAAAGTGGGAGTCAAGATATTGGCGCTATGGGAACGAATTCGGCATTGAACCGTTAGTAATATTGCGAAGCTTCTTAGGCCTGCGAAAAAATTCCGTAGAGATAAATGAGGAGTTCCGCCTTTTTCATAACCTGTACTACGACGACAACAATGATTGCTACATCAAGATAGATGAAATTGGGGATGAACATATTGTAGTGGTCTTAGAAAAAAATGGTGACAAAGTCCGGATACGGCTTCAAGAGATTCGACAGTTTCTTGCGATTAAGGAGATGCACCTCGCAATTGAGTTTGTCTACAGGGAATTCTCGGCACTAACCCTAGAGGAGTTAGGACTAGCTGAAGATACAGAGGCGCGACGTTCGAGCAAAGGTTCACTCACTTGGGAGTTCTTTTACGCTAACCTGCCCGATTTGCTCACAAGAAGGCAATCGTTCAGTTCACTGTCGGGCATTAAGCTTATTGAACCTCTGCCCAAGTCGCAAAGTGGATTTCCTGGATTTGCAACTGAACAAGAGAAGAAATACTTGAACTTCATCATCGGTCTGAATGATGACGGCTTTGAAATTGAGTATACATGCGACCCGAGTGGTTTGGCTGATTTTTTCGGAAAGAACCCTGATGCTCCAAATTTCCTTACGGCGGTCCACTTCAAGAAGGAAGTCTTAGATAAGTACTACACCCAGCCTAGTCGTTACACCGTATCGGGAGATAGGCTACAATGCGGAGAGTTGTGGTCCACCACTATAGATAATGAAAATCGAAACCATGTAGTCGTATGGCTTGGAGATCTGGCTAAGTTGCCTTATAGGGAGCAATTGCACTGGAAGTCATTCAACATTGTGTCTCACGATGGACCAAGCAGGTCTTTCTTCACTCGCCAAATACTGGCTGAAATGGATGAGTCTGACCTTCCTGAAGATGTTTTCCTGCGGCTGTATCAGGAACTATTAAGAGTTAGCCAAGAACACCTGGGTTGGCAAATTATACTTCCACTGGAAGATGACGATGAACATCATCTTAAGAGTCTGCGAGCGCCTGCGAATAATGAACAGCGTGAATTCGATCAGCAAGTTCTCAGCCTGACCAAAATTCTAATAGATTCGCTAAACGAAGCACGCCTTAGAGAGTTGACATCCCCGGAACGAAACCTGTGTGGAAAGCGTGGCATTTCAATACTTGAGTATGCACTCAGAGACTGCGGCATAGATGAAACTGCCCAACATATAGGGTTTCTTAGGAATCTTCAAGGCTTACGTTCATCTGGCGTCGCTCACCGGAAGGGAGGACGTTATCGCAATGTGTCCAAGAATTTCGGCATGGATGAAAGGGACCTGAATGAAGTTTTCGTAGGAATTCTCAACCATTCCGTCAAATTCCTGGAATTTCTAATCCCAATATTGACTGATGGTCGTCTCGAGAAAACCACTAGCCAAGATTGTTAATCTATGAGTCCCTTGTCTAGCAGGCTGCGGAAAAACAATTGTGTGAGATATGAAATGACCACAGCGTAGTGGGGGAGGTCGCATCAAGCGAGGAAGACACGACCCGCAGGCAATGATGCCGGCGTTCGTGGATCTGGAGGAACGAGTCCCCCAGGACCATCCGATTCGTGGATCAAGCTTATTGCCGACGGAGCCTTGGAGCGTCTTTCGCCGAAGTTTTGTCAGATGTACTCGAAGGTGGGCCTAGCGTACGCCCCACCGGAGCGACTGCTGAAAACATCGTTGCTCATCTCTCTCTACTCTGTGCGCAGTGAGCGGGCGTTCTGAGAGGAGTTGGAATGCAACCTTCTGTTCCGCTGGTTTCTTGACTTGAACCTGATGGAGCGTAGCTTCGACCCTACGGTGTTCACGAAGAACCGGCGGCGGCTATTGGAGTACGGGAGAGGACAGGCACTCTTTGACCAGGTGGTAGTGAAAGCCGACCAGCAAGGGCTGTTGTCGGAGGATCATTTCAGCGTGTATGGGACGTGTTGTTGCTCAGGGATTAGGTCCTTGCTAATTGCTCAGGGAAAATGTCCGCATGAAGGAGCATGTGACATTGACGCAAAGAGAGCAGGCAAGACTTCAGGTATTGAACAGCTTACTGGCTGAGCATATGACGACGGAACACGCAGCGGAGATAGTGGGATTCATCCAACGCCATACCAAACGTCTCCTATCAGCCTATAGGATCGAGGGTGCCGAGGCACTGGCTCACGGCAACCGGGGACGGAGGCCCCACAATGCCGTCCCCGAGGCTGCTGCGGCTGCGGTGGTAAAGTTGGCCGCCACCCAATACGTCGGCGCCAACCATACTCACCTCACTGAACTGCTGCGGGAACGGGAGGGCATCGACCTGAGCCCCCCACTGTGCGTCGCATCCTGAACAGGGCCGGCATGGGCAGTCCGCGCATTCGTCGCTCTCCGCGGCACCGGTTCCGGCGTCGGCGCATGCCCCAGGAGGGAATGCTGGTCCAGGTGGATGGTAGTCACCACCCCTGGCTGGAGGAGCGGGGGCCGAAGCTGGTGCTGCTGCTGGAAGTGGACGACGCCACCGGCGTCGTGGCCCAGGCGGTGTTCCGCGTTAGCGAAGACACCCGGGGCTATCTGCTGCTTCTGGAGGGCTTGATCCGACAGTGGGGAATACCCCTGGCCCTGTACAGCGACCGGCATTCGGCCCTCATGTACAATGCTCGCCGAGTACCGGTACAGGTCGAAACCACCCACTTCGCTTCGGTGATGCGGGAGTTGGGGATTCTTCAGATCTTCGCCCTCTCTCCTCAGGCTAAGGGGAGAGTTGAACGAATGGCGTCAACCTTCCAGGACCGGCTGGTGACGGAGCTAAGACTGGCTGAAGCCAGCACCATCGAGCAGGCCAAGCTGGTTCTGAAGGAGTTCCTGCCCCACTTCAATGCCCGGTTCTCCGTCGCCCCGGAGCAGCCCGAGAAAGCTTACCGCTAGGTGCCCGCCGAACTGTCCCTCACCGAGACCATCAGCTTAAGGCACATACGCAAGGTGGCCCGGGAAAACACGATCAAGTATCGGTGGCGAGTCCTGCAACTGCTGCCGGAACCGGACCGGCCCAGCTATGCCGGTCTGAACGTCGAGGTCCTGGAGCGGGCCGACGGCCAACTGATGATCAGGTATCACGGTGAAACCGTGGACTTTCAGGAATCCCCCGGCCCCTGTCCTCCCTGTGGGGAGCCACCATCTCCAACACCTCCGGCCCCGATCTCCAGGCCCTCCTCAAGGATCTCGTCAACGACTACCTCAATCAGGCTCAGAGGAAACTCCTGGACTCCCTGGAATCTACCGATGAGGACAAGGGCAGAGCCAGAAGGGTAGGCAGCAAGGGTGGACGTGGTGCTGGTAAGCCGGTTCGTCACTCGTTGCGGCGCACGCCCACTCAGACTCAGAAGGCCCGTTGGGAGGCGGTTCAGAAGGCTAAGAAGCAGTGACTCTCCCTGCGCGCTATTGCCAGGCAGCTGGGAATGGCCCGCATGACCGTGACAGAATACGCCCGGGCAGACAGTCCTCCCACCAAACGCTTCAGCGCCGAAGAGCGTGCCAAAGCTGATGCCCTTGCGGTCTCAGCCATCGACCAGAATTGACGAGGGGGACATTTTCGCTGGTCAACAACAGATGACTGGGCTAATGTCCATGGCGATCGACAGTCAATCCTCGCCCAACAAGCCTTCAGCGGCGGAACGGAGCGAAGAGCTTAGTGAGCGTCCCTCCCTGGCCCACAACCAAGGCTATTATTCCCAGAACACCCCCACCCACCCCTGGAGAAGACGCCTACTGACATAGTCGTTGAACAGTTAAACTGACATTTTCACTGGACAGCGACAGAGTCGCACTGCTAAGGATGGCAGCCCACCTAGGCGTTAGTCGACTTGCCGAGGAGGATGTGTGCCTCCGTCCACACCTGCCGTGAAGGTTCTAGAAGAATCCTTTGTTCCTATTGGGTCCTTCTTAGGGCCGGGGGTAGAAACGAGTCGATTTCGGCGACAGAAAAGGTCATCTCTTCCCGCAAGTTGAGAGCCTTGTGTGCCTTCCTATAGGCTGCTTCTGTGGTACTTGGCGAGTCGGCGTAAATCCCTTTGAGTTCATCTGCGAGAGCGTCTCGCTTGAGCCGCACGCTTGACAGAGGTCCGCATTCCATCGCCAGGTCCGTTATTAGTGAAAGGTACTTTTCTCGGATTGCCCAGATGTTAATGGCTGCGTCTCTATGTTGTTGTGCCTGCTGCCCTAGATCATAATTGCGTGCGTACAAGTTTAGCGCCAAGAGTGCAGCGGAAAAAATCCCGCCAACAAGGGATCCCCACCATCCCGTGCCCAACAGGACAGTTACAAATCCACCTGTCGCTATTGCAGGAAGTACTATCTGGCCCAACTTGATCTTGGACAACCTTGCTAGGAGGATATCGGCTTCCTTTTCGTGAGCCTTATGCGTATATACGACCCTGCCGAATACCTCTCGAAGCTGAGCGTCAAGCAATTCTCTGCGGTCTTCTGTGCCATCAGTCTGGGAATGAGGTTCCAAAGATCTCCCTCCACTTCTGTTTTGCTGACCATTCCTGTTTTGGACTTGCTGTCTCATGGGCTATCGCCGCTAGGGACAGGTTATAGCATCTAGTGGCCTTCCACTCAAATGGACCCTTGCGGTACACATACTGAAGGCTGCCCGGGGCTCTCCAGTATGACTGGGTCCTTTCTTGATCAGCCATATAAGCGAAGAAATCGCGGCACATATAATCGTAGTAATAGTACGACTTGTCCCTGTATTTCCAATCTCTGATGAACTGGTAGGCAAGCGTATCAATCAAGAGCCCTCCAATAGGAACACTCCATTCGGCCTTCCATGCCCGCATCATCCTACACAAAGGAATTAGGTTTCCATTGCAGTCTCTGTTTCGGCTCCGGATCGCTTCAATCTCAGGTTTGGGATCCGTAATCTTCCAGCTCCCTCCTCCATTTGCATCGGGAAATGTAAAGCTTCCACCGTTGTTCTCAAAGACAGGCACGACTTCAAAAGTGATGCCATCACTGAACGCGATTTCGACAACTTGGCCGTCTGCCCCAACCCGCGAGGTAGGGTACGTCTTCCCTATCGACTGTCTTACAGCTTGAAGCAGTGCAGACTGACCATTCCCGCTGTAATTGTTGTACCGCTGATATACGGAATAGGGCAACCGGAAAATCATATCCAAGTCGCTGAATCCCTGAATGGCGGTGCTCCTCCCGTATGATCCGACATAGAGGCTGTGCGAGATTTCGGACGTAGTATTCCAGAAGTCCGTGTTCAAACGCCGGGTGATGCTCTTATACCGTGACGAGATTGTCCCGCCGTCTTGGACTTGTATGTTCTTGCAAAAGGTGCTGAACCAATCCGCTAGGCCCATTCCAATTCTCCTTTCTCACAGACGAAGATTCTTTGCACGACCCCAGGTTGATGCATTTCTAGATTCCTACCTCATTGACACGCCCCGTGACACCTGCAGGACCACGCTTCCCCAGAGTCACCTCAACCGGAGTGGGAATCAGCCACTCGGATCCGACTTTAGTTGCTCCACGAACTCGACCATCCCGGGCCAGCTTTCGCACCCTTCGCTCCGAGACGCCCAAGCGGACAGCCGCCTCCCGCACGGAGACGTTCGCGACATCATCGTCGGGGGTCTCGGACTCAAGCTCGAACTCGACGGGGCTCGGCTCCGTGATGGAACTCATTTCGTGGATGTGAAACTCTATGACCTCGCCATCATCGTCCGGCCGTTTGAGGATGCGCTCATCCTCTGTGGGGGTGAAGCAGCCCTTCCTGAAGGCCCACAGCACCTCAATCATGTCACCCTCGTGGTGGTAGGAGACAAACACCTTCTTGGTCGACATGCTGACTCTCTTTGATACTCCGCCTGAGGTAGGCAGTGAGGACGAAGGAGTAGCCACTCTACCTCTACACAACAAGGCAGATGTAGCGGTTCCTGCCCCGCAGATTCGGGTAGAGCCGGACCGCCGGGCTGGACCTGGAAGGCCTCACTGCGTCGGGGCTGGCGAGTGTCTCGGCGAACCAGTGTAACTGGAAGGCCATATCAGGGTGCCTTCGCAGGATGTGGCGGAGCCGCTCGTCAGTGAGACTGACTACATTTCCGCTCTCATCTGTGAACCGCCGGGTGCCGGTCTCCACCACCAGCAACCGTACCTTAAAGTGTACCGCTCAACGGCGTAGACAGGCAATAGAATGCCCCTGTGTCGTGTCGTAGGCGCGTTCATCGGTGCTCCTCCTCACTGCCGTCCTTGTCCTGTCACCGTTCCACCGCCGCCTCCGTGTAGGATCGTATGGCTACCCTGGCCAGGATGGGCAGCCCCTTCACGACCTTTTCCAGCTGCCTGGGGGTGTAGGACTGCAGCACGGCGTTCAGCGAGTCGTCCGGGATGTTGCGGCCGGACTTCTCTCGTCTTCTCTTGCTGTCTCCCATGGTTCGCAGTCGCAGCGGCCTCTCCCGGGACCGTCGGCCTTTCGTAACGGGTATGGGATTGGGCCGCCGGGCTGAGGACGGACTCGGGGGAGATTCCATCGGCCCTATGTGGGTCTAGTTCTCGTGCTGGTCCTCCTCGAGGAGGACCATCTTGAAGCCCTCTCCCATGAGGATGGCTAGGCAAACGAGGGAGAGCATGGGTCTTCCTGACGGCTCGACTCCCTTCCTGTGCGACCTTCGGAGCCAATTCTTGTCCACGCCGATGACGTCGGCGAGGCCGGCCCAGGTGAGGCCGCTGGCCTCCTTGAGCCTACGGAGGCGGTCCACCAAGTCCTCGGACAGCGCGCCGCCCGATAGGGCAGGGCGCGTCCCGTGGGGTTGAACTAGTTTGTGAATCCGTCGAAACGGAGTTCAGCGTCACGATTCGTCATCTCTAACCTCCAATCTGAATAGCTAGTAAAGGTGCTTCAGGCCGAAGGCCTTGAGCATCCGCTTCCAGACGCGTCCCGAGGGCGTGCGCCCCCCGTTGAGCAGAATGGAGACGTAGCCGGGGTTGACACCGGTCTCCCTAGCGAGCCAGTTCTTGGAGCGGTTGAGCACTGCCAGCTGCTTCCAAAGTGCCGCCGTCTCGAGCCGGACAACGGTCCGTCCATGGCGCCTCATGATGCCCCTCGAATCGTCTGATTGCAGGCACATGGCTCTTCGTTCTCTCCGTTGGAAGGGGCGGGTCTGCACGCCGCTCTCGTCCTCTATCGGTTCTTCATCGGTTTCCGTACCCGTTGCGCGACAGGCTCTGCAACAGGTGGGCGGGATCCCAGTCGCCGGGCGTGCGTGATGCGCGTCCCAGCGGTCCCAGGGCGGTGATTGCGGCCCCGTGGGAGACCCAAAGGGGGACCGCCGCTATCGTTCGCGCAATCTCCTCGCTGACGAGGCACGGGAAGTGGGTGGCCGCCGTGTCGTCGTCGAAAACGACCAGGACGGCGGGCCGCACGGTCCTTCGCTCCTACTTTAGGGAGAAGGGCGAGTCAGGGGACCTCGGCGGAGTATTCCGAAGGCGTCGAAGTTGACGGGGCGCATGGTGTCGCCGTGGGGGAAGCTGCGGGATGTCCAGTGGGGCGGGTCGATCTATGCCAGCTCCTATCCCAAGACGACGTACTGGTTCGCCAGGGCCGAGATGAAGGCGTGGGCAGCGGCGGTGTGCTGGATGTTCCTGAGCAGCTGCCGGATCCTGCCGCCGGAAGGGTTCCGCCACACCGCGGGTCCTTCTGTATCTAGGGAGCGTCGCTCCACCGCTTGCGAGTCACGCCGACCGACGTGCGGTCCCTGCGAACCAGGAAGGCCAGCCCCTTGTCAGTGAGGGCCAGCCATCCAGAGGCGGCGGTGACGCGGGTCAAGAGACCGCAGCCATCGAGGATCGCGGTGACGTGGGAGCCCCGGCCCTCCGAGATGTTCATCAGGCTCGCCATATCCCTCTGCAACATCCAGGGCCAGTCGGAGAGGAGGTCGAGGGCGGGCTTCCCCGCGGAGTTGAGAAGCACAGGCAGGACATGTTCAGCGTCCGCCGTCAGGTCGCGGGGGAGGGCCGCCTGCGAAGGTGGGGGATCCGATGGCGGCGCGCCACCGGGACGAAGGCCTTCAGCACGTAGCGCAGGTAAAGTTCGACGAATACCCTAGGGGGACGCCATATCCGAGCGTCGGCCACGACCGCGTAGCGCTTCAGGGCGGCGAAATCGGGGACGGAGGTGCGAGCAAGAGTCCTCCCGGCGTGCTCAGCCTGTTCTTGTTGGAGGCGAGGACGAGAACGGCGCCGGGGAGCGGCCCCTCGCCGTGCCGCCACAGGCGCTTGGAGAAGTCCGTTCGGTCGGCAGAGGATCCCTGCCGGACGACGCCGATGGTTCGCTTATCAACGTCTTCCACCATCTTGGACAAAATCAAGAACCTTCAAGATTAGGTTCACGATCAACATTTAGCGTCGCTGTCGTTTGGCTTCCTGCAGCTTGGCACGTGCTGCTTATGGGCCCCGTTGGTGTGGGCAAGAGCTTCATGGCTTAATCACTAGGCCACACCGCCCGCTTCCTTCACGCCCACAAGAACTTCAATTTGCTGTGCGGAAGTCGTTGGTCACTACCGATGCATGCCAGCCAGGGGGGTTGTCAAGGGCGGGTTGGGCCAGACGGGCGACGCGTCTAAACTCGACGGATGGGGAATGCGTGGCCAGTCGATGAGGCATTCGCCAAGGGGCCGCAGCGACAATTGGACAGCCAAAGCAAGTTGTTCTGGGGCTGGGGGTATGTCCCGTGGAGATGGCTTTCAAAACGCTTTCTAGCTTATTTTTGATTTACTTGGGGGAGCCCCTCTTGCGCATTTGCTCAGTCCCCAATTACATTAGACGTTACCCACGCTTACACAAGGGCAAAGTCTCGGAAGCTGCGCAATGACAAACCGTCAACTATGGTACAAGGCAAATGGGCTGGCCATTAGTTTACTGGCTATTCTCGGGGTAGGAGCAGGCTGGCTGGCGTGTAGCGCTGATGCGAACTTGGAAGATGCTGAACAGGTTATCGCCACCGCCTGTGAAGAGTGGCCCGCCAAGTCAGACTATAAGGCCACTCTGTATTGGGAAGGGTCAGCGCTAGATGCGTCCGAAGACACATTCCATCCCGTGAGCATTCGCGTGTCAGGCAACGATTACCAATTAAGCGTGCGAAATCCCGGGTACTGGGACGGGTCGACAGAAGAGTGGGTTAGAATCGACGGTCAATTGTATTACCGCAATCACCTTGACTGGAAATGGGAGGAGACGAGTAGACCCGAGCCGAGAATTATAATGTGGGAGCCGAAATGTACCGGATTAATGTCATATCAGGCTCTAGACAAGAGTGAGACCAGAGACGGGCGAGTGGCTCGACTATACTCAGCCAAGGAGAGTGAATCTACCTTGTCTTTCCCAAATGCGCAAAGCGGACAATCGAAGTATTGGGTGGATGCGGAGGGGCGCTTATTGCAGTATCAATCACAGACAATATTGGTAGATTCAGCAACTCCAGAGGAAGAATTTTCGTTCATTGCTACTTCCGTCTACTTTGATATTGGCCAGGCAAACGAAATCAGTAATCCAATCTTGGCTGTGCCGATTGTTGTCCATGAAGTTAGGCCTGATACCTACTCGGAAAATATAGCGGATCTGCAAGGCGCTACCTTTGGCATGCATCCCAGGCCCTCTGGAGAAGGTGCTTCTACCAGCGGTGCTGACTGGTGGCTTAGCATGAGCTATGATGGCCCCGAGCGGGGCTTTTACGTCTTCTTTGCGAACAACTCCGCAGAATCTCTTGAGCATGTCTCGGTTACCGTGTTTCTGGATGGTGGAGTTACATTTGCTACTCCCGCCATGTCGCTAGAACCAAAGCAGGCCAAGTCATTCTATCTCACCAGTCCCACTAATGACTTTTCTGAATGGGCCAGTAGGGTCGAGTTCGAGTAGACGAGGGCCAAGGAGGAAGCGACTGCCAACAAGTCCGTTGCGAAAGTCTCCATTGCTGGCTGCCGACACACTCCATCGGCTAGCCCGACGACGAGTCAATGAAGGGCGGCCGCAACAACAGGCGCAAGAAGTTCCGTAAGGTGGCCAGGGAGAGGCTGGGGCTTGCCCCGTCAGCCCTCTTCCACCATCTTGGACAAAATCAAGAACTTTCGCAATTAGGTTTACAATCAGCCTATAAACGTTCCTATGGCTTCCCCTTCCAGCTTGGCAAGTCTTGCTGCTGGGACCGGTGGGAGAAGGCAAGAGCTTCCCTAGCTCAATATCACGGCTACTCCCCCATCATGGCCGGGTACACCGCCCGATTCCTCCATGCCGACAACTTCTTCAGAGCCATGGCCCAGGCCAGGGTGGACAACTCCGTGGACCGCACCTTCCTCTCTTTCCTCTCCCCGGACCTGTCATCCTCGATGACCTCGGCCTTCATCGCCTCATACCCCAGCAGTCGGCTGACCTCTACCAGCTTATAATCAGCCGTCATCGCGTCTCCAGCTTCGTCATCACATCCAACAGGGCCGTGGAGGAATGGCTCAGCCTCTTCGATGACCCCATCCTGGGCAACAGCGTCCTCGACCGGCTGGCCAATGCCAGCCATCAGATTGTCATCGAGGGTCCCAGTTACAGAGAAAGGCTTTCTCCCCATCAAAGGCTGATGGCCCCTAAGGAGGTGATTGACCCCTCACCCAAATCCTGATTATAGTCTTAAACAGTCATGCCTAGAGTGGGTCAATGTCTGTGGCGATGACCTGTTGATGGTCTAATGATCCTGGCGATCGCCAGATGTAGGCCATTTGCGCAAACTTCATTCATCCTCAAAGTAAGATACGTCCATGTCAGGATTGGGTTGCAGTCGCGTTCTCATCAGCTTGGTTCCACCCGCTGCTAGGCGTGCGTCCATCTCCTTCTCGTAAGCTGCATTCACCCTGTCGCATTGTTCTTGATCGAGGTAAAAGCTAAGTCTTTCAACCAGTCTATTCAGCCTTGCCCATTCCTCACCATCATTCTCTTGCATTCTCGAATACTCGCAAAAGGCGCTTACCGCATCCTCCACTTCGTGTCTTGGCACACGCGGCATCAAACTTGGAATTAAATCAACCGTGCCATCGTCTGATATAACTATGACCATAGTACCAACCTTTGACGTTCGCTGGTAACGAACCGATGAATTGAATCGTGCCCCGCGGGCACGGTCGCCAGAAGAGGTAGCTAGTCCATCCAATATTACTCCAAATGCGTAACATCGCCCGTCGGGGCCGAGCACAATTGCTCCGTCTATGCGGCCAAGTCGTGCTACATCTTTGTAATCCAAGTATTCGGGTTTGATGGCCAGCGCTTCTTGGCCGAGACGCCCTATCTCTGAAACTGGGTCCTCTGAAACGACGATTGTAGTTCCATGGTCACTGTCTAGAGCACACTGAAATATGTCCCAAATGCGCTCGACTACGACCGCCCCCAATGTCCTATGAGCAACGTCACAAAAGAGTTCCTTATCTAGTATTTGCTTTGGCAACGTTGCATGTTCGTAGACCACCTTCATGAGTGCTATGTCGTCAATACTCAGCGACCACTTAGCATGTCCCTCAATTACGACTCTTGCTACATCAGGTGCAGAGACGCACTCCCCTAATCCATAAACGGCTCTACCATCCGTGAGTAAAGCTGTTGAATCGTCTGTAAGTTCCAACAGCTTTCTTACGCTTCTTGCTTGTCCTAGCCTGACGGGGCTTTGGATCGTGACCTTTAGTTTGTTTGCCAAGTTGTCGATGTCCGTAACTACTAAATGGCCCTTGGCACCCGAACGCTCGTAAGTTAACGATGAGACTTCGTTTGCGGTCCTGAACAATTCTGTGGGTTGCGGCGTCAGAGCAAAGGTTACACCTCTTGCGAAGCGTGTAGCCGAGCCCCTAACAAGGTCGACGCGGTCTCCCAATACGAAAATCCCTTCTCCCGGGTATGGAAGGTAGAGGGCTTCGTCAGCTCGACCTAGACAACTGTTGATGATTGCTTGCACGAAAGACTCTTCGATGTGGCGCCCATGATAGTCGCCCTTTCTTGGGTTGTTGAAGCGAGGCACGGATTCAAGAGCTTCAGTAGGTATACCAATGCAGGTATGAATCTCATAACCTGCGAGAGGTGCGGAGTCACTTACAAAGAAGCTGAGGCCTGCGAATTTTCCTGATTTTTCAATCGCTTCGGCGATAGCTTGGGCACGAGAACGAAGGAATAATGCACGCTTTCGTTGCTTATGAAGTCTATGGTTGCTGTGAAACATTCGAGATTCAGGGTCCGCTTTACCTATTTCGATCGTCCTCTTTTCGATAGATTGCAAGTCATCCAATTCGAGAGGGCCATCTTCTGGTTCGATACACCTGGCATGCCTCAGATCCTCTTCGGTTGCCAAACCAACTAACAGCACCTGGGCCATACCATGCGTTTGCAATCCTATTTGAGACAGGACTTCCTCAACTTCATACTGAACACTCATCCTGAAGTGGTGTTGGAAGGCCCACATGAATTGGTCGATTGTCTTAGTCACTCGTCACCTGGCAGTGTATGTTTGGAGTATTCATGAAGATACTATTGTATTGACAGCCCACCCTATTTCGTCTGCTCTATAGAGAAGAGTCGTTGTTGCTACTACACATCATGCGACGGCCCACCCCTCCGACAACACCTCCGCCTGTTCCAACACGGTCCTTGTCGCCTTCTCCTGCTTGTCCGGCGGGTAACCGTGTTTGCGCAGGATGCGTTTGACGAGCACTCGCAACTTGGCCCTTACATTCTCTCTCAACGTCCAGTCGATAGTGACGTTGTTCCTGACGGTATCCACGAGTTGCCGGGCGATGTCTCGAAGCGTCTCGTCGCCCAGCACCTGCACAGCACTATCGTTGGTCTCCAGCGCATCGTAGAAGGCCAACTCATCCTCTGACAATCCCAGCTGCTCTCCCCGGGCGTTGGCCTCTCGCATATCTCTGGCAAGCTCAATCAGTTCCTCAATAACCTGCGCCGCCTCTATGGCCCGGTTCTGGTAACGACGCAGCGTCCGCTCCAGCATCTCGGCGAAGGATCGAGCCTGTACCACGTTCTTGCGCCGGCGGTTGGACACCTCGCCGCTCAGCAACTTCTGCAGCAACTCCACCGCTAGGTTGCGATGCGGCATCCCCTGAACCTCCGCCAGGAATTCGTCCGATAGGACCGAAATATCCGGCTTGTCCAATCCCGCCGCGGCAAAGATATCCATTACCCCTTCAGATGCCACGGCACGGGAGATGATTTGGCGCACTGCGAGATCTAACTCCTCTTCAGTCCGCGCCTCCGTAGTCGCCCGCTTCGACAATGCCGCCCGAACTGCCTGGAAGAACCCCACGTCGTCTCGAATTCGAAACGTCCCCGGATGGGGCACTGCCAGCGCGAAGGCCTGAGACAGCTCTCGCACGGCATTCAAGCACCGATCCTTGCCGTCTTCCTGTGCCAGAATGTGCTCCTGGGCTGGTGGAAGCAGGCTCAGCCGCTCTTGCGCTGAACCTGTAGTCCACTTCGTCCAATCGAACCCGTGGAACATGGCGCTGCACACGTCGTACTTCTCCAGCATCACCGCCACAGCCTCTTCCTGTTTCAGCGCCGTCTTCCCCTTGCCGCCACTCTCCGTGTATGTGGCCAGCGCCTTCTTCAAGTCCTGAGCCAAACCCAGGTAGTCCACCACCAAGCCGCCTGGCTTGTCCTTGAACACCCGGTTCACCCGGGCGATCGCCTGCATTAGTCCGTGCCCCCGCATCGGCTTATCCACGTACATGGTATGCAGACTGGGCGCGTCGAAGCCCGTTAGCCACATGTCTCGCACCAGCACCACCTTGAGCGGGTCGTCGGGATCGCGGAACCGCTGGGCCAGCGTCTCCCTCCGCGCCTTGTTCCTGATGTGCGGCTGCCAGTCAACAGGGTCAGATGCAGAACCAGTCATCACCACCTTGATGGTTCCCTCGCCGTCAGCGTCGTCGTGCCACCCCGGACGCAAACGAGTCAGTTCCCGATACAGGTCAATGCAAATGCGGCGACTCATGCAGACCACCATCGCCTTCCCCTCCATCGCCTCCAGCCTCTGCTTGAAGTGGGTCACCATGTCCTCCGCAATCTGCCTCACTCGCTTCTCCGCCCCCACCACCGCCTCCAGCTGCGCCCACCTCGTCTTCAGCCTCTCCCGTCGATCTACCTCCTCGCCCTCAGTGGCCTCCTCAAAGTTCGGGTCAATCTTCGGCTTTTCTTCCTCGTCCAACGCGAGCTTTGCCAAGCGACTCTCGTAGTATATGGGCACCGTCGCCCCGTCCTCCACCGAACGCTGGATGTCGTAGATGCTGATGTAGTCGCCAAACGCGGCGCGAGTGTTGGCGTCCTGTAGCTCGATGGGTGTCCCCGTAAAACCGACGAAGGAGGCGTTAGGCAGCGCGTCCCTCATGTGACGGGCGAACCCGTCTATGAAGTCATACTGGCTGCGATGAGCTTCGTCGGCGATGACCACGATGTTGCGCCTGTCCGATAGCGCGGGATGGGTGTCTCCCTTCTCCTCTGGAAAGAACTTCTGGATGGTTGTGAACACAACCCCACCGGCGTTCACCGAAAGCTTATCCCGCAGGTCGGCGCGGTTCTCCGCCTGCACTGGCGGTTGGCGCAGTAAGTCCTGGCACCGCGAGAAAGTGCCGAATAGCTGGTCGTCCAGATCGTTCCGGTCAGTTAGCACCACCACGGTGGGGTTCTCCATTGCCGGCTCCCGGATGATGGCGCCGGCGTAGAAGGCCATGGTCAGGCTCTTGCCCGACCCCTGCGTGTGCCACACCACCCCTATCCTCCGGTCGCCCGGGTCCCCGCCAGGCTTTCGCCCCGACTCGTACCGGCCGCCTAGGTCAGAAATCCCCACACCCACCCGCTGCAGCTTCGCCGCCCTCAGCGTCTCCTCCAACGCCACCCGCACGGCGTGAAACTGGTGGTAGCCCGCCATCTTCTTCGCCAACGTCCCGCTGCCATCGTCCTCGAATACAACAAAGTCCCGAATCAGCGACAGGAATCGCCACGGCTAGAACGCTCCCTCCAACATCACCTGAAGCTCCGTCAGGCTTAGGTCTGCCAGCTTCTCCCCGGTGACGGTGCGCCAGGGCTTGAACCACTCCCACCCTGCGGTCAGCGTCCCGATTCGGGCCTCGTTCCCGTCGGAAACCACCAGCGCCTCATTCATTGAGAACAACGTGGACAGCTCCGACTTGTAGGTCTGAAGCTGTCTCCACGCCGAGTTAAGCGTGGCGTCCTCATCCGTCGAATTCTTCAACTCAATGATGCCCAGGGGCAATCCATTGACGAACAACACCACGTCCGGCCTTCGATTGCTCCTGTTCTCGGTGACAGAGAACTGGTTGACGGCCAGCCAGTCGTTGTTGGAGAAATCGTCGAAGTCGATCACCTGGACCTGGTCGCCACGAACCCTCCCCTCGGCATCCCGATACTCCACCGTCACACCGTTCACCAGTATCCGATGAAAGGCCCGGTTTCGAGCCTCAAGCGTGGAACCTTCAGGACGAATCAGCTTCCTGTAGGCATCATCCAACGCCGAAATCGGGACGGAAGGGTTCAGCGCTGCTAGCGCGTCCCGCAGCCGATACTCAAGCACCACCTCCCCAAAGTCCCCCCGCTCCGCCCCAGGCGTACCCGGCGCAATATCCGGTCCGTGCGCCACCCCCCATCGAAGACCGGCAAACCACTCCAGCGTGACCTGCTCAACATCCGCTTCGGTGATGGTGGTCATGAGGACCAAGCCATTACGTCAAGACTCGCGATGACCATCACAGTTGCGAGGCCCGGACCTGAACCAACACAATTGCGAGGCCCAAATGCAAGGCCGCAAACAAAAACGGTATCAATGGTTCTATTTTGGTCACTGCCCGATATATCTTGCCTTTTCCTTCGTCCGCTAACTTCCATTCGTAGGCATACATCGCCGCCGGAAGGTGCCGCTCCATTGCATGGATCACCTTGAACTTGATTTTGTTCAAATCGGCGTGTGACTTGATAATCAGATACCACGGCATTGAAAGCAAGGCCCCTATCACGGGAACAGGCAAGACCCAGTTGCTTTGTTCCAGATTCACGATTAGAAGACCGTACAATGCAATCAGGGCCGAATTCAGGGTGAGCAGATAGCGGGTGAAGGCTACCCGTCGTGCGCTGACGTTCTCGGCAGACTGTACGTAGAGCTTGTACTGCTCCAGCAGGTCTGTGGCGAATGAGTCTCCGTAGGAGTCTTTGGTGTGATTAAATAGCTTTGTCTCGTTCGAGTCCGGCATAATTTATATCTCTTGATTGATTAGCCGCCGCAATGTATCCCATCTCCAAGGATGAATCACATCGGTTCGTAACGACGACCTTGGCTTTGTGCAGGTTTTCTTCCTGCGGCCCTTAAGCAAGAAATAGGGCGTACTCTCCTCTCGCGTAATAGTCAGTTCAGCTGTCACTCCGGAGGCATCGTGGGTGTGTTCCCCGCAGATTACGATTACGATATCAACCCTACGGATGCGATCTCTGACCTCCTTTTTCCAAGCCTCGTCTATCCGATACTTCACAGACCAGTCTGTAATGTTGAATGGCGAATTAGGATCCTTGGCCTGGGCAACCAAATCTCCCCGACGGTCGTTGTCGTGGTCATAGTCAAAACTTATGAATGCACTCTTCGCTGTAGTCATTCGTATTTCTCACGTATTTCTCTTGGCCAATTGCAACCTTTAGATACGTCCAATTGCAAATTTGGCACAGCATACAGGATATGAACTGCCTCCAAGCACCGCTTCCTTAACGTCCGCTACACTGACCATGATCACCCCCTTTTCCTTGGACCAAACCTTAGCTCCTCTACCAAATCCTTTGCATGCCCCTCAGAACTTGTTCTAGTGATGGCGATCCTAACGGGAATCAACTTACAGACTGGTTTCGATAGATTTTCTGCATGGACTTGGCAGACCAAAGCCCCTCGAATCTCTTCGGCAGTTGAGGCTATAGAAATCAGTCCAGAGAAATGCTCGCTTCCAGTGCTGTGCCGCCATTGTTCGCATTCAAGAGTAATGGAATCGCTAGGAGTGGTCGGACGATTCGGCTTATAGAAAAAGGCATTCGGGTCCCTCCGTTTGTCAGCAAGAGGAAGTATTGAAGGTATTCGAAATGGGTCTCGCAGTAGGTTGGGCAATGTCATTGATCGTCTTAATTCATCTTGAAACGAACTCCATCGACCAATTGGAGGAGTTGGTGGCGACGGAAGAGCCGAGTCCATTGAATGTGGCGATTCCCTATCTGGTATATACTCCGCGACAAAAATCCTCAGGCTACCTTTAGCTTCAATATTCACCAGTGCGCTGTTGCCAGGGCGATTTCCGACGTTCGAGATCGCAAAGGTAAATTCCGGATTCCCAGCTTCAATTTGCAACTTTTCGTGGAGATTGGATAGCACTTTTCTGCATTCTCTTACCCACTTAGGATAGTCCTTATTGGTATATTGGTCTATTTCTTCGCCTGTGGCTGGAACATAGACCTGTCGGGGTACCGTGAGATCGAATACAGTCGATTTGTGGTGTCTTGGGTTAGCTTCACGAGGGCCAAAATCCGTTGCCTTGGGGAACCTCGTCGTTAGCCTATCCATAAGGGATTCGATAGTTGCGTTATGTAGCGGATCGTATACTAGGTGTTCGAGTTCCAGTCGATCAAGGATCGCTCCATTGTCGTCTACCAATTCTATCTTGAATTTAGGTTCTGCCCTCTCAAATTGGGCGATACGTTCCTTTAGGTGTGCATTCTCTTTTTCCAGCTTGTTGTTCTCAGGAGGCAAGAGCCAGTTGTCCTTGACGGGAACGTATGGAATTCCTAGAGAATTTGCTGTCATCATGGGGCCACCGTCGTGGGTTAGGAGCCTCGCATCTGCCCCTTGGTTAACTTGGCGGAACTTGTGCACACAACCAACAATCTGATCATCTGGCTTGCTGTAATCGAGGGTATTTTCCAATTCAGGGCTGGGTCGGGTCGGCCCCTCAAGGTAGAGCTTCACAACGGGGTTTGAACCCCTGATCAATTCGTAATCTTGACGGCCATCAATGATTTTCCTAAACAATCGGTACGTCGTACGAGCCCTTTTGGCGACTCTGCTATTTCCTCGGTTCTTTTGGTCGTCGATCTCTCTCTGGACAGGGCGACTTACTAACAGGTGGACTTCTGAAAGGTGCTGCCATTCTGACCAGTCAAGTTGTTCCAATGGCTTGCACTGGACAAATACGTTAGTGTCCGGAAACAGGTAGAGAGTTGGTTCAGACATACTATTGGGCACTCTCAACCCCTACCTCCCCACTCACCAACCCCGGCAGCAACACATCCCGTTGGGCGGCTAATGTCAGCGACTCTATTTCAAGCGGCTGACGTTGCTTGAAGTTCGTCTCAACCACTTCATTGAACGCGTCTGCGAGCTGCCGATCCGGTACAAGCTGAGAGTTCATATACGCTAGGTTACGATTCAGACCCGGCACGGCCGAATCGGCAGAAACAGATGGCAGGTTTTGATAGGTCAAGGCGTAGAATAGGAAGTGCATGCCCAAGTCAGAGTCTCTGGAAACGACGTAAAACGTCGTGTCAATTGGGAAGAAATCACCATGCGTCCACGTAACAATACCTGGATTGCCCTTCCTTCCCACAATAATGCCTGGGCCAGAGACCAGTTCCTTGTCATGCCAACCAACTTGTCCGTTTGAACCGTAAACTGGAACGGAACCTTCCTTTCGGTCAATTGCTCTCAGGGCCTTACCGTATGCCAACTCCACCACCTCCACCAACCGCCGTACCTCCCACCCCTCTGGAATCTCCCCCAACTCCGACGGTGCCAGCCGCTCCGGGAAAACGTCATACAGGTCCGCGGGCAGGCCCGGCAGCGACTCTCCCCGACGCCACCGTCCCTCCATCTTCGCCCGCACCGGCTCAAAGTCCACGAACCACGACTTGAACAACGCCCGCGCCATCGCCTCCAGCGTCTCATTCATCCGACGGTTCAACTCAATCTTGTCGTCCAGCGTCCCCAACACATGCGCAATCGCCCGCTGCTTCTGCAAAGTCAAATCCGGATAAGGAATTTCCGCAATCTGACTTTCGGACACGTTTGGGAAGGTTGACCCAGTGGCCACATTGAGCAGTTCGGGTAGCGCGAACTCAATAACTCCCCGCAACAGAGGTTGGAGCGTGGGATCCTCCGCGTGTCGAATCGCAGCCACACCGCGACCAATGGCGTATTCCTGGTCGGCCCAATTCATGCGACCAGTGGTCGATCCGCGAACACAAAATAGCACGTCGCCCGGCTGGGCAAACTTTCTGGGGTCGGTGGTAAATTGCACAGGTGCCGGATGATGCGAACCGAATTCTGTAGGACCATTTAGAAGTGGAATACCGATTTCATCCGACACGGTTTTTCCAGGTGGCGATTGCCCCATAACTATTTTTGCTACATCCCCCAGCGTCACCTCACGCCATCCGTTCGCCGCCGTTTGCCTAGCGCCCGCCATGACTACTCTTCTATGTCGTGCAGGGGCCGTCGGAGGATCAGCGCAGGCACAGTCTCGTGGCCGGTTTCCTTTTCGCCCGTCTGCGCCACCTCGTGGCGCCCGTAATACCAATCATCGTTGACGTTCAGCCGTATGTCGCGGACAAGCAGAAGCCGGGCCTCGAGGTCGTCCACCCCGCCCTCATAGCCCTCGACCATCACGCGCAGGTCCGGCGGATGAGTTTCAAGCATGTGTATCAGTTCATCTACAATCATACCAACCCCCACGTTCGCTGTGCTTCACCCATCGGCGTTCCCGCTGCTACTCCGCGTACATCTCGCCGATGATGCGGCGCAGTTTTGCCGCATTGTCGGCGGTGAGAGAGTCGATGTGACGTCCCAGACGCTCCTTGCTGATGGTGCGGATCTGGTCAACGGCAATCTCGGCGTCCTGTCCCGCGCACTCCACCTGGAGTCGACCCCGCCAGCGCGGATGCAGTCTGGAGGTGAGCGGACAGATGACTACGGTGCCAAGGAGCCGGTTCATCTCATCGCGACTTACCACCACGACCGGCCTGACTTTGCGGATTTCACTGCCCAGGGTGGGATTCAGATCGGCAATGTACACGTTGTACCGACGGGGAAAAGAGGCCATCAGTCCAGGCCGTCGGCTATAGCGATGTCAAAGTCGCTCCAGTCCTCCGATTCTTCTGCCATGACGCGGTAAGTTTCCTCCCAGGACAGGTTTTGGGTCTCCTTGCCTCGCAAAACCACGCTCTCTTCCAACTCCTCCAGTGTCAAACGGTCACTCCATCCGTATTTGTCCAATAGGGCTTTAGGGAGGCGAATGCCCTTGGAGTTGCCGATGGGAATCAGTTTGACTTCTCTGGCATTAGACGATTCTTCCATGCACTTTCTCTCCGCTCTACGGAACTATGGCGTAATTATAGTAATTACTCGTAACTTCCCGTGTCAATCTTCCCCAAACTAGTTCACTTCCCAAACCCCAGCCGCGCCAGGTTCTCCTCAATGGCCGCGTCCAGACGCCGAGCTTCCGCCTGCTGTTCCCGCCACTGCGCCGAAAGACGCGCCATCTTGTCAGCAAAGGGCACCCCGTCGTCGGGCTGAGGTTCCACCCCCACATAACGACCCGGAGTGAGCACGTGCCCATGCTTCCGAATCTCCTCCATCGACGCGCTCTTGCAGAATCCGGGCACATCCTCATACTCGCCATTTCCCTCCCTCCCTAACCAGGCATGGTAGGTGTTGGCGACCCGTGCAACATCCTCCGCCGAAAGGTCTCGGCGTGTCCTGTCCAACATGTGCCCCAGCTTGCGGGCGTCGATGAACAGAGTCTCGTCCCTTCGATTTCCACTGCGGCGGGACTTCGACAGGAACCAGAGACAGGCCGGAATCTGGGTCGACCGGAACAGCTGGCCAGGCAGAGCGATAATGCAGTCCACAAGTCCGGCCTCAATGATGTTCTTCCGTATTGCACCCTCCCCCGACTGGTTGGAAGACATGGAACCGTTGGCGAGGACAAAGCCCGCCGTGCCCCGGGGCGCAAGGTGGTAAAGAAAGTGCTGCACCCACGCGAAGTTCGCGTTCCCCGCCGCCGGCACCCCGAATTCCCAACGTCTGTCGTCCTTTAACTGAGCGCCGCCCCAGTCGGAGTCATTGAAGGGCGGATTTGCCAACACGTAGTCGGCCCGCAGGTCCGGATGCCGGTCGTTACGGAAGCTGTCGCCGTGCTCTATCCGCCCTGCAATGCCCCTTATAGCCAGGTTCATCCTGGCCATCCGCCACGTGGTGTAGTTGGACTCCTGCCCGTAGATGGAAATATCCCCTCTGGCCCTGCCGCCATTCTCATTGCCAGTGGAGTGGTGACGAATAAAATCCATGGACTGGACGAACATCCCCGCGGAGCCACAGCATGGATCGTAGACCCGACCCCGGTAGGGTTCCAGCATCGCCACCAGCAAGCCGACCACGCTGCGAGGCGTATAGAATTCACCGCCCTTCCGCCCCTCGGCTATAGCGAACTGCTCCAGGAAGTATTCGTACACTTCGCCCAAGACGTCCGTCGCGCGGGCCTCCGCTCCTCCAACATTAATGTTGGACACCAGGTCTACCACCTGCCCCAACCGCGCCTTGTCCAGCGCAGGACGGGCATAGTCCTTGGGCAATACGCCCTTCATAGCGGGATTGTCCAACTCGATGGCAGTCATGGCGTCGTCTACTAAGCGTCCTATGGAAGGCTGACGAGCTTGATTTTTTAGAAACTGCCAACGGGCCTCTGGCGGCACCCAGAAAATGTTCTCGGCAATGTACTCGTCCCGGTCCTCGGCTGCGTCTTCACTCCACTCGGCGAGTACCTCAGCGTGGCGTTCTTCAAAGGCGTCGGAGATGTACTTGAGAAAAATCAGGCCCAAGACAACGTGCTTGTACTCTGCCGCATCCATGCTTCCCCGAAGAGTGTTGGCCGCGGCCCATAGCTCTGAGCTGTAGTCCGTTTCAGCCGGTCGCTTCTTGCCCTTACTCCGTCGCGCTGTAGTCACAACATCGCCTCCCCAACATCTTTCCATAGCTTACCACAACCATGACTGACTACTAGGAAGCTCAGTATTGCATGCTGCAATTTCCAGCTTTAGTCAAATTCATGAACTCCCCTGTCACATCCTAACGAACTCCAGCGTCACTAAGCACCTTGGAGGGGTTACATCAATGCAATCCCCTTAGAGGGATAACACTCAACTCTCTCAAGTCAGAAACTGGTTGGCGATACAGGACTGATAGCCACACTGCGGAGGTGTGCCCCAAACCATGAGCCGTACGCCACTGGAGAAGAAATGAGAAGGGATTACAGAAGACACAAACACCCTACAAGCCGAAGAAAAAAAGCAAAGAAGGAGTCTTTCCCACACTCCTCTGAGCAACAAGCTACATTGCGGCGCGGTCTACGAATGCTCGCCTGATTGATTGCGCGCAAACGCAAGCGACGGCAATTGTCAATGCATCAAACTAGGGCAGCGAACAAGGGCGAGGACGACCGACTCTAATGCCTACGCTGGCCTGAGGCCTTGACTGCCAAGGATGTGACCTCAGGGGCCGGGCAACAGTCTTCGGTGGTGCGAATCTCCTACGAGTAGTTGAGATAACTCTACACTTACACTCGTTGCCACTTCCTTCAACAGGCACGTTCAAGGAAGTTTGGCTCATTCGAGGTCCATAAGAGTCATCAATTTGTAAGCACTTTTCCCAAAAGCCTTACCAAGAGCACGACTAGCCCTTACAATGAAACATTGGTGCATCTAACCGAAGCCTGATTCATATGAGTACAACGGCTTTCAATCCCACAACAGATATGAACTCGTCGGTCGCGGCGGATGGCCCATTGACAGTCGCTATCCGTGACTATATTGACGCCCACGTTTACAGGCATGGCCGCAAACGCGCCGTCGAAGACTTTGGCGTCTCCCGCCATACGCTGTGGCGTTTCCTACGAAGGGGCCAACTGGGACGTTCCCTGCCAAGGGCGGTGATCGATGCTGTTGGTGATTCCGTCGAGTCCCTGGAAGAAGCAACACAGAAGCTTGTCGAAGGCCCCCCAAGCCTACGATTCGGCGATACGTTACTCTACCTCACAGAGGAACTGGAGGATACTTTGCTGCTCGTGTGCGCCACTCCTCTGGCCACGGCTAGCGAACTCTCACGTCTGAGCGGGAGTCCATCTTCCACCATCAAAGCAAGGCTGAGAAAACTCGACAAGCATGGTCTGGTGGATTCCGTCTCTCACCGGCTGGCAGCCCTGGGACCTCGACCCCACCGGCGCTACTTCCCAACCAAGAAGGGTATCGCCGTCGCAGCCTACATCACCCACGGCATGGATCACATGCTGAGTAGCTACCCAGTCTCCAGGCGATGGTTCCAGCTGCTGGCAGAGCGGCTGGATGCCGTGGGCGTGCTCTACCACACGGCGGCCATGGTCGCCGACGCCGACCCAAGGAAGAAGCCCATCCGGGTGGACCTCTACCGCCAGGGCCCCTACGATATGCTCGTCACCCTCACAGACAGGCAGGCCATCGGCATCATGCGCCAAGGTCAAATGCTACCCTCCGCCAACCTTCGATACCGACTCAGAAGCATGGAGATGTTGACCGACGGCAATAAGCACACGGTCACCCTGGTGCTGACCCATTCAGACCAGTCCTCTCGCCGAGCCATTCGCACCCTCGGCGACTTCACTCCTCATCGCAGGACGTTTGTGGTCACGGAACCAGACCTTCTGGTCGGCGACCACGGGTCAACGGTGTGGCAACAGTGTGGTGCAGGGCTAAACAACATCCTGCCCGTGAGGATTGAACCCAGCCTCTCCCTGGCCACCATCGTTCCCTGGATGGACCAGGTGCTGGAAGCCTCGGAGTTCTACCAGCGTGCCACCGGACAGACGCCGCCAAACCCGGAAGCTCTCTACACCTCTCACCTGCGTGTCAGCATGCCTGAGCCATCGGAGCAGCTCAACTCCTCCCTCTCCGTGCAACTGACGGCGGCCGAGAAGCAGATGCTGGACCTGCTGGGTTCCTGGCCCCTCTGCACCAAGAAGCAGCTTTCCGGACTCATGGGGGGAGTCACCAGTCGCCGCGTGAACCAGGTCCTATGCTCCCTGACTCGGCGCTCCCTAGTGCAGAAAGAGAAACAACGCTACGTCCTGACCGACAACGGGTTGCGATACCTAGCCCGCCGCGACCGAGCCTCTGTGGGTATGGTCCTACGCCGATGGAGCGCTCGCCGCGACGATGAAGAATACGGAGGTCCCTCGACCTACCAGGGGACATCTCTGCGGGTCGTCACATCCCAGATGGAACACAACGACGCCGTCACCAACTTCGCCGCGGCAGTCGCCGAAGAGGTAGCAGGCTCAGAAGCCTACGAAGTCTTCGACCTGCAACCCACATCCCGTTCCACCATTGGCTACAAGCACAACGACACCAACTACGTGCTGCACCCAGACGCCGCTTTCATCCTGGGCCGCTGGGGCTATACCCGGCACTGCCTGCTGGAGTTCGAGCGGAGGGCCATCACACCGAAACGCATTCGCGCCAAGCTGTTGAACTACAGCCGCTACTACCACAGCGGTTGGTCGGACCGGGACCACGGAGGATACGAGCCCCTCGTCCTGTTCGTCTTCGAGACCCCCAAATCAGAAAGGTCCTTCCTGAGGTTCATCGACGGCGTGAACACTTCGCCCCTGCTCACCTCCAACAACGAACTCATCAACCGGCGTGGGGTGTTGGGTGACGTGTGGCGCACTTCAGGGTCCAGACCAGAGAATAGGCTGGCGCTGCGGACCTACTTCCCAGAGGACAAAGTGCAACTGGCTGACCCCAGGGATTCCTGTATGGAGGATGCTGACAAACCTAAGATTCCCTCCACCTACGTTGTCAGACCCCTGAAAGGACACGGAGGGAACTTTGTAGCAATTTCCGGCGATTCCCGGACGTCAGGGAAAAGTCCCATTCTAGCTGGCACCGGGGACGTGAGGTGATTGACGTGTCAGGGATGACGCATGGTGATGTGATTGCCGCTGCTGGCAATGAGCAGCGGGAAAAGGTGAGATTGCTGACGAAGGCGGAGGCGTGCAGGGAGTTGGGGATCTCCCTTTCCACTCTGGACCGGCGAATAGCCTCCGGGGCAATTGCGACGCGCAACAAGCCCATGGGACAAAGGCATCGTGTTTACGTGGTGATGGAGGGAGTTCCCATGGAAGAGGAGCACGATTACTCATTGATTGTGTTAGCTCTGGCAATCGCCCTGGATAGAATCCTGGGCTTGGAGAAAAATATGACGATTGTTGAGGAGCATCTGAGAGAAGAACAGAAACGTAACTCCCTGATGTTCGAAGAGTTGAAGGCAGCGGTGGCGCTGGCGCACAGCCGGAACCAACCACGTCCTTGGTGGCGATTCTGGGACTCGCCACAGTGAGGAGATGTTTGGTAGCTGAGCCCGCGGGTGAAGAGCGTCGAGACATTTGAACAGGAGGCGGTGGGAAGGACTTCGGAATCGATTTTTTGGTCCGCCATTGCAGCAAGAGTCATTCACCTCGATCTCCCCAGAAGAGAATCTGGACCAGCAATTTGCCGCCCGGCCAGTTGCCTGCTTTCAGGTGTAACATCCCGAATGCTAGCGAGAATGTCGCACCACCCGGGAAGAGACAGGAACCGAGGGTGTGACAAGGGGCCAACGAACACTTGCAATTAAGTCACTAACTAACTATTATATGGATGATCAACCACATCACCAAACGACAAATCGGGATTAGCGAGGTTCGGATTGGCCGTAAACCAGAAGAACAAGTTCCAGCAGATGGTGCTCCGGGGCAAGTACCAGAGGCTCTACACGTACCTGCGCAGCCTTCAAGTCCAAGATTGGAGGACCTCCTTCCGCGAGGTAGAATCGGTCATTGGATTTGAACTGCCTGCCTCTGCACGGGTGCACCGGCCCTGGTGGGGAAATCAGCGGCGCGGCAACGGCCACAGTCACGCCCTTGCCTGGAGCGTTGCCGGTTGGGAGACGGCGGAGGTAGATATGGAAGCCGAGACGCTGCTGTTCCGCCGAACGGAATCCAAACCCGTACCCAGACTTCCCCTAAACGAGGCGTGGCCCATCCACCCCACGGCAGTTTGGCCCGAGGGCCTAAGTCTCAATCGAGAGGATCTCTACGAAGACAGGATTTAGCTCTGATATGTTCATAGATACCAACGTGCTGGTAAACTCCCGTATTACCGGTGCACCGGACCACGGAGCTGCCCGAACAAGCCTGGAACGCGCATTTCAGGGCACCGAACCCCTTAGGATCAGCCGCCAGGTCATACGAGAGTATCTATCCGTCGTCACCCGCCCGCAGACCTGGACGGTGGCCATCACTCGTGAGGAAGCCCTTGCCGACATGAGCAGGCTAATTGGCATCTTTGAGATTCTCGAAGATGGCCCCCACGTCACTGATTCGCTGTTGGTGCTGTTCCGAGAGGTTCCCGTTGGCGGACGGCAAATTCACGACGCCAACATCGTGGCGACCATGCTGGCGCATGGTGAGCACCGACTCCTGACTTTCAACGGCGCCGACTTTCGTCGGTACGGCGACCGCATAGAGTTGGTGAATGGCTAAAGGATAGGACCGGACATCCAAACTGAAGGAGGACAGAATGAAGAAGAAACACCTACAGCCAATCACAGCTGCGGCACTGTACGCCAGAGTATCCAGCGACCGGCAGGACGTAGACCTGTCCGTCGCCGCCCATATGGGTCTTGCGAGACTACGCAGACAAGAGCGGAGTGTGGACGATTCTGGAACGCCGACTCTTCTTGCTTCGGGTTTGGGGTAAGGTGCGTATGAGAGCCAGAATGTTAGTCCTCAAAGAGCAGAGACACGCAAAAGCTGTCCATAGTCTATGAAGCCTTCAGAAAGATTGAACCGGTCTTATACTTTGGCAGAAACCACGGTGGAGGTCGTAGTCGGTAGCGGGCTCGTTAGTATTCCTGCAAAGGTTACCTTGGAACTATCGCCACGGCCAAAGGTTGTTTTTGACTTGGCGTTTACATGGGCTGATGTCAAGGCTACGAACGAGATAGGGGACAAACGGGAAGTCGAAATCCTGCTAAACAACGGAATGAGTGTCCCCACTGTGCTCGGCTTCCCCACCACCTTAGGCGGCGGCAAGATCAGACTCACAATGATTCCGAAGTCCGAGTTGGTTACGGTAAGGGACGAGAACGCCAGCTTCACTAGATGCAAGTTTGCCTTGATCAACTTCCCCAGTATCTGGGGAGAAAACGACGTCGAACACCCTAATCCCTCCAAGCCGGGAACAGGTCTGATTTATCAGCGGTTTCAACTTCGAGCCGACCCATGGTTGGTAGACATCATCGGGGTTGACTCCGTCATGGGTGTGCACTTTGGCTTGCTTCAGCGTGGTGGGTCGGCCCTTACTCACACCGGAACAATTGTTAGAACGGATGGAAAGCAATTCTCTTCAGACGAGCTCAAGGGGTTTCTAGCCACGCTTCACCTATTTCTTTCCTTTGCCAGAGGTTCCTACTGCGGATTAACTTTTCTGTCCGGTCACGATTCAGGCCGGAACCGGATTTGGGAGCAGTGGGGCACCTACAAAGTTGAACCCTGGCAACGCGTGCTTCCAAGTTGGCTTGACCCAGTAGGAAGTCATCACCTTTCTTCAATCTTCGATGGTTTCATGAAGCTACTCAACAATCCAGCGAAAGGTGACGGAATATCCAAGGTAATTCAATGGTACTTGAGAGGCAATGAGAGCAATGAACCGGAGGTGGGTGTCGTGCTCACTCACGCTGCACTCGAGCGCCTTTCTTTCTTGGTCAATGGTCCGAAGGGCCGGCAGCAACATGAAGGTGACTGGATGGCCAATGCATTGCGACAGAACAGCATAAACCCCAGCTTGCCCGCCGAATGCACCGAATTGACAAGCCTCGACAAAACGCACCAGTGGAGCCATGGCCCGCACGCGTTAACTGTTTTTCGAAACGACTTGGTACATCCCGATAACAGGAGTGGCCCCTTTCATGATTTAGCTATGCACGAGGCCCAGAGCTTGGGATTACATTACATTGAATTGATGCTTCTTCGGATGTCGGGCTTTACGGGGCAGTTCATGAACAGGTTGAAGGGTAGAGAAACACTTTCGTCCAGGATCTAGGCGGTGCCTTGGGCGCCAAGTCAGACCCAGCTAGGGCAGTAGACGATCCAAGGCCATACCCATATCCCCCGACGAATAGAGCTAGGGAGGACGGAATGAAAAAACACTTGCAACCACCCACACCTGCAGCCCTCTACGCCAGGGTGTCCAGCGACGGACGGGACGTAGACCACTCCGTTGCGGCCCAGCCTAGGGCGTCGCGTGACTATGCCAAGAAGAACGGGTGCTCCATCGCTCGCCAGTACGTGGACGAGGCGGAAAGCGGAAGAATCGCCGACAGGCCCCAATTCAGAAAGATGATTGAAGAGGGGTCCCAAGCCAACGCCCCATTCCAGGTCATCCTAGTCTGGAAGTTCTCCAGATTCACCAGAAAGCGGGAACACGCCGTCGCCTTCAAGTCTATGCTCCGGCGCAAGGGCATCCGGGTGGTCTCCATCACGGAGCAGGCCGACGACACCCCCACTGGCAGGCTCCTTGAGGCCATCATCGAAAGCGTGGACGAATTTTACAGTGAGAATCTGTTGAGCCAGAGCAAAATACCCATGCAGCAGCGCGACGTCTTTCGCGAAAGCCATTCTCTGGATATATCCTTTTGAGACAGCCTCATCTCGAATCCTCTCTACATGGTACGTGTCAACGCACTTGCCCTAAATCTTAAATCTCGCCTACGGCTGACTGGACCCAGAATCGCCGGTGTCGCCGCATCCGTCGCATTGGTTGTTCCGATCCGGCAACTCACATTTGCGTCGCGATGCGTTTCCCTTCCCGCCTAAACCGAACATCGCATATGCCAGATCGACGAGAGCAATGACGAAGAGGCCCGCGCCTGCGAAGAACGAAGCCGCGGCAATCCAAAACATCATTCCTCGACCCCAAGCAGTCGGATTGCCTGGCTCGAACGAACTGACGTCTATGTCCCCCGCTAAGTCGGCGATGTGTAATGTAGGCAAGAAGATGAGCATCAGGATCACTACAGCGATGAACCTTTGCGCGACTAGGATGAACTCTCTTCCCTTCTCGCCACCGAGATTCAGTCCGGCGTTGAGCACGAGCCCCCCAAGTGCAGCGGCTACGGCGATGACTCCCACTTCCAGTGTCGCAGGGACAGACCTAACCTCACCCCCCGTCAGAAAGTAGATGGAGAACACAGGGAAGAAAGTAAACAAGCAAAGTATTCTCACTCCTGGTTGGGAAGAACGCCACCGTTTCCCGATGAATGCCCATAGGCTGGATGCCCATCGCTCCCACAATGACAATACTGACAGAACGACGATCCCTACTATGGAGACACCCGCTATCTCCGCTAGGGAATGCCTCCCTAATATCCTGACGACGCTTAGAACGGCTAGGCCCAGACCAAAAAGAACGAGCGGGGCCACCACGAACAACGTCAAGCCCCAGCGCTGTACGGCGTTTCGGAAGAATGAAGGTAGCTGCACTTGTCTATGCCCTCCACAGCATGGTCGCCTGCGCCTTATGCCTGCCGCGCATGAGTCGGATACCTCCATTACATCTACATCCTAGTTGTATCTTATAACACGAAACAGTTTTCCCGCAGCCTGTTAGTGTGCGTTAGCGTTTGCCAACTCACGATTATTCGAGTCACGCTGGGCTTCGTGAGCAACCGTCGTCAACTGACCTCAAGCACGACCGCCCATGTATACCTGAGTTTTTGGTCTCGATTGGATAACAGATATCCTGTCAAAGGAAGAGAGTCATGGGTACTATCTCAGTTTGAAACGAACAATGTTCCACAACGTTCGGCGCTCTAGCTATAATCCTAGCCTGGGTACGACCGACCTCTGCCTGAGGCAAAGCGCTTTATCCGTTTCTCAAGCCTCCCGAATCCAGCTGCCATGTTGTCGTCCACACTCTTGAGCATCGTGTCCAAGCCCTCCACCCGCCATTCCATCCGGCCCATACGCCGATTGATCTAATATAATTCGTTCTTCACCTCCTTGGCCAGTTGAAGCACCCTCTCACCCCATCGCGTCCCTCCACGTCATTCGTTCGTACTTCGACACAAGATTGACCGTCACCACGACCGTATATTTGACGGTTATCCTGACTAGCAGGGGCTTCTCGTCCCTGGTCCCGAAGTCCAGCCCATCCCACTAGTCTGGCTTATGCCCGCATGTATGACACACACCATCGTCACCCTGGCCATGTTGAGTTTGAAGGAGGTGAATATCACATCGAACAAGCCCAACGCGGGGTAGTAGAACGGGTGAAAGAAGTAGTGACTAGAGCCGTCGCTTGTCGCCACAGGAACCGAAATTATTGCTACGTCCATCGCACTCAGGGCGAGAATCTAGCGCCATGTCATCGCCTTGTTCGGCTAGAGAAGGTATCCGTTGAACGCTATCAGCATCCCGAATAGCACCGCGTACGCCACATACCTGGAAGGCCCGTAGTACGAGCGCCACACCAGTTGGACGAGACACACTACGTCTACGCATCGGTGCACCCAGACCAGGATGTTCGCGACATGTCTCAGTTCGTCTGGGTGGGTCCGGTCAAGCGTCCAGCCGCTCACCCGAGAGTCGATTGCTACTGTCCTGATTGGATGGAATTCTCGGCTTTGTTAGGTTGCCTGGGGTAACTATTCTCCCAAGCGTACGTGAGGTCAAGGAGCGTATGGTGGGTCTCGGCAGACCATCAACAACTGGTCCCGTTAAAATCTGTCTCATATGTATTCAACGGATACATCCCCTTGTTGCCGCTCTTGGCATCCAGTAAGATGCGCCGGGACTGGAAGAGGTCAATGTAAGGCTCTCTAGCCGCCAACCGAGGCAATGGCATGGTACATATAATAGCGGTCTTGCTCACGCTCTTTCCCGGTTTTGGTGCTGGTTATCTGTTGCTGAGACGCTTCCGTAGGTTTGTTGTTCATTTCCTGTTCAGTGCCATTCTGGGATCTTTCGCTGCGATTCCACTGATTTTCACCCGTCCTAGATATGAGCCGGACATCTTGTCCGGAGTGGCGGTATTCCTTGTCCCACTTCTTATCTGGAATATCTATCATGCTCATCGATTTCTGCTACAAGTCACCCCCGACGACCCAGGTTCACTGGCTGACCAGGAACGGTTCTCTCACAAATTGGCCCCTCTGGGTCTCATAGTTATGCTGGTTCTGAGTGTTGTTCTTGGGATACTGGTTATTCCGTGGATTTTCCCCGAGGAGAGACCTAAGAGCGCTGGCGAGTTGAGGCTTGAGGAAGTTCTGACAAAGTTGGAAAAACACGAACTTGTCCACAAGGCCCGGCTCTATAACAGGGGCGCCGAAAGCCCCTACTACTGGTATGACGTTGAGCCTGGGGGTTACACCTTGGAATTGTACCTACTCCCCAAGTTAGGACTCACAGAGATCAAATCGAGGGCGAGGCGCATACAAAGATATACTGACCATCCGGTCTACGCAGAGGGGTTTGAGGTGTACGTGCTGAATACCCAAGACAAGAATGCCTTAAACCGACTAACCGCGGATTTGAAGGAGCATCGGCCTGACGATTGCGAATACCGGGAGGAGTACGGAGTGTGTGGATATGAGCCGCCATGAAAACGGGGTACTCATGGGAACATTTTGTAAGGGGCGAATGAATCGGGCTGTTGAAAAGGTCCAAGTGGACAGCAACGGAATTGAAAGCGAGACGTTGCATCAACGCCACCATGGGGTCCAATAAGCTCGGCTTGCTCACAAACAAACCGCCCAAGAGTCTCATGCGCATGTTCGGGCCAGGTGGCAATCCTCATGCCCGCAACCTATTCAAAGTCATCAGCCGTATCCAACACACGAGGTCGTCCAGCTAGAGGTGAACACAGTTCGATAGTGGATACTGCTTCGACTGAACCCCCGAGGTCGGAGGGAGTGAACGAGTTTGATGGACACGTTGACAACAGCCCGTCAGATTGCCCATCATAGAAAGTAATATAGTAAGACAATATATGAACGAAAAGCTCTTCAAAAGGAACACCAAGACCATCACCTTCTCTCTGCCTCCTAAGATGGCGGTAAGGGTACAGGAGGTGATGCGCGAGGAGGGCCGCACCATGAGCGAGCTGATACGTGAGGCTCTCCGCAACTACATGGAAGAGAGGGAGTGGCTCAGGGGGATCCGACACGAGAGATTCCGCACTCGCCATGCTGAATACGGAGATTCAAGGAGTACAAAATGAAAAATCATCTACAGCCACCCACACCGGCCGCCCTCTACGCCAGGGTATCCAGCGACAGACAGGACGTAGACCTGTCCGTCGCCGCCCAGTTGAGGGCGTTGAACGACTACGCCAAGAAGCACGGCTACTCCGTCGCTCGCCAGTACGTGGACGAAGCCGAAAGCGGAAGAATCGCAGACAGGCCCCAGTTCCGTAAGATGATTGAAGAGGGATCACAACCCAATTCACCCTTCCGGGTCATATTGGTCTGGAAGTTCTCCAGGTTCACACGCAAGCGGGAACACGCCGTCGCCTTCAAGTCCATGCTCCGGCGCAAGGGCATCCGGGTGGTCTCTATCACAGAGCAAGCCGATGACACCCCTACGGGTAGGTTGCTTGAAGCCATCATCGAGAGCGTGGACGAGTTCTACAGCGAGAATTTGGCTCAAGAAGTGACTCGTGGAATGAGAGAGGCGGCGTCCAGGGGATTCTTTCTGGCCTCCAGGTCTCCATTCGGATACAAACGGATCAAGGTCAAGGACGGAGCCAAGGAACGTCCCACCCTGGAAGTGGACCCCGCCGCAGCCCCCGTGGTGAAGGAGATTTTCCAGAGTTCTCTTATGGGCGCTGGCTTGAAGGAGATTTGCAAACAGCTGAACGACAGGGGCATCACTAACAGGGGCAGGCGCTGGTACAAGAGCGGTCTTGCCTATCTTCTCAGAAACGAGGCCTACACCGGCGCTGCCGTATGGGGCCGGACCGTCAAGGGAAAGAAAGCTTCAGATCCTGTAAGGGTGGAAGAAGCCTGGCCCGCCCTGGTATCCAGAGAGGTGTTTGACTCCGTGCAGCAGGCCATGAGAAGTCGGGCGCCGAATGTGCAGAGGCCCGGTAGGGTCGGAAGCACCTACCTCCTGAGCGGCTTGCTGAAGTGCGGTTTATGCGACAGAGCGTACATAGGCCAGAAGGCCAAGGGAGGCAAGTTCGCCTATTACATCTGCGGGACTCTCTATCGGGACGGTGCAGGAACCTGCGAGGCTCGCTACCTGAACGCCACGAGAGTGGAGGACTTCATCGTCGAGAAGATCAGGGAGAGAATCCTGACGGAGGAAACCATCGTTGACCTGATCACCCTGGTGGCTGAGGAGATAGACACCATGGCCGGGGAGTTGGCCGGCAGGGTGGAGGTGATAGAAGGAGAACTCACCGACGTTAGGAAGCGGCTTGGTAGGCTCTACGACGCGCTGGAGACCAGCGACCTGACCTTGGAGGTTCTGTCCCCTCGCATTCTGTCTTTGAGACACCGTGAAGAGCAGCTGGAGGCCGCGATGGACGAGGCTGTGAGTCAGTTGGAGCAGAGGAGGGTTGAACTTCCCACCACCGAGGAGATGAAGGTATACGTGGCGGACCTGAGGGATTTCCTGAAGGAGGGGACGATACCGGAGCGAAAGGCGCTCATACGCAACTTCGTAGAGGGCATCAAGGTGGTGGGAGAAGAAGCTACTTTGACCTACACAATCCCCATGCCAAAGGGTGGAATAAGCCAGGAATCGGCCTCGGTTCTAGATTTTGTGCAGTCAGGCCCACCACTCTGTACTGTACTCATAACTACTCCCCCATTCAGGGCCACTTCAGCGGCGTCGCCTCCCCCAACGGGACTATCTTCAGGGGTGGGAATCGTGTAGTGAATGGTGGCCCTCCCGGGCCTCACCTGGATCTCCTTCACGAAGGACCGGATGAAGGCCCGCGACTCCGTCAACTCACTGGTTCTCAGGTAACCGCTCATGTCTTTGGCGAAGGCCGTGATCGTCTCCATCCTATCCAGCGTCACCCTCCGATGCTTCAGTATGGCCCTTGCCTCATCCGCCGCGGCCTCCAGCTTCTCCTTCCTCTCCCGGTGCTCCCTGATCCGGTCTGAGGCGTCGGCAATGTCGAGTTTGGACGTCTCTATTACTTGCCATACCCTCCCCATACGCCGTTTCACTTCATCAAGCTCATCCCTGATGACCTTCAGCCTCTTGCGTTGCTCTCTGGCCACCCCGTCCATCTCCTCGTCCACAATCTTCACCAGGTCTCGGATGTTGGACTCGGTGAGGATGTTGTCCCGGATATTGTCGATTATGAGACCCTCGAAATGCTTGGAGTTGAGCCTCGGGGTGTTGCAAGTGCCCCTTCCCCGCTTCAGTAGGGAATTGCATACGTAGTAGGTGTACTTGCCGCTCTTGGCCTCTGAGGCGACGAGGGCCTTGCGGCAGGACTCGCACTTGGCAATGCCGCTGAGAAGATAGGGGCTGGAAGACCGCCTGGGATGTTCGACTTTTGGGGCCCGGGACCGCAGTTGGTTTGCAATCTGAAGGAATTTACGCTTGGATACGAGGGCGGGGAAGGCCTTCGCCACCCGCACCGGCGGTGCCCCGTCCCTGGCCCTGGTTCCCCAGACCAGTGTTCCCATGTAGGCCTCGTTGTTCAGCATGTTATGAACGGAACTCTTCAGCCACCGCTTTCCCCTGGGACTGGCTATGCCCTCCCTGTTGAGGGTCTTGGTGATGTCCAGTGTGCTTTTCCCCTGTAGGGCCATCTCGAAGATGTGCCGGACCACCCTGGCTTCCTTATCATTCACCTCCAGCCTGGGCCGTCTCTTGGGCCCGTCCTGCACATAGACCTTGCGGTATCCGTAGGGGGAGTTGGGGGTGACCCAGAATCCTCTTGAAGCCGACTCCCGCATACCCCGCATGACCTCCTGGGCCAAATTCTCGCTGTAGAACTCGTCCACACTCTCTATGATGGCCTCCATGAGCTTGCCCGTGGGAGAATCGTCGGCGTGCTCCGTAATGGAGATGACCCTTATTCCCTTGCGGCGGAGCATGGACTTGAAGGCCACGGCGTGCTCACGTTTCCTGGTGAATCTTGAGAACTTCCAAACCAGGATCTCCTTAAAGGGGGCCTCAGGCTTCCTGGCCTCCTCTATCATCTTACGGAACTGGGGCCTGTTGGCGATTCTCCCGCTCTCCGCCTCGTCAATATACTCCCTCACGACCAGGTGGTTGTACTTCTTGGCGTGGTCCCGCAATGCCCGCAGCTGGGCGGATATAGACAGGTCCACGTCCTGCCTGTCGCTGGATACCCTGGCGTACAGCGCCACCGGTGTGAAGTCCTCTTTCTGTTTCGTATTCATCCGCGTGTCCTCCTTCTGGCGTCTTCCCGTTCCTTCTCACGTTGCTGCAGTCGCTCGTTTCGGATCGTCCTGAGCCACTCCCGCTCCTCCATGTAGTTTCGGAGGGTCTCTCTAATCAACTCGCTCATGGTGCGGCCTTCATTGCGCATCACGTCCCGCACCTGTTCGGCCATCTCCGGCGGCAGGGAGAAGGTGATGGTCTTTGTCTTTCTGGGCAAGGCGGGCACTGTCTCTTTTTTGTCCTTTTCTAGTGTTATCCTGTCTTACTATATACCGCTGCACAACCCAAGCTCAACTACCACCTGCCCACCGCCGACCTCCTGTACCCGCGGTCCGGTATGCTAGAGGCCATCACCTGCGGGTCCAGGATGGAGGAATCCTGTTCAGGCACGGCTACCACCACCACCTTGGCAAGTTTCCCCTTCCAGAAGACAGGCCGGGCTACGACGGTGTGGCCGCCTTCCCGGGAGAACTGAGTCCTGCCACTACGTATGACAAGGTCAGACAGGGACCCGGGAGAGGGTGGACTACCTCTACGGGGAACGCCACCCCTCGCCCCACGTATGGTGAAGGAGTTAGGCACACTCATACCTCTCGTCTTCTTCACCACCGTGGCGGTTAGGGAGGGAGGCTGCTCCCAGCCGGCAGGGTCTCCCCTCTCCGTGTTCTCGTACAGGACCATCATTAACAGCGGGTGCCTCACCACCTCGGCCAGCCTCATGGCAACCGAGGCGTAGGAGCACCGGTACATCCTCTGCAGGGCCAGCACGTCCAGCCCTGACGCTCGCGCCATCACGAGGAAAACCTTGGGTTGCATCAGCACCGCCGCGGAGAACCGGTCCCCCTCTCGGCATATCTTCCGCCCCGGCCGGTAGCCGGAGTACAGATCGGTAAGGGTCTCGTGGATGATCTCGTAGGCCTCGTGGAGCACGGTGTAGTCCTGGGCCCCGGCCCACAGGTCCTTCCGGTAGTGGATATGGTAGCCCCCGCCGGGGGCGCTGTAGTGGATGCCCTTCATGCCCTCCAGGTCTCTGCCGGTCACGTGACCGAACCCCGCCCGTTTCAGAAGGAGGGTCAGTTCCTCTAGGGTTGGGCGACACGACACCCTGAAGTAGTCCACGAAGGCGGCGGCCATCCACTCGGGATTGAGGGTGCGGCGGAGGGGGAGACTCTCCAGCAGCCAGCGGCAGAAGCCGTGCAGTGTTCCCTTCATTGGAGCAGTTTCCTGTTGGTGAACCGCTCGTACATCTCCACTATGAACCGCTTGGCGCTTATTGAAAGGGGGCCGTCGGGTCTGGTGCCCACCCGGAAGACGGGATCGGCCAGCACGTACCTGTAGGCCCGCTCCACCTCCAGCACCTCGTTGCTGTTGGGGTCGGGCTTGGGGCCGTACCCGGCCCGCTTCAGCAGATCCCGGAGGTCCACGTTGTAGGTCTCCGCCAGCCCCCTGAGCACGTTGCGGCCCGGTCTTCGATCTCCCCGCTCCAATTGAGACAGGTAGGAGCTGGAGATGCCCGCACGCCGGGTGATGTCCCTCAGGCTAAGCTCTCCCCTCAGCCTCTTTAGCAGGGGCCCTATCTCTTCGTCTCTCTCCGGTTCCTGAACTTCGCTAAGGTTGAGGTTGTCGCTTAGCTCTTTCATCTTCCTCCTCCTCTCATCTCTGGGTACATCCACCTTGTTCCGTATCCCACCCAGTACATTCCCGGCCAATAGGTGGTAAATAGTTGTTATATTATAGTTACATCAGAGTAAGTGATTGTCAAGATATGGGGCGTATCTGGGAATATAGCCTTGCTTTATATCTATCCCATAGATACACTGCAGTGCACAGAACGTATCTTCTTGCTGAGCAGTATACACCATCGAAACGCCTCGTGGCCGTATCCCCAAGGGTGCGGTGCACTGCCGAGGGAGAATAAAGAACGGGGATGAAGCAAGAACTCATCAAGGAGCAGGATAGGCGGCGGCTCAAGGGCCTCAGAATCCTGGCCCGCATCATCGTACGGCACCGCCTCGCCCATCCCGAACTGTACGCCAACGGCGTATCGGGGGAGGAGGCTTCTCCGGCTGCAACTGGTGGCGTGAATGATGGCGAGAAGACGAAGGATACGGAGGAGAGAGCGTGAAGCGTAGAAAACCCTCCTATAGGGTGAAGCTGAATCCCGACATGATGTGGAAGCTCATGCACCGGCGCAACATCTCCCAGAACGAGCTGGCCAAGCTGGCCGGCATGTCCTCGGGTTACCTCTCCCTACTGATGAGAGGTATGCGCTGTCCCTCACCGGAGCGGCGCAGACGACTCATGAAAGCCCTGGGTGTCACCCAGTTCGATGACCTGTTCATACTGGAGACGGTCTCATGAAGAGCGGCTTCCTCCCCTCCCATCTCATCATAAACGACGGGCTGATGCCCGTGGATTTCTCCCAAAGGCTGGACGCCTTCAAGGAAACGACGGGTCTCTCCTGGGATGCCCTGGCAGGTTGCCTGGGCGTGGACCCCCGCCAGCTTCAGCGGTGGCGGAAGGGGACCAAGCCCAGCGGGGACGGGCTGTGCGCCCTGATACTGCTGGCGGCCCGCGTACCCGGTGGCCTCCATACGCTGTTGGGGATACGAGTGGCGCCTCTACCTGAAGGGTACCAGCCTCCCCTGGCCGCCCGTTTCGGCCTGCAGGCAAGGGACCAGGAGGGGTAGACGGTGGGAGTGCAACGGAAGGTGCACCGGCCCGTGCAGTTCGACTTCCCGGGGGACTTCCCTGAACGGCTGGAATGCTTCAAGCAGGAGAGCGGGCTGAGCTGGAAGGCCCTGGCCCGTCTCATGGGCGTAAGACCCTACCGGCTGTGGAGATGGCGCCAGGGCACCCTTCCCAGTTCGACCCATCTCTTCCTTCTCCTGACCCTGGCCGAAGCCATGGGACTCCGGGACGGGATCCTCATGCGGTCAGACCATGACCTGCCCGTGGGGATCAACCCGGTGGAGTTGCGCCGGTGAGGCGTCTCACCGTCATCAGCCTGGGCGGGGGCGTTCAGTCCTCCGTCATGGCCCTCATGACCAGCGAAGGGGCGTTCGATGCCATCCCCGACTGCGCCATCTTCGCCGACACCCACTGGGAGCCGCCCAGCATATACGAGCACCTGGAATGGTTGAAAGGCAAACTTCCCTTCCCCCTCCACGTTGTGGACAACGGGCGCAGCCTGCGCCAGGACGTGATGGCCCTCACCAACCACTCGGACTCCCCTAATTTCGTGGACATCCCTCTGCACCTGAAGGGGCGCAACGGCCAGGGCGACGGCATAGGTAGGAGGCAGTGCACCACCAACTACAAGATAAGGCCCATACGCCGGAAGATACGGGAGATGCTGGGGCTCAAGCCAAGACAGCGGGTCCCCGCAGACACTGTCGTCGAGATGTGGCTGGGAATCTCCACCGACGAGGCTCACCGAATGAAGACTTCCAGAGACCGGTGGATCGTGAACCGCTACCCGCTGATAGAGGCGGGGATGTCTCGGAGGGACTGCATGGGCTGGTGGGAGGCCCACTTCGACAGGCCGCTGGAACGCTCGGCCTGCGTCGGCTGTCCCTTCCAGTCCCGCCGAAGGTGGGTGGAGACCAAGCGTCGGTGGCCTGGGCTGTTCGCCGAGGCGGTGGAGATTGACGACAGACTGCGGGGAGGGCTGGCCTACGTGAAGGAGCCTTACCTGCACCCTATGCGCATTCCTTTGGCCGAGGCCGTCGCCCAGGACGAGGCGCAGTTGGGAGTGAGTGGGCAGGTGGACGGGTTCGGGAACGAGTGCGAGGGGCATTGTGGGGTATAACGGATAAGATGGTTGTGAGGTGGATAAAATTAGCCGGATGTGAGCTAAGGAGGGTATTAACGCCGAAGGTGTAACCACCTCGACATCAAGTGGGCGTGCGGAGTTTCAGTTATCAAGATTGGCGCCTTCCTTTTCACTGGAAATAGGATCGGTCCCACACCGTCGATTATAGCCTGCTAGACCTACACCTGAGCCTCAGTCCAACCACGACCAAGTTCCCAAAAGTGTTTAGTCTTCAGTTTCCGCATATGTATCGGCTACGACATATCTGTCTTCATCAAATTCAATTATGTTCTCCGGCTCAGGTTCCCATCCTTCGATATGGCTAGTGTCAATCGCCCACCTGGTCATTGCCCATTGGAGCAACTTCGCCCTGCGCTCCTCAATTGCCGAATCGTTCCAGTCATTCCATAGTGTTAATTCCCTTTCGACATACAACGGAGACTTCGCATAACAGTGTCCCTCTGCGCCTACGGATCCCTTCTTTTTATAGAACGACTTATTGAGATAGTATGAATTGTGCTTCGTCAATGTAAGGTTGCCGATATCATGGACGTATTGCTCATGAGTTCCGGCGAAGCGCTCTTTCCAGTACGGCTGTCCGTCGATTGATTGAGGCAAAATGTGTTCGATTGTGTTTCTGAGGTCTCGTTTCCGTAACTCATCCCATGGCACAATTGGAGAGGCGCCCTGCTTCTGGGCAAGAGTGATTTCGTACTCATAAAGAAAGTAGCGTAAGCCACTCCAATCGTATGAGGACCGAAAATACTTGTTAGTCACACTCATCTGGGATTTGTATTCCTCAGCACCGCAGAAGCGTGCGAGTTCTTGCTTCAAACGATAAACTGCGCCATCGAAATCCACCTTATTTTGCGCTAGATCGTATCCGAGGTGGAACAATGCCGACTGACCGGCGTCAGATCTGCATCCCATTAGCCGATACACGAGAAAGGCGAAGGCTTCGCACAGCTTCAAGATTTCCAAATACTTCGTTGGATCATTCGGCCATCTTTCTCTTACTGCGAGCAAGATTGGCAAGAACGGTGCAATTACACCGACTCTTCTGAGCTTGTCACTCCATTCGACCACTTCCAAACGTACCTTGGGGTTTCCGTTGAACGACTTAAATGAATCCGGGCGAACCGGTTGGAATGCATCACAGAAGCAGATGGAGGACGCCCGAAGTCCACTGGTGTAGCGATACAAGCTGTTTAGAAGTTCTTTGCGACGGTCTTTGTGCTTCCGTAGATCAAACTGGTCCTTGACACTCCTACTGCCCTTCCACTGCCTTGACTGTGAGTTATAGTGCGACAGCCAGTGGGCCCTTAGCAGCCTATCTTCGTCGGCCCCGGAGACCAATCCGGCCCCCATCAACTGGCGAAGGATCTCTGCCCAGGCCGCATTTACAGCATCGCCGAGTTCGTTTTCGATGTCGATCGCGATGGAGCTATGCAGGATAAAGTTCTTAACCTTCTCCAAGTCGGTCAAGGGTTTCCCTCGATCATTCATAACTTCGAAAATGACTCCGACCTCGGCCTCGTCCGCTACCCCATATGCCGTGAATCCGAGCTGTCTAACCACTTTGGTATATAGAATCTGCAACCACTTCTCCCCAGCCTCTCCCTTTTGGTCAAGGTGAGTTGTCAAGTAATTGGCGATTATTTCCTTTGCCACTGCCACCCGCCGTTCAGAAGTTATCTTTGGACCCTCAACGCTTGGCTGTTCTTCTAGCACGCTAGACTTGAAGAAGAGATTGGTGTCTTGGTTGAGTGAAAGCTTGTAGAGTGGTTGTCCGTTTATCCCCCTAGTGGCAATAAAGTTCTTTCTGATTCCTTGAGATAGTCCCTTTGCCACGTCCGAGAATTCATCAAGAGATCTGCTGATGCCGTCTAGCATCAGGACAATGGTAGTAAGCCGCTGCTGTCCGTCTACAATGTCTACGATGTCATAGGAGTTACCATCTTCATCCATTGGGCTATTTCCTGATTCCGACTGGTGGAGGACAATAGTCCCAGTGTAGTGATGGCGATTGGGCCCAAGCAACTCCAAGTCTTCTAGGAATTCTTCAACCTGCCGCTTCTCCCAAGAGTATCCCCTCTGATAGTCTGGGACACGAAACAAACGCTTATGAAACAGTTCGTCAAGAGGAACTACGTTGTTCATGCTGGACGGTTCTTCCTTTCTTAGTTGCGAGGCTGTTGGTTCTCATTGAGCAGTGACGCGAGAATGTGCCTACCGCAGTTACCATTTCGCAAATTGGGATCTGGTTGCGAGGAGCGGAGATTTCAGCATCTTGTGCTCCAGGTGCCGTCGGCAGCCCAACAACCCGGATGTCTGCCAATTTCTCACACTATCGACGACTAGAGCCCGGAACCCTTACAGATGAACTCTCGCTTACAGCTGCCATTTACTGTGCGCGAATTCAGATTCGCACCGATGAATAGTGCTGTGAGGCTCAACGTTTAACCGATGCCGGTGAACAGCTTAACCCGTCCCATGTCTTGAGTCTACCCCTGCTGCGACCCTTCCACCTAGTCCGTTATCACACCTTAATCTTGCCAAAATGAACAACTACATCGGTGTCCGACCACCCACAAATGTAGCGCTTCATAGTGATGAATAGAGTGTTCAGACGCGCCGAATTACAATTTTTTGCTATAGTAGTTGAAGCCGTAAGTTGTCAGCTAGTAGATCTCGCGTGAGTTGTTAACGAGCCGCTCCTCAACCAGGAAGATGGCTCCTTTCTGTCGAAAATCATCGACGCCGCTCTTCTTCGTAGACGAAATCCACCACCCCTGGATCACCAGAGGTTTTCATCTGCGAAGAAGTCACATAGGGGAGAGATGTAATGTTGCAGTTCGTTGGCTGTCACATGTCTTACGGATCGGGCATCTTTCTCATTTTTACCCGGTAGCAGATGCGATGACGGAGTGTCCCGGCACCCCTCGTCCACCACACGATTGAGAATCAGCACGCGTCCTGTCTTGACTGAAGACTTTAGGAGCAGACAATTCAAGAAATTGGTAAACCGGACTGCGCAACCCTGTGCACAGTGCCTGATGGGAAATTGATGATGAGGCGAGACAGATCTCTAGGCGTAGACGTCATCCCATCCACCTGAAGTGGTTGCCGATCTCAACGCCTGACGACGCCCTGGGGGTCTCGTCCCGAGGCCCGGCGGTTTAGCGCGCGATCCAGGATTCCGAAGGGGTGACCCGCACTCATCACCGGCACCCAGAGAGATGGTTCTTCCTCCTGCATTAGAAGGGCGTGGGCTACGAGGTGGGCCATCTGCAGCATCCAGTCAGAGCTTGAACTCCGGAAGACGGGACCTCCGATGACGTTCTCTATGGGCATGTTCCTGGTAGGCCGGCCGTCCTTCCATAGCTCGTACCTGCTGGGCACGGGGTTGAACGTCCTCAAACGCCTGTAGGTACTGGACACCAAGCTCTCCTCGCCGGGCCCGAAGATAAGAAAAGCGTGGCGGTTTGCCATGGCTGCGGATGCATTGATGCGGTTGAGCAGCCGGTTGAGGCCGACCCGCTTGTAGTCCCCACAATCCGGCTTGTAAAGACAGACGTTGATGACCTCGATGCCGCCCATGGTCCGTGCGGCTTCCTCAATGCGGCGCAGCCCTTCGGCAAAGATTTCCTCTCCCTCTCCTGAAGTGCGCGTCCAGCTATCTGTACAGCTCCGATTGCCCAATTCGACACTCCCATTCAACAACTCGGAGGCGCGAAGCTGCCGTTCAGAGGGGATGCTGTGGCGGCGCCGCAGCTCCAGCCGCCACTCATGGATGTTTCGAAAGAAATCGTTCCACACCTCGGCGTCAACGCCGAGGGCAGAGCGGACGTGGCGCCGGGGACCCACGGCTTCGTTGATGTAGTAGAGTCTCATGTTTCTTTCTCTCCAGTCTTTTTCAGGAAAGTCCGGACTCAGGGAGCGGGGTTACGGGCTCCCACTGTCCGGGTGTGCGCCAGGCGCGTCCCAGCGGGCCTCTCCTCTCCACCAGGTCTCGGTGAGATACCAGCAGGGGGAGGGAAGTTCCCTCCCGTTCCATCGCCTTCGTGGCCACGCGCAGGAAGCCGGTGGCTGCCGCCTCTTCGTTGAAGACCACAAAGACATGGGGCGCCGACCCGTGGTCGTCTGCGGGACGACGGGTTGCGTAGTACTTCAAATAGGGGGCCAGCCGTCCGGCCATGGTGATTGGGCGCACGGCCCTCCGCTCCCATTCCAGGAAGAAGGGCCAGGCGACGCTGCCCCGGCGCAGAAGGCCAAAGGCGTCGGGATGGATGGAGCGCAGCCCACCGAAGTACCGGAAGTAGCGGGAGGCCCTGATGGGTGGGTCCAGCTGTACGGTTTCCCATCCCAGGTCGCGGGCTTGCCCGGCGAGGGCGGCCATGAAGCCGTGGACGGCACCGGTGTGCTCCATGTGCCGCAGCAGCTGGCGGCTCCGCCTGCCGGAGACGTTGCGCCAGTGTGGAGGACACCCTTCGTCCAGCGGAGAGACGCTCCACCTTTTCCTTGCCAACCCCACGGCGGTCCTGTCCCGGCGGGACAGCATGGCCAGGCCTGGGTCGGTGAGGGCGAGGCGACGGCCCGATGCGGTCGTGCGAACCACAAGGCCGAAGTCCTCCAGGGAGGCGACAATCTGGGACGCCCGCGGGCGGGAGACGCCCATCAGGCCCGCCAGGTCGTTTAGATTGAGCCATGGCCAGCCGGAGAGCAGGTCAATGGCCCGCTTCTCCGCGGGCCTGAGCAGCGCCGGTAGAAGGTAATCAGGAGCGTCCTCCCCGGGGTCGTACTCGTTTAGGTCCCGGGGAAAGGAGATGCGAGAGAGTGGCCGCTCCACGGGTAGCACACCGCCCGGGGGCAGCCGGTCCATGGCGTCTCCCAGATCAACGGCACCGCTGACGGAGGGCATCTGCCACACGGAGTGGTCCGTAGCTCCCACTGCCGCCTCCCGCTCCAGCGCAAGTAGGGCCGACACGGGGGTGAGGGACAGCATCCTGCGGGCATACCGCAACCGCATCTCGTCGGGCATCAGCATTAGGACGGCTCCCGGGAGCGGCATCTGAGTGAGCCTCCACACCCGCTTCGAGAAGCCCGACCTGTCGGATGTGATTCCCTGCCGGAGGATGCCGACGGTCCTTCCGCCAGGAAGCGTGATGGCGGCATCTATGGGCATAGCCCGGTACCAGCGAAAGCTGATGGGATGGGCCACGTTGGCCACGGCGGAGGCCACGCGATAAATGATGGCCAGGGCGTCGAGCCGGTCCAGCAGCACCCGCCGCCAGCGGGTGGAGACGGGATGGCTGCGGAGCAGTTCCTCCATGACCGTACCACCGGACGAGGCCAGAAGGCGCAGCCCCGTGGCGGTGAGATGGTACCTCCGGGTGAGGGGAGTGAGGTCCGTGGCGTGAGGAAGAGAACCCACGAGACCTGATCCCACCAGCCTGCGTACTGACCCGTAGACGGCTCCCCTTGACCAGCCGGAGACGGCAGCCGCCTCCAGCCGGTCAAGGAAGGGCATCTGGGTCAGAAGCCGCATCATCTCGCCGTCGAGGGGCTTCATTCCTCACGCTCCTTCGCCATTGACTCCAGAGAGGCAACCCCGCTGGACCGGTCTCGCTTGGTACGCACCTTCTTGCGGTCCGGCTTCTGCGGCTCGGCCTCCTTCTCCTTCCCAGCGTTCTCCCTGGTGGCGATCTCTTCCATCTCTTTCCGGTATTTCTCTGCCAGACTGCGCATGCCGGACTCCCTCTCCCGTATCTCGCTGGTGGATACCAGGTAGCTCAAGGCGGCGGCGCGGATGCGGCCGGCGATGTCGGGGTCTCCCCTCTCCGGTTTCTTCACCATCATGGAGAAGGCGGGCATCCTCTCCTTGCCCACCGTGGCCCTTACGTAGCAGTGGTGCACCGGGAGAGACACCACGTCCTCCTCGGTCACACGGTCCTTTCCCAGCTCCCAAACCAGTTGCCGGGCGTCGGAGCCCGCCACTTGAAACACCGCCAGGCACCCCACGTTGGCCAGGACGGTGTCGCGCATGGTGGGGGAGAGGTCGTCGAGCTTGGCAAGGCTCTGGGTCGCCAGGATGAAGCTGGCGCCGAACTTTCCCAGCTCGCTCAGCATGGACTCGTAGTCCACACCCGGCATGGTCTGCATCTCATCCACGACTACCAGTGCGCCACGCCGTTGCTCAAGGGATAGACTTCCCTGCTCCCGGATGACGGAGTCCACCAGGTTGAGGAGAGACGCTCCCACCAGGGCGGCCACGTCCCTTCCCACCACTCCCTGGGAGGTGGACACCAGCAGTATGCCGCCGTCCAGAATGGTCTCCCTCAGGTCTATGGTGGAACGGGGCTGGCCCAGGATGGCCCTGGCCCTCTTGGATGATGAGTAATAGGAGAGTCTTGTCTGGACCGGGGCGAGGGAGTCGGACTTGTAGTCGCGGCTCCAGCCGGCAAAGGTGTTGGCCCACCACTCCAGTATGTAGGGGTCGGAGACCTTTTTGAGTACTTCGGTGCGGAAGGGGGCGTTCGATAGTAGTTTCAGGCCGTCCAGGATGGTGAATTGCTCGTCGGGGTCCATCTGCTCGTTGGCCTCGTGGAGGGTCTTCACGGTGAACTCCAGGATGGACTGCATCCTCGGGCCCCACTGGTCCCAGAGGCCGCGAGCGACACGTACTACCGAGTCGGCGGTGCGGTCCCTGTCTGAGAATATGCGGGTGTCCAGCAGGTTGATGCCCGGCGCGCCCCGCCCATCGGCCAGGTCGATGAGCTTCACCCGTCCCACGAGGGAATCCGGCACCTGCTCCAGCAGCTCTCCCACCAGGTCCGTGTGGGGGTCCACGACGATGATGGCATCTTTGTCCCTGCCAGCCGCCTTCTCCCGCATCTTGTGGGAGACCACGTGGTGCATGAGGGTGGACTTGCCCATGCGGGTGCGGGCCACGTAGAGGTGGTGGCGGCGCAGCAGATCCTCCGGGAAATGGATCTTTCGTGGCGTCCCCGATGTCGTATCTCCCACGTGGGCGCCTCCCCTCACGCTGCGGGCGGTGGGCAGCAGCACCTTGGCCCCGGACCGGGCCACCAGGGGCGTCTCGTCCCTTGCCCCCGGTGGGTGCCACAGGGCCGCCGCCTCTCTTACCCCCAGGATGCTCCGGTTGCCGAAGAGGCCCGGGCCCGAGGGATACAGCATCTGCGGGTCGGGTACCACCGGCCTCATCCTGCCTGCCCTGAATCTGGCCCCCGCCGGGTGGTCGTAGTGACGGTAGGCCGCCGCCACCTGGCCCAGCAGGTGCCTGGCCCTCTGGGGCCGGGTCCCCCGGGGCAGTATGGAGGTGACCTGCACCTCGCCGTCAAAGGCCATGCGGGCCACCTTCTCCCGGATCAGCAGCGGGTCGTAGACCCGGTTGCGGGCATTCTTCCACCGGTGCCAGGCCCAGCCGCCGACGGCCAGGGCTATGGCAACGCCCAATCCCAGTAGGACGGCCTTCCACGTCTCCCCGGTCTTCACCCACATATAGCCTTTCAGGGCGACCAGGGCCCCCACCCCCAGGATGGCCATGTTGGTAACGTCGGTCTGGTGATGCTTCACCTGGTTGGAGTACACGGAGTCCCGAGGTTGAGTCGCCGGCTGCTGCTCGGCCTTCTCCATGTACTGCTGGGACCAGTCGGGACCCAGGGAGTTCAGCATGAGCCTTGCTACGACCCGTTCTCCCTCGTTCAGGTCGGAGAGGGCGCCCAGTAGGGCCATCAGGGGATCCGAGCCGGGGTCCAACAGGTCGTCGTCAAGGAAGGTGCGGAGGGGCACGTACTCGGGCCCGGAGGCCCTGAGGGTCATCCCCCAGGCTTCCTCACCTTCGCGGAGGCGCAGAGGGTCGTCCTCCGGCGACACCTCCACTATCCTGGCTTGGGGATAGCGCACAGCTATCTGGCCCCGCACCACCTGGTCGTCCAGGCAGCGGGCCATGAGGGACACGCCGTCCATGTCGCCGCACAGCTCCAGGGAGAAGGGTTCGGGGACCGCGATAGACCCCAGCATGTTCTCCACGCTCAGCAGGGTGCGCTCCCCCGTCCTGGGTGGCGTCACCGCCAGCAGCACCGGGGGTTTCTTTTCCATGTCTTCGAAAATCCACTTGATAAATTTCCGTTTCATCTTTATTTTCCGTTCCCTTTCATTGATCCTTCGTCAGATCCCATTCGGTGGGTCAGTCGCTCTACCCATGTCTGCCCGGCCTCCACTCGATGACTTCCGTCTCCTCCGGGGTGGCCTCTATGCGCACGGGGAACCGGTTGCCACGGGCGAGTAGGAGCCCATCTCCCCTGGGGCAGGAGAGGAGCCATCGCTGGAGTTCCTCAGGCAGGTCGAAGGCCTCTCCCACGGTGCTGATGGCCGCCGCGTCCTGCTGCAAGAGCAGCTTGGAGGCGGCGTTCTGGAGCAGCGCCCTCCCGCTGTGACCGGTGATGGTTCTTGAGGAATCCTCTGAGAGCAGGTCCTGCACGTCCTGGGTGATGAACTGCAGACCCAGCCGGTGTTTTCTTGCCCTCTTGGCCATGGAGACCATGAAGGCCGCCCCCTCCGGGTGCTGCATGATGCTCCACACCTCGTCCACCACCAATAGCCTGGGTTTGGGATTCTGAGCCGCTGCAGCCCACACCGTCTCGGTGCAGACCATGGCCGCGGCGGGCCGGAGTTCCGGCTCCAGCAACCTCAGATCAAAGACGGTTACCAGCGCCTCGTTGCCCAACAGGTCGTCGCCCTCGTCGGAGAGCAGGTGTCTGAGACTGCCCGTGGCGAAGGGCCTCAGTAGATGGGCCAGGCCCGGGTCTCCCGCCTCGTCTTCTTGCAGATACTTGTAAAAATCCCTGAAGCCGGTTCGTTTTCTGGGCTGAGAGTAGTAGCCCGCCAGGGCGTGGTCCAGGGAGGCCCTCCGGTCGGCACTCAGTCTCTCCCCCACCATCACTTCTATAAGCCTTCTAAGGCTCCCGATGCGTTGGAGCAACTCCTCGGAGTCCCCCTTGTCGATGACGAAGGGGTTCATTCCCTGCCCCGGCACTCCAGGGGAGAGGACCCTTCCCCCAGCGGCCCTGGCCATGTCGGCGTATTCTCCTTCCGGGTCTATCACATATGCCGTCACACCCCTGGTAATGCCTCGAAGGACTCCCAGCTTTGTCGCGAAACTCTTGCCGGAGCCGGACCTTGCCAACACTGCCGTGTTGGCGTTCAGGTGGGTGCCGTCCCATGGGTCGTAGACAATAGGAGAACAGGCCCTCATGTCGATGCCGTACAACGTGCCGCTCCGGGTATCCAGGTCGGGAGGAGAGAAGGGGAACAGACGGGCCAGGCTGGATGTGTCCAACGTCCTCCACTCGGCCACGGCGTTCAGGGCCAGGGGCTGGGTGGAGAGTAGCCCCTCGCGCTGGCGGAAGGCGAGGTTGTCGAGCTTCCCCAGGGTGGCGGCGAAGTGGGCCTTCGCCCTCTGGGTCATCTCCTTAAGGGACTTTTTGTCCCTGGCATAGAGAGTGACGGAGAGGGAAGCGTGAAAGAGGCGCTCCCTGCCCCTCTGCACCTGGTCCCTGAGGCGGGTTACGTCCTCCAGGGCTATCTCCGCCTCGGGAGACATGGTGCGGCCTCGCTTGAAGGACAACGACTGGGCCGACTCAAAGCGCACCTTCTGCCATTCAAGGGTCCTGGCCGCCTGATCCGGGGGTATGGCCCCAAGGTGGATGGACAGGTCCATGGGTGATCCCGCCATCATCAGGCCTTGAAGAAAGCCAGGCGAGAGGGACCGGGGCCACTTGCCCAGGTGGAGGGAACGGACCAGGTTCTCCCCGATGCGCATCTCCCTCCGGTTGACTTCCACCTCCACCTGTTTCTCTTCGTCTGCCTCTGTGGGAGACCCGCCCAGGGCGGCGGAAACGAGAAACATCCGCAGCTGTCTGCCCTTGAGGTGATGAACGGACAGACCGGCCCTCGCAAGCAGGCCCCTCAACTCATCCACCCGGGGGAACTCGCAGATCGCGTAGAAGCGCCGGTCCAGGACCCCGTCCCGACTCTCCAGGTCTGTCAGCAGCCGCCTGAGGGACTCAGCCGCCGCCCGCGTCTGTGGAGGGAGATTGTCCGGCTGGCCCTGTTGCAGTTTCTCCCTGAGGCCTTCCAGCCTGGGTGGGTGCTGCCTGATGAGCAGCTGCACAGGAAAGTCCAGGGCGTTCAGGGCCCCGGCAAAGGCTCCCAGCTTCGGCTCGTCTATCTCCAGGCCCATCACCTCGCACACCCCAATCTTCACCCCGTCCAGCCTCACCGGCCCATCCTCCTCCAGGTGCGACAGCATGAAAAAGAGGGGCAGGTCCGGCGGCGGCTTGGGAGCAGCAACCCCAGGAGATTGCACGCGGGACGTGGCTTGCGGCGAGACCGCTTCCTCCACAGCAGGCATCTTGGCCCCAGGTCTTATGATTCGTTGAAATAACTTTTTCAATGTTTTCCTCTTCTCTCATTGAACTTAGGGGATTGGGAAGGGGACAAGGCCGTTGAGTAGCAGTGTGACCACTCCCTTGGCCGACAGCACGAGGACCAGCCCAACCACCGCCATCGCCACGGCGGTCCTGGCCCTTCCACCGCCTCTCCCCTCGCTACCCTCCGCCATCAGTACGAAACCCGCCCAGACGATGGCAAAAAGGCAGAGACCGGCGGCGGCGTAGGTCATGGCCGTGAGCACCTGGTCGAAGGACTCCACCAGGTCCTCCACCGCGGCCAGCTTCTCCTCCACCCCCGCGCCGGTGGTGACCAGTGCGACTCCAGCTAGTAGGATTGCCGCAAGTGCCCGTCTCACCAGGGCCACTCCCATCCCAGCTGCTCAAACCAATCGGCGGCTTCCTCGCTGTCCGCGGGCCTCTGCTCCGCCGGAGGGATCTCCAGCTTCCGGTCAGGTAGGACAAGGGTTAGGTAAGATTCATCGGAGCCGATACTTGTGGCCATGTCCAGGGTCTCCATACGGCTCCGGACGGCCGGAGCCCTCGCCTCCACCTCTGCTTTCACATACTCCGGGTGGGTGATGGAGACGGTCACGTTCTTCCGGATCTCCCGGCTGGATATGGACAGGGTGGCGGAGACGGTGTGCTCCGTGGTGGCGCCGTCGTCGTGCTCCACCGTCACCCTCTTGCTGACGGTCCGAGTGACGCCCGGCCGGGTAAGGGTCACCGTCCTCGTGTAGTGTTGCGTCCGCTCCGTATGGTGGGTGAGATGGGTCAGGGGCGGCAGAGGGATGCTGAGACTCGCCTCCATCTCCACCACCACGATCACGGGAAGGTTGGCCTTTTCCGATCCCACGGAAAGGCGGAATCCGGTCTGTCCATTGGGTACCAGGGGGACGGCGGTGCGGGAGCCTGTGGTCACGGCGGAGACCACACCGGTGACGGCGGTCACGTCGGCGTCCATGAGGGACATCTCCGCCACACTCACGTGGCCTACCACCGTCTGCAGGGAGATTAGTTTCTTAACCCGGTCTTCGCACTCGGACTCCACCACTCCCTCGATCACTCCCGGTGTCCAGCCCAGGGAGGCTATCCTGAGGTCGCAGATCTCTCCTTCGACTATTGGTAGCGGGTAGGGAATCTGACCGTCCCTTAGGGAGAATGCTCCCGCCTGTCCAATAGAATCCTCCCAGGAGAAGGTGAATGAAGGGGAAGAACCCTCCAGGGGTAGTTCATAGGCGATGCTCTCACCCTCCTCCAGCTGGGCCGTGGCCCAGGAGAGGAGTTGGGTCCCCCCAACCTTCCCCCGTAGGCGTGCACGCTTATGCGCAGGTCTGTGGCGGCTCGGAGGGTGACCGTGGCCGTGTCTCCGGAGACCGTCAGCCCCTCCACAAAGAGCCTCCTGCCCGGCACCGGCTCGATGAGTTCAAAGTCGATCTCGTTCTGCCAGTCTTCGTCGGCAAAGATGCCCTGGGGTAGAGCCACCGCCCCCATCACCAGGGCGACGGCAATGGCCGCCGCCCACAGCTTCGGAAATTTTCTTCTCCTGTTCTTCTTGCTTGGGGATTCTTTGCTGTCGTTACTCCCGTCCGCCTTTTGCTGCCGGCGGTCTCTGCGGAACCAGCGGTGGGGACGAAAGGGCATCCGCCCGTTCTGACGGTTGCCGCCGCTCCGTTTCCTGCGCCGGATTCTCCGACGCGCCGATTCCATCATCCTCCCCAACCGGCGGACATTCCGCTTCACACGAATCACCAGGAGGCTGATGGGGCCGGGGCTGGTGTCCGTGGGCTGAACCGGAGCGGGAGCCTCGCTCCTCACCAGTTGGGACACCGGACCCACGTAGCGCCGTGGTCCCAGCCGGTACCTCAACAGGTCGGCGACCACCAGCGGCAGCCGCCGACCTGCTATCTTTCCAACCACCATGGCAATTCCGAAGAGGCCGAACATGACGGCCAACGCCATCCGCACCTCCGACGGCCCCACCGGGGCGTACCGGTACACCCCGTAGGACAGCGCGCACACCGCCGTCATCGCCACTATCTGCGGGAAGGTGAACCAGAGCAGCACCCGGTCCTCCGCCTGTACGTGGGTGGGTACCTCATGTTCTCTCATGGTCTTCACCTCCTATCCCTGTGGTCCGCCGGGTATCTGGTCCGGGGGAACTGTTGCGGGTGGGGACACGCTGGTAGTGGGTTCCGGTACGTCGGGAGTTACCGCCGGATTTACCACTGCGTCCATCACCAGCTCCACCACGCCGTAGGCCACCATGGCCAGGATGATGCCCGCCAGGGCCGTCATCATGGCGCTCTTCCCCTTCTCCATCTGGTGGGGCGCTCCGGAAGCCGTGAGATACATGTAGGCGCCGTAGACGAAGAAGCCCACGCCCACGGCTCCCACGATCCCCAGCAGGATCCCCACCAGGTTCGATATGGTCTGTGTCAGGTCGTCCATTCTTTTTTCTCCTATCTCTCGGTGTGGTTGTCTTGCCTTGGTTCCTTGAGATTGTGTTTGCCGTACTACCTGTACATTGCGTCACCTCTTTGTTGCTGTCATTGTCGGCGTGGGCATCACCCACGCCGTTTCCTGTTGTCGTAGTTGTTGGCAGAGCTATTCGTTTGCACTCCTGGGAGCCGCTCCTCCGCTCCCCGCTCCCGCCGATGGGGTGGCCATCTCCGCCATGGACTTGAGCCCGGTGGCGGCTGTGGACAGACCCGCTCCGGCAGCGGCCCCAGCCGCTATGCCGGCAGGCCCTCCCGCGGCTCCGCCCGCCATAAGGCCAAGGGTCTTGGCCGATTTCATCATGGTCCCCGGCAGGTTCATGCCGAAGTAGAGGGTGCTCACCCAGGAGTCGAAGGTTCCCACGTTCCCCAACAGCGACGGAACCCTGGTGGCCATGTACACGAAGGAAAGGGACAGCAGCAGCTTCCACACCAGGTCCTGCACGGGCTCAAAGGCCCCTATGGCCGCCACCTCCCTCAGGAAGCCGAAGCCCAGGGCCAGCGCAATCAGCTGCACCGCCTGCTGGAACACCGTGGTCATGAAGAGTTTCAGCCAGTGTCTTCCCCATCCCGCCGTGTGGGGCAGTATCCACAGCCCCAACGCGATGGGGGCCAACGCCAACAGGATGTCTATCAAAGCAAGCCTCAGCACCATCTGTACAAGCACGTACAGAACGAAAAAACCGTAGACCAGGTAGAGGAGGGCCAGCAGCAGGCCCATCCCCACGCTTCCCGCCTGTATGGCGACCAGGAAGGTGTCCAGGGGAGCCCTGAGCAGATCTCCGGGGGTGACGTCCAGGAATACGGCGATGAAGCCGGACACGGCGTCGGCCACGTCGATGACCAGCGCGCACCACCAGAGGGAGGACGCCGCGGCCACAAGTCCCAGCAACAGTCTCGGCACCATCTCCCGCCACCCCGCCTGCCTGATCCCCAGGTGCTCGCTCATGATGAAGGTGAGGCCCATCCACCCCAGGATCACTACAAGTGCTCCGGAGGTGATGACCCACACCACCGACCAGGCTTGCCGGACCAGCTCGTGGTTGTATGTCAGTTCGGGAGGAGTGCCGGTGAGTATGTCGCTCATGGTTTCCTACCCTCCCCTGCAGTTGTCGGCGTCTTCGCCCGTGGCCCGCTCCACCACGCCACAAAGGGTGCCGTGGGTTCCTTCCACCACCCAGGTGGCGAAGGCCTTCGCCCAACGGCCCGGGCTGAGGGCGCTGAGTATCCTGTCCCAGATGCGGCTAGGCTCGTGGATGGGTATGACGGCGTGGAAGGCTTTTGTGTGGCCTTCCGCCATCCCCGCCACCATCACCAGTAGGTAGGCCCGCTCCGGGTCCAACGTCGGATGCTCCGCAAGGGCCGGGTACTCCCACGAGTACTCCCAGCCATCACTCAGTTTTTTCTCTCCTCCGAGGACCCGGTAAAGGGGGGTGAGCCAGTCACCCGTGTCCGCGTCGCGGATGGCGTAGTAGAGGGCGTCTATCTGCCGGTCGTATACGGGGCGGGCGATGAACTCGCCCTCCTTCTTCCGCTCCACGAACTCCCGGTCCGCGTTGACCAGGACGGGCTCGTCACCAGGTGGGGCCTGCGGCGCCGACATACCGCTGAGGGGGATGGCGGCCAGGATTGCCAGCAGCATGGCCAGCACTGGAAGAATCAACATTGCGACCCAGCGATATCTCCGGTTGGTCCGTTGAAATGACATCTCGCTACCTCCACGTCGTTGATCTTGTCGTCGTTGCCTGCGGTGAATACTGAGGAGTGGGGGGGCGAAATTTCATGGTCTTTGAGGGGGCCTCGTACGGGAGGCCCCCTCACGGGGCCTTCATATTCAGAGGCCGTATGTGGTGTCATACCCGTGTACAGGAATTGCGATATTTGCATAAAGGCAAGTCGTGGGCCGTTCTGGGCGTGAAATGGGCCGAATTAGGGCAAGTGGAAGGACTATTTGTAAACACTTTGCGGTAAGGGCCCGTTCCACCGATTGGGGGTGGCAGTTGCATAAAGGCAAGTCGGAATTCGAGGCGTAGGGGAGGATGTCTGTCACATGGGAGTAAGCGATTCGTGGAACGGGGCCTTACGTGGAGGTCCTGGTTTACCTACAGGAGAGGCCCTACAGGACACTTAGAGCGAAGGAGTCAGGCCCATGAAGGACAATTCGATGAACGGTTCAAAGGAGGAATTGGCGGGGACGGATGGACAGCAGGAGGAATCCCGGTCCGGAGGCAACGGCGGTCGGGACGTGGCGAAGCTGCGACGGCTACGTCTGAAGGCCCTGCTGCGAGAGCTGGTGGACGAGGAGGGACGGATGGAGGCGGCGGAGATGCTGGGGGTCGCCTACCGCACCCTGGTCCGTGCCGAGGAGACGGGGCAGATCACGGGTCGCATGAGGGATGCGTTGCACAGGCTTTTGGGTTCACGGCATGGCCCCGATGTGGCCCGGTTGAAGGAGCGGGTCAGCGCTCTAGAGGGGCGCGTGAAAGAAATGGCAGTGAGGTTGCGCGAGGCGGTGGCCGGAAAGGCCCAGGCTGAGGCCTCGCCTACGGTGGAGGGGCTCCAGTCGTCCAGGCGGGCTGCGCCGCCCGTGTTACGGCGTACGGACCCGGAGGTCGTCACCGAGGATCCCGCCACTGACGACTCGGACGTCTACGGTGAGGCCTGGCCGTTGGTGGAGGAGTGGCGGAGGCTGAGGGCAGGCCATACCAACCGAGGCCATACCCTATCGTGGCTTTCCACGGAGCAGCGGCTGCTGACCCTGGAGCTCGCGATGATGGAGCAGCATGGATTGACCCTTCCTCCGGAGACGCAGCCCCTGCGGGGTTTCGGGCGCAGGGGACAGACCGCCTGGCGATGGGAGGCGCTCCGCGACACCCGGAGGGCCATGGCCAGGAGAAAGATGCTGCGCCGACTGCGGCGCATTCTTACCCTGGGGCTGTGGTGGAAGTAGGCCCGCGACCCTCTCCGGAGTGGTGTTTCCGCGGATGCTGCGCCGTTGTTCCGTTGCAGTTCCATGGGAGTAAGTGATCTGGGCCGAAACGTCCCAAAACCGTTGACAGCGACGGAGATGGGTGATAACACTAAATTCTGTTTCTGGCTTTTCCAGCGTTTCCTGCCGAGAAACCTGGAGGATTCCCGTCCCCCGAATCCGGGACCGGCTGCCTAGGATCGAGCCTGGCTCTCCCAACAGCCGCCCGCGGGATACCGATCTAGGGATTGAGCCTTGCTCTCCCGACGGCGGCCCCTGAGGGACAAACGCTTCCCGAGGCGTGATGACGGTGGAGAGGTTGAGCCTTGCTCCCTCGATGCCGAATCGAAGGTCGAGTCACCAGGGCCATGTGCCTACGCGCTGCCCACGGATTGTCTGGTTGGAGTGCATCCAAAGCTCCGACGGGTTCTTCATGACTGTGGTATCAGCCAGATCACGGCCAAGCCGCAGCTATAGCACGTACTGACCGGCGGCTCCTACAGCAGACGTTGGGCGGTCGCTTCAACCGCGCGCAGCTCTTCCCCCAACATGCATCTACCCTGGGGCTAGCTGCGTTCTTTGCGCTCCCTCCGTTCTTCTGCGTTAGACATCCCACCTTGGAGGGAGTGCGTCTTCGTCAACGGGTCACATCTCACACGACCCGCACCACTGATGCCGGTGTGGGCACACAATGAAAGGAGGCGTCAATGAACGTCAAGAATTTCTTCTCAACGGTCCCCAAATTCAAAGGGTTTACCGCAATCGTCGGAGGCTTTGTCCTACGGCGCAAGCGGCTCACGGTTGCGGTCGTAGCTGCGGCGCTGCTGTTCGGGCCCCTGCTATTGACGGGAGACGGTGAACTCTTCGTCCTGAACGCCCTTGGAATTGGCATTGCCGTGCTGCTCGTCCGGCGGTTCACGGTGCGCTTCCCAAGGCGACGGTCCAGGCGCTGACGGCTGACACCGCAACCCTCTTGCAATCCATGCCGAACGACTGGGGTCGTCTCTTCTGAGGCGGCCCCTCTTTCTTTGCCCAAGGTGGGCGTTGATCTCAGAAAACGACACAACAACTTAAGGAGGTACAAGATGACTACGGCAACATTGGTGACTGGAACTCTGACCACACAGACAGGAGTGCGGCCACGGCGCAGCCTGGAAGAGCAGGTGGACCGCCTCATGGCGACGCTGACCTTCAGGCATAAGCCGGCTACGGCGGCGGCGAACTCTCTTGAGGGAGCGATTCCCGTGAGTACATCGAGGTCTCAGACCATGCGGACGGTAGTGCGGCCACGGCGTAGCCTGGAGGAACTGGTGGACCGGCTCATGGCCGCGTTGACGTTCAGGGAAGAGCCGGAATCGCCGGTGGGAAGGGACTCCGCCGAGGTGGACGCGGTGGATACGTCGAAAGGCCATTCCGTCTCACGCGCCATCCACGAGGCGAGGCGGCTCAGGCAGGCTGCGGACTTGGACGGGGCACTTGAGGTGCTCGCCGGTGCGGTCATGACGCCCGACGACCCGAATCTGGCGCGGTGGGCCCACTCCGAGTGGAAGCAACTGGTGAAGAGGCAGTTCGGCCACCGGGACGTGCTGGTCTACAACCAGGGCACGGGCCGGGCGGCTGCGCTGGCGCCCCTCGCCGAAGGCGGAATGCTTGAGGTGGTGGCGGCGCTGGGAATGCGCTGGCGGCCCGGCAAGATCGTCTCGCAGCGCAGCCTCCGGGGCCTCCGGCCCTTGACCGGAGGTGCGTCATGGGCCTAGCAAATACAACAGTCGACATTCCAGCGCTGAAGGCGAGACATCCCTTGGGCGATTCCGTGGAAGCGGCCGGTGTGCAACTCAGAGGAAGAGGCCGGGTCCGCCAGGGCGTCTGCCCCTTCCACGAGGAGGCGGAGGGCAGCTTCACGGTGTACTCCGACTCGGAACGCTTCTACTGCTTTGGCTGTGGACTTGGGGGAGACGTGCTGGACTTCATCCAGCGGGTCGAGAACCTGAGCCTGCCTGAGGCCCTACGGCGGCTGGACGGCAGCCCGGGGCTTGCTCCGAGAGCCGCTATTCGTCCAGCCCCAACTCGTCGTGGGCAACCCATGCAGTTGCCTCCTCGCAACCCCGCCCTCTTGACCGCGGCGGCACGGCACTACGCCGGTCAACTCCGCCGCAGCCCGGAAGCCCAGGCGTACCTCGCCTCCCGGGGCATCGGCCCCGGCGCTGCAGCCCGCCTGGGACTTGGCTATTCGCCAGGCCAGGGGTTGAAACAGGCCCTTGAGTCCCGAGGCTTCTCGGAGAAACACATCAGGGACTCCGGACTATTCACGGCAAATGGTACGGAGCGCTTCGCCGGCATGGTGGTCGTACCCGATCTCACCTTCGGGCTTGCATGCTGGCTTGCGGGCAGGTCCGTCGACCCCGAGGCTAAACCCCGCTTCCAGAGCCTTCCCGGTCCCAAGCCGGTGCTCGGGCTTGGAAGGCTTGGACCCGCACTGCCATGGGCAGTGGTGGCCGAGGGACTCTTCGACTGCCTCACCCTTGCCGGTTGGGGTCTCCCTGCCATCGCCTCCCTGGGGACCCAGGGTCTTGACCGGGTCGTCTCGGCCCTCAGGGGCTGCCCCCGCGTCTTCCTCGCCTTCGACAACGACGACGCGGGGAGGGAGGCGGCAGAGAGGCTTGCGGACCTGCTTGGACGCCGGGCGGCCGTCGTCACTCTTCCCCAGGGCGTGGGCGACGTGGCCGAGCTTGCCACTCATCCCCACGGACGAGACCTCTTCCTCCGCCTGCTCTCGCTGGCGGCACGCTCTTCCCGGTAGCGACTCCCTCTCCCTCTTGAGCGGGCCTCCCCGCCCGCCATCCACTCTTCCCCCACTCTCATTCACCCGCCCAGGAGGACCTGCGCCCAATGAACGACGGGCTATGCCCGCCCACGGGTTTCCCCAAGGGGAACCTGCACCCATCCATTCCCTACGGGAACAACCACTGAAGGAGATGAATCATGCTCAACGACAATCACAAGGACAACGGACACCACCCCAACGGGACCTCCAACGGCCTCGTGCACCTGAACGGTAATGGTCACAAGCCCGAAACCCCCATCGTCACCGACCACGAGCTGCTCTGGGACGGGCTACCCCCCGCCATCACCAGGGCCCTGGCCCAGCCCCTGGACCCTGCCATCATCTCCCAGCGCAGGGGCAGGGCGGGCATGATCTACCACTACCTGGAGGGACACACGGTCATCGACCAGGCAAACCTGATCTTCGGCCACGGCGGCTGGGGATATGAACTGGTGGGCGACGTGACCCTCCGGCCGATGGAGACCGTGGACTCTCGGACCGGTGAGGTGAAGGTCTCCTCGGCCTACAGTGCACCGGTGCGGGTCACCGTGGCCGGTGCGCCCTCCCGCACCGACGTGGGCTTCCACGCCGTGGCCGAGGAGACCCACGAGGGCCACGACACGGCGCTGAAGGGCGCCGTCACCGACGGCATGAAGCGGGCCCTACGCAGCTTTGGCGTCCAGTTCGGAAACGGACTCTACGGAGACCAGGTCGACTTGAGTGCTCCACCCCAACCGGAGAGGGTGCCGGTCCAGGCCGGGACGAAACCTGAAAACGCCCAGTCCAACCGTAGCGAAGAGTCCCAGGTACAGATGCTACGTAAACGGCTAATGGAGCTGGGCGTGGCCCAGGGCTTCGACGAGAAGCAGGTGCAGGAGGCCGTGGCGGCCCGGACGGGCAGGAACTTGGACCAACTGACAGCAGCGGAGCTGGCTCCCCTGGTGAAGGCCGCCGCCAACAAACTCAACAAGATACGGCAGTCCAGGACTTCCTAGCCGGCCAATCAATCCAATACCAGGAATCCAGCGGGGCAGTCTCCTCCGGGGGGCTGCCCCGCTTTTCGTTTATTGAGGATCACAGGAAGGAGGAGACGAGATATGCCGAAGACACTGACCTACACACCCTGGGGTTGGACCAGGAAGGTTGAGGAGCTTGCAGAGGGAGTGCTCAGAGTCACGACGGCAGGCCATGGCGGGCTGAAGCTCGGCCGGGAACGGTGGGAGGAGATACCCGCCGCCGTACGGAACACGATGCTCACCCCGCTGTATGCGGAGGAGGACTGCGAGGAATCCATAGTCAGATCCCTCCTGGGCATTGGTCACGAAGGGGACAGGGAGACGGCACTGAACAAAGGACCAATGGAAACCATCGAGTGCAGGCAAGCACTACAGATCTACCAGGGAAAGGAAAAAAGAATATGACTACTACCACAATGACGCGGATCAGACCCAGGAGCCTGCGCAGCGTCACCACCAGGCTGAACACGGAGTTCGGCAAGCTCTACGTCACCGTGGCCGTGGATGAGGAGGGCCGGCCCTACGAGGTCTTCGGGAGGTTGGGAAAGGGAGGAAGCTTCCAGAGCGGCGTCACTGAGCTGGTCTGCCGCCTTATTTCCCTCCACCTACGACGGGGAACGCCTCTCGACGAGGTCATCCGTCAGTGCAGGGGAATACAGGAGATGCAGCCCTTCTTCAACAGCATGGCCGACGGTGCAAGCGTGCCCGTCCTGGGCATCGGCGACGGCATAGCCCACGTGCTCAGGGATTACCTGGAGTACAGGGGGCCGGGAAAGCACGTGGAAGCGGGAAAGGCCATGGCGATGGCTTGAGGAAATGGACTACGGGTTCACGTATGGGAGCGGGACTGCCTCAATTGCGGACAGTCCCGCTCCTCATCTACAGGACAGAATCGAACAGGAGGAGAAATAGAGATGACTACAGCTACAACCACAGACAGGGCAAAAACATTCTCCCGTCCCGCGGCGCGGTTCGACGACGGCAACCCCGCATCGGGTACGGGGCAGGCTCTCGAGGTACGGGCCTCGGCGGCCCTGAACTGCCGCCGCTCCCTCTGGTATGCCGCCACGGGATACGCCCCCACCAATCCCCCAGGGGAAAAATCCCTCATGGCCATGGAGGCGGGCAACGCCCTTGAGCCGGTGGTGACGCGGGCCATGGAAAGGGCCGGATGGAGCGTGGACCCCGCCGATCCCCGGGACCCCCGGACGGTCACGGTAAAAGTGGGTCCCAAGTTGCTGGTGACGGGCCACCCCGACGGATCGGTGCGGTTGCCACTGCCAGTGAACAGAGAACGAGCCGGAGATACCACGGTGCAGATGTTCCTATTCGATGAGGAGGAAAAGTCTCCCACGTACGGGGAAGAAATGGTGGTGGAGGTGAAGACCAGGGGACCGGAAGCATTCAAACGGTGGCGCACCCTGGGGGCTGAGCGCAGCCACCCGGCGTCGGTGACCCAGGCCGCCATCTACACCCTGGGTCAGTTCGGAGAGATGCGGGACGCCGTCATCGCCACCATGGACACAGGTAGCCGCACCTGGGACTTCGAGGTGATTCCTGCTCCACGGCTGGAGCGGGCCCTGCAGGACACCAGCCGGTGGCTGGAGCCGCTGGTCGACCACCACGACCTCCACGGGCCGGACCCCGACACCCTTCCCGACAGGGATTTCTTAGAAGGCAGCTGGCAGTGCCGGTTTTGTCCATTCCTGGACGTATGCCAGCCCGGTGGGGAGGAAATGGGAGAGAACCGAGAGGAACCAGAGGAAAAGGAGGTGAGCGACGAGGAGGCCCAGGAGGCCGTGAAAGTCTACACGGAGGCCCGCCAGTCCACAAAAACACCAGAAAAAGCCAAGCGGGCCTCCCTGAAGACCCTGAAGGCGTGGATGCGCCGGAAGGGGGACGCCAAGGTCACCATAGCCGGCCGCACGGTCAGCCTGGTGCAGTCCCGCCGCTACTCCGTGAACTACACCAAGCTCAACTCCCTGCTGGACCCTGAGGTCAGGGCAGAGATAGTCACGGAGCGGGAGTCGGAGTACGTCAGGGTGAACTAGACGCTTCCCTCGTGGGAAAGCGCACCACGTTCTTCTTCCCCTTTACAGGAAGATGGCCTCGCTTTCATCTAGGCGCAGACACTCCGCGCCACAACAACAAAACAGGAGGAATAGACATGACCAGGACCATCAACAGAGTGGAACTCTTGGGAAGGGTGGGGACGGACCCCGATATGAAGTACACGCCGGGTGGCATCGCCGTCACCAGGCTCAGGCTGGCCACGGACCGATATCGGAAGAACGGGGAGGACGCCACCGACTGGCACACCGTCGTGGTATGGGGCAAGCAGGGAGAGGCCGTGAACACCTACGTGGGGAAGGGCCAGCGAGTCTACGTCGCGGGAAGGCTGGTGCAGAACTCCTGGATGGGGGATGACGGCAAGCGCCGTCACTCCACCGAGGTCCACGCCTCCGAGGTGGTGTTCCTCGACTCCACCAACGGCTCCAAGGACGGCGGCAACGCCGGGCCGGTGACCAGCGACTCTCCCTTCTAGACCAAAGACTCAAACATTCCCACATAGACGCTCCCACCGGTGGGGCGCAGCTACACGGGGCCGCTTCTCACCAACTGGGAGGCGGCCCCGCTTCACGTCTAAGACTATATCTAAGGAGATCGACATGACCACCATCACGGCCCAACACGCCGACACCCTCCTTGAAGCCCTCCGGAGCAACCTGGACCTGCTGGGAGAGCTGGCAGCCCGCTACCAGGTACCCACCAGAAGGGAGACTCCCCAGGACCTCCCCTCCATAGGCTCCCCCGAGGACGTTTACTTCCTCTTAGGCCCGGAGATGGCCCCTCTGGCCCAGGAACAGCTCAGGGTCCTGCTCCTCAACACCAGGAACCAGGTCGTAGGCCAGCGGGTGGTCTACCAGGGGAATGTTTCATCCTCCCAGGTGAGGACGGCGGAGGTGCTCAGGCCCGCCGTCCAGGAGGGCTTGCCCGGCATCATGGTGGTGCACAACCACCCCTCGGGAGACCCGGACCCCAGTCCCGACGACGTGGCCATCACCAGGAAGCTTAAGAAGGCGGCAGACCTCCTGGACATCGACCTGCTGGACCACGTGGTCATAGGGGGGAACGACTACGTCAGCCTCAAAGCCCGGGGTCTTCTGCCCTGACTGGGGCCACGCCGGCTAAGGATGGGGCCTATGCCCCAGGTCAGTCAGCCAACGATTCATGACCGGCGGGCCCACACTCCTACCGGCATACACGCGGGGAACGGACATATCCTGCGCACTCAACGACTCTCATAGTGAAAGGAGAAAAAGATGCTTGCCACTCAATCCACGGATCTCCAGGATCTGCACACCATCGACGCCGGCGGCTTCTCCGCCACGGTGGACGCCTTCGCCAGGGACGAGACCACGGACGGTCTCTGGTTCCTCTCCATGGTGGGTTCCCAGACGGCCCTCAAGGCCATCTGGGCCTCCCTCCTCAAGCAGCCTCCCGACGTGGCCCACCTCATACGGGGCGCCGACGGCATGCCTCTTTCAGGCGGCTACCAGCGGTGCTCAGTGCCCTACGACACCATCGGCACCTGGACGGCGAAGATCGCCCGTCTGCCCGTGTCCGGGGGTTGGCATGCCCTCGTGTATACCAAAATGGCGGAGTTCGCCTTCGAGCGGGACTCTTTTCTCCTCCTGGCCCAGTCGGAGGAGCAGGCTCCCGCCCTCCACCACCGCTTCCTGGACCGGCGCAGTTCTCTGCCCCTCCACAACTCCTGGGCCGGCTGGCTCTGGCAACAAGGCCTGGAGTGCGGGGAGATTTCCCCCCTTCAGGCCGTCGGAATTTCGGCCTACCGGTGCTCCCCCGATGCCGAGCGGCTCAGGGATGATCTTTCATACGCTGTGACGTCAGGAAAGCTCAGCCTACCTGAGTAGAAACCCAGACCGCCTCCACCTGCAGAGAGCGGCCCACGCAGTCCTTCCAGGGCGCGCCTTACACATACAAAGTTCATCGTCGCACAACACTAAGTAAAAGGAGGAAAAAGATGAGACTGGCAGCACAAGCAAAGGGAGGCTTCTATCCCACCCCGGACCGGGTGGTGGACATGATCGCCGACCTGATCGGCACACCCACCGGATACTACTACCACAACCAGGAGACCCTCCGCGTCCTCGACCCCTGCTGCGGGGCCGGGGACGCCGTGGACCGGCTGGCAAAGCGGCTCCATGGTGCCAGCGCCATCCCCGTGGAGACCTACGGTGTCGAGCTTCACAACGACCGGGCTGAAGACGCGGCACGCCGCCTACACCGCACCCTCTCTGCCGACTTGTTCCGTACATCCATCGCCAACGGCGCCTTCGGCATCCTGTACCTGAACCCGCCCTATGATTGGGACTCAACGGACAAGAGAACGGAGCACGCCTTCCTCACTCACACCACCCGGTACCTGACGGAGGAAGGCCTGCTGGTGTTCATCGTTCCCAGGCAGCGGCTGGCGGTATCAGCCCGCTACCTATCCACTCACTACAGGCGTATCCGATGCTGGGCCTTCCCTCAACCGGAGAGGGAGGTCTTCGACCAGGTGGTGTTGCTCGCCTACCGGAAGGGGGACCCTACGCCGGACCCCTACGCCGAGGCACAGGTTCGGGAATGGGCCCAAGGGGAGCCGGAGCCCCTGCGATTCTACCGCTACCCGGAGTTCACCGCTCCCACCATGCCCATGGGGGACATCCTCTTCGCCACCCGCACCGTGGACCCCACGGCCGCCTCAGCGGAGGCCCGCCGGTCGGGGCTGTGGGCCAACGTGGAGATCACCGACTCCCTCTGGCCCGCCAGGGTTGACCGCACCAGGCCGCTTATGCCCCTCAGGAGGGGACACATGGCCATGCTGGTGGCCGCGGGGTTCCTTGACAATCTCTGCCTGGAATCGGAAGGAAAACGCATACTGGTCAAGGGTAGGACCGCGAAAATAATGGAGATGGTGGAGGACTCCCCCGAGAGGGAGGTGCACCGGGAGCGGCTCAGGACCACAGTGGTGGCCCTGGACCTGGAAGACGGACTCATCACCAACATCGAGGCGTAGTTTAGGAACCGGGAGTTTCGTGTCCGGCCACGACCACATTCCTTACACGGGCCCCGCCATCCTCCCAGGAGAGGAACCGGCGGGGCCCGCGCTTTTGCTAAGGCTGCAAACACTTCGGTAGACATCCATACGTAACCCACATTCAACCAGGGAAAGGGGAAAGAAAAACAGACGACTATGATTCTCGAAACCGGCCACGAATGCGGGCAGCCCATCCGTCCAGGCGAACCCGCATGGCAGTCGGCATCGGTGGACATCCTGGACGGCCACGTGGTCGCCACTCCCGTTCGATACAGTCACATGAGGGGCGGGTGCGAGGCGGCCATGAGGAGGAAGGCGGCGAATCCCCCACGCTGAATAGACAAGACTATACCGACGGCTCCAATAGGGTGAGCCGCATCCACGAGACCCTGCCGGTTCCTGGGTAAGAACCGGCAGGGTCTCGCCACGTACGGAGGCAACCCAATCTAGTGACCAAGGAGGAAAAAGATGAATCTCGGAGAGTTCATAGACACCTACAGAGACGCGATAGCCCAAAGGGTGGTGGAGTCCTACCCGCCCCTGTACAGACCCTCGGAGTACAACGGTCATCTCCCCCACCTGCTCCGCTCCCCCCTGGGGGCCCAGGAGGACGCCATCAGGGGCGCCGTCCTCTCTCTTCAGGCCCACAGGGGCACCACCGTGGTGGGGGAGATGGGCACAGGCAAGACTTTCATAGCCACCGCAGCGGCCCACATGGCGGGCTTCCGGAGAGTACTGGTGTTGTGCCCTCCCCACCTGACCAGGAAGTGGAAGCGGGAGGTGGAGGAGACGGTGCCCTCGGTCCGCACCGCCATCGTCACCTCCATCACAGACCTGGAGAGGCTCAGATACTCCGTGGGATCAGGCCCCCTCTTCGCCGTCATGTCCAGGGAGCGGGCCAAGCTCTCCTACCGGTGGATACCGGCAGTGGTGAAGCGGTGGGCCGTGGCCAACGGCAGGCTGGTGCGGGACGAGGAGACGGGAGAACCTTTCAGAATACCCTGCTGCCCCGTCTGCACCACCCAGATACTGGACAAGGACGGGGTGCCTCTTACCTACAATGATCTGAACCGCAGGAAGCGCGTCTGTCCCCGTTGCAGCTCTCCCCTCTGGCAGGCCGACGGCAGCAGCCTTCGCCGTTACCCTCTGGCCGATTACGTCAAGCACAGGATGAAGGGCTTCTTCGACCTGTTGGTGACAGACGAGGTACACGAGTACAAGGGTAGAGGCTCCGCCCAGGGGATTGCAGCAGGCATCCTGGCCGACGTATGCGGGAAGTCCCTCAGCCTGACCGGCACCATGATGGGTGGCTATGCAAGTACCCTCTTTCACCTGCTGTACCGGTTCTCACCGGAGATCAGGACGGAGTTCGGTCGCTCCGAAGAGCACCGCTGGATAAAGCGCTACGGCTTCGAGGAGTGCACCATGGGGAAGCCGGACGACGACGCCATAGAGGATGGTCGCAACAGCAGACGACGCAAGTACCGCAAGGTGGTCAGGGAAAGGCCGGGCCTGGTGCCCTCCGCTCTCTTCCATCTGATAGGCAACACGGTCTTCCTCAGACTCGCCGACGTGGCCTCGGGGCTGCCCGACTACACGGAGCAGGTGATGCTCTCCTCCATGGACTCAGGGGAAGATGGGACCGGCTACTCCCAGCGCTCGGCCTACAACACGGTGTTCGAGGAACTTAGACGGAAACTGGCCGACGCCCTCTCCAAGGGTTCCAAGCGGCTCCTGTCCACCTACCTCCAGACCCTGCTCGCCTACCCCGACGGATGCACCAGGGGGGAAACCGTCTTCGATCCGGAGAGCGGCGACGTGATAGTGCAGGTGCCACCCCTCTCTGAGGAAAAACTCTACCCGAAGGAGAAGGCCCTTGTCGACCTGATCGCCAAGGAGAGGCTGGAGGGCCGAAGGGTGCTGGTCTACGTCACCCACACGGGAACCAGGGACATCACCGGCAGGATGGACGACATCCTCACCCGGCACGGGTTCCGGGTCGCGGTGATGAAGGCCGACGCCGTGGCCCCGGACCGGAGGGAGGCGTGGGTCGCCGACAGGGTCGAGCAGGGCATCGACGTGCTCATCTGCCACCCCAGGTTGGTCCAGACCGGCCTCGACCTGATCGACTTCCAAACCCTTTGCTGGTACGAGACTGATTATAGCGTGTACGTCATGCGGCAGGCGTCACGACGGTCGTGGCGCATCGGGCAGACCCGCCCGGTGAAGGTGGTGTTCATGTCCTACCGGAACACCCTGCAAGCAGACGCGCTGAAGCTGGTGGCCAAGAAGCTGCAGAGCTCCCTGGCCGTGGAGGGAGAGCTGCCGGAGGACGGGCTGGCGGCCTACGGCGACGAAGGGGACGACCTGATGATGGCCCTGGCAAGGAAGATCGTCAGCGGCGAGGAAGACGAGACGGACACGGTGGAGGCGGTATTCGCCCAGGCCAGAAACGCCGAGGCTACCGCGGAGGAGCTGCTGGTGGACGATGGCTGGAAGCTGGTGGAGATCGAGCCGGAGGCCGTTGGGGTCAACGGGAGCGGGCATGCGCCTGTCCCGGTCAACGGGAACGGGACCAATGGACACCGCACAGACGGCATCGGGCCGACGGTGGAACTCGTCCTGGGCAACGGGCACCATGCCAACGGCAACGGCAATGGCCACCACGACGAGGCCTCGGAGCCGCAGCAGACGATGTTCTCCTGGGCGGAGTTCATGGCCGAGGAGCCGGTCAAGCCAAGACGCCGCAGGCGCAAGGCCAAGCCTGCTACAACGTCACTGTTCGAGTGGGCACTCAGCTTGGAAAAGGAGCGAGAGGCGGAGTTGGAAGGCGCGGGACGCTAGGCGTTCCATAAACAGGGGTAGGGCACCAAATCCCGGTGCCCTACCCCTGAACGCTCATGTATGCGGCCTTTCTTGTTACCCATTCTCCGACGCCCTTGACAGCCTGGTCTACCTGAACGCTAATCAGTACCTTCAGTCTTGTCTGTTCTTTCTGAGCCTGTCTCAGAAGTCGTACCAGAGGAATTAACTTCGTTGTCCAAGACGACATAGGTGTCAACAGCGTCTCTAATAGTCGTATGTCGTAGTTCCCCAAGACATTATTCCGCCTTGCGTCGTACTTTTCGCCGCCTTCAGGGGCATCGAGACTTCTGAGACAGGCTCTTCTGCGTCAATGTCACTCCGTTCATTGGAGGGCATTTTCGCTGACGAATTAAGGGATGACATTATCGCAAGAGCTGGAATCTCAAGAGAAATGCACCGAGTGCGGGTATAGCGGTAGAAGCCGGAGGAGACGATACAGGGAAGCGTGGTTGTAGGGAGAGGGTTTCCGAAAGAAATGATCCTCAGTACCAGAGACGATGACGACGAGGATAGTGCTGCATGTGAGCGATGAACAAAGGGACTACATCTCCCGCCTACACAAGCTCAAACCGTCATATGTATCCCCTTGACCGTAATATTTTGGGGCCCATTTGACCTAGCCGTTTGAGTCCAAATCGACGGCCCATGAGAACCTCAATTTTGATTGCTATTGTCCAATAGGCATGAATAATTGGATCTACGTCAGGTTGGAAGGGGTCGCTCCGGCCATGGACCGTAGAGCAGATCTGCCTGGTCAAAGCGGTGTTCATAGCTTGCAGGAACACCACACAGGCGAACGCCCTGAAGTTGCTTGCGAATGCCCCCATCCGTTTCGACGGCGATGAAGAGGGAGTTTTAGAAGGACGATCTTGCAAAATACGTCGGCGCCATGATTATGGGCCCGGCCTACAACATGGTCATCGGGGACGAAGACGAGACGGAGACGGTGGCGGAGGTCTTCGCCCGGGCTAGGGACGCCGAGGCCACCTCCGAGAAATACGTGGGGGACGACGGCTAGAAGGCGGTGGAGATTTAGCCGAAGGCCGTTGAGGTCAATGGCAACGGCCACCACTCAAATGGCATCGGGCCGACGGTCGAGCTGGTCTTGGGCAATAGCCACCATGCCAACGGTGTCGAGCCGACGGTCGACATCATCCTGCGCAACGGCTACCACACCACTGGCAACGGGAGCGGCCACATGAAGGATGCCCGGGACTTAGCAGTCGCGGTTCTTCTGGGCGGAGTTCATGGCAGAGGAGCCGGTCAAGCCAAATGGCAGGGACCGGAAGCCCCAGCCCGCAGCTGCGTCACAGTGGGAGTGGGCGTTCAGGATAGAACAGGCGTGAGAAGCGGAGCCCGTCGACGCTGATCCTAGCCTACTCCCTCTTGGCCGACACCTACTATGAACCGTTCGCCCCCTTCATTGGCACGCGGTGCTCCTCAAGCTTCCTGCATCCAGGCTGATCCATCGCCCAATCTACTGCTCGCACATCTTGTTATCACAGCACCCACACGCGGAGGCGGTAGCCGGGAATATTGCCGCGCTCGACACAGTACCGCACCTCTCTAATCTGACTATCATCATAGTAAAGTGACGCTTGAGCTAGATCCCCAAGGTGTAAAAGGTCTGCGTTAGTTCGGTTAGCCTGCAATACGTCTGCGATGCCGCCGAGGTAGTTGGTGGCATCGCCAGGGATTCCATCCGGCGTCTCAGCCATAACAAGCTCAAGGCCGATCTGCCTTCGCTCGGTCGGATTCCATTCCGAGTCGCCCAGCGCCTGCTTCGCCTTGCGCAGAAGGTTAATCACACAAAGTGAATCGGGATGCCCTTCTGCGAACAGTGACTTGGCTGTGTTCTTTTTGGGTGGCCAACCCTCCACAGACAAACAGATCTTCCTCATGTCTAACCAGTCTGTTCTTTAACGAGTAGCGACGGTCTCCTCTGCCTGTCCATGTGTGCAGCCCTCCTTCGTTATCCGAATCCCTGGTCACGTGTAAGAAACAAACACGTCTGAATGTTCTTGCACCTGTTCCATAAACGGGAGGTCGTGTCTGATAGATATGACCCGAAACCCGCAGTCCCTCAACTGCGTGCGGACCTGCGAGTCCGTGCGTTGCTGCCCAAGTCCATCGTGATGAGGTCCATCCACGAAGACGCAAACACCTGGGAGGTTTTCCCGCTTGTAGTAGAAGTCTGGCTGGACATGCACTCCGGGGGCCGGGCGGTTCTGGGCATTGTCCGGCAACTGTATACGGCTGTCACGGAGGAAGCGGAGGAACTCCCTTTCGAGCGACGAATTCGGGTCTATGAGACCCTCCAGCCATTGGTAATGTTCATACGGGTTTCGTTCCTTTACTGGAATAGTAGTCGCAGATGCGAGCAGGCGGAGATACTCCGGGAGGAGTCGACGGTCAATATGACGGTGGTGCAACTGGTTTGAGTAGGTAAGGAGACATTCGTAGCAGGCAACGGCACACTTTGTGGAATTGTGCTCATTGACATCGTCTCCAGTATCTGGGTCAAAATGGCAGAGTGCCAGCGCCTGTCTCGCGACCTCGGCTAGTGCATGCGGATCTCTGGCCAACCGTTCCCATATGCCCGTGCCGCCTTCAGCTTCCTCCCATAGCAGGAGTCGACGATGTTCTCCTTGGCCTATCAGTTCTGCTCCCACCTCCTGTTCTTCTACCTGGTAAACGAACTGGATCGCTCGCTTGAGCGCGTACAGAAGGGACAATAGGAACTCGTTCGAATGGTCATCACCGGGGGGCTGCATCATCAGAATGTTCCGCCCGTCTTGGACATAGGGTTTGACGCCCGTGATGGGTTGCAGGATGCTGGGGTCCCCGTCACCATCGTCGTCCGCGTCACGTCTGCCCCATCGCCCAGTCTGTGGATCTATCGTAAAGCCGTTCCTATCCCCTCTCCTCCAGCCGTGATTTATTCGCCACATGCGAGCCGCTGGCGCATAAAATACATTCAGGACGACATCCTCTTCATCCGTAAGGACTTGGGCACTTTGACTGCGGCTGCCAGCAAGACTGAAATGGGTCGTGATTGAGTAGCCGCTGCGAACGCGCTCTTCTTCTTCCGAAGATATGCGCTCAACCATACGTGCCCGCATCATGGGTTGGACCAGCAGGCGTTGCGGGAACTCTGAAGTGGCAGCGTCCAGACGAACTCCACAGTGTTCACAGAGATCCGAGTCGGCGGCGGCGCCATCGTGGGCGTACCCGCAAACATTGCACAGACGGACCCGAGTAAGCTGCGCTTCAATCCCTATTGGTGGTAAGGCGGCGGCGTAGATTCTATGCTTGCGGCCCTCGTGGTAGACCTGGTTGCCCGGCCCGAACTCCGAGAGGCCGAGGAATCGCGGGCGATCTATGAAGTGGGCGGTATCACGTACGGTGACGGAGACTCGCACCGGAAGGCGTGGGAAGTTGTAGCCAGGCAGGAAGCCCTCGCTGGCCAGGTAACGGTAGGGGTAGAAATCAGACTCATCTTGTCGATTCGTCTGATTGAGCAAGACCCGTATCTCACGCCGCGCCTCCGCCTCTCGGCGTTCCGCTTCCTGACGATCATCTCTGCTGGCGTGGGGGTCATCGGATATCCTCCGCGCCCTGTCTCTCAGCTCACAAGCCGACCGATAGAACTCACGCCAAGTATCGAATGCCATGTCAAGCCGTTCGGGAGCAGACCGCAGCGTCTCTACAATCCAAGCCTCCGAAAACCACCTGGCGCTACGAATATCCTGAGCCCTCCTAACGATTCGCCTGCTGAGCGCCACGGCCTCGTTGAAGATTCGGTCCCCGCTCTGCCCTTCGATAGCGGAGCGCTTGTCCGCAGCAATTGGCAATGCAGGGTCGTTCAGGTCGAGCACATCTGCCATGCCGCTACCCAGGTACAATCCAGCCAAAGCCAACCAGGTCGAGTACAGGTGCGCCTTAACCAACTCTTCGTTTTGGAGGTCCATGCGCGCCGGAGCGACTGCACCAGCGATCATCTCATCCCGGCGCCCGAAGTAGTACTGGTCGTGTGCATTTCCTTGTGCAGCGAAAGCAACCACCAGAGCGGGTCTGCCCCCTCTACCTGCCCGGCCGCTCCTCTGGGCGTAGTTGGCCGGGGTTGGAGGGATGTTACGCATATGGACCGTGTTGAGACCCTGGATGTCCACTCCTAGTTCCATAGTTGGCGAACAGAAGAGTGCGGGCAGTTCGCCCTGCTCGAATCTCTCCTCCCGCTCTTTCCGGGCGTCTGCCGTTATCTGCCCCGTGTGTTCCGCAGCAACCATGCCACGCAGATGGCGTGCATAGTTGCTATAGAGGTTGGCAAAGTAGTCATTGGCCTGCCTCATCCCCGGAATGTGGCGTCTAAGATGCGGGGATCGACTCCTCACAGGGTCTGGCGGCGGCGGGTTGCCGTCTCCTGGGGACCAACGCATCGCCGCAGCCAAGACGCGAACGCCCCTGACCTGTCCCTGGCTGTCAGTTGTCGGAGCCAGGATGTGCCCTCTGAGCCCTGCGACAATTCCCCTTACGATGTCTTCAGCTTCCGGTGCCGATAGTCCCTCATCAGTTTGCCAGGTAAACGGCGACCGCAGATACCTGGCAATGGCCGAACGAGAACCCAAGCGCAAGATACCACGCATCCGACCCTCTCCACTTGTTGGCCGGACACCCGGCATGAGCGCTAAGCCCTGAGTCCGTAGATTGTCACGCTCATCAAGCCGCCATGGGTCCCTCAACCATTGGCTGGCGTTGCGTGTCAGCCGACGCGCAGAAGTGCTGGTCAACTCCTCTGCGTCTATGGCCAACTGCATCCTCAGGTGGTCCAGGATGGCGTGAAGGACGGCCATTCGTCTTTCCGGTGAAGCGTTGGCGATGGCGGGTAGGCCAATCCATCGGCCATCATCAGAAGCTAGGTCGAAAAGTCCCTCGTATTCAATTCGGAGGAGACCGGTCTGCTCCAGGTTCGGTTGCGTGATTCTCCATCCCCTGCTCAGGTCCTCAAGTGTCTGGTATTCGAGCAGGTCAGTCATGGCTCGCCTTCCTTGCTCGTAACCGGGGCCGCTGTCTACGGGGTCTCTTAGGAAATCGCTTGGGCGTAGTTCAAGCGCATCGAAGACGGTTGGCCCTAGCAGGTCGAAAGTCAAGGTTCCATTGCGCCGGATCGCCTCAACTATACCAGCGCGAAGCAGGGCAACCTGCACGAAGTCGTTTAAGTGCCCTGCCTGCAAGGACGCGTCCTGTCGATTGTCGGTGAAGCTGAGCGACTTGGTTTCCCTGGCAGGCAGTCCTTGATTTGCCATCTCCGCGACAACCGCATTGACTCCCACCGTGGTTGCCGTTGACCTACCGGTTTGGCTTAGAGACGAGAGCTTGCGGTAGTCCCCTTGTCTACGGTCATACACGACTCGGCAACGCAGACAAATCAAGAATGGTCGTGGCTGAAACCATCCGCTTACTCCAGGGCCGTCGGATCCGTCGAGCCTTCCGTTGGGAGTTGCGACGTACGACTGCGGGCGAAACGGTGCGTGGGTGGGCTTGATGACCCGTCCAGAGCGGCGTTCATTGAACCAGACTTCGGGCAGTTCGTCGTCGTCGCCTGCCCAAAGCTCCCTGTGCTCCACCGCGAAAAAGCCGTCTTCGCCCTGAACGTCCTCGTCGGCGGTGCCGACCATTGGAGAGCGGCGGAGAAGACATTCAACCCCCTGTTCTTCTATGCGCGAGACTAGGTAGTATTCCTGGCCGCATTCTCGGCAGAAGGCTAGCGGGAACAATACACGCTCATCGTCGGCCCTGTACTGGCCCTCCATCCGATATTCCCGAATGTCCGGCGGTTCCAAGGTGGCGTAGATGCTATTACCGGACGACAGCCACTGATGGAGGCGGAACGCAAAGATCGGGTGACCCTCGTCGGCTACTGCCTGGTTGCCGGCCTCCAACACCGCCCGAAGCTGTCTCATACACTGCTCAGCAGGCAGCCCACTGTCTTCCGCCAACCGGCGAACCGCGGCCTCTAAAGTCTCCGGCGAGCGTCGGACGAGTCGACCTTCTTCATCTTTAAGACCGAAGGCTTCTTCGGTCCAGGCGGTGAGTGGATGGCGGCGCACGGATTCGGCGTTCGCGACGGGCGGCGACGCCTCTACGGCGGCACGCACTTCCTCACTTTGTTGAGGGGGCGGTACTAAGGCTACCCTTCGCAGCGTTTCATCAACTACGTTTCGCGCTGGTATGTTTAGACCGAAGAAGCGCGACGCCAGTTCAGCGACGGTCTCCTTGCGGTTCTCCCGAGAACCTCCGGTGACCATAGTGGCGCTGGTGGCTACGGCTTGCAGGTCGCGCCCGGCGCTCTCCTGAAGCCTGCGTGTGAGCATCGCCACATCCGCGCCTTGTCGTCCTCTGTAAAAGTGCAGCTCGTCCATTACCAAAGTCTCGAGGTCTCTCGTTGCTGCGTGGAGCAGGGAGCGCTCGGCGGGTCGGACTAAGATGTACTCCGCCATGACGTAATTGGTAAGAAGGATGTGCGGAGGATCGTTCAAGATGCGAGCTCGGTCCTCCTCGCGCTCCTGGCCGGTGTACCGGTCAAAGCGCACAGGGGAATCCGGGTAGTTCCTCTGTTGGAAGTTTCGTAGCGATTCGAGTTGGCTGTTGATCAGCGCGTTCATCGGGTAAATCAGCAGCGCACGAACCGAGTGTCTTGCTGGCTGGTTGCGGATGATCGCATCGAACACAGGCACCAGGTAAGTGAGACTCTTGCCGGACCCGGTGCCAGTCGTCACCACGTAGGACTCGCCGCGCAAGGCGATGTCTATGGCCTCGCGCTGGTGCTGAAAGAGCTTAAGCTCTTTGCGAAAGAAACGGGCCGTTTCAGGCTTGATGATTCCTTGCGCTGCAAGCTCGCCCAGAGTGCAATCCATCTTGAAGGCAGGGTTCAACTGGAGTTCCGCAGCCGGCCATAGTTCACCTTCGTCCAACCGTCCGCTGATGAAGTCGTCGATGCGGTCGTCGAGTACCCTGATAAAACTCTGCACGTAGTCTCGATACTCTTCTACCACCCTGTCGCGTAGTTGAAATACGTCGAGCGTCACTATGTTCTCCTATCTGGATTAGCCTTCAAGGTTTGGCAGCTCACCCCGGGCCAGTTGATCATAGGCTTGGAGGACGTACCGCTGTGTGCGGTACTCTCCGAATTCCTGCATCTCGCTGCGTTTCAACCCAGGGAAGGATGAAGACGGAGCCGGCGCGTCCAGGATCCATTCCAGATCGGAGCGGTCAAGTTGGTACATGTGGGCGAAGACAGCGTCGAGTTCGCACTTTAGGCGGTGACGCCGCTCCTCGTCCCAAGTCAAGGGCGGCCCGTCGTAACCCAGGTCTTGGGCGAATCCCTGTAGGTCGTAAGCCGTATACGTAAGTTCCAGGACTCTGGGCACCACCATTTCTACGTACCGCATCCCCTGACAGGCCTCTTCCAGGTAGGTCTCAGGTGGAAGTACGGGTAACTGCTTAACGATGAAGAAATTCATGTTGACGCCACCCACTGAAAGGCGGGCAGCCCAATCAAGGGGCAGGCTGTTCAGATTGGCAAGAATGAGGGCTGATGCGATTGCCTGTGAATGCTCGTAGGTCATCACCGGGGCGCTATTGCCCACGCCGCTAGGTGGGACATTGTCCGAGACCACCGTGTGCTCGTCTGTGGCTCTAGCGATGCTCCGGAAGACTTGGAGCCATTCAGCGTATTCTATGTTGACTAGAGGAGCCTTGTTGCTCACTGCAACCCCCGGTATGGCAGTGAAGATGGAAGTTCTTTGATCTGTTGCTCTGGCGATGTCTCGGAAGGCGATGAGCCAATAATGATGATTGCCGCCGAGTGACCGAGGCCAAAGACAGGTATCATGGAGTGTATCCCCGTCCGCTCGTTGGTCGCCCGGGTAATGTTTCGAAGAGCGAGTTGCGAGCCAATTCCGCGAGGACGCGAAGCGTCGGTCGGTCGGTCGGTCGGTCGGTCAAGACAGTGTTGCTGATTTCTAGCTTGTCAAGTCTTACTGCCACTTCCTCTTCGGGCACCCAATACCGTGGTATGACGACGGTGCGGGGGTCTGCCTTCTCTACCGGAGTCGTCTCCCGTGCGTTCCCGCCACTGAGCGCCTTTTCGTCCACGCCGCGAAACGTCGCGAACCGATGGTCATATTGGTGGAAGAGCTTGGCCTCGTAAAGCGGCAGGTATCTCCTGTCGCCTCGGACAAACATGTTCCCCTCCAACTGCCACCCTTCTCCGACTAACTGCTCACGTGTGCGGAACAGCCCGGAGTCGTTGGACATATCGAACATTCTCTGGAACTTGACGCCCCAGGGATTTAAGCTTGACTCACCATCCCGTGACTCTTTCCAGAACACACCCGCGCGTCGGTACATCTTTCCTGCGATGTCGGCATCTCGCCGCGTGCGGAAGACAGGACAGGTGCGAGTGTTGGGGTTAAAGAGGGCGAAGTCTTTCGGAGTTAAGACGAACCGCCGCTCGGCGTCCTGCAACTGCTCGGCGCGGTAGAGGAAAAAGGCGAACTCCGCCTGGGGACTCGGGCGGTCTGCACCGCTCAGAGTCAGAAGACAGAACTTACAGGAGCGATGTACGCTTGGGAACACGCCCTCGCGGTTCTCAAAGTCATAGAGGCTAACCAGAGACCGTCTGTCCACCAGATCGGCGAAGAAGACCTTTGTCGTGTCGTCGGTGGCGACACCGGAAGGCACAATTATTCCCACCCTTCCCGTAGGGCCACAAATGGTCCGCGCCGTCTCCGCGAAGATGGAGTAGGTATTAACGTCCCCTCGCCCAGTGAGTGGGAACCGTTCGCTGCCGCGGACGAACCGGCTCGTAGACTCCGAGCCGTGGACGGCCTGGCGAAATTCTTCGGCCAGAGCAGGATTGTGCTGGGGCAACGCTCGAATCAACCTCTCGCGGGCGGCCTTGTTGGGAGCGGCTGCGATGTCGCGGTCTCGTGTGCCGAAGAATTCCTTCTCCTGAAGCTTGATGCGCTTCCACGGCGGGTTGCCCAGCACCACGTCAAACCCGCCGCGCTCGAAAACGTCGGGGAACTCCAGTGGCCAATGGAAAAAGGGATGGACTTGGGATACGGCGATGGCCTCGCCTTCCAGTCTGGGTCTGAACCTGCGGCCACTTAGCGCGTTCCGGACGTTATCCGTCGTCGGCACGTGATCCAAGCCATCGGCCCCTGCTAGTCGGAGTGGGGCAAAGAAGGCGTAAGTCCAGAGGTCGCACGCCGTCTTCACGTCCCACCATCGGGTTCCCGGTCCCCGCAGCTGTTGGTATAAATCCTCTTTCGCCTGGACATCGGTGGGGCTGCGCTCGTCAAGCGCCCCGAAAACGGCAAAGTCATCCCCCAATTTCACCGATATGGCCTGCGGCGTCTCAAGGACCATACTGCGCTGGCCCGTGCGCTCCTGCTTGTTACGCTGACGATAGAGTTTTGCAGCCTCCTTGTCGTCGCCCGTAACGGTCTTGTACGCGTCGTCGGGGATGCCATTGGTTAGCACGGACAGGTCGCCAACTCCAACTAGGCTATCCCCGCACTTGATGTGGTGATCGAGGAATCCAAGGGGTAGTCCGACGGCGTGGCCTTCTATCCACAGGGCTACCTTGCACAGGTCGACGGCCAGCGGGTTCTTATCCACGGCGTAGATGCAGTTGCGAACCACGTCGCGGATGGCGTTCCGGTATTCGGAGAGAGGGGGCTCTTCCTCGCCCGTGCGGACTTTGGCTAGTTCGCGGGCAATGCGCCGCGCCGCAGCAAGCAGGAAGTGGCCGGAGCCGGACGCAGGGTCGCACACCCTCAGAGCCAGGAGCGCCTTCTCCTTGTCCTCCGCCGTTCTGGCGGCGGCCAGCCGATCTTCTATGACCGGGACAAGCGCACTGTCAATGAGCTCGCGCACCAGTTCCGGCGGCGTGTAATACGAGCCGGTCTGCTTGCGTTCGGTGCCGGCAGCCAACTCGAAGCGGTGCGGGACGCCTGACACGCCGCCGAGTTGAACGACAGGACCATAGTCCATCAGGCTCTCGTAGACGGAGCCGAACTCCTCCACGTCCAGATGGGCGTAATTGATTCGCCGGCGGACGCCGTTGTCATCGAAGGTCGAAAGGTGTCGCATTGCAGCCAGGAACGACTTGTTGGGGCAGAACACGGACTCTATGTCTCTACAGGCAGACGAGCGAAATAGCTCACCGTTCAAGGGAGACAGGCCCAATCGCTGTGCTGCGGTCTCGTCACGGAACAGGCGAAAAGTCTGGGCGAGACCCTCCCAGAGATCACCGTGACCGTCGCCCGCAAAGTACCGTTCCGCACGATCTCGGAGCCGGCTGATGCTGTAGTAGCGGTCGTAAATGGTTTGGCGTTCGTGGTCCGCCCCGGTGGAGAGAAGCTTCCGCTCCTCAGTCACCATCAGGAAAAGCATTCGATAGACAAAGTTGAGGAGTTGTCGGTAGTAGCCGGCCTTGTCTAGTCGTCCGCTGCGGAGCGTGTCTCGCAGGACATCGTTGCGGGCATGCTCGACCAGAGCGGTTCCCAGGACTTCGAGTGCGCTCTTCACACCATCGCGGAGCTTCTCTCGAACCCGGCCCCCTTCCTTGATCCCCTCCGTGTAGTAGCCCTCCAACAAACACTCGTGCGGTTCAACTCCGTTACCGGGGAAGCGCGTCGCGTGAAGCAGGCGGTAGAGAACGACAAACTCGCCGTAGGCGTTGCCCTCGATCATGGCCTGAATATCGAACTCCAGGTACGTGGGCTTGGAGAGCCGCGCACTGTCTCGCAACAGTCGGAGTCTGGCGCCGTTGGAGACTACACCCCAAAGGGCCTCGGAGCGGTTGAGGAAGTCCTGGACCAGAGCGTGTGGAGTCCGGCGCGCCGGCCCTCGCTCATCGAGTGGCTGGTCAACAGCGACGATATGGATAGGCGGAGCGTTCTCCGCGCTGTGAGTGCGGTGGGAAATCAGGAAGGAAGCGCCCCCGGCATCAACAGCCGCCCGCTGGTACTCCAAGGGTGGGAATCCGAGAAGCTCAAAGAACTCAGCCATCCAATCCTGACGGGTCAGAGTAGTGCGGCTCTCCCGTGAGCGTTCGAGTCGACGTCTGAACGATTCCCAGTGGACACGTGCATCGGAGAAGCTCCCCTGTATCTCGTCGAGAAGACGCCTGCCAGAGGACAACCCAAAGTCGCCGGGCGCTTGGCCCCCGACTCCACCATCGCCGACTGCTATGCGTTCCAACAGGTCCGGAGGGAAGAGGCCCCCCTCGATGCTGATAGTCGTGTAGCTCATGCCCCAACTCCCGCTGGGACCAACACGTAGCAACCGATGATGTCCGGGGAAGGGTGAGGCGTTACTGCTGACTTTGCGCCCTTGACGGCCCGCCTCAGCCTCGCGTGGGCGGCTTCAAGCGCGGAGACACGCTCAGCGACGACGCTATTGGCCCAATCGCCGTCCAGCATTCCCAGCGCCCATTGGACGTGCTCTTTGCGCTCAGCCTGCGGCATGTTGGCCGCAACCTCGGCGTCCCGGAGCAGGCGGAGAGCCTCGCTCTGGAGCGGGGAAATCCAGCGAAGACCGTCGACACCTCCTTGGAATGCTGCGGCCACGACCTCCTCGGCGAACTGCTGGCTCTCGGCCTCGATGAGATAGCGCAGCCGCAGTATGAGTACGGCGGTACGGCGATCAACTGCCCTGGTGAAGATCGCGCCAGACCTGGCAAAGCGAGAGTCGTTTCCCTCCAACGCTTGAGCAAAGACGAACTCTGCGGCGGTGGCAATAACGGGGTGGTTGCGTCCCAGTAGGTTCACACCGTGTGGCGGAACACCCTCGAAAGACACAAACATGGGGAATGTCAATCGGTCATCATGGGCTGTAATGCGGTCGCGGAGGTCTCCGGGCAGCAGCTGGAACACGCCACCGGTCTTGGTTGCGCGAAGTTCGCCGTTGAAACGCTGCACTGCGTTGGCGATGAATCGCTGTACGTCCGCAGCGCCCCCCAAGACAGGCTCCATCTCCGCCAGTTCCCTAGCTACCTCGTCCGGCTCAATGCCCTGCTGGGCAAAGTATGCCCGCGCCCGGTTTTCCTTGCTCGCCATCTGCTCCCAAGCATCGTGCAGACGGCTCACGGACTCATCCTCCAGGGCAAGCCTGAACTGTCGCCCTTGGCCCAATCCTCGCAGCAGGACACTGTTTACCAGGGCATTGACTACCTGCTCGGACTCAACCGGCACAGGGACTGAGATGCCCAGGCTTTGCCGTATGGTTCTCGCCTTGCGCAGAAGGACATCGAGCACCACGAGGTCAACTTCGTTGTCTGCCCCGTAGAGCAGCACGGTCTTTATTACTGCCTTGCTCTGGCCGAAGCGGTCCACCCGACCTTCTCTCTGCTCCAGGCGGTTGGGGTTCCAGGGGAGGTCATAGTGCACAACGGCGTTGTAGTGTTCCTGGAGGTTGACGCCCTCACTCAGGCAGTCCGTCGCTACCAGGACCCGCACCGGCTCCTTCGCCAGCGTCAGCACTATCTCCTTACGTTGCTCGCTGTCGCCCTCGTTCCCCGTTACCGCCTTGACCTGCAACCCTGGATACCTCTGTTCCAAGGCACTCTGAATCTGCTGTGCGACGTAATAGGCGGTCTGAATGAAGCGACAGTAGACGATGGGATTGTAGCCCTCGGCCAGCAAGTCCGAAATGGACAGAGCGGCCTCACGGATCTTCGCGTCTCCGACAGGGCCGGCGAGGGCGTCCGCGCGCCTTAGAAATGTGTCCAATCTCCTCACTTCCCTCGCATCGAGAGTGGAGTCGGAGTCACTGAGTGGGGCCGCCGGCACGTAGTCAGTGGCTTGGTCCTCGTCGGCGGAGTCCATGATCTGTTGGCCGAAAACCTCGTCAAGCACGGCCCCGTTCTGCCGTCCGGCCAAAGACGGCTTGCGGTTCGCCAGCACTGCCCGCGCAGCCATTGGGCTGGAGAGAACGCAGCGCAAGATGGACAACGCGGCCCAATATCGAACTCGCTGGCGTTGCTCCATCATGCCTTGGTCGGAAACATACTCCCTACAGTAGGTCAGAATGTCCTGGTAGAGCCGATGGTAGTCGGCCGACATCTGGTAGCTGCGTTCAACGGCCTCCCGCTCCGGGAACGGTGTATCCACTCCGAGCCAGCGCTTAAGGTCGGTTCGCTTCCGTTGGATGAGGTGCGGCGCCAGTCTGGAGCGCGGCACTTCCGATTCCTCCGGCACGTCAAACGACGGGTCCACGAGTCCAAGCAGCGACCTGAAGCTCTCCTCGATGCCGCTGTGTGGCGTCGCGGTCGCCAAGACCATGTGCCTCTGAGGGTCCCGAGCGAGGTCCCTCACCAAGGCGTAACGCTGATGTTGCGCGCCGCTGTGGTCGCCTCGCGGTCTCGCGGCGGTGTGCGCCTCGTCCACGATGATGAACTCGGGGGCATTGTCCAGGAAGCGTTGTCGATTCCGATCCGACTTGACGAAATCGATGCTGACGACCATGTGGCGATAGTGCTGGTAGAGGGAGACATCGCCACGCGGAAGCCCGCGCTCCAATCTCCCAATCCGCGAAGACTGGACGACTGCCGCATCGATACTGAACTTAGTGCGCAGCTCCTCTTCCCATTGTTCGCACAGGTGCGGAGCACAGAGAACACAGATGCGGCGCACAGCTCCCCGGTCCAACAGCTCGCGGGCGATCATGGCCGCTTCGATGGTCTTGCCCACGCCAACATCGTCTGCGATGAGCAAACGCACCGGGTCTAGCCGGAGCGCCATGATGAGCGGGACGAACTGATAGGGACGCGGTATGACAGACAGCCGCCCCATCGAACGGAACGGCCCAGCGCCGCTTCTCAAACCGAGGCGTACGGCGTCACGGAGCAGGAGCGAACCAGTGAAGTCTCCGGCCAGATTGGAATCGGGTTTTTGGTATTCGGATGGCTTAAGGGCTTCTGGCTCCAGTGGGAGATATATTCCCACAGCCTCAGTATCAGAGCCGTCGACGGGCCGAAGCCGAACTACGTCTGGCTCATCCGGGGGCAAGACCACCCAATCTCGGCTGCGGGCACGAACCAGTCCCCCGGGGGTCCATTTGCTTCCTTGAACTGTGGCCACTATGTCACCTGCCTTAGCCTCAGCCCTGACCCCAAGGCGTCCACAGCGAACCTTGGGATGAAAGAGGCGGAGCTAACCCTGATACTCTGAACCTGGTCAACGTGGTAGGAACGAACCTCGCCGGTGTCGGACTGCACTGCGTAGAGGGTGAGTTGGCCGGAGCGGGTCATCCTTAGAAAGTGTCTAAAAAGCGTCCTTGGTAGTGGTAGTAATGTAGATATGGGAGCGCCTAAAGTGGTGTTCCATGAGCAGAGAGAGATATCCAAGCGATCTGAGCGACAAAGAATGGCAACTCTTGGGACCGTTGCTGCCTGCTCCCAAACCAGCAGGCCGGCCGATCAAATACCCGCGCAGGGAGGTGGTGAACGGTATTCGTTATGTGTTGCGCACCGGATGCGCATGGCGAATGCTCCCTCACGACCTGCCTCCGTGGCGCATCACGTTCCACTACTTCCGCACTTGGCGTCGAGATGGGACCATGGAGCGGATTCATGAAGCGCTGCGAGACCGGTTACGCTTGGCTGGGGGGCGAGCTGCCAGTCCCAGCGGGGCCATCATAGACAGCCAATCGGTCAAGACCACGGAAAAAGGGGGCCTCGTGGCTATGATGCTGGTAAGAAGGTCTGTGGAAGAAAGCGACACATCGTGGTAGACACGACAGGATTGCTGTTGACAGTGGTGGTGCATCCGGCCAATATTCAAGATCGAGACGGGGCTAAGTTGGCGCTGATGCGTTTGGTAGGCCGGTTTCCCCGGCTGAAACGGATCTGGGCTGATGGGGCCTACGCAGGCAAGCTGGTGGAGTGGGCGCGAAACATGGGTGGATGGGACTTGGAACTAGTGCGGCGTCCACCCGGGCAACACACCTTCGAGGTTCTTCCACGCCGTTGGGTTGTAGAGCGCACCTTTGCCTGGTTGGGCCGGTATCGCCGTCTGAGCAAGGACTATGAGGAATTGCCTCAGACTACAGAAGCGTGGGTCTACGCCGCCATGACCGGCCTCATGCTACGCCGATTGGCACACTTCAACGCTTTTTAGACACCCTCTTAGACTGTAAGGCTCGATCAAGTGGTTGCGATCTTGGTAGCCGAGCTCAACACAGAGATGGTTGGCGGCGGCGAAGCGCAATTCCTCGACAGGCACTCTTTGGCCCCACACCGACAAGACGGGAGGAGGGTTCCATGACTCGTCGATTTCCTCAGTTTCTGGGATGGGAGGCAACCCTTCTACCTGCGCCAGTCCCTCTAGCCATGCGTAGAGGCGAGGCAATTCTTCCCATAATGCAGAGAAGGGAGGCAGCGCCGGAAGTTGATGGGCCAGCATGTTGGCCCATTCGTCCTCCAGCTCCCTCAGGAAGGGCGATGCCTGGATAGCCTTGCTCGTAAATACCTCCACGCCCTTAGATTTGCACTTCTCCCGGTACACGGACCGGAGGAGGGCCGGCTCAGGAAGAACAGATGCCCTTCTGTACAGGAAGATTATGTCGTAGAGGTCACGAGGCCGGGCTCTCTCTCCCATAGCCCGCAGCTTCTCGGCGAAAGTCTCCTCAAAGCTGTAGCACCGCACCTCAGCGGGCACCGGCAGAGCGTCGGGGTACTCGTGGGCGATAGGGCGCAGTACAGTGGGACGAACCACCTGTTCCGCAGTGGTCAGGTCGAGCCGGAGGCTTGCGACGCTAGGCGCGTTCCGTGGGCCACGGTAGTAGATGCGCCCCTCGGCAGACCGCCCATCGGGGCGCTTCCGCACTACTGGTTCCCTTCCCTGGAAGTCAATCCCGGACTCCTCGTAGACACGCTCGAAGACGCCTTTCAAGAGAGGAATCACCTGACTTGCCTCTGCCGGGCCTCCGGGCAGCACCGTAAAGTCCAAATCCTCAGAGAATCGGTAGGTCTCGACGTAGCACTTCTTCAGGCACGTGCCGCCCTTGAAGACCCACGAGGTGGATAAGCTAGGGTCCGACCCGATTCCCCAAAGCACCCACCCAATAACGTAGTCCTTCTCGATCACATCCTCTCGGATGCCCCACTCGTTGATCCTCTCGTTGAGGTCCGTTCTGGTAATCAACTGGCCACCCCATTCGATGGGACGGTGCCATTTTCGCGCAGCCTCCACCGCCACACTACCGGACCCTCGTCGGGCAAGCTGGGGTCTAAGAGACCGATGCCGGTGCTCACGTTTCTCTCGCAGTCTTGGAGAAGGTCATGAGCGTGGATTTCCAGGGATTCCAGCAGGTAGCCTAGACGCTTGAACGCTGTGCGGTTTCCGGCCCGTTGCAGGTAATTCACCAGGAGCGCGTCGTCGCGGTGCTCCATTCTGAAGTATGTGTCCAACACGTCGGCTACGTGTCGTAGGCCGCCTCCCAGCGATGGGTTGTCGAGAATATCCACCACGGTGCGTGTTGGGTCAGAGACGTAGACTCTAGTCTGGTCGCGCCACACCGGCTTGGTTCCAAAGGTCTTCCTGGGAGTGGTCCGCCTGATGCGAAATGGGAATCCCTGTATCTCGGTTTCTTTGCCCCTTACCTGTCTCGTGGTAACAACTAAGGTTTCTCGGAAGATCTGCTCGGTCAGGTCCCAGTGCTCACACGCCGTCCAGCCTCCGATGTAGTAGTCAGGGCCAAATAGCTTGGATGCGACGACCCAGGGGTCCTCCCGCCACTCGCCCGGGTTAATGGCGTTGAGGGGTATTGGTGCGTAGAGTCCACGACAGACGCGCACCAGCCATCCTCTCTCAGCCAGATACGCAAGGAAACGATGCGTGCGAGGCATAGTGAAGGAGAGGGCGGTGGCGGCCTCTGGGACTGAGAAAGGACCTGTGACGCCCCGGTACAAGGAGGTGAGGAGGCGCCGGTTCCTCTCCGAGATGCCTTTCGGAGCCACGGTAGTTGTCGCCAACAGCAATTCCTTCTATCATATTGAAGATACTGCGTCTATGATATACTCCATAGGCCCACGAAGCAATGGACCCCATCCCCTTCGCGAGTACCAAAGCCTGTTAGAGTCGTTGAGAAGGTGTGATGAACGTCACGACGTATGGCATCCAGAAGGAATCACTCGCTGGGTTGCTAAGCTGGGCGGCGGACGGGAGTACGCAACTGCCAGACTTCCAGGGGGGGGTGGGTTTGGGACGACGACCACGTTCGCAGCTTGCTTGCAAGTATCTCCCTCGGCTACCCGATCGGTGCAGTGATTATGCTCAAGGCGGGAGGTGAGACCGTCCGCTTCAAGCAACGCCCCTTAGAAGGTGCACCAACGCCGAAGGATCGGGAGGCAGAGCGGCTCATTCTTGACGGACAGCAGCGACTCACATCGCTGTTCCAGCCCCTTCGTCTTGACCGCCCTGTGCTCACCCGTGACCAAAACGTTGGCGAACCATCAAACGCTGGTACTACATGGACATGCAGTTGGCGCTAGACCCAAATGGGGATCGCTAAAAAGCAGTGATTTCCGTGCCTGAGGAGCGTCAGATCAAGAGGTTCGGGCGGGATGTAGTTAAAGACTATTCGACTCCAGAGCGAGAGTATGAGGCAATGCTATTCCCTCTCTCCAAGGTATTTGACTCCAAGAAGTGGCGAGTAGGCTTTGAGAAATTCTGGGGATACAAGGAAGCGAAGATCGAACTGCGGAACCAGTTCGACGAGAGCATAGTCACGCGCCTTGAGAAGTACCAAGTACCGGTCATTGAACTTGGCAAGGACACTCCAAGGGAGGCGGTCTGCCAAGTCTTCGAGAAAGTGAATACGGGAGGCGTGACGCTAACAGTGTTTGAGTTGCTAACAGCGACATTCGCTGCTGACGACTTTCAACTGAGGCCAGATTGGGAGCAGCGGAAACGTGCAATCCACTCCCAGTCGATCCTCTCGGTAGTGTCCAATAGGATTTTCTCCAGGCTGTGACTCCACTTGCTACTCTGGAGCGCCGGAATACCACCCCTAACAATGGAACGGACGAGGACCAGGCTCCGGGCGTCGGAAGCAAGCGCTCGGACATGCTGCGGTTGAGACTGTATGAGTGCCAGCGGTGGGCTGACCCGTTGATGAAGGGCTTTGGGAGAGCTGCGATATTTCTCCATTCTCAGCACTTGTATGATGCAAGATTCCTGCCGTACGGCAGCCAACTGATCCCGCTGGCTGATCCTCACGGCCCTCGAACACGATTGGTGTAAACGGCGGAGAGATACGGACTGTTGAAAAAGTCCCATTGTCGGCATGGTGGATGGTGCCTAGAATAGAGATAAGAATAGGCACGAGGTAGGAGAAGCGATGCTTGAGCCGTTGGACCGCCATAGCAGGGATTCGACTCTCTTTCAGTTCACCACGAAGCGTCTCAGAGACTCCATAGATCCCAAACATCTGCTTATCCAAATTGACGAGGGCTTTGACTTCCAGGAGCTAGTTGAACCCCTGGAAGATCATTACTGTCGCGACAACGGCAGACCCGCCATCCACCCTGAGGTTCTCGTTAGGGCATTGCTGATCTCCTCCCTATACAACATCACTTCTTTCCGACGATTGTGCTCCGCCATCTCTGAGAACATCGTGTTCCGATGGTTCTGCTTCCTGACCATAGACGACAAGGTGTTCGACCACTCGACCATCAGCTACTTCATAGAGCGGGTCGGCAACGAAGGCTTCGGGGGAATATTCCATCGATTCAACAAGGAATTGCTGCGGTTGGGGCTGCTGTCACGACAGATGTACATCGACTCGAGCCTGGTAAGGGCGAACGTCAGTGGGCATTACCTATCTCCCAGCGGCATGAGTGTTGATGAGTTCAAGGAGAAGGCTGTGGAGGGAAATAGTCTGTTCGTGTTGCGAGAGCGACAAGTCGACGAGGACGGAGAGGAATCCGTGCGTGTACGCTTCTTTCAGGATTCCAAGGGAAGGATGCCCCTTGGTGATGTGGACACGGACGCCCGATGGCGGACAAAGCGTCGCGACAAACGTCCTGACTTGCATTGCCATGAAAACGTCATTGTGGAACGCGGAGGCTTCATAGTGGCGCGCAAGGCCACCCATGCTAGCGAAGGAGATTGCAGGCCGGTTGTGAAAATGCTAGAGCAGCTACCCATCAGACCTGCGAGCCTAGCTGCTGACACTGGCTACAACGATGGCCGTCTGAGACAGCATCTGAAAGAGCTAGGGAACCTCTGAACAACGTGATACAGGTTGCATATAATAGTCCGTGGGAGTTGTAAGAGACGTAGGAGCCTCACATGGGGTTCTTACGGTGTACAACAGGGAAGCGCTCGAGGCCCCAAGTCACTTCAGGTCGGGGCGTGGTAGTGACCACGCCTCTTCGTTGGGCGCAGGTAGGCCCTATGAAGCCGCCAGGTGACGCTCCGCCATTATCAGGTTGGTCAGCCCCAACAGCAACGCCAGCCGTTGCGTGTTCTTGGCCAATCCCCGGTATCGAACCTTGGCGTACCCGAAGCGCCGCTTCACCCACAGGAATGGATGCTCCACCTTGGCCCGTATGGACGCCTTCCGTCTTTCCTCCACCGCTTCCTCACTCCCACGCTCCAATTGTCGCCGTCTCCCTGGCCTCATGGCCACCCGCCACTCCACCTCCAACCCCTCATTCTCATCCCTTTTCGCCACTCCCTGGTACCCCGCATCTCCCCACACCCGTTTCTCCCTTCCGTGCAACAGCCGGTGCGCCTCCGTCACGTCATGCACGTTGGCGGATGTGGCGCTCATGCTATGCACCACTCCCGTCTCGGCGTCCACCCCGATGTGCACTTTCATCCCAAAATGCCACTCGTTTCCCTTCTTCGTCTGACGCATCTGTGGGTCTCGCTCACAAGCGCCATTCTTCGTCGACGACGGCGCCTCTATGATGCTGGCGTCCACTATCGTACCCTCCCGCAGCCGCAGACCCTGGGTTGCCAGGTGGCGGTTGATCTCCTCCATTAGTCCCTGCCCCAGATGGCCCTCTTCCAGCAGATGTCGGAAGTTCAGTATCGTTGTCTCGTCCGGCAACGGGCCTGAGAGTCTCAGTCCCACGAACCGTCTCACCGACTCCGCCTCGTAGAGCAGGTCCTCCATCCCAGGGTCGCTCAAATTGTAGAACAGCTGCACACAGTGTATCCGCAGCATCGCTGACAACTCGTAGGGCCGACGGCCCCGGCCCGCCTTGGGATAGTGCGGCCGAATCAACTCTTCCAGCATCCCCCACGGGATCAGGCCATCCATCCTCTCAAGGAATATCTCCCGACGGGTCTTACGCTTCTTGCTTTCGTACTCCAGGTCTCCAAAGGTCGGCTGGTGCATCGTGGCTTCACCCCAAGCATTTCCTGTTCTCTGCTTAGCATTCTACTACGATATGGACGAGTGGGGCTTGTTCAGAGTGTTCCTAGCCCGCAAGCTTGTCCTCGACCACGATCGGGGAATCGTCAGCGGAGACGAGGAAGACGCCGAGACGGTGGAGCAGGTCTTCGCCCAGACCAGGGACTCCGAGGCCATCGCCGAGGAACTGCTGGTGGACGACGGCTGGAAGGTCGTCGAGGCGGAGCCGGAGACCTTGGGGGTCAATGGCAACGGCCATGACGACCTATTCGGCATCGGTCCGACGGTCGAGCTTGTTCCGTCCAATGGCCACCGTGCCAACGGGAACGGCCATTACGTCGAGGCCGACGAGCCGCAGCAGTCGCTCTTCTCCTGGGCGGAGTTCATGGCCGAGGAGCCGGTCAAACCCAAGGGCCGGCGCCAGAAGGCTCAGCCCGCGAGCATTTCCATGTTCGAGTGGGCGCTGACTCTGGAACAGGAGCGGGAGAAGGAGACGGTCGGCGCGGGACGCTAGGTCGCAACACAAAGGAAAGGGGGGGAGGGCATCGCTGATCGAGCGATGCCCTCCCCCTGCACAGTCATGTATGCCGCCCTTTTGCGTTTCAACTCCGGCGGCGCAGGGACACCCCTCTGCGCGTCGCTATAGGTGAGTATGTGATCCTTTCTTGTTGCCGCAAACCGACGCAAAATGGTAGAATGCCAATCGTAGAATAGTGCATTAGAACACAGCGCAAAGGGAGTAAGGGATTTGGGCGTTTTCAACTGGCCCATCCGGCTGGACAGCATGGACGGCCAACGGTCGTTGGAGATAGAGGCGATGGTGGATACCGGGGCCAGCTACACCATCGTGCCCGCCAACCTGCTGCGGGATCTTGGGGTGTCGCCCATCGACAAGATCAGCCTCGTGCTGGCCGATGGGCGGCCTGTGGAGTACGACATAGGGCGCGCTATGGCCACCATTGACGGACGGACTGAGGCCACCCTGGTGGTCTTCGGAAATGACGACGCCCGCGCCCTGCTCGGGGCCTACACGCTGGAAGGGCTGCGCTTGGCGGTGGACCCGGCCCATGGCCGGCTGGTCCCGGCCACCACCGCCTGGGCGTAGAGCGAAGTCCGCCATTATCACAGGTGAAGGAGACGATAGAACAATGTCCAACGCCCCGACCCTAGCCCAATCTGCCGTTAGCGCGACGCTGCGCCGCCGGCGTTTTTCTACCCCCCCCCCCGATTTTTGCGGTCAGGAAGTGGGCAGGCGGGCTCATGAGCGTGGCGGCGGGCAGTTGGGTTCGGTTCGGACTCATCGGGCTGCTGACCCTGGCGCTGGGAGCGCTGCTCCTCTCCCCGGCTAGTCCTGCCGGGGCGCAGTCGGGGCCGGGCACTGTGGACTACGACACCGACGGCGACAACCTGATCGAGGTTTCCACCCTGGCCCAGCTGAACGCCATCCGCTATGACCTGGTTGGCAACGGCACAGTGGCCGCCGGCGACCAGGCCAACTATGATATCGCCTTCCCCAACGCGCTCGCGAGCATGGGCTGCGCCGCCACCTGCACCGGCTACGAGCTGGAGGCGGACCTGGACTTCGACACCGACAGCAGCGGGGCGGTGGACAGCAGCGATACCTACGCCTCATGGAGCCCTATTGGCACGTCTGCCAGCCCCTTCGTGGCCACCTTCGACGGCGGCGGGCACACGATCTTAAAGATGACGATCAGAGCCAGCGGGAGCAACGTTGGCCTGTTTGGCGGTACCAGCGCTGCCGCGATCATTCGCAACCTCGCGCTGTTGGCGGTTGACATCGACCGAGCTTCCGGACGGCCCCGGACCGATGCGATCGGAGCGATCGTCGGGTTCAACCGAGGCCGGATCGAGCGCAGCTACGCCACGGGCTCCGTGCAGGGGGTCGAGCGGGTGGGTGGGCTGGCGGGCGACAACCAGGGAACGATCGCCAATTCCTACGCCAACGTAACCGCTGGCGGCAGCCGGTATGTTGGCGGCTTGGCGGGTCGCAACCATGGTTCTGCGGCCAGCATCACCAACAGCTACAGCATAGGATCGCAAAGTGCGAAGTCAATGATGTATTCCACGGGCCGCGGTGGCTTCGATTCAGGCATAGTCGGGAGCGAAGGCGGGATAGTGGGCGCGAATACCGGGTCCGCTACAATCAGCGCCAGCTACTGGAATTCTCAGACCTCAAGCTCACCCTGGAGTTATGCCGGCATATTTCCCGATAACCTCAAGAAGACCACCGCCCAGATGCAATCGCCCACCGGCGCCACCGGCATCTACGTGGCTTGGAGCGCGGCCATATGGGACTTCGGCACGTCCAGCCAGTACCCGGCATTGTTGTACGACACCGACGGCGACGGCACGCCCAGCGCCTACGAGTTTGGAGGGCAGGGCCGCTCCCTGCCGACGGACTATGACTCGGACGACAACGGCCTGATCGAGGTGGACAGCCTGGCGAAGCTGAACGCCATCCGCTGGGACTTGGACGGTAATGGCGCCTCTACCAACGCGGGCTACGCGCTGGCCTTCCCCACTCCCGCAGTGGGCATGGGCTGCCCCGTCACCGCCACCGATGCCGATGACAACGACTGCCTGGGCTACGAGCTGACGGCGGACCTGGACTTCAACACGGACACCACCGGGAGCTCCGCCGCGGTGATTGACAGCAGTGACGACTACTGGGACGGCGGGTTGGGCTGGAGCCCTATCGCCAGCGAGAGCACGGCGTACATGGCCGTCTTCGACGGGGGCCGGCACACCATCGCCAACCTGTTCATCAACCGCCCCACGTCGAACATGGTGAACTTCCGTGATGCCAACAAGTCGAACTATGTGGGGCTGTTCGCCAGCCTGATGTCGCCGGGGGAGATTCGCCACCTGCGTCTGACCGGCGTCTCGGTGACCGGGCGCGCCAACGTGGGCGCGGTGGTGGGCCACATCACCCAGGGCACGGTGAGCCATGTTTCCTCGACCGGCGCGGTAACCGCCGTGGGCAGCAGCGGGGGAAACGGCGAGAAGGCCGGTGGTTTGGTGGGGAGCGCCGGATCTGCCTCGGTGGTGATCGAGTACAGCTACTCGACGGCCACGGTGACCGCGGGGGATGACTACGCCGGCGGGCTGGTCGGGGAAAGCAAGGGCGAAATCCGGGCCTCCTACGCCACCGGCGCGGCCACGGCCACCGGCAGCTACGCCGGCGGTCTCGTGGGCAAGAACGACGGCTCCGGCATTATCAAGGCGAGCTACGCCACGGGCGCGGCCAGCGGCGCCGACCACGTGGGCGGCCTGGCCGGCCAAGCGGTCGGCAACATCCTCTCCAGCTACTCCCGGGGCGCCCCCTCCTCCAGTTCCAGCCCCGCGGGAACCAACGTGGGCGGCCTGGTGGGAAGCCGGTCGGGGGCGGGGACCATCACCAACAGCTACTGGGACGTCACCACCAGCGGCCTCGCCGACGACGGCGTCGCCGCCACCGGCGAGGGCAAGACCACCATTGAGTTGCAGTCGCCCACGCAGACCAACGGCTATGCGGGCATCTACGCCAACTGGAATCTGGACCTGGACAGCACGGCCGGCGGCGACGACCCGTGGGACTTTGGCACGGCCAGCCAGTACCCGGCGCTGAAGGCGGATTTCAACCGCGACGGGACCAGCTCAGCCGCGGACGGCGACTTCGGCCGCCAGCCCCGCTCCGCGCCGGTGGTCAACAACTCGCCGACTTTCAGCGACGCCGCCCTGTCGGCCTCCATAGACGAGAACGTTCAGGCCGGCCGCAACGTCGGCAACCTGATGACCGCCAACGACCGTGATGGCGACACCCTCGTTTATTCGCTAACCGGCGCCGATGGCGTTTACTTCGCCATTGACCCAAGCACCGCCCAGATCAAGAGCAAGTTCGTGCTGGACTACGAAAGCAAGAGCAGCTACGTCTTCCAGGTTAAGGCCGTTGATCCCAGCGGCGGCGAAGCAACCATGGAGGTAACCGTCTACCTTAGCGACGAGAGTGAGGGGGCGACTGACTCGGTGGACTACGACATCGACAGCGACGGGCTGATCGAAGTGGACAGCCTGGACCAGCTGGACGCGATGCGCCACGACCTGGACGGGGACGGGGTGTCGACCAACGCCGCCTACTTCAGCAACGACTTCACCACTCCGGCTGCGGGCATGGGCTGTCCCGTCGCGGACCACGACAGCGACGCGAACACGCCCGACCAGCCGACGTGCACGGGCTACGAGCTGACGGCGGACCTGGACTTCGACACCAACGGCAGCGGCACGGCCAACCTCGGTGATACTTACTGGAACACCGGTTCGGGCTGGGCGCCCATCGGCTCCGACGCCAGCGCATCCACCCAGTACAGTGCGACCTTCGACGGCGACGGCCACACCATCTCCAACCTGTTCATCAGCCGGAACTCCACGAATCACGTGGGGCTGTTCGGCGCCACCTCTGCCACCAGCGCCGTCCGCAACGTAGGGCTGGAGAGCGCCAGCGTAACCGGCCAAAACTACACCGGCGCGCTGATCGGCAGCGTTTATGGCACGTTGTTGGATGCCTCCTACTCCACCGGCAGCGTTGCTGGCAACGATAATGTGGGCGGACTGGTGGGCCACTCCAGTGGCGCCACTGGTATAATCCAGAGGTCCTATTCCACTGCCGGCGTCACCGGCTCGGGTCAGCTCATAGGCGGGCTGGCGGGCTCATTCGGTGGCGCAATCAAGGCCAGCTACGCCACCGGGGCGGTAACCGGGGCCGACTACGTTGGCGGGCTGGTTGGCAGCTTCAGCGGGGGCATCACCGCCAGCTACTTCACTGGCTCGGCAACCGGGACCGGCGGCAATGTGGGCGGGCTGATGGGCTTAAACTCCTTTGGGGTGGGGACGATAACGGACAGCTACTGGAACGTCACCACCTCCGGCATCGCCGACGACAACAACGCCGCCACCGGCGTGGGCAAGACCACCAGCCAGTTGCAGTCGCCCACGCAGACCAACGGCTACGCGGGCATTTACGCCAACTGGAATCTGAACCTGGACAGCACGGCCGGCGGCGACGACCCGTGGGACTTCGGGACGGCGAGCGAGTACCCGGCGCTGAAGGTGGAGTGGGATGGCGACGGCGCGGCCACAGCCTACGAGTTCGGGCGCCAGGGCCGCGCGGCGCCGGCGACCGTCGACTACGACAGCGACGACAACGGCCTGATCGAGGTGTCTGACCTGGCCCAGTTGAACGCGATGCGGTGGGACCTGAACGGCGACGGCGCGTCTACGGATGCGGGGTACGCGACGGCTTTCCCCAACCCGGAAACCGGCATGGGCTGCCCCATCACCGCCGCCGACGCCGACGACAACGACTGCCTCGGCTATGAGCTGACGGCGAACCTGGACTTCGACACCAACGGCAGCGGCACGGCCAACCTCGGTGATACTTACTGGAACGGCGGCTCGGGCTGGGAACCGATTGGAACCAGCGCCAGCCGCTTCAACACCGTGTTCGACGGCCGGGGCTACACCATCTCCAACCTGTTCATCAGCCGGGGGGCCACCGACTACGTGGGGCTGTTCGGGGCCGCCGGGGCGTGGATCCGGGCGCGCAACGTGGGACTGGAGGACGCCGCCGTCACCGGCCAGGACAACGTCGGCATATTGCTTGGCGAGACCAACGGCGAGGTGGAGTTCACCTATACCACCGGCAGCGTTGTCGGCAGGGTCCGGGTCGGCGGGCTGGTGGGGAACTCCGGCAGAACCGGCAGCATCGAGACCAGCTATTCCACGGCCTCTGTAACCGGCACGGGCAACTATTCCGGCGGACTGATTGGCCAAAGCAACGGCGCGGTCAAGGCCAGCTATGCCACCGGCGCTGTGGGCGGCGTCCGGGCCGGCGGGCTGGTGGGCCGAAACTACTACTACGGAGCCATCACCGCCAGCTACGCCCGGGGGGCGGTGACCGGCTCCAGCGTGGCGAGGGGGTTGGTCGCCTCCAATCCCATCCTATTTGGTCTACCTGGCCAACCCGACGACACCGGCACGGTCACCGACAGCTACTGGGACGTCACCACCAGCGGCATCGCCGATGACAATGACGCCGCCACCGGCGTAGGCAGGACCACCAACGACCTGGCGACGCCCGAGCAGTCCGACGGCTATGCGGGCATCTATGCCAACTGGAATCTGAACCTGGACAGCACGGCCGGCGGCGACGACCCGTGGGACTTTGGCACGGCCAGCCAGTACCCGGCGCTGAAGGCAGACTTCAACCGCGACAGCGTCAAATCAGCCGCGGACGGCGACTTCGGCCGTCAGCCCCGCGCGGCGCCGGTAGTGGCGGTGGACTATGACCTGGACGACAACAACCTCATCGAGGTTTCCACACTGGCCCAGCTGAACGCCATCCGGCACGACCTGGACGGCAACGGGGACTCCACCCACGCCGACTACACCGGCGCCTTCCTCAACGCCGCTGCGGACATGGGCTGCGCAGCCACCTGCCTCGGCTACGAGCTGACGGCGGACCTGGACTTCGACACCAACGGCAGCGGCACGGCCAACCTCGGTGATACTTACTGGAACGGCGGCGACGGCTGGGCGCCCATCGGCTCCGACTCCAGCGTATCCACCCGGTACGACGCCGTCTTTGACGGCGACGGCCACACCATCTCCAACCTGTTCATCAGCCGGAGCTCCACGGGTGACATGGGGCTGTTCGGCTCCTCCTCCGCCACCAGCGCCATCCGCAACGTAGGGCTGGAGAGCGCCAACGTAACCGGCCAAAACTACACCGGCGCGCTGATCGGCAGCGCTTTCGGCGCGGTGGATTTCGCCTACTCCACTGGCAGCGTTAATGGCAGTGACTATGTGGGCGGGCTGGTGGGTTACTTCGAGGGTGAAATCCAGAGGAGCTACTCCACCGCCGGCGTTACTGGCAGTGACTATGTGGGCGGGCTGGTGGGCAACGCCACCAATACTGTGGTAATCAAAGCCGGCTACGCCACCGGGGCAGTAAGCGGTCGGATCGGAGTTGGCGGGCTGGTTGGCAGTTCCGACGGTGACATCACCGCCAGCTACTCCACCGGCGCGGTAACCGGGACCGGCAGCAATGTGGGCGGGCTGGTGGGCAACAGCAGTGGGGGGACGATCACCAACAGCTACTGGAACACCGATACCAGCAGTCAGACGACCAGCTCCGGCGGCGTAGGCAAGACCACCAACGACCTGGCGACGCCCGAGCAGTCCGACGGCTACGCGGGCATCTACGCCAACTGGAATCTCAACCTGGACAGCACGGCCGGCGGCGACGACCCGTGGGACTTTGGGACGGCCAGCCAGTACCCGGCGCTGAAGGCGGACTTCAACGACGACGGCGTCAAATCAGCCGTGGACGGCGACTTCGGCCGTCAGCCCCGCTCGGCGCCGGTGGTCACTGTGGACTATGACACGGACAACGACGGCCTCATCGAGGTGGACAGCCTGGATAAGCTGAACGCCATCCGCTGGGACCTGAACGGCGACGGGGCGTCTACGAATGCGGGCTACGCGACGGCTTTCCCCAACCCGGCGGCCAGCATGGGCTGCGCCAGCAACACCTGCACGGGCTACGAGTTGACGGCGGACCTGGACTTCGACCAGAGCAACGACAACGCTATCACCAGCGCCGACGCCGCCTGGTGGAACGGCGGCGCCGGCTGGGCGCCCATAGGCACTTGGGGGTCCCCCTTCAACGCCACCTTCGACGGCGGGGGCCACGCCATCTCCCACCTGTACATCAGAAGAAGCGGGTCAAACGTTGGGCTGTTCGGCAGCGCCGGCACGGCCGCGGTCATCCGCAACGTGGGGCTGGAAAACGTGGACATCGACCGCTCAACAGGAGACCCCGTCTTCAGCTCCATCGCGGGGTTGGTGGGGAGCAACCGGGGCGCGGTGGCGCTCTCCTACTCCACCGGCGCAGTTACGGGACACGAGAACGTGGGCGGGCTGGTGGGCGACAACAGAGGCGCTGTCACCGACAGCTATTCCAGCGTGAGCGTCACGGGCAACAAGGCGGTGGGCGGACTGGCGGGGTTCAACCGGAGCAGCTCGGCCAGCATCACCAACAGCTACGCCAGAGGGGCCGTATCCGCGGTGAATATGCAGGCGGGCCCCGCCTGGAACGCGGCCAGGACCAAGGGCGGGCTGGTGGGCGAGACTACTTCGGACGCCACGGTCACCGCCAGCTACTGGGACACGCAGACCAGCAGCCAGGCCGCCAGCGCCGGCGGTACGGGCCAGACCACCAGCGGGCTGCAATCACCCACCGGCGCCGCGGGCATCTACGGGGCTTGGGCAGCGGCTATCTGGGACTTCGGCACGGCCAGCGAGTACCCGGCGCTGAAGTACGACACCGACGAGAACGGGTTGGCGACCTGGCAGGAGTTCGGGCGGCAGGTGCGGTCGGCGCCGGCGCAGCTGATGGACTACGACCGGGACGACGACGGGCTGATCGACGTGGATAGCCTGGCGAAGCTGCACGCGATGCGCTGGGACCTGGACGGCAACGGGGCGTCTGCGAATGCGGGGTATGCGCTGGCCTTCCCCAATCCCGAAACGGGCATGGGCTGCCCCGTCACCACTACCGACGCCGACGACAACGACTGCACGGGCTATGAGCTGACGGCGGACCTGGACTTCGACACCCACGGCAACGACGATACCGTGACCGCCGCCGATACCGCCTACTGGAACGGCGGCGCCGGCTGGGCCCCCATTGGTTCCTCGGGCGCCCCATTCGCCGCCACCTTCGACGGCGCCGGCCACGCCATCTCCAACCTGTTCATCAACCGGGGGTCCACCGACTACATCGGGCTGTTCCGTGTTGTTGGCGACGGAGGCCGAATTCGCAACCTGGGGCTGGAGCGGGTGAAGATAACGGGCCGAGACTTTATCGGGGCGGTGGCCGGGGAGACGTCCGCCTTCAGCGGCGTTGAGGCCGTCTATGTCACCGGCGCGGTCTCGGGGCGGGATTTGATCGGCGGGCTCATCGGGGAACATCATCCAAACGCCTCGCTGCGCAACACCTACAGCGCCGCCAGGGTGACGGGGAGCAGCTACGTGGGCGGGCTGCTTGGCTATGTGCCCAGCAGCAATGCCACTGTCTATTACAGCTATGCCCGCGGCGTTGTTACCGGCCGGAATTCGGGCGGACTGCTTTACCCCTCCGCTGACCAATACGGAATCAACGGACAGCAGACCTACTGGGACACGCAGACCACCGGCCAGGCCACCAGCAACGGCGGTACGGGCCAGAGCACCAGCAACCTGAAGACGCCCACCGGTGCCAGCGGCATCTACTCGAACTGGCCAACCGCCACCTGGGACTTCGGGACGGCCATCCAGTACCCGGCGCTGAAGTACGACACCGATGGCGACGGGGCGGCGAGTTGGCAGGAGTTCGGACGGCAGCCCCGCTCGGCGGCCAACGCCGCGCCGACCTTCGACGCCGCCGACACAACGCCCACCGTGGCGGAGGGCGCGAGGCTGGTGGGGAGCTACCCCGCCTCCGACCCGGACGGTGACGCGCTGACCTACGGGAAGAGCGGCGCGGACGCAACCGCCTTCGACATCTCCGGCGCAGGGGCGCTGAGCCTCGATAGCGCGGCGGACGACGAGAGGAAGTCCAGCTACAGGGTCACGCTGCGCGTGCGGGACAGCAAGGACGCCGACGGCCACCCCGATGCGGCCTGGGACGACTCCATAGATCTCATCGTCGGCGTCGACGACGACACGTCCGAGTCGCCGGGAGCGCCGGCGGGGCTGACGGCGAATCCGATTGCCGAGGGGCTGCGGGTCACCTGGATCGCGCCGGTCAGAACGGACCAGCCGCCCGTAACCGGATATAACGTGGAGTACAAGCTGAGCACGGTCACAGCATGGACCGCGCATCCCCACACCGGGACCGGGATCGACACCCAGATAACCGGCCTGACCGCCGGCGCCACCTACAACGTGCGGGTGCGCGCCCTCAGCCACGAGAACCCAAGCGGCTGGACGTCCGCCAACGGCGTGCCGGCGGCGGCGTGGCAGAGGGTGGACTACGACACCGACGACGACGGGCTGATCGAGATTAACTACCTGGATCAGCTGAACGCCATGCGCTGGGACGCGGACGGGGACGGTTCCGGTGGCGGCTCCGACTATGACGCCGCCTTCCCCGACGCGGCCCCCGGCATGGGCTGCCCCAGCGGCTGCACGGGCTACGAGCTGGAGGCGGACCTGAACTTCGACACCAACGGCCGCGTCGGCGCCGACTCCGGCGACGACTACTGGAACGGCGGCATGGGCTGGGCGCCCTTCCGGTACTACGGGACCTTCGAGGGGAACCGGCACACCATCTCCAACCTGTACGTCAACCGGCCAAACCAGGACTACGTTGGGCTGTTCTCCACCGCCGGCGCCTACGCCGAGGCGAGCGAAGTCCGCAACGTGGGACTGGAAAACGTGGACGTCACCGGCCGGGAGTACGCGGGGGGCCTGGCGGGCCGGGCCTACGGCTCGGTGCGCCGGGTCTACACCACCGGCGAGGTGAACGGAGAACATTACGTGGGCGGGCTGGTGGGAGAAGCCCGGAACCTGATTAGCGAGACCTACTCCAAGGCCGACGTGTCCGGGGACGGTTGGGAGAGCAGCAACGTCGGGGGGCTGGTGGGGTACCTGAGACTGGGGACGGTCAAGGCCAGCTACGCCACCGGCGATGTGTCGGGTATGACCTGGGTCGGCGGGCTGGTGGGCCATAACTCCAGCTCGGACGACGGGGGCATCATCGCCAGCTACGCCACCGGCAACCTGGGCTTCGGCGGGCTGGAAGACACGAACGAGATCCCCGGGCGGTGGGTAGACGGCCTCAGTTCCAGATACTATCTTCCCTACACGCCGACCTGGGTGGGCGGCCTGGTGGGCGACAGCAGCGGGCCGGTTGTGGCCAGCTACTCCACCGGCGGTCACCCGATCAGTCTGGCCGGATTCCAGCCCGGGGAGCGCAAGGACCGCTCCCGGCGGGACCTCGCCTACATGATGGAGGTCCACTGGAAGATCGGCGGACTGATCGGCAAGAGCTACGGCGGCGAGGAACGGGTCAGCTACTGGGATACCGTCACGTCCAAGCATAGGCCCGGGGACGACCCGAAGTGGGTCTACGGCGAGGGCAAGACCACCGAGGAGCTGCGATCGCTCACCGGCTATACGGGCATCTACGCCGACTGGAACGTGGACCTGGACGGTGACGGGTTCGGCGATGACCCGTGGGACTTCGGGTCCAGCGCTCACTACCCGACGCTGAAGGTGGACTGGGACGGCGACGGCACGCCCACGGCCTACGAGTTCGGGGGCCAGGGCCGGTCGCTGAACGATCACCTCCCCTCTGTAGCTGTAGGCGGGGGTGTGTTCGAGGTCACGGCGCCGGAGAACACCCCGTCCGGCGCTCCCATATTCGGCGTCACGTTGCCCCTGGCGCCCGCGGACGACTTTGCATACTCTGTGTTTAGAGACCCTGAGTGGCCCGATGGGGCTCACTTCGACATCGACACCTTTACCGGCCAACTTTCTACCAAGGGCGCGCTGGACTACGAGAGCAAGGATACCTACCGGCTCCGCATAACAGCCGTTCGCCCCGGCGCCCCCAGTGACACCTGGCCCTCGACCGGGATAATCATCCGGGTAACCGACGTTGCGGAGCCGCCGGGGCCGCCCACGGGCGTGACCATCGTCCCCCACAAGGGAAGCCTGGAGGTCTCCTGGACCGCTCCCGACATGACGGGCAAGCCGCCGTTGCGCATCTACGAGGTAACGTACTATCACGATGGCGATAAGGCGAAGATCACCGCGGCGGGTACTACAACCTACACCATGACCCATCTGACGCCCCTGATCACCTACGCGGTGCGGGTGCGGGCGCGCAACGTCGACGGCTGGGGGCCGGACAGCGCAGTGGCCTACGGGACCCCCTATTGGTTTGCGCCATCGGCGGCGGCGACCGGGGCGGAGCCGGGGACGCAACGGTTCCGGCGGTCGGCGCCGCAGCCGGGACAGCCGGCCAACCTCCGGGCGACGCCACAGGAGGACGGCTCGACGCTGGTGACCTGGGACGCGCCGACCGAGGCCGAGGACGATACCTTCTACCGGGTGCGGCGCCGCGTGGACGCCGCGGACAGCAGCTACACCGTCATCGCCCGGCGGGTCGAGGCTGCCGGCAGCGACGGGGTGGTGGAGTACCGGGACGAGGGGAACGGCCGGGAAGCCGGTCAACGCTACCTCTACTCGGTGCGGGCCTTCGACGGAGACGGGGAACCCCTGGGCCGGTGGACCCCAGGGGTGCGGGACAACCGTCCCCCGGCCTTCGCTGAGGACAGCGCAGCGGCCTTCCAGGTGGCGGAGAACACGGCGGCCGGTACGGACATCGGCGACCCGGTGACGGCCACGGACCCGGACGACGGGGACACGCTGTTCTACCTGCTGGTCGGCGCCGACGCCGACCACTTCGCCATCGACGCCGACAGCGGCCAGCTCAGAACCAGTGGCGCGCTGGACTACGAGTCCCAGGACTCCTACGCGGTGACGGTAATCGCCGCCGACGGCGCGGGGCTGTGGGCCGGCTTGGACGTAACCATCACGGTGACCGACGTGGCGGAAGCCCCGGGCCAGCCGGACGCGCCGGAGATCATCAACATCAAGGAGACCTCCTTCCGCGTCACCTGGACGGCGCCGGCGGCGGGTTCTTCCGCCATTACCGGCTACGGCATCCAGTACAAGCTGACCTCAGAGGCTGATTCGGCCTACGCCGACGCTAAGCCGACGAAGAGGGGAACCGTAACCGGCTACAACGTGGTGGACCGGAGCGGGCAGAGCATCACCGCCGGAACGTCCTATGACGTGCGGGTGCGGGCCAGGAACGCCGAGGGGTGGGGCCCCTGGTCGGAGGCGGCCACTGCCGTCACCGCCAGCCCTGCTCTGCCGGACACCGCTCCGGGCCGGCCGGCGGCGCCGCAGATTAGCAACATCAAGCAGACCTCCTTCCGCGTCACTTGGACGGCGCCGGCGGCGGGTTCTTCCGCCATTACCGGCTACGGCATCCAGTACAAGCTGACCTCAGAGGCTGATTCCGCCTACGCCGACGCGAAGCCCACGAAGAGGGGGACCGTCACCGGCTACAACCTGGTGAACCGCCGGGGTCAATCCATCACCGCCGGAACGTCCTATGACGTGCGGGTGCGGGCCAGGAACGCCGAGGGGTGGGGGGCTTGGTCGGACCCGGCCACTGCCGTCACTGCCAGCCCCGACCCGCCGGCCAACAACCCGCCGGTCTTCGCCAGCAGCACGCTAGAGGTCAGCGTGGCCGAGAACACGGCGGCGGGGGCCAACATAGGAGACGCCATAGAAGCCACGGACCCGGACGCCGGGGACACGCTGACCTACACCCTGGGCAGCACTGCCGACGACGCCCACTTCGCCATAGACGCCAACAGCGGCCAGTTGCAGACCAGCGGCGCGCTGGACTACGAGAACCAGAGTTCCTACGCGGTAACGGTAACGGCCACCGACGGCGGCGGCCTGTCCGCCAGCATCGCCGTGACTGTCAAGGTAACCGACGTGGCGGACACGACACCGGGCCAGCCGGACGCGCCGGAGATTAGCAACATCAAGCAGACCTCCTTCCGCGTCACCTGGACGGCGCCGGCGGCGGGTTCTTCCGCCATTACGGGCTACGGCATCCAGTACAAGCTGACCTCGGAGGCTGATTCCGCCTACGCCGACGCGAAGCCGACGAAGAGGGGTACCGTAACCGGCTACAACCTGGTGGACCGGAACGGACAGAGCATCACCGCCGGAACGTCCTACGACGTGCGGGTGCGGGCGAGGAACGCCGAGGGTTGGGGCGAGTGGTCAGACCCGGCCACTGCCGTCACCGCCAGCCCTGCTCCAGTCATCGTGGCCACCCCCACCCCGCCACCACCGGCCAACTCCGCCCCGGCCAACGGAGACGAGGCGAAGGCCGATGACAGCGCGCAGGAGGAGTCCAAGGCTGATTCTTACCAAGCTACAGCCGTCTTCATCACAAACCAAGGGCGGGTCTTGGTACGGTGGGACGAAGTTGACGGGGCGGCTTACTATCTCATACGGAAGAACGGCCAGCCGATGCCGGGGCGTACCAATGCAACGGCTCTCTTCGACGGCGATGTGGAAGAGAACACCCGGTACGAATACCGGATCACCGCCTACGACGGCGAGGACAACGTGCTGGCGGTGATGACGGCGACGACGGAGTAGCAGGCGGGAGACCGCGCAGCATCCTGCAATGGTCTCTCCGGCTCCCGGAACGGCGCCCCGGAGGCTGGACGTCCGTTGGAGTTAAGGGTGCAGGATGCGCGACATCCGACGGTGCAACGGTTGCAAGCCCGGAGGATGATCCAGGGCAACGGCCCTCGCACACCCCAAGGCCGTTAGGGACGCGTCGGCCCGGGCGGGGTTGGCGGGAATTGCAAGCCGTTGAGAGGATCGCGGTGGAGAGCCTCTCTCCCTGTCGAGGGGTTTCTGCGCTGCGGCAATCCAAACTCAGGTCACGCCAGGAAGCCCGTCTCGCCTGGAAGGCTGCCCTACTCGGTCTTGAAGCCATTACCGTCGAAATTCAGGGTGCGGCTGTTCACGGTCACTGTCCGCACGACCTTCTCCTGCGCACCGTTCCGTCATCCGGCCGCCGAAACCCTGACAAGCCTCTGTGAAGAAGGACTCGATGTAATGGGGCTGGAGCCTTCTGATCTCTGGCCGCTCACACTGGGCGGCGCACGCCTGGGCCGGTGAGGACGGCTCTCCCACCAGACTTGGCTTGGCTCGTGAATACGACCAGATGCAACGGTTTCCATGACCGCTCGCTGGATGAGGTCGCACTGGACAGCTGGCGCAGGGAACCGCGCGGGAGGAGCGGTATGAGAAAGCGACAACGGACGGGACCCATCGACGCCTTGCCGGGCGACGGCGGAGCGGGGATCGCCGACGTACTTCGCCAAGCAGCGGGAGACGGCGCGACGGGGGCTGCGGATACGAGTATATGATGCTAACATCTTTCGGAGAATGGAGTATAATGAGCGCCGTCTAACCTTGAGGCTTGAAGGTGCCGCAGGAATGAAACCCGCCCTGGTCCTAGCCAAATCTACCGTTGGCGCACTGTTGCGGCGGCGTTTTTCTACCCCCCCCCCCGATTTTTGTGGGCTGGCAGGCTGATGAGCGTGGCGGCGGGCGGCGGCGGCGCGTCCGACGACGACGGAGCGCCCCTGGCGCTGGGGGCGCTGCCCTTCTCTCCGGCTGACCCCGCAGCCACCCAGGCCAATACCGGCTACGACACCGGCAATGCCGGCCTGATCGCGGTCGACAACCGGGCCCTGCTGAACGCGATGCGCTCGGACGTAAACGGCGACGGCGTGGATCCCTCCGCCAACCGGAAGTTCGCAGACATGACCCGGTGGCCGCCTGATGACTGACCGCTCGCGCCGTTTCACGAGCCCGCCAGCCTTGACGGAGAAGAGAGGGGCGCCTCCCGACTCTGCCCTTAGGCCAAATCCTCCGGGCGTCCGCGAGCCTAGGCGACTGACCATCCTGCTGCTGGCCGTTGCCGCTCTGCTCGGCCTTTTCATGCTCGGTGGGGGCAACGTCTTGGCGCAAACCGCCGCCGGCATAACCGTCGACCCACGGGCGTTGGGCGCGTTGACCGAGGCCGCCGGCGCCGCCCACTCGGCGAGCTTCACGGTGGCGCTCGATACTCAGCCGAGCGGCGATGTCACGCTGACCCTGGCACCCGGCCCCGACGTCAGCCTCGACCAGACCACGCTGACGTTCCCCAACGCGAACTGGAACAGCGCGCAGACGGTGACGGTAACGGCGGTGGACGACAGCATCGACGAGGCCGCGTCGGAGAACTTCAGCATCGCCCTGAGCGCGTCGGGCGGCGGCTACGACGGCGTGACGGCGCAGGTCACGGGCAGCGTCACCGACGATGACACCGCCGCGTTCACCGCCACGCTGGACAAGACCACTCTCGCCGAGGCGGACGCGGGCGGCGCCGCGGGCGTGGCAACGCTGACCGTGACCATCACCAACAGCGTCAGTTGGGCGACGAATCGGGACATCGGCCTGACCCTGACCGGCAACGCGCGGGTGGGCGAGGACTTCACGCTGACCGACGGCGACGGCTGGACGCTGTCGAAACCGTTCATCCTGAGGATTGCAAAGGGCGCGACGGAGACCACGGCCATCATCAGCGTGATCGACGACGCCCACGACGATGATACAGAGACGTTAAACATCGCGGTCGACGCCGACGGCGCGGCCATCGACACGGTCGGCCCGCTGACGCTGACGGACGACGACGATCCGCCGCTGAAGCTGAGCGCGCTGGCGGTGACCACCGCCGCCACCCGCCAGATGTACCCGGCCTTCGACGCCGACACGTTCCACTACGCCGTAGACTGCGAAACCGACGACGCCGCGACGACCGGCAAGCTGACAGTGACGCTGTCGGCCGCAGACGCGACCACGCGCGTGTCGGTCGACGGCGTGCAGGTCGCGAATCAGAACGGGGAGATTGAGCTAACCGGGCTCGACGGTTACAGTGACGTGAATATCGTCCTCAGCGACAGTAGCGGCGTGAACACTACCTATACCGTCCATTGCTTGCCGACGGTCTTTTCGAAAATCGTGACGACGAAGCAGCCGGGGGCGTGGGACGGGCTGATGATGATGGGCATACGTTCAGGTGGGGAGGGCTATATCGTCATCATCGACAACAACGGCGTCCCGCGATTCCACCGCCATGTCGCGACCGGAAAAATGTACGTGTCGCATTTCCGGACCCACCCCAACGGCAAGTATCCCTACTCATACGCCGTACAACACGGAGTCCTCACAGACAATCGGAATTGGGAACAGGTGGTGCTGGACCACGATTTTTCGGAGGTCCAGCGTGTGCGCACGGTCGGTCTGAAGCACACCGACAACCACGACTTTGTGATCCGGGAAAACGGCAACTACATACTACAGGCCTACGAGCCCAACGTGCGTGACATGACCGGATATACCGATGAGGAAGGCAATCCGTTTGGGAGCAGCGCGAACGTCATCGATGCAATCATCCAGGAAGTGACGCCCGATGGAGCGGTGGTCCGTCAGGTGAACTCTTGGGATGTCTTTGACGTGGAGGACTGCCAGCGGGCCAATGGCTATATCCACCACGATTGGGCCCATATCAACTCGGTGCAAGCGGTTGGCGATGACTACATCGCCAGCTATCGATATTGCAATCAGGCGCTGCGGATCAACGCGCAAACCGGCAAGGTGGTCTGGCGGCTGGGCCTGAGCAAGAAAAGCGCCGCGTACTGGATCGCGAGGGACGGCAAAGCGCCGCTGAAGATCGTGGGCGACCCCTACGGAGAGTTCTGCTGGCAACACTCGGCCCGCCTGCAGCCCAATGGCCATTTCATGCTCTACGACAACGGCGGCAGCTATTGCGCTGGCGCCCGCACACCTAAACAATTCAGCAGGGCCTTGGAATACGCCCTCGACCTGGAGCGGGGCGAGGCGACCTTCGTCCGCCACCACTCGTTCAACGGCAAATTTGAGGTTTTCGCCCCATATGAGGGCATCGTTGAGGTGATGGGCAACGGCAATTGGCTGATCAGTTGGGGCGGATCTCGGCGCACTGCGGTGACCGAGGTGATCCCCGGCCCGAGGTGGTCGGAGACGCAAGGCCAACAGCTGCTCTCGGTCAAGATCTGGTACAAAAACACTCGCTTTGCGCCCCGGACCTACCCGCTGAGTCCGGGCACGCTGGAGAGGGCGTGGCCGCCCGGCGCCCTGACGGAGGAGCTGGCCGAGAGCGCGTCCAACTCGACCGTTCACCTCGGCACCTCCGACAAGGTGAACGTGGTGGTAGCCTTCAGCCGCCCGGTGGTGGACTTCGCCGCGAACTCGCCGTCAATCAGAGTAACGGGCGCGACGGTCAAGAGCGTCGCGCCCCACATCGTGCCCGACGAAGCGGCGCACGCCTACCTGGTCGAGCTCACTCCCACCGGCGACGCTGCGGTCGAGTTCGAGTTGATCGCGGGCCAGGCCTGCGCCGACGGCGGCATCTGCGCGAAGGACGGCTCGACGCTGTCGACGGTGCGGACGAAGCGCAGCGTCGCGGCGATATTGGCAGTTTCCGGTCTGGCGGATGCGTCGCTGGCCGAGAACACGGCCTACGGCCCGGTCACGCCGTCGGTGGCGCCCGCGCCGACCGGGTCCGCGACTTGGTCGCTGGAAGGCGACGACGCGGGCGACTTCACTATCAACAGCGGCACGGGGGCGCTGAGCATGGTCGCGCGGGACTTCGAAGCTCCGGCGGATGCGGACGCCGACAACGTGTACGAGGTGACGGTCCGGGCGACGGACACGGCGGGCCGCACCGGCGCCCGGTCGATAGAGGTGACGGTGACCGACGTCAACGAGCCGCCAGGCGTCCCCGCTGGCCTGACGCTCAGCGCGGCCAGCGGCTCTCTGACCGCCACCTGGAGCGCGGGCGCGGCGCCGGCTGGCGCCACGCCGCCCGCCACCACCGCCTACAACGTGCAGTACCGGCTGAGCAGCGACACCGCCTGGGTCCCTCTCACCCCCGGCCGCAAAGACACCAGTGCAACGATTGACGGCCTGACCGGCGGGTCGACCTACGACGTGCGCGTGCGGGCCAAGAATCCCGAAGACCGCAGCGCCTGGACGGTCCCCGTCAGCGGCACGCCGACCGCCGCCGGCATCACCGCCGACCCACAGGCGCTGGGCACGCTGACCGAGGCCGCCGGCAGCGGCCACTCGTCGAGCTTCACCGTGGCGCTCGACGCTCAGCCGGGCGGCGATGTCACGCTGACCCTGGCGCACGGCGACGACGTAAGCCTCGACCAGACCACGCTCACGTTCACCAGCGTGAACTGGAGCGCCGCGCAGACGGTAACGGTGACGGCGGTCGACGACAGCGTCGACGAGGCGTCGTCGGAGGACTTCAGCATCGCCCTGAGCGCGTCCGGGGGCGGCTACGACGGCGTGACGGCGCAGGTCACGGGCAGCGTCACCGACGACGACACCGCCACGTTCACCGCCACGCTGGACAAGACCACGCTCGCCGAGGCGGACGCGGGCGATGCCGCTGGCGTGGCCACGCTGACGGTGACCATCACCAACAGCGTCAGTTGGGCGACGAATCGGGACATCGGCCTGACCCTGACCGGCAACGCGCGGGTGGGCGAGGACTTCACGCTGACCGACGGCGACGGCTGGACGCTGTCGAAACCGTTCATCCTGCGCTTTGGGGCGGGCGCGACGGAGACGACGGCCATCATCGGCGTGATCGACGACGCCCATGACGACGACGACGAAACGCTCAGCATTGCGGTCGACGCCGACGGCGCGGCCATCGACACGGTCGGCCCGCTGACCCTAACCGACAACGACGGTCCGCCGCTGAAGCTGAGCGCCCTGGGCGTGACCACCGCTTCCGACCTGAAGATGTACCCGGCCTTCGCCGCCGACACGTTCCACTACGCCGTGGGCTGCGAAACCGAAGACGCCCAGACGACTGGCAAGCTGACGGTGACGCTGTCAGCCGCGGATGCGAACACGCGCGTCGCGGTCAACGGCGTGCAGGCCGCCAATCAGAACGGGGAGACCGAGCTAACCGGGCTCGATGGCTACAGCGACGTGAAGATCGTGCTCAGCAACGCCAGCGGCGCGAACACCACGTACACCGTCCATTGTCTGCCGAAGGTTTTTCTGAACTTCGTGACAACGAAGCAGCCGGGGGCGTGGGACGGGCTCATCACGATCAGTGGATGGAATGTCCCGGGGAACGCGCCGCCCTATATCGCCATCATCGACAACAACGGGGTCCCGCGATTCCACCGCGGGGTCGCGACCAATAATAACTGGGTAATACAATTCAGGACCCACAAAAAAGGCAAATACCCCTACTCCTATGCCGTGCAACACGGAGTATCCGACTACGACCGCAATTATGAACAAGTGGTGCTGGACCACGACCTGACGGAAGTGGCGCGTATCCGCACTGCCGGCTTGCAGCAGACCGACAGCCACGACTTCGTCATCCGCGAAAACGGCAACTACGTGCTCCTGGCCTACGAGCCCAACGTGCGTAACATGACCGGATATACCGATATGGAGGGCAATCCGTTTGGGAGCAGCGCGAACGTCATCGATTCGATCATTCAGGAAGTGACGCCGGCAGGACAGCAGGTCCATATCGTCAACTCCTGGGACGTCTTGGATCTGGATGACTGCAAGCAGGGCCGCAACGGCCCTATCCACGACGATTATGCCCATATCAACTCGGTGCAAGTGGTCGGCGGGGACTATATCACCAGCTATCGACACTGCAGTCAGGCGCTGCGGATCAACGCGCAAACCGGCAAGGTGGTCTGGCGGCTGGGCCTGAGCAGGAAAAGCGATGCGTACTGGATTGCGAGGGACGGCCGGGCGCCGCTGAAGATCGTGGGCGACCCCTACGGAGAGTTCTGTGGACAGCACTCGCCGCGCATGATCGCCAACGGCAATCTCATACTCTTCGACAACGGCGGGCGCTACTGCAACGGCGCCCGCAAACCCAAGCAATTCAGCCGAGCCGTGGAGTATGCCCTGGACCTGGAGCGGGGGACGGCGACCTTCGTCCGCCATCACTTCCTCGGCGGCGCCCCGGATAACTACGCGATATCTCGGGGCATAATCGAGTTGATGGACAACGGCAATTGGCTGCTCAGTTGGGGGACGAAGCTGGACCCTGCCGTCACCGAGGTAATCCCCGGCCCGAGGGGGAGCGAGACGCAGGGCCAACAGCTGCTTTCGGTCAAACTCAGCTACCCCGACACAAGCATTCAGACCCGTGCCTACCCATTGAGTCCGGGGACTCTGGACAAAGCTTGGCCGCCCGGTCCGCCGGAGGAGTTGATAGCCGAGAGCGCTTACAACTCGACCGTTCACCTGGGCGCGTCGGACACAGTTAACGTGGTGGTCGCCTTTAGCCGCCCGGTGGTGGACTTCGCCAAGACCTCGCCATCGATCAGCGTCACCGGGGCCACGGTCAAGAGCGTCGCGCCCCACATCGTGGCCGACGAAGCGGCGTACGCTTACCTGTTCGAGCTCACTCCCGCCGGCGACGCTGCGGTCGAGTTCGTCCTGGTCACGGGCCAGGTCTGCAACAACGGCGGCATCTGCGCGAAGGACGGCTCGACGCTGTCGACGGTGCGGACGAAGCGGACCGTCCCGCGGATAATGGAGATTTCCGGCCTGGCCAATGCGTCGGTGGCCGAGAACACGGCCTACGGCCCGGTCACGCCGTCGGTGGCGCCCGCGCCGACCGGGGCGGCGACCTGGTCGCTGGAAGGCGACGACGCGGACGACTTCACGATCAACAGCGGCACGGGGGCGCTGAGCATGGTCGCGCGGGACTTCGAAGCTCCGGCGGATGCGGACGCCGACAACGTGTACGAAGTCACGGTCCGGGTGACGGACACGGCGGGCCGCACCGGCGCCCGGTCGATAGAGGTGACGGTGACCGACGCGGACGAGCCGCCAGGCGTCCCCGCTGGCCTGACGCTCAGCGCGGCCAGCGGCTCTCTGACCGCCACCTGGAACGCGGGCGCGGCGCCGGCTGGCGCCACGCCGCCCGCCACCACCGCCTACAACGTGCAGTACCGGCTGAGCAGCGACACCGCCTGGACTCTCCTCACACCCTCTCCCACAGCCGCCAGCGCAACGATTGACGGCCTGACCGGCGGCCAAGCCTACGATGTGCAGGTGCAGGCCGTGAACCCCGAGGGCCGCAGCGCCTGGACGACCCACGTCAGCGGCACACCCACCACAGCCGGCATCACCGCCACCCCGACCGCGCTGGGCGCGTTGACCGAGGCCGCCGGCGCCGCCCACTCGGCGAGCTTCACGGTGGCGCTCAATACTCAGCCGGGCGGCGATGTCACGCTGACCCTGTCGCACGGCCCCGACGTCAGCGTAGATACCGATCCGGCGGCGAACGGCAACCAGGCCACACTGACGTTCACCAGCGCTAACTGGATTACCGCGCAGACGGTGACGGTGACGGCGGTGGACGACAGCATCGACGAGGCGGCATCGGAGGATTTCAGCATCGAGCTGAGCGCGTCCGGGGGCGGCTACGACAGCGCAACGGCGCAGGTCACGGGCAGCGTCACCGACGATGACACCGCCACGTTCACCGCCACGCTGGACAAGACCACTCTCGCCGAGGCGGACGCGGGCGGCGCCGCGGGTGTGGCCACGCTGACGGTGACAAAGACCAGCAGCAGCGTCGGCTGGCCAGACGACCGGGACATCGGCCTGACCCTGACCGACAACGCGCGGGTGGGCGAAGACTTCACGCTAACCGACGGCGACGGCTGGACGCTGTCCAAGCCGTTCATCCTGCGCTTTGCGGCGGGCGCGACGGAGACCACGGCCATCATCAGCGTGATCGACGACGCCCACGACGATGACGACGAGACGCTCAGCATTGCGGTCGACGCCGACGGCGCCGCCATCAGGACGACCGGCCCGCTGACGCTGACGGACGACGACGATCCGCCGCTGAAGCTGAGCGCGCTGGCGGTGGCCACCGCCGCCGCCCGCCAGATGTTCCCGGTCTTCGCCGCCGACACGTTCCACTACGCCGTGGGCTGCAAAACGGACGACGCCCAGACGACCAGCAAGCTGACAGTGACGCTGTCCGCCGCAGACGCGACCACGCGCATGTCGGTCAACGGCGTGCAGGTCGCGAATCAGAACGGGGAGATCGAGCTAACCGGGCTCGATGGCTACAGCGATGTGAAGATCGTGCTCAGCAACGCCAGCGGCGCGAGCGCTACGTACACCGTCCATTGCCTGCCGAAGGTCTTTCCGGACTTCGAGACGACGAAGCAGGCGGGGGCGTGGGACGGGCTGATTACGATGAAGCGAGGGATTGACTCGCCGAGCATGGCCTACATCGCCATCGTCGACAACAACGGCGTCCCGCGATTCCACCAGAAGGTCGGGACCAACGCAAGGAGCATGTCGCACTTCAGGACCCATAAGACCGGTAAGTACCCCTACTCGTACGCCCTTCAACACGGGGTCATCAAAATCCCCCTAGGCGGCGACGTCTACCCGGACCTCCGCAACTATGAGCAGGTAATCCTGAACGACGACCTGGCGGAGGTGGAGCGCGTCCGCACTGCCGGTCTGGCGCAGACCGACAATCACGACTTCGTCATCCGTGAAAACGGCAACTACATATTCCTGTCCTACGAGCCCATCGTGCGCGACTTTACCGGGTATATCAAGCGGACGGGCGATCCGTGGGGAAGTTCGGCGAAGGTCAAGGATTCGATCATTCAGGAAACGACGGCGGCGGGAGTGAAGGTCCATGAAGTGAACTCCTGGGACCTCTTTCCCCTGGATGACTGCAAGCAGGGCAGCAACGGTTATATCGACGTGGAGTGGGCCCATGTCAACTCGCTGGAAGCGGTCGGCGATGACTACATCGCCAGCTACCGCCGCTGCAATCAGGTGCTGCGGATCAACAAGGATACCGGCAACGTGGTCTGGCGGCTGGGACTGAGCTCGAAGGACGACGCGTACTGGACCGCGAAGGACGGCAAGGCGCCGCTGAAGATCGTGGGCGACCCCTACGGAGAGTTCTGCGGGCAGCACTCGGCGCGCATGATTGCCAATGGCCACATTCTTATCTTCGACAACGGCGGCCCCAAGTGCAATGGCCCTCGCAGGCCGAACCGATTCAGCAGGGTCGTGGAGTACGCCCTCGACCTGGAGCGGGGGACGGCGACCTTCGTCCGCCATCACTCCCTGCGCGGCGAGCTGGACGAATACGCGCCCTTCCAAGGCATTATCGAGTTGATGGACAACGGCAACTGGCTGATCAGCTGGGGCGGGCGAATGGACACCGCCGTGACCGAGGTCATACCCGGCCCCAGGTGGTCGGAGACGCAGGGCGCCGAGATATTGACGGTCAAGAACTTGTATAACGGCGGGAACGCCCAGACGCGCTCTTACCCGCTGAGTCCGGGAACGCTGGAGAGGGCGTGGCCGCCCGGCGCCCTGACGGAGGAGCTGGCCGAGAGCGCGTCCAACTCGACCGTTCACCTCGGCACGTCCGACAAGGTGAACGTGGTGGTAGCCTTCAGCCGCCCGGTGGTGGACTTCGCCGCGAACTCGCCGTCAATCAGAGTAACGGGCGCGACGGTCAAGAGCGTCGCGCCCCACATCGTGCCCGACGAAGCGGCGCACGCCTACCTGGTCGAGCTCACTCCCACCGGCGACGCTGCGGTCGAGTTCGTCCTGGTCGCGAGCCAGACTTGCGGCGACGGCGGCATCTGCGCAAAGGACGGCGCTTCACTGTCAACGGTCCGTGTAAAGCGTAGTATCCCACGGGAGTTGGTGGTCTCCGGCTTGGCCGATGCGTCGGTGGCCGAAAACATGGCCTACGGCCCGGTCACGCCGACGGTGACACCCACGCCGACCGGGTCGGCTACCTGGACCCTGGAGGGCGCCGACGCCGCCGACTTCACCATCGATAGCAGTACGGGCGCGCTGAGCATGGTTGCGCAGAACTTCGAGGCCCCGGCGGACGCGGATGACGACAACGTCTACGAGGCGACAGTCCGGGTGACGGACACGGCGGACCGCACGGCCTCCGCTTCGCTCACGGTCACGGTCACCGACGCCAATGAGCCGCCGGGCAAGCCTTCGACGCCGATCGTCGCGCCCGCTTCGCCCACCAGCCTGAGCGTGAGATGGAGCGCCCCGAGTAACGACGGCCCGCCGATTACTGACTATGACCACCGCTACAAGAAGTCGTCCGCGAGCGCCTGGACCGAGGTTACCGGCGGCGCGGCGAGCGCTGCCCTGTCGATCGTCATCGTGTCGCTCGATAGCGGCGCCTCCTATGACGTACAGGTGCGTGCGGCCAATGACGAGGGCCCTGGCGCATGGTCCGACGAGGCCAGCGCCACGACTCCCATCACCCCGACCGCTCCCTCTGCCGTCTCCAACCTCGCGGCTGCGGCGGAGAGCGCGACGGCCATCGCCCTCACGTGGACGGCGCCCGCCGACGGCGGCAGCGACATCACCGGCTACCGCCTCGAACGCAAGACCGGCAGCGGAGTCTACTCCCTCGTCTCATCCAGCATCGCGGCCGACGCCATCAACTATCAGGACACCGGCCTGACCGCCGCCACCACCTACACCTACCGCATCCGCGCCGTGAACGGCGTGGGCGACGGCGCCTGGTCCAACGAGCCAAGCGCCACCACTCACACCACTCCCTCTGCCGTCTCCAACCTCGCGGCCACGGCGCAGAGTGCGACGGCCATCGCCCTCACGTGGACGGCGCCCGGCGACGGCGGCAGCGACATCACCGGCTACGAGCTCGAGCGCAAGACGGGGGCCGGGGACTACACCTCCGTCTCAACGAGCATCGCGGCCAACGCCACGAGCTACCAGGACACCGGCCTGACCGCTGCGACGGCCTACACCTACCGCATCCGCGCCGTGAACGGCGTGGGCGACGGCGCATGGTCCAACGAGCCAAGCGCCACCACTCACACCGCGCCCTCTGCCGTCTCCGACCTCGCGGCTGCGGCGCAGAGTGCGACGGCCATCGCCCTCACGTGGACGGCGCCCGGCGACGGCGGCAGCGACATCACCGGCTACGAGCTCGAGCGCAAGACGGGGGCCGGGGACTACACCTCCGTCTCAACGAGCATCGCGGCCAACGCCACGAGCTACCAGGACACCGGCCTGACCGCTGCGACGGCCTACACCTACCGCATCCGCGCCGTGAACGGCGTGGGCGACGGCGCATGGTCCAACGAGCCAAGCGCCACCACTCACACCGCGCCCTCTGCCGTCTCCGACCTCGCGGCTGCGGCGCAGAGTGCGACGGCCATCGCCCTCACGTGGACGGTGCCCGCCGACGGCGGCAGCGACATCACCGGCTACCGCCTGGAGCGTAAGACGGGGGCCGGGGACTACACCTCCGTCTCAACGAGCATCGCGGCCGCCGCCACGAGCTATCAGGACACCGGCCTGACCGCTGCCACGGCCTACACCTACCGGATACGCGCCGTGAACGGCGTGGGCGACGGCGTTTGGTCCAACGAGGCCGGCGCCACCACCGCCGCCGCGCCTGTCGCGCCGGGAGCGCCGACGGGTCTGGGAGCGACGGCCAACGGCCAGACGCGGATCGACCTCGCCTGGACGGCGCCCGAAAGCGACGGCGGAGCAGCCATCACCGGCTACAAGATCGAGGTGTCCGACGACGGCGGCACGAACTGGTCTGTGCTGGTCGGCGACACTGACTCCAGCGCGACGACGTACCGCCACATCGGCCTGACTGCCAGTGCGACGCGGCACTACCGCGTTTCGGCCATCAACTCGGTGGACGCGAGCGCGGCCTCCAACGAGGCCAGCGCCACCACCGCGAACGCCGCGAACACCGTGCCCGAAGCCGTCGACGACCTCGCGGCAACGTCGGCCAGCGCGAGCGCCATCGACCTCACGTGGACGGCGCCCGGCGACGGCGGCAGCGCCATCACCGGCTACCACTTGGAACGCAAGACGGCGTCTGGGGACTATACCCCCGTCTCTTCGAGCATCGCGGCCAACGCCACGAGCTATCGGAACAGCGGCCTGAGTGCGGGGACGACCTACACCTACCGGATACGCGCCGTGAACTCTGTGGGCGACGGCGATTGGTCCAGCGAGGCCAGCGCCACCACTGCCACGGAACCGGTGGCGCCGCCGGTCACGGGTGGTGGCGGCGGCGGTGGCGGTGGTGGTGGGGGAGGCGGCAGCATCGCCGCCCCGGCAAACCGGGAGCCGGTGTTCATCGATGGCCTTAGGGCGGTCCGCTCCGTGCCGGAGGGCACGGGCGAAGGGGCCAGCTTCGGCAGTCCGGTGGCCGCCACCGATCGCGACAACGATACGCTGACCTATACGCTGAGGGGCGTTGATGCTGGCTCCTTTGGCATCGACAGGCGCACCGGCCAGCTACTGGCCAAGGCCGCCCTCGACTACGAGACCAAGGCCAGCTACAGCCTTCGGGCGCGCGTATCCGACGGAGCGGGCGGCAGCGACCTCATCGACCTGACCGTCATGGTCACCGACGTGGATGAGCCACCGGCGATAGCGGGGCCAGTCGCGACAGAGTACGAGGAGAACAGTGTCGAAGCCATCGCCGCCTACACGGCCATGGACCCTGAAGGGACAGAGGTGACGTGGTCGCTTGGAGGTGATGACGCTGGCGCGTTCACCGTCAGCGGCGCCGGAGCGCTGGCATTCAATGCGCCACCTGACTACGAAGCCCCGGCGGACGCGGATACGGACAATGTGTATCAGGTGATGCTGCAGGCTACCGACCTAAAGGGCATGATGGGTATGCTCCATATGGTCGTCAGCGTCACCGACGTAGAGAACGAGGGTATATGGACCAGGTACGACTTCAACAACAACGGGCTGATCGAGAGGGACGAGGCCCTAGCCGCCGTCTTTGATTACTTTGCAGACCTCATTACCAAGCAGCAGGCGCTAGGGGTGGTGTTCCGCTACTTCGCCAGCTGATCCGCCCGGACGACAGTGGGAAGAGAGTTTCAGATGAGCAGAATGATGAGCTTGGCGCAAAGAGTTGCCGCGGTATTGCTTGTTGTGAGCATAGCGATAGGGCTGGCAAGCGTACTTCACACAAGTCCCGTAGCCGCTGCGGAGCACAGTGCCACCAGGCGCTTCTCCCAGTCGTGGGCTCCGCCAGGCGGTGAGCTGACGGTAACGATCACTGCCACCGGATACGGAAGTTTGGGGCAGGTCGTGGAGACGCTGCCCATGGGTTTCACCTACGTAAGGTCCAGCTTGGAAGCCGCCAAAGCGGAGGGCCGAACCGTCATCTTCACCCTGCTGGGGGATGAGAGTTTCACCTACACCGTAACGGCATCCGCCGAGGAGGGGGCCCACGCTTTTGCCGGAGTCTTGAAAGACATAGACAAGACCGAACAACCGGTGGGAGGCTCTTCCCGGATAATTGTCAGCGTCACTCCCCCACCGACGCCTACACCCATCCCGACCTCTACGCCCACGCCTGAACCTACCCCGACACCGACACCGGTACCCACGCCGACTGCCACGCCCATGCCCACCTCGACACCGACCCTGGTACCCACCCCAACCTCTACGCCCACGCCTGAACCTACCCCGACACCGACACCGGTACCCACGCCGACTGCCACGCCCATGCCCACCTCGACACCGACCCTGGTACCCACCCCAACCTCTACGCCCATGCCTACCCCAACACCGCCCCCGGCGCCCGCCCCAACCTCTACGCCAATTCCTACCCCGACGCCGACCCTGGCGCCCACGCCGACTGCCACGCCCATGCCTACCCCGACGCCGACCCCGGAGCCCCCGGCCACCGCGACGCCCACTCCCATGGTTGCGCCTGCAATGGTCGATCGGGAAGAGGAGGGCGGACTTCCCTGGCTGTGGATCATCGTCGTGGCCGGGGTAACCTTGGCGATAGGTGGCGCAATTGTGTATGCGTCTGTGCGTCGGTAGTACATTCCAAGGGGACCACGACTTCCGGCCACTCGCCCCCATGCGAACCTGCCCCCACAGGGGAAAGGGACTCTTCGTCCATATGAGGAATGGGTTAGCCTCCTCTCCCTGAGTTGAGGGGGAGGATTGGGGAGGGGGATAGCGAAGCCGTTGTAGGTGCCAGGCGCATGCCGCCGCACCCGTTACGCGCTAGCCTGGGGCTGAGCCGCTTCTCGCGTGGGGGGAGCGGTGGGGAAACGGCTATGACCGGCCTTATCTTCACGAGATGCAACGGCGACAGTGACGGCTGGGCTTTTCCTCCCGTCCGCAGGAGGGATGGCGGGGCCGCCCGCGACGGAATGGAGGCTCGCGGCAGCTTGTTGCTGGGTCACTTGACCCCTTCTTTACAAAAGGATCTCCCACCGAAAAGTTCGCAGTACAGTACACCCCGGCCCACTTAACTGGACAAAATCAAGAACTTTTGCGTTGAGATTCCGATTGGCACTTAGCTGAGTCTGTTCGATCCTGGGCTCGTCCCCTGGCTCCTACTCCACGAATCACTAGTGGTCAAGCAAACTTTCAGGTTCGGGCCACCCAGTCGTCGATGGACAAGCCGGTGTGCCGGCTGGCATGCAGCACAATCTCTCCGGCTGCCCGGGCATCTTCCACGGCGTCGTGGTGTCTGAAGGAAATGCCCAGGTCTCCTGCGATTTTGGCTAGACTCCATCTGCGTCTGTATATCTTTGGCCAAGCGCGGCGGGCGATCATGGCACTGTCCAACCACGTTGCCTCTATGGAGGCCAATCCGTTCTTCTCCATTGCTCTGTCAAGAGCCACTTTGTCAAAGGACGTATGACTGACGACAACCGTTCCTCCCAACAAACGACGCAGCGTCCCATGCAGTTCGAGCAAAGTCTCGCTATTGCTTACCGTGCATTCGCTGATTCCGTGGAGCCTGACATTGAAACAATTGAAGGGAGCCGCCGGATTTACCAGGATGGAAAAACTCCCACTGATTTTGCCATTCCTGAATTGCACGATACCAATCTGGCAGATGCTGGAAGGGTCTGCATTGGCGGTTTCCACGTCAGCAGCATTGAATGTTAGGTTAGCCATCTCACTCATATATCTCCTTGGGGCACATGATTGTTCGCCACTTCCCAGTTTCAAGTACAATCCCCATGAATGCAAGAACGGCCCCGCCAAAGAGGTGAGACTAGCACATGACAAATACTAACAACAAGCGACCATACACCCGTCAATTCTGGGCCAAGGCCCGTCCCTACCGGCAGCGGGGACCGGAGCGCATCCACCTGCTGGAGCACCACCTTGCCGACGTCGGAGCCTGCTTCGAGGCTCTCTTGGAACAGCCTACCATCCGGCATAGTCTCGCCTGCTCCGCGGGACTCAGCAATATCGACGAAGCGACAGATTCTCGGCTATCCTTGTTCGCCGCCCTCCACGACGTTGGCAAGGTCAACGTGGGCTTCCAAACCCAGATTTGGCGTGACGACGACCTCCCGTCGGGTCGTCGCCCAGCGTGGTTTCACGGCGTAGGCCACACCTTGGACCTGACGCCTATACTCAACGGTAAAGATGACAACACAGCTGAATGGTTCTTCGACGCCCTCGGCTGGTGGAACGAGGCGATCAATTCTTGGGACGACCAGGACGGCGAGACCGTATGCGCCTTCCTCGTAGCAGCCCTCTCTCATCACGGCCAGCCACTGAACCTAAACGCGTCTCGGCATCCAAACCCGCAAATATGGCGTCCCTATGGCGAGTTGTGCCCATCCGACTATGTCAAGCGATTGGGCTGCCTGGCGCGTCGCTGGTTCCCCGCCGCCTTCTCTACCGACGCGCCGCCGCTGCCCTCTTCGCCCGCCCTCCAGCACATGTTCCTCGGCCTCTGCACCCTCGCCGACTGGATTGGCTCCAACGAAGTCTGGTTCCCCTTCTGCGACCAACCCTGCGACAACTATTTCGAAACGACGGCCCAGCCGCAAGCCAAACTCGCCCTTTCGGAAATCGGCTTGGACATATCCGACCAACGTACTACGATGCATATCGGCCTTCCGACCTTCAACGAGATGTTTGGCTTCCAACCCAACGCCATCCAGCAAGCCGCAGCAAACACCTCGTTGGAGGAGCGGCTGGCAATCATTGAATCGGAAACCGGCTCCGGCAAGACGGAGGCGGCCCTCTGGAGGTTCGCCAGAATGTACGAGGCCAGCCTGGTGGACGGCCTCTACTTCGCGCTGCCCACCCGCGCCGCCGCCACCCAGCTTCACGGGCGCATCACTCGCTTCGTCGACCAAACCTTCTCTGAAAAGCATCGTCCGGAAGTCGTCCTGGCAGTACCGGGCTACCTGCGTTCCGGCGACTTCACCGGAGACCATCTGCAAGACTACGAAGTGTGGTGGCATGACGACCCCAGCGAAATCGCCCGCCGGAGAAGATGGCCCGCGGAGCGCCCCAAGCGATACCTGGCGGCGCAGATTGCGGTGGGCACGGTGGACCAGGCCATGATGTCGGCCCTAAAGGTCAAGCACGCCCACATGCGTGCCGCTTGCCTGGCCCGCAGCCTGCTGGTGGTGGACGAGGTCCACGCGTCCGACACCTACATGAGCCGCATCATCAAGGCCTTGCTGGACACCCACCTCGGCGCTGGCGGATACGCGCTGCTCATGTCCGCCACCCTCGGCTCGTCGGCGCGGCAGCAATGGCTGTCCTCTACCCGATTGGGCACCCACAACGCAATGCCGATGTGCGAAGCTATTAAGTCTCCCTATCCCGCCCTCAGCGTTGGGGCTGGCAGGCTCATGCCCGTGGATGAGAACGGCCGTGAAAAGATGGTTCGGATTGACGCCAAACCACTCATGCACCGATTCGATGGCGTGGTGGCGATAGCCTTGGAAGCGGCGCGGGACGGCGCGCGAGTGTTAGTGATTCGCAACACCGTCGGCCACGCCATCGAAACCCAACAGGCGGTGGAACGGGCCTCCCTCAATGACCATAGAACCCTGCTCTTTTCCTTAGGAAACATCCCTACGCTTCACCACGGCCGGTTCGCCGCCACCGACCGTCGACGTCTGGACTATGCCGTTGAGGAGTGGCTGGGCAAAAAGCGGCAAGTGGGCGCGGGAGGCGTCGTCGTTGTCGGCACCCAGACCCTGGAGCAGTCTCTCGACATCGACGCGGACCTGCTGATTACCGATCTCTGTCCCGCCGACGTACTGCTTCAGCGCATAGGCCGCCTCCACCGCCACAAGGATAACGACGCCCTCCGGCCCGAGGGCTACGAACGCCCAAGGTGTATCGTCCTAACGCCCGAAGGCGAAGACCTTTCGCCTCTGCTGAAACGGGGATCCAATTCCAACGGCTTGGGGCCTCACGGCCACGTGTACGAAGACCTGAGGACCGTGGAGGCCACCAGACGGCTCGTAACGGAGTTCCCGCAGTGGCGTATCCCGGGGATGAATCGGAAGCTCGTAGAACGCGCCACTCATCCTGACGCCCTGGAGGCCATCGTACAGGAACTGGGAGACGACTGGCGAATACATGCCAATGAACTCACGGGCGGTGAAATAGCCGAGGGCCTTACTGCGGCATACGCCATCATCCAACGCGACAAAGACTTCTTTGTGGATAACGACGACGTGCAATTCGGTACAATCGAGGAGCGCATACGCACCCGGCTGGGAGATGATTCAGTTGAGATAGAGTTTAAGCCGACACCGTCCAGCCCATTCGACCCGACGAGGACCATCGACTGTCTGCCCGTATCGGTCCGCTGGCTTGCCGGCGCCGATGTCGAAGGCACCGTCGCGCCCAAGCTGATGGACGAAGGCGGCTTCACCTTCTACGTCGGCGACCGAAACTTCCGCTACGATCGCCTCGGCCTCAGGCGGGAAGACTAAATCGCCTGGGGTTAGAACACGCTAACCCCAGGCGAACTATATCTCCGCGTGTGCGGAGGAGAGCAAACTCGAGCAGCGGTTGAGTTGACCGAGTAAGGACTATTCCCAAGGCTTGGGAAATGCGAGGCTTGACAACTGCAGTGAATCCAGAGTACTTAACTATTCGGTTAAATTAACCTTGCCATACGGAGGTGGATAAATGCAGAACATCACTCTCATCGCTGAGCTTGAGAGGGAGTTGGAATTGAAGGGAGCCGAGCTGAGTCAAGCCGAATCCCTACACCATAAGCTTCTACTTGAGTACAATTCGATACAGAATACCCTCCGGATGATTTCCGAGACTTGCGGTAACAAAGATACTCAAATTCCCAATTGTAGCAAATCTTCTTGACGGACATAGTGGCAGTAATATATAAGGTATAAATGTTGTTGTTTCAAGGATGAATTAAATGCTCAACATCCTAACCGAACCTCTAATACACTTCGACCATTCCGGCGGGCAGCGCATGAAAACCTCCCTGCCGGAAGCCTACGCCACGCTAATGGCTGACAAGGTTGACGCCTTTCCCGCGCTTCGTCCCCATCAGCGTCACGCCTGGCACGCCTTCCTGGTCCAGCTTGGTGTCATCGCCATGCACCGAGCGGATATGACCGAGCCTCCGACGGAAGCGGACGAATGGCGTCGCATCATCCGCGCCCTCACCAAGGACGAATTCCCAGACGACGAACCCTGGCATCTGGTGGTGGAAGACATCACCAAGCCTGCCTTCATGCAACCCCCAGCCACCTCCGAAGACCGGAAGAAAGAATACAAGACCACGATTGGAACTCCGGACGAGTTGGATATGTTGGTCACCGCCAAGAACCACGACCTGAAATCTACTGTCGCTGGCCAGGCCAACGCGGATGACTGGATATTCGCCCTGATAACCCTCCAAACGATGGAGGGGTTCAGCGGAGCAGGCAACTACGGCATCTCTCGAATGAACGGAGGATTGGGGAACCGTCCAGCTCTTACTCTAGCTCCTCTCAACAACACCCCCGGCGCACACGTGAAACGTGACATTCTGGCTCTCCAGGCACACTGGCCCGACATTCTAGAGAGGGGAGACGCGCCTGAAAACGGGACTCCCCTTCTCTGGACTATGCCTTGGGACGGGACCCCTCTTGAAAGCCTGTTGTCCGACCGTCTACATCCCCTTTACGTAGAGGTTTGTCGACGCATACGGCTGTGCTCAGCCTCCAAAGCATCGTTGCACGCAGTCAGAGCAACCTCCAAGGCCGCCCGTATTCAGGGGAAGGAATTGAAGGGTCGCACCGGCGATCCCTGGACTCCGACGAATGCCAGTAGAGATGGCCTGCCTCTCACCCTAAGCAGCGGTGGATTTACATACAAGAGACTCACCGACTATCTCTTTTCTTGGACTAATCCAGCCCTGCTGCGAGCGTCTGAATCTGAGCGTCGGTCCCGACAGACGATGAAGTTGGTGGCCCGCGCTACAGTAAGAGGCCAGGGTAAAACGGAAGGCTATTACGAACGGGAAATTCCATTTCGATCCAAGGCCCGCCAAGTGCTAGGTGGGAGAAGCGTCGCAGAGTTGGGAGACATCGCTAGGAAGCGCATCGACGAGGTCTCCACAATTCAGCGCATTCTGAGTCACGCCATCCAAACTTTCGCCGCCAGAGGCGAAACTGGCAACATCAGTCCTGAGCATCGCGCCCTGGCCAGGCCATGGCTGAACCGGCTGGACGAGATCGTAGACGCCACCTTCTTTGACGACCTTCAGGATGAATTCGACGCTGAGAACAGCGAGCGCGATGGCATCCGCCTCCGATGGCTTCTGAACGGCACGGTCGGTGTAGTTAACCACGCTCGCCGCTTACTCCAGGAGGCCACTGACACGCTGCCGTGCCCGGCAATCCACCGCTACAAGGCCCGCGTCCGAGCCGAGGGGTTGTTCGAGGGCAGAATCCGAGGCGCCCAGGGACTGCCGTTTCTGTTCGCTGACCACGAGGAAAGGAATCACGAAGCATTATGAACGCCCAAACCATCGATACGCCAAGCGTTGACGTTGAAAAAAGCCGACCCAAGCCCCGCGGCGACATCGCTGTTGGCTTTGCATATCAGATGGCCCGCCCAGACTTTCGACGGGGAGATCTGGCGGAACTTCGTCGCATGAACCCGGACGAACCCGACAAGGCAATTTTTTGGAAGCTGATGGCAGAACAAGACCTATTGGGCAATCCCGACCGCGAAGGGAGATGGGCGCTCATTCTTCACGGCATTGCTCTGATGACGCCCAGGAATCCCACTAGCCTTCAGGGCAGCGCCCACGATGGACGCAACTATGTGGGAACCGCCCTGTTCCTTGGCGGCGAATCCCAGCGAACGCAGGCTTTCTACAGCGAAGCCAGACTCAACCGGCTGTTGACAGCGCGGGATGCGATGCTAAGGACCCTGCTGACTAGAATGTTCCGCATGCTCTCCGCCACCGACGTTGCTTTCAATTGGCGGGAGATGGCCCACTTCATTCTCGTCGCTGATTTAAATGAGAAGGCTGCAGAGGAGGCGCGCCGTCGAATCGCCCGCGCCTATTACCGCGCAGAGCGGCAAAGCGCCGTAAAATCCGAGAATCAAGACAACTAAATCAAAAGAGGAGTTCCTGAATGACCACGCCCAGATTCCTGCAGATACACACCCTGCACTCGTATCCGGCGGCGCTTCTGAACCGGGACGACAGCGGCCTCGCCAAGCGCATGCCCTTCGGCGGCGCGGTCCGCACCCGCATTTCCTCCCAGTGCCTAAAGCGCCACTGGCGGGACCCCAAGGACGAAAAGAAGCACGAATTCGCCCTGCACCGCATTCCTGACGCAGTGACGGCCACTCGCTCCCGCAACGTCGTTGAACGCATGGTAATGACGCCTCTGCGAGAAAACGGCGGAGCTACAGAAGATGTGCTCATCGCCGTGGCAGAAGCCTTCAACGTGGGCGTATACGGTAGTAGCGGCACCTCCGAATCCGGTCGCCAGCCCTTGTTGCTCGGCCTCCCCGAGGTGAAGTACCTTCAAGAAAAGGCGCAGGCCATCTGCGGCGAGCATCCCGACGATGCAAGCGCGGCCAAGAAGGCGGCGGAGGATCTGTTCAACGTCCGTCGCGGAGAAGGCGCTAACTTCCGCGCCTTTCGAGAAACCGCCCGTCTCCCCGGAGGTTTGGAGGGAGCGCTGTTCGGGCGGATGGTGACCTCCGACCCCGGCGCCAACATAGACGCCGCCGTCCACGTGGCCCACGCCTTCACCGTCCACGCCGAGGAGTCCGAAAGCGACTACTTCTCCGTGGTCGACGATCTCCAAAGCGACGATGAAGACCCCGGCGCCGCACATATCGGCGACATGGAACTGACTGCCGGCCTCTTCTACGGCTACGTGGTCGTCGACGTTCCCAGCCTGGTGTCCAACCTGGAGGGCTGCGCCGCCGAAGATTGGCAGACCACCGACAGGTCCCTCGCCGCCAAAGTGGTCGAGCGCCTCATTCACCTCATCGCCACCGTTTCCCCCGGCGCAAAGCTGGGGTCCACCGCGCCCTACGGCCGGGCTAGATTTATGCTCATGGAAGCCGGTTCCGACCAGCCCTACAGCCTAGCCGACGCCTTCCGCACCCCCGTGGATCCGCCTCGAATGGATAAAACTTTGGAAGCCCTGACCGAGGAAATACAGCGCCAAGACAGGGCCTACAGCGTGTCGGGAACGCGGCGGTTTATGTCGATGGACAACTGCGAGATTCCGTCGTCCGAGCGTGTAGACCTGAACGAACTTGCTTCGTGGGCGGCGGATGTCGTTCACACAGGCGCGGCGGCGTAGCCATGCGTCATCTCATCCTCCGTCTCGAAGCTCCCCTCATGGCCTTTGGCGGGGAGACCATCGACAACTACGGCGTCGTCCGGCCCTTTCCCGCCGCCTCCATGATAACGGGGTTGCTGGCCAACGCCCTGGGCTGGCGCCGCATGGAGCGGGAGCGTCATCAGCGACTCCAGGACCTGCTCGTCTTCGCCTCCCGCATAGACCGGGAACCACTCGACCGGCTCAGCATGCAGGACTTTCAGACTGCTCAGTTGGCTAAGGGCGATGTGGGTTGGACGACCCGCGGCGTCCCGGAAGGACGCGCAGGCGGCGCAGCTACCTACAACGCGCCCCATCTTCGTTACCGCGACTACTACGCAGATAGGCGCATCACCGTGGCCCTCCGTCTGAATCCCGAAAACGGCGCACCCACCCTGGACGACCTTGCGGACGCCCTCCAACGCCCCAAGCGTCCCCTCTTCATCGGACGCAAGCCCTGCCTGCCCTCCGCGCCGATTTTCGGATGCTTCTCCGACGGAGAAACCTCCATAGGCGCCTTGCTGGACATCCCCGTAGCTGACTATCGAGACAAGAGCCTCCTCATTCGCGCGCAGTGGCCCGGCAACGAAAACGACGAACGCGTCCAATCCACAAACACCCACATGATTACGGACCAGCGCAACTGGATTTCCGGGCTGCATGGCGGCGGGAGGCTGGTGTCCGAGGGCGAATATGATCCAACGAGGACCAAGAATGACAATGCTAGCTGACGCACCGCCCCACAGGACAACCCTCCAGATGATACGCGCCGAAATCAACCTGAGGGAATTTCACCGCTGGATGGGTGGCAAAATGCTGCAAGACCCGGACCACGCCATGCACTGCTTGCTGAAAGAATGCTTCGGTGAACTGGCTCCAAAGCCCTTTCGCCTCATAGCGCCTGGTCAAGGGTCCCGCGGGTTTCTCTATGGCTACGGCACAACCGACGCCTCGGCCCTTCGGGACGCCGCCGGCATCTACGCCGATCCGCTACAATGCCGCGTAATCTCCCTTCATCGGTTGGACAGCAAGCCCATGCCATCCCAGTGGCAAGAGGGTAAGCGTCTCGGCTTCGAAACGCGCATCCGTCCCATCGTTCGATGTGGAGCAGGTTCCGACAGACCCGGCAAAGAACGGGACGCCTTCCAAGCCGAAGCGATTCGTCACCCCAAAGGGGGCATGGAACGTAAGCGGGAAGACGTTTACACCGAGTGGCTTGCGTCGCAGCTCGATAGAATCGGCGGGGCCAAGTTGCAACCGTGTGAAACCCGGCTCGTGTCCTTCCAACGCACCCGCGCCCTTCGAAACCGTCACGCCCGTCACAGCGAAGGCCCGGACGCTGTGATGCGTGGCATTCTCAGAATAACGAACCCCGATGCCTTTGCCGCCCTGCTGGCCCGAGGCGTCGGCCGGCATCGCGCCTACGGCTACGGGATGCTGCTCCTACGGCCCCCTCATAAATGAATGTGGGTCCCCATGCACCTTACCAACTGAATAACGGCCTTTCTATCCCCCAAAGCGGGGGATAGAAAGGCTCCGCTCCAAAGGAGGACAATTATGCTCAGAGGCAGATTGGGACTGGAAACTGCACGAGTCCCCCACGCAGATCGCCACGGCCTCTTATGGCTAAGTCGCGGCACCCTTACCGTTAGAGACGGTACCTTGCGCTTTCTGCGGAAGGATGATCCCACCAAAGACAGTCCCCTGCAAAGCGGCGAGTACGGCATCCCCTTTCAGTCCCTGTCCATGATATTGCTAGGTCCGGGTTCCACTGTTAGTCACGACGCCCTCCGTCTAATGTCACGGCACGGCACGGCCTTGGTCGCCGTTGGGGAGGACGGTGTCAGGTGTTACACCGCTCCCCCGTTGATGCCGGATACTTCCGACATTGCAAGACGTCAGATGCGGGCATGGGGTGATCCGAAGGGCGGGCGCATAGCCATCGCCCGAAAAATGTACGCCCTCCGACTGGGAGAGGTGCTGCCTTTCCACGACCTGAACGCTCTGCGCGGGGTTGAAGGTGGACGCGCAAAAAAGATGTACCGGCACCTGGCCCAACGGTATGGAATCACCTGGAGAGGCCGCCGATACGACCGTGGTAGCCCCCTTGCGGCGGATATTCCGAACCAAGCCGTCAACCATGCCTCGGTGGCAGTTACTTCCGCTGCCGTCATTGCTGTAACCTCGGTCGGCGCCATTCCCCAGCTGGGATTCATACACGAGCACAGCGGCGACGCCTTCGCCTTGGACATTGCCGACCTGTTTCGGGATAACGTCCTGCTTCCAGTTGCCTTCAAGGCCGCCAAAGCAGTAATTGACAACCCCACCCTGGACATAGAGCGGCATACAAGACGGACGACGGGAGAGATGCTTCGGAGCGAGCGGGTTGTGTCGGAAATGATCGACCGAATAAAGGCCCTCTTTCAGGACGTCTCGCCCCTTGACGTCGAGTCGCCGACACCGAAAAAGGGAAGCGGGAGGGCAAAACAATGACCGTGGTAGTAACAGTAAACGTGGAAGCTCGCTATCGGGGATTCCTCGCATCCGTTATGCTGGAAATAGCGCCTGGCGTGTACACGTCCCCCCAGATGACGGACGGAATTAGAGAGAGGATTTGGGACGTTTTAACCCGTTGGTACTACGAACTAGGGCAAGGAGCCATAGTGATGACTTGGCGTGATCCGTCCGCTGCGGCAGAACAAAGGATTAGGACCCTTGGCGAAGCGCCCAAGGAGATTGTGGATGCCGACGGAGTCTATCTAGTGAAGTACAACTAGACCAATGCCGCAGCACTGCCGATAAGACGTTTCGGTTCCCGTTAGAAGCAAGAGCAACGGAGTAGCGGAACACCGCTAACGAGAATTACGAAAATCGTTAGGGGTTCCCCCGCACCCGCGGGGATAGACCCGTTCCCCCGCACCCGCGGGGATAGACCCGTAGTTATAAATATGCAGTAATGTAAGTAACTGGTTCCCCCGCACCCGCGGGGATAGACCTATTTTCAGAAAATCACGGGCGCGCGGGGCCTAGGTTCCCCCGCACCCGCGGGGATAGACCGATTGCATAGTTGGGTTCCGCAAGACAAATGAAGGTTCCCCCGCACCCGCGGGGATAGACCATAGTCAAGCTCCCGGGGCAAGGCAAAAAACAAGGTTCCCCCGCACCCGCGGGGATAGACCATAGCCAAACTCCCGGGGCAAGGCAAAAAACAAGGTTCCCCCGCACCCGCGGGGATAGACCTGTCTGTCATAGATACACTCAGGATGGTGCTAGGGTTCCCCCGCACCCGCGGGGATAGACCGCGGACGCGCCCAAAGAGGTCCTCGAAGCCCAGGGTTCCCCCGCACCCGCGGGGATAGACCTCCAGAGATTTGAGACGCTTTCATTCCCTCAAAGGTTCCCCCGCACCCGCGGGGATAGACCTTTTTTTGCCCTTTTCCCGCCGATGATCGCCAGGGTTCCCCCGCACCCGCGGGGATAGACCGGCGCCTCCGCGTCTTTTTACGTGCTGCGGTATGGTTCCCCCGCACCCGCGGGGATAGACCATATTTTCAGAAAATCCCAATGCGCCTGGGGCCGGTTCCCCCGCACCCGCGGGGATAGACCCGGGGCACTTTTTTATAGCTAGAGTGCCCCTCAGGTTCCCCCGCACCCGCGGGGATAGACCTCCAGCGCCGCGTTGGCATCGGAGACGACGGACGGTTCCCCCGCACCCGCGGGGATAGACCTACGCCACGCACTTCATTTCGCAATTTTTTAGCGGTTCCCCCGCACCCGCGGGGATAGACCTTTTTTCCGTGGCGTGGGGCAGGTTTTTCGCCGGGTTCCCCCGCACCCGCGGGGATAGACCTTTCATTGTTACCCTGTCGTTTCGGGTGACAGTGGTTCCCCCGCACCCGCGGGGATAGACCTGGTGGACTGGAGTCCACAGGAAAAAATAGTCGGGTTCCCCCGCACCCGCGGGGATAGACCCTCGAAAACGCGGACTAGCAGTCCACCACGGAAGGTTCCCCCGCACCCGCGGGGATAGACCCTTCGCCGCTCTTTTCCCGCCGATGATCGCCAGGGTTCCCCCGCACCCGCGGGGATAGACCCTGCCTCTCGAGGATCCGCCCTGAGGCGCCCCTGGTTCCCCCGCACCCGCGGGGATAGACCACAAAGAGAACCCGCTGAAAAGCGGGTTTTTCTGGTTCCCCCGCACCCGCGGGGATAGACCTCTCACGCTTCAGGCGCAAATGGCGTGGACGGCGGTTCCCCCGCACCCGCGGGGATAGACCTCGTCGGTAACGTCAAGCGACTCCTTGCATTCCGGTTCCCCCGCACCCGCGGGGATAGACCATTTGGACGGTTTGTCACCAGTGCTCCGCCTTCGGTTCCCCCGCACCCGCGGGGATAGACCTTGCGGCTTCGAGGTATTCATAGAATGACGTCCGGTTCCCCCGCACCCGCGGGGATAGACCGTGGGCGAACGCGACACCAGCGAGAGCAACAAAATTTCCGGTTCCCCCGCACCCGCGGGGATAGACCCGGATCCTCGAAGGCAGTTTTCCGCCCTCGCGCGGTTCCCCCGCACCCGCGGGGATAGACCCGGATCCTCGAAGGCAAGTTTCCCCGCGCGCCCGGTTCCCCCGCACCCGCGGGGATAGACCGGATCCGTTTTGAGGGGCCTATGCGCCCTTTTAGGTTCCCCCGCACCCGCGGGGATAGACCTTTGACTTTTTCTCAATAAAAGCTTACGCCCGTGGTTCCCCCGCACCCGCGGGGATAGACCTTCTAGATTTTTCCAAATATAAATGTTCATGCGGGTTCCCCCGCACCCGCGGGGATAGACCTTATTAAAAATTTCTGGATTCTCGTCTCCGTATGGTTCCCCCGCACCCGCGGGGATAGACCCGGATCCTGCGAGGTGCAGTTTCCCCGCGCGCCGGTTCCCCCGCACCCGCGGGGATAGACCCGGAAACAAGGACAATAGATTTGTTGATGTAAAGGTTCCCCCGCACCCGCGGGGATAGACCTCGCGTACCTACTGGCCATTATTGATGGGAAGAGGTTCCCCCGCACCCGCGGGGATAGACCTCTGTCGGCCTCTTCTTCTGCTCTAAAATCTGCGGTTCCCCCGCACCCGCGGGGATAGACCTTTCCCAAAGATTTGAGGGTTGGGATCCGGGTTGGTTCCCCCGCACCCGCGGGGATAGACCTTTTCTTCCAGCGCCCCAGAATCAATGTCCAAGGGTTCCCCCGCACCCGCGGGGATAGACCCTGCCTTAGTCTTGTCATTTTTGCCAAAACATTGGTTCCCCCGCACCCGCGGGGATAGACCCTGGAGAACGCCTATAAGCAATATGCCCTAATCGGTTCCCCCGCACCCGCGGGGATAGACCTCAGGTTTGTGCCTAGGAAATAGATTTACAGTTGGTTCCCCCGCACCCGCGGGGATAGACCTTTTCTTCCAGCGCCCCAGAATCAATGTCCAAGGGTTCCCCCGCACCCGCGGGGATAGACCTTTTAGTGCGCCGACTGGGACTCGAACCCAGAAGGTTCCCCCGCACCCGCGGGGATAGACCTTGAACTTCAACATTTTCCAGGAATATCGGCATGGTTCCCCCGCACCCGCGGGGATAGACCTTTCTGGATTCCCGTCTCCGTATATATAGGGCTGGTTCCCCCGCACCCGCGGGGATAGACCTTTGGGCATACAACCAAAATGGCCTTGGGCCTGGGTTCCCCCGCACCCGCGGGGATAGACCTTACATCCCAGGCGGCGATTGACGGGTGGCTGAGGTTCCCCCGCACCCGCGGGGATAGACCAATTACCGCAGTCGAAATTACAAAAAGGACTATGGTTCCCCCGCACCCGCGGGGATAGACCTGGCTTGAACGGTTTTCCCCAAACCCATATCATGGTTCCCCCGCACCCGCGGGGATAGACCTTTCGCGGACTCCCCGATTATTTCGCGGACGTCGGTTCCCCCGCACCCGCGGGGATAGACCTTTCTGACTCTATCTTTGATGGGAGATCCAAAAGGTTCCCCCGCACCCGCGGGGATAGACCTTTTGAATTCTTACGGCGGCGTTTTCTGGTTGAGGTTCCCCCGCACCCGCGGGGATAGACCTTTTCAATCGAAAATCTGCAGCCCGTGTTCGGCGGTTCCCCCGCACCCGCGGGGATAGACCGCGAACGAAACCGCATGGGCCGCCTACGCTAAAGGTTCCCCCGCACCCGCGGGGATAGACCATACGCAGCAAACCAGGATTGCGTAGCGCACTTGGTTCCCCCGCACCCGCGGGGATAGACCGTTTTCGGAGGAAATTTTACCGGGCAGCTTTTCGGTTCCCCCGCACCCGCGGGGATAGACCGGAATACGAAGGAAAACGCAAATACGCCGCGAACGGTTCCCCCGCACCCGCGGGGATAGACCGACTGCATAGCCGAGTTTCGTAAGGCAAACGACGGTTCCCCCGCACCCGCGGGGATAGACCTTCGAGCGCTAATAAATCTTTTCGCCGACAAAAGGTTCCCCCGCACCCGCGGGGATAGACCTACTTACCCCAGGCCACGGAAAAAATTTCCTTAGGTTCCCCCGCACCCGCGGGGATAGACCTTTATGATTACTTCGATTTGATCCATATAAACCGGTTCCCCCGCACCCGCGGGGATAGACCTTTCATTGTTACCCTGGCGTTTCGGGCGACAGTGGTTCCCCCGCACCCGCGGGGATAGACCCGCAAAACGCTTCCCCACTTGATAATCTTACGTGGTTCCCCCGCACCCGCGGGGATAGACCTTTTGGACAAAAGGAAAAAGATTCTTCTATGAAGGTTCCCCCGCACCCGCGGGGATAGACCCTCTGCCCATTGAGTTATCGGCGCATTATTTTAGGTTCCCCCGCACCCGCGGGGATAGACCTATGCCGTTTTTTTGCAATTTCGGGCGTGGCGGGGTTCCCCCGCACCCGCGGGGATAGACCGGAAAAAATAATGTCTGTCATAGATACCCTCAGGGTTCCCCCGCACCCGCGGGGATAGACCATATCTGATTTGTGTATTCATGCCCAGCCTTCCGGTTCCCCCGCACCCGCGGGGATAGACCCGATTATATGTACGAATGATACGTAGTGTCGTAGGTTCCCCCGCACCCGCGGGGACAGACCCGCCAAAGCCCTGGCAAGTAGGTGAACGCACAAAGGTTCCCCCGCACCCGCGGGGATAGACCCCGTTGGCCACTTCTGGCAAAGACCCGTAATTGGGTTCCCCCGCACCCGCGGGGATAGACCTTTTGCCGCTCTTTTCCCGCCGATGATCTCCAGGGTTCCCCCGCACCCGCGGGGATAGACCTTGGTGTTTCGTGTCCATAGCACCTAGGATGGTGGTTCCCCCGCACCCGCGGGGATAGACCCCCACACAATCTGCCCGGGACGATCGACACTTCGGTTCCCCCGCACCCGCGGGGATAGACCCTAGCTTGCCCTTGGGTGGGCGGGTAAGTGTTAGGTTCCCCCGCACCCGCGGGGATAGACCTTTCAACTTGGGCGGCGAGCACACCATTTTCCGGGTTCCCCCGCACCCGCGGGGATAGACCGTCATACACACACACACACACACACACTTTTACGGTTCCCCCGCACCCGCGGGGATAGACCGGTGAATAATGGCACGACCTAAGAGCAGGAAAGGGTTCCCCCGCACCCGCGGGGATAGACCTGCATCCACTTTTTCCCTAGGCCAAACAACTGTGGTTCCCCCGCACCCGCGGGGATAGACCTTAAAAGTGTTCGTTTGGGCCGTGCGGCACATTGGTTCCCCCGCACCCGCGGGGATAGACCTTTTGGCAAGCGAGCGAACGCATAAACGACACCGGTTCCCCCGCACCCGCGGGGATAGACCGATCAACCGGCATTCGTGCCTAGATAGGCCAGTGGTTCCCCCGCACCCGCGGGGATAGACCCGCTGTGCTGGCAGCCGCTACGTAACGCTAGGCGGTTCCCCCGCACCCGCGGGGATAGACCTCCTGAAAATCAAAAGAAAAACCCGCCTTTCAGGGTTCCCCCGCACCCGCGGGGATAGACCTTTCTTTTACGAGATTCGACCGCTTGGCTCACGGGTTCCCCCGCACCCGCGGGGATAGACCGACGGGAGACTGAAGCATGAATATACAGATTAGGGTTCCCCCGCACCCGCGGGGATAGACCCTGCAGGCATCATATATGAATCCAACCCCTACGGGTTCCCCCGCACCCGCGGGGATAGACCTTAGATATGCTTGCGAGTGAAGCGCTAAAAGATGGTTCCCCCGCACCCGCGGGGATAGACCCTGGATTTGACGTAGGGGCTGGAGTCATGTATGGGTTCCCCCGCACCCGCGGGGATAGACCTCAACGCCCTTTAGGCGCAAGCCGCTGCGTCACGGTTCCCCCGCACCCGCGGGGATAGACCTGATATCTGATGTCTTGGCCCAACGACACAACAGGTTCCCCCGCACCCGCGGGGATAGACCTGCCCTGTCAAGTGTTGCGCAACGCCCTATGCCGGTTCCCCCGCACCCGCGGGGATAGACCTTGATCATCCTGAAATTTGAATCCCGCCGCCCGGGTTCCCCCGCACCCGCGGGGATAGACCGCTGAATTTGCCCCAATGTGCCGTTTTTTATAAGGTTCCCCCGCACCCGCGGGGATAGACCTGCATATGTCAGTCATAGACACTCTTAGAATGGGGTTCCCCCGCACCCGCGGGGATAGACCGTTTTTCCGGATTGTCCGTGTAGTAGGCCTCGCGGTTCCCCCGCACCCGCGGGGATAGACCTGGCAAAAGAAAAACCCGCTTTTCAGCGGGTTTGGTTCCCCCGCACCCGCGGGGATAGACCCTTTGCGGACTCCCCGATTATTTCGCGGAAGTCGGTTCCCCCGCACCCGCGGGGATAGACCCGACGGGCTGCGCTGTGCTGTTGCGACGCAACGGGTTCCCCCGCACCCGCGGGGATAGACCTTTTGTTTGCGCCTTGTCTTGAGAGTTTGGTTAGGTTCCCCCGCACCCGCGGGGATAGACCTCTAGCCCATCTAGGCACGAATGGCCCGCCGAAGGTTCCCCCGCACCCGCGGGGATAGACCGGTTTTATTTGCAAGTATCACCCCCTTTGAAAAGGTTCCCCCGCACCCGCGGGGATAGACCTCTATAGAATGGAGATTAGAATAATGGCAATGAGGTTCCCCCGCACCCGCGGGGATAGACCTCTTCTCCCGTCATGCTGGCCAGTGTTTCCCAAGGTTCCCCCGCACCCGCGGGGATAGACCATATCAAGGTTCTGGCGTACCTAGTAAGCAAGCGGTTCCCCCGCACCCGCGGGGATAGACCTCTGTAAATGCATTTCTTACACGTGACTAGATCGGTTCCCCCGCACCCGCGGGGATAGACCCTCTCCCCAAGACTTAGGGGGTTGCGCCCGTGCGGTTCCCCCGCACCCGCGGGGATAGACCATGATATACCCACACAAATTTGCATTCGAAATGGGTTCCCCCGCACCCGCGGGGATAGACCCTTGTGTTAGGGCAGGGCGTAGGTTGACCGCACGGTTCCCCCGCACCCGCGGGGATAGACCGTTAGATAGACTGTATCACTTGGTACATAGTGAGGTTCCCCCGCACCCGCGGGGATAGACCCTTTTTCAGAATCCCAACCACGGAATGCTAGCCGGTTCCCCCGCACCCGCGGGGATAGACCCCGGCTTGACGTGTGGGCGGTATTCCTATATGAGGTTCCCCCGCACCCGCGGGGATAGACCCGTCCTACGCCATGCCGTTGACGCCTGGCTTGAGGTTCCCCCGCACCCGCGGGGATAGACCTGCACACGGAAACGACTCCCCCAACGCTGAAAAGGTTCCCCCGCACCCGCGGGGATAGACCCCAAAAGAGAATCAAGGAATGGGAAACGGAAACGGTTCCCCCGCACCCGCGGGGATAGACCTATAGGTGAAAAATAAGGATGTCTGATTCGTGTGGTTCCCCCGCACCCGCGGGGATAGAGTATCTAGGGAGATTTTATACCGCCTAGAGGTGGTGGTTCCCCCGCACCCGCGGGGATAGACCTTCGACTCGGGCGTAGGTATGCGGTGTCACATCGGTTCCCCCGCACCCGCGGGGATAGACCGATGTGGGACCTGAGCATAGACTTCTGGAACACGGTTCCCCCGCACCCGCGGGGATAGACCCTGGCTGATGAGCGAGGGCGAGCGCACCATTCACGTCAAGCCCAAGGCCATCTACAAACAAGGCATCTGGGGCAACGGGCGAGTCCAGCGCACCGGGGTTGATGGGAAGCTGTACAAAGAAGCGGAGGCCGAATGAAATACGCCCGCGCCCTGATGGGCCTGCTAGTAATAGCCATGGCCATCATAGTCCTCGCCCAAGTCTGTAGCGGAACATGGAGCTGGACGTGAAGATTAGATTCAACTTCAAGGGGTGGAAGGACTTCGCCACCAGGTGGGTTCCCCCGCACCCGCGGGGATAGACCTATCCTTAACCAGTGGACACCTGCTTCTGGCCTGGTTCCCCCGCACCCGCGGGGATAGACCGTTCACCCTCATCTTCGGCGTGGAGCTGGCCCTGGTTCCCCCGCACCCGCGGGGATAGACCCGGCATCCACCCGACGACGCTCAGGACGTGGATGGTTCCCCCGCACCCGCGGGGATAGACCGCCATCGTGCCATGCTCTCGACCCTTCCTCTTCGGTTCCCCCGCACCCGCGGGGATAGACCGGATTTGGACACCCTCGACGAAGCAATCAAGGGGGTTCCCCCGCACCCGCGGGGATAGACCCCCTGTGAAGAACTTCATCGGCGGGCCATATATGGTTCCCCCGCACCCGCGGGGATAGACCTCAGGATGTTGTGAATCACTTCAAGGAAACCTTGGTTCCCCCGCACCCGCGGGGATAGACCCGTGTCGGGGTCGAATCGCCGTTCATGGCTATCGGTTCGCCCGCACCCGCGGGGATAGACCGTGGCCATAAGGCGGAATGCTGAACAGACGTTGGGTTCCCCCGCACCCGCGGGGATAGACCCCATTCAAGGTCAACTTCTCCGCTAGCATCTCCGGTTCCCCCGCACCCGCGGGGATAGACCGGTAGGGTTGGGCAGGGCGTGGCCCGGTAGGGTGGTTCCCCCGCACCCGCGGGGATAGACCCGAGATTGAGTTCGACTTCTGGACTCACGGCATGGTTCCCCCGCACCCGCGGGGATAGACCCAGGCTTGTCCGCTATGTCCTTCGCCCGTTGTGGGTTCCCCCGCACCCGCGGGGATAGACCCATCATCTAGTTGGCTTGACAATATGGAATATGGGTTCCCCCGCACCCGCGGGGATAGACCTGATGGAGAAGCCGGCCATTCCCGGCACTTCCTGGTTCCCCCGCACCCGCGGGGATAGACCTCGAAGTCCACTTTTCAACGGGCGCTACGGAAAGGTTCCCCCGCACCCGCGGGGATAGACCGGGGTGCTATACGGCTGATGGTTTTCTAAAATGGGTTCCCCCGCACCCGCGGGGATAGACCCAAGAGCGTTTATTGGAAATCAAGCTTGCGTAGGGTTCCCCCGCACCCGCGGGGATAGACCTGGAACAGGGGAGTAAAAATATCGTCAACAGCCGGTTCCCCCGCACCCGCGGGGATAGACCCGTGGCGAAGCGGGCCAATGCGCCGTGCGTTCCGGTTCCCCCGCACCCGCGGGGATAGACCGCCATTTTATTGACACGGCTGTGGTGGGGACAGGGTTCCCCCGCACCCGCGGGGATAGACCCGCGGCCTTGTCCACGTACAACGTGCTGATGGGGGTTCCCCCGCACCCGCGGGGATAGACCGCCGGTTGCTCAAGTCCTCAAGGGCTGCGTAGTGGTTCCCCCGCACCCGCGGGGATAGACCTCGCAGGTTTTGCACAGACACGCCGCCATTCGCGGTTCCCCCGCACCCGCGGGGATAGACCCATTACCCTCCAACACGGAGATCGCTTCGCGTTGGTTCCCCCGCACCCGCGGGGATAGACCCTGCCATGGTGATGCTGGCGATGTGAGCCTTGGGGTTCCCCCGCACCCGCGGGGATAGACCTTTTTCATTAACATTGAACGGCGCAACGTCTGAGGTTCCCCCGCACCCGCGGGGATAGACCTGCGCCTCGTTCTCCGCCATCCTCAGCTGAAGCGGTTCCCCCGCACCCGCGGGGATAGACCTACAATTATATTTAGAGCATGGCTGCAGGACAAGGTTCCCCCGCACCCGCGGGGATAGACCCCTACATAATCCGAACCGACTGGGTGTCATCGTGGTTCCCCCGCACCCGCGGGGATAGACCTCCCTGAAACAGACCTAGCCCGACGAACACCAAGGTTCCCCCGCACCCGCGGGGATAGACCGTAGATATTTGGCGAAAATGGTCTTGCCGCTCCGGTTCCCCCGCACCCGCGGGGATAGACCCTAGCCCATGGCGCTAGGCGATGTACTGATTGTGGTTCCCCCGCACCCGCGGGGATAGACCGGTTTGGGAAGCAATAAAAGAGATTCCGCAACTGGTTCCCCCGCACCCGCGGGGATAGACCTCTCAGTCAGCTGGGCGACGGGATTCGGAAAACGGTTCCCCCGCACCCGCGGGGATAGACCCTTCGGCATCCAGAATAACGAGCAACTGAAGTGGGTTCCCCCGCACCCGCGGGGATAGACCTACTCGTTATAGAAGCGGGCGCCGAATACCTTTGGTTCCCCCGCACCCGCGGGGATAGACCTGTTCCCGCTGTAATGCCGTTAGACTGGACCTTGGTTCCCCCGCACCCGCGGGGATAGACCGTAGGCCAGGCTGTTTCCGTTGACCCCAGAGGTGGTTCCCCCGCACCCGCGGGGATAGACCCAAATGAGAGGTCTTAAAATCTAATGGCTGCAAGGTTCCCCCGCACCCGCGGGGATAGACCGGAATAGTAGGTCATCCGTCGGCTCCAGCCCCTGGTTCCCCCGCACCCGCGGGGATAGACCGTGATTCAAGCAGTCCCATATCGTCTCCATTCTGGTTCCCCCGCACCCGCGGGGATAGACCTCGCCTCACTCCTGCGTGACTCTTGCGTGACGCGGTTCCCCCGCACCCGCGGGGATAGACCGTCCAGGGCTTCGAGCTGGTTACGAAAGGTCTTGGTTCCCCCGCACCCGCGGGGATAGACCTCTCGTGAGATGCCCATTCTGTCAATCCAGTGGGGTTCCCCCGCACCCGCGGGGATAGACCGCTACAAAGGGTTACTCTACGGCGAACAAGGAAGGTTCCCCCGCACCCGCGGGGATAGACCTTACGGGTAAGCTGGTCGCCCGATCCTTCCACTGGTTCCCCCGCACCCGCGGGGATAGACCTCTGGTAGTTGATAGCCGGTTCTTCCGTCCATAGGTTCCCCCGCACCCGCGGGGATAGACCCATGATCCTGAGCGTCTTCCACCTGGAGGGTGAGGTTCCCCCGCACCCGCGGGGATAGACCGATGAGCCACGGCACCCTAGCTATTGATATCTAGGTTCCCCCGCACCCGCGGGGATAGACCGCTGCGGATCCCGGATCTGGACGGAAAACGTAAGGTTCCCCCGCACCCGCGGGGATAGACCCAAGCCCTTGCTGCTGGACTTCGGGCGGTTCATGGTTCCCCCGCACCCGCGGGGATAGACCGCTATATGTCCCGGCATAGGGGTTGGTTGTGCTGGTTCCCCCGCACCCGCGGGGATAGACCGATCCACGATGGCTCGTAAGGGGCAGTTTCTTGGGTTCCCCCGCACCCGCGGGGATAGACCCGTGGCCAGGCTCCACATGATCGAGAACGTCATGGTTCCCCCGCACCCGCGGGGATAGACCCTGGACCTACACCGGCCCGACCGAAGGCAACGCGGTTCCCCCGCACCCGCGGGGATAGACCGGTGCCAGGGATATGCTTGCCAGCAGTATCAACGGTTCCCCCGCACCCGCGGGGATAGACCGGCCCACCGGCCGCAGTGGTCCTAACCGCTAGAGGTTCCCCCGCACCCGCGGGGATAGACCTACGTCTGGAGTTTTAATCCTTGATGATATGGGGGTTCCCCCGCACCCGCGGGGATAGACCCGTGCTTCAAATAATCATTCTTTTTGATCAGTTGGTTCCCCCGCACCCGCGGGGATAGACCTCAATCACCGGCAGGCGAGGGACTGGAACTTCTGGTTCCCCCGCACCCGCGGGGATAGACCGGTCGCCGCCATGGAGGAAGCTGAAAAGCAAGCGGTTCCCCCGCACCCGCGGGGATAGACCTCCAGGGATGATTGGCTGGTAGGTAGTCGTTGAGGTTCCCCCGCACCTGTAATCGGCGGAGAGATAATGTACCTCTAGGGCGGGGTTGACAGCCAGAAAAGGCGGTTGAAAATCGGACCACCCGCCGCCTTCCATAGTGTTCAAGAGAAGCACGATGGAGGTGTGAAGGATGTACAAGGTGGAGATGTACGCGAGGGTGAGGCGTCCTGCATGGTGGAGGGTATAAGCGTCCGGGAAGCGGCGCGGGAGTTCGGGCTGCACCGGGACACGGTGAGGAAGATGCTGAGGTATTCAGTGCCACCTGGATACCGGCGGCAGCGTCCTCCGCGTAGACCGAAGCTGGAGCCGTACACAGGAGTCATAGACCGGATACTGGAAGAGGACAAGGGTGTGCCGAAGAAGCAGCGGCACACGGTGAAGCGGATCTATGACCGGTTGAGGGCTGAGTACGGGTTCAGAGGCGGCTACACCATAGTGAAGGACTACGTACGGGAGCGTAGGCGCCGGTTGAGGGAGATGTACGTGCCATTGACCCATCCACCGGGCCACGCCCAGTGCGACTTTGGCCAGGCGAAGGCGATGATAGAAGGGGTGGAGCGGAAGATCCACTACTTCGTGCTGGACCTTCCCCACAGCGACAGATGCTTTGTGAAGGCGTATCCGGCGGAGACTACGGAGGCGTTCTGCGATGGCCACGTGTCCGCCTTCTCGTCCTGGGCGGTGTACCCAGGAGCATCCTGTACGACAACACCCGCCTGGCTGTAGCCAAGATCCTGGGAGACGGTCGGCGAAAGCGTACTCGGGTGTTCAGTGAGCTGGTGTCCCACTACCTATTCGAAGACCGGTTTGGCCGTCCGGGCAAGGGGAACGACAAGGGTAAAGTGGAGGGGTTAGTGGGATATGCTCGTAGGAACTTCCTGGTGCCCATCCCAAGCTATAGGAGCTTCGATGAGCTGAATGCCCACCTTCAAGAGAAGTGCCTGGAGCGGCTGGGGAGACCGCTGCGTGGGCACAGGGAGACCATAGGGGAGCGGATGGCGCGGGACGTTGAGACCCTGCTTGCCGCTCCCCGCCGTGCCCTACGACGCCAGCGACAAGCATACGACCCGTGTCAGCTCTCTGTCCCTGGTCAGGTACCGCACCAACGACTACTCGGTGCCCGTGGCCTACGGGCACAGGGAGGTGCTGGTACGAGGCTGTGTGGGCGAGGTGGTGATCAGCTGCGGGACGGAGGTCATAGCCCGCCACCGGCGTTCCTACCTGCAGGACGATTTTGTCTTCAACCCCATCCACTACCTGCCGCTCTTGGAGCAGAAGACGGGAGCGTTGGACCAGGCCGCGCCCCTGGCCGGATGGGAGTTGCCCGAGGACTCCAGCACCCTGCGCCGGCTGCTGGAGTCCCGGATGGGGAAGCGCGGCAAGAGGGAGTACGTGCAGGTGCTACGGTTGATGGAGAACTTACGCAAGGAGGAGGTGCACAAGGCTGTGGGGGACGCCCTGAAGCTGGGAGCCATCAGCTTCGACGCCATCAAGCACCTGCTCCTGTCCAGGATAGAGAACAGGCCGGCCAGGCTGGACCTGACCCTCTACCTCCACCTGCCCAGGGTCAGGGTGACCAAGACCCGTGCTCGTGACTACATGGCACTTCTGACGGGTAGGGTGTGATGAGCGACAGATCCACGGTACTGTTGGAGCACCACCTGAAGGAGTTGAAGCTGCCCACTTTCCTAAGGGAGTACGACAAGATGGCGGCCCTGTGCGCCTCAGAGGGTGTGGACCATCCCGACTACCTGCTCAGGCTGGCGGAGCTTGAACTCATAGACCGCCATCACCGCATGGTGGAGCGGAGGATCAGGGCGGCCCGCTTCCCCACTGTAAAGAGCCTGGACACCTTCGACTTCCTGGCCATCCCCTCGGTGAACAAACAGATGGTCATGCAGCTGGCCCGCTGTGAGTACGTACACCGTCGTGAGAACGTCATCGCCATGGGGAACAGCGGCACCGGCAAGACCCACGTGGCGCTGGGTCTGGGCCTGGCCGCCTGTCAGAGAGGCCTCTCTGTGGGCTTCACCACCGCCTCGACCCTGGTGCATCAACTCATGGAGGCCAACGATGAACGCCGCCTGCTCAATATCCAGAAGAAGCTGTCACGCTTCAAGCTGCTCATCATCGACGAACTAGGCTTCGTACCCCTCTCTAAGACCGGCGCTGAACTCCTCTTAGAGGTCATAAGCCAACGCTACGAGAGAGGGTCCATCCTCATCACCACCAACCTTCCCTTCGACGAGTGGACGGAGGTCTTTGGCTCGGAGCGGCTCACGGGCGCTCTGTTGGACCGTCTCACCCACCACGTTCACATCCTACAGATGAACGGTGAGAGCTACAGGCTCAACCAGAGCAGACAACCTAAAGCCTAGTACTTCTTCGGCCTTTCCCACCCACCGATCCCGTCACAACCACTCCCTCTACCGGCTCCCTGCCTATCCCTTTACCTGTTACATGCTGAAATTCCCCCTGAACACTTACACCATGGGTGGTCCACTATTCCGCCGCCCTCTGTCCTAACTTGTCTCCGCCCTTGACACCACACCAGGTTCCGGCCACCGGTTCCCACCTCCAGGCGCGAGAGTGCCGTTTTCGGAAGTGGCTGAACGGGGACCGGACTTCCAGTGGCCAGTCGTAATAGTTCCGTTTTCGGAAGTGGAAGGAGAAGTTGTTTGTGGAGGACGAGACCCCGGGACTGGAGGGACTGCACGAACTGCGGTTGACGGCCCTGTTACGCGACGTGGTGAAGCAGAAGGGCCGGATGGAAGATGCTAAGACCCTGAGAGTCAACTACAAGACCCTGGCGGCTGCTCTGCATTCCGGCAAGCTGACGCCAAGGCTGTGCGATGCCCTGGAGCGCCTGCTCATGATCAGGGAGTTGGTGGCCCTGGAGGAGGTCAGGGAATCTGTGAGGGGGTTGTCGAAGCAGGTGAAGGAGGTGGAGAGGCTGGAGTTTGACCTGCAGGGCGTGGTGAAGGAGTTGCGGCAGGAGATTGGTGATGAGATCGGCTCCGTGACGAAGAAGCAGGCCTTTGAGTTCGAGAGGCTGTCGACAAGGCTCTCCCGGTTGGAGGTGCCACGAGACCCCAGCCCTGCACCCGTTCTGAAAGGGACCGACAGAACCTGGCCTCCTAAGTCGCAATCCCGTGAATCATTCAGGGATGCCGCTCCGACGGTGGTGACCTTGGAGCAGCAGGCTGGAGACGAGGCCGTCTACGGCAACGCCTGGCCCTCGGTGAAGGAATGGCGCCGGTTGCGGCCATCCATCCATTCAAAGGCAGCGGAGTGTCGTGGCTGGAGAGGGAAATAAGGCTCAGGGAACTGGAGATTGTCCTCATTGAAGAGTATCAACTCACCCTTCCCCCCGAAACGTATCCGTGGGATAGCCTGGGCAGGAAGACCCAGGTGGAGTGGCGCGTCTGGACCCTGGCGAGACTCAGGAAGGAGCGCTTCAGGGCCGGAATCGAACGGTGGATTCGCCGGATACTCACACTGAATCGTTGGAAGAAGTAGTTGTCACTGATTCCACCGCGCAACCATACAGGCCTACTTCGGTGTGGCAGTCCACACTCCCTCTTCCGCAGCATCGTCCGGCGCAGCGGACTTCGGACCCTCCCCACGTCTTCCTCCGTAGCTCAAATTCCCCCGACCCGGTGTGCCGGTTCGGATCCCCACCTGTTCGTCAGCCTGGCGCTGCGGATGACTACTGCCCTATGAATACGCGTTTGGGCAATACCAGGCTGAATGGAGGCCTATTTCGGGAGTTGCTTTGCGTAAGTTGCGCTTACATCGTTGACAAGGGCCGGATTACAGTGATATCAGTAACTCCTGTCTCCAGCGTTTCCCACCGAGAAACCTGGAGGATTTCCGTCCCACGAATCCGGGACAGACTGAACAGGATCGAGCGCTGCTCTCCGAACAGCCACCCACGGGGCATCGAGCGGTGGGATTAAGCCTCGCTCTCCCGACGGCGACCCCAGGAGGGACAAGCGTACAACCGCTGCGTGAAACCGGTTGAGGGGTTGATCCCTGCTCCTCCGATGTCGTTTCGAAGGCGGTGACTACCCAGCGTGGGACTTTCGCCCCACTGCCCACGGGAACCCTGCTTGGAGTGTGTCCAATGTCCCGGTGGGCTCTCTACGGTTGCGGTATCGATCATACACGGCTGTGCCGCGATTACGCTCTCAGGGGTAGACGGCAGGCTACTGCAATCGTGACCCCCTCTTCTACGACAAGGCATCTTCCCGGGGCGCAGTGCGTTCTCTTCACCCCCTCCCTTTCAGCTTACGGCATCCGACCATATAGGGAGTGCGTCTTCGACCAGGAGTCCAATTCCATGCTGGCCGTGCCCCTCTATTGCGGCCCGACCCTGGCGGGGTAGCGTCCAGGTCTTCGTCCTGAACGTCCTGGGCCTCTGCATTCCTGTTCTCTCGGTCAGGAAGTTCACCGTGCGGCGTCCAAGACGCAGGTGATTGGCGTCAATTAGAAGCCTCGAAATTTGGGTAACATATTCCGATGAGGCAACGGGCGGCAAAAATAGTTGACGCCAATCATTCGCCCTGGTGTAGAACGTCAGCGATGAGTACGTCACAAACGACCCTTGTCGCGGCCTTGCACTGGTGCCTGTCGATCTATTCCAGCTCGTGCGATCACTGTCCTATGCTGTCCCACGCACTAGGATAGTCATGTCAAACAGGAGTTGTTTCCAGCTTTGGAGCCGCGGTGGACAGTCTATCTAATTCAGCGGGTGGTCGTTCTGTCTCATGACCGCCACCAGGACGTTGAAGGCAGGCACAAAGGAGTCTTGGACTGATGGAAAGTCATCGTCTCTTCGGTCCTTACGATACGAGTGAACATCTCTGTTCCTGACTTTCTTGAGACGCTCATATCCCTTTAGCAACTTGCACTTCTCATCACCATAAAGGTGGGCCTTCTTCAAGATAGATGCGAAGTGTCCTGTGCTACTCAGATAGTCTCCCAGCTGCGGGGTATGCTTAGATTTGACAACTTTCTTACACACACACGCCGCTTTCGCCAGGTTCTCAGCACCAACCGAAAACAGAATCCAAGCGATGTATCGTCCGAACTGCGGGTCGAATTCGTCCTTCCACTTGTCGTTGAATGCCTCCCGATTGATGCAGGCGACAAATTTCGTCGAATCGTATCTCGCTAGACCACTCTTCTCTACGAGCACTTTGCCCGCATCGAAGAGTAGCTGACAATCGCAGTGATTAACTTTATTGATTTCCTTGCTCATTGGTTCGTCATCATTACCTCGTATCGAACAGCTCGGCTGTGGTCAGTATCAGCAAGCTCACCGTGTTGACCGAACTGCTAGTTCTGTAGTTCAGCTGTGCGGCAGTCAAATTGGTTCTCGTGGAACGCCAGCGAATCTCGCAGATCGTCAGCTTGGGGACCTTGTGGAACTGCAATCGTCCCCATCAAGCCACCGTCCGGGTTGGATATATCCCGCAGGCCTGGCAGTAGTTCGTGATACCCAAGTAGCCAAGAGGCCGGAAAGTTTGGCCTCCCAAATCCATCGACCAAAATAGCACCTCTGCTCAGCAGAGAACTGGCCGATGTCAGGGTGTCATTGAAACTCTCCTGTGTGATAAACAGGTGACCCCATTCCCTAGCCTCAAGGGAGCCCGCGCCACCCAGGAAGTCTCGATAGTCACGTAATTGTACAGACGTAATGCTCCATTCCGTGTCGGCTATCTCAATCAGGATCGCCGCACCGATGTGCGTCAATGCCGTATCCTCCCAGTCTTCCCCAGACCACTCTGCCATACTGGCGAAGTCGCATCTGTCCGTTGCCTCGTACCAGTGACGTTCATCGACCTCTCCCGTACTAATAACGAGAGGAACGTCTGTGTCGGTTGCGGGGACCCTGGACGGAACAGATACTTGCGACGGAGTAGTAGACGTCATTCTTCCCTGAAGCTCACTGACCGACACTGCGAAACCTATGCTCTCTACTGAGGCGCCGCTGAATGTCTCTTCCATCCTGAAGGTGTTGACGCCTATCACGTGCCCCTGGCTATTAACCAGAGGACCTCCACTGTTGCCTGGATTGATTGCGGCATCCGTCTGAAACAGGCTGACTCCTGCTGAGATCCTTATGGATGAGATTATCCCCTTTGTGACCGTCAGAGTGGTGCCGAGCTTACCAGAGACGGGGAACCCGAGTGCGATCACCTCGTCGCCTATGCGTACGCTATCAGGATTCCCGATTGGAACCGCACTGAACCGGTCACTGCTGTTAATCTGCACCAAGGCGAGGTCAGCGGTTGAGTCCCTTGCAATCACCTCACCCTCGTAGCGCCGACCGTCGACGAACCACACTGTCACAACCTGCGTATTCCCAGCGACGTGGTTGTTGGTCACGACGAGACCGCTCTCGTCGGCAATGAAGCCCGACCCGCTACTGATACCAGCAACAACCCGAACCACACCTCCCTGGATGCTTTCGATGGTCTCCGCGAGTGACGATCTGCCCTCCTCCGGCAGTTCAGCGTCATCAATGAAATGAATCCTGGGTTCTGAGTTCGTGCGCGTTCGAACTTGCGATTGTTCAGACTCGATGGTGTGGGCAGCGTCCATACCGTCCAGGAACCCCCGGTTGTAGTTATCACTTCCGCCTTCACGCAGCTCGTCGCGCGGGATCCGGTCGATAACCGTTTGCATCCTCACCGATGAGTCCCCATCGTTGACATCATGTCCGTACAACTCTGCGGCTGTCCCGTAGGCAGCGTTGAAACCCAGACCATAGGCTGAGAACGGTTCACAGAATTCAATCAGTAAGTCGCTGTCTCCTTCAATACCACTTTGAAGAGCGCCAATCATGGCTGCTCCACGGGAACCGACCTCAGTGCGCAGAGTGTCTTTAAACTCATCGGGTGCAATCGGCTGTCCCATCTGGGTTGCTTCTCCCAGTCGAGCATAGAGGTTGCACACCTTTATCGTGTCGCCATTGGTTACCGTCCAATCACCCGACTGCCCGAGAACCTCAATCTCCACCCAGGCGACGACCTCCTGGATAAATTCATCATCGAGATGCCTTCCTGATTCTCGAAGGCGTTCACCAGCCTCGATTCCAGCGAGGAAAGCATCCATGGGGTCGGACTCAGATAAGGACGGAGGTGAAGTTGTCCTGTTCGGCTGGTTCGCCGCCTGGGTTGAATCCGTAGCCTCGTTCCGAGCATCCGCAGATTCCAGCTCCTCTTCATCGGAACTTGGGGAGACAAGAATGCCTATCATTAGAAGCAGTATGAACAGTCCCAGCAGGCCACCACATCCAATTCCCGTCCACTTGAGTATCCTCCTAACAATGCTGGGCTCCTTTGACACGTTTGTTGCCGGCGTGGATGGATCATGAAACTCGGCAGTGGTCTTATTGACTGTCATAGATGCTTGCTCGCTCACCGCGTTCTCGGTTGGTATTCATTGGGTTCGTCCTACACATCACATGTCGGGGGGGTCTATTAATCCGAGTAGTCAGGGAGATTGGCCAGTCTGTGACCGAAAGTCTTCCTAAATGCCAGGAGATTCTCCACCATCCAGTTCCGTATCTCATTCAGCTCGCCGGGGGCATCGTTTATGGAACCTTTCCAGACCACCAGACTGGACAAAATCGAGAACCTTTTTCATCAAGTTCACGATCAACATATAGGCGTTGCGATCGTTTGGCTTATTGCAGATTGACAGGTGCTACTGGCGGATCCGACGGGAGGGGGCAAGGGCTTATTGGCTCAATCCTTAGGCGACCCCGCCATCATGGCCGGGTACACCGCCGGCTTCCTCCACGCCTATATCTTCTTCAGTGCCATGTCCCAATCTAGGGTGGACAACTCCGTGGACCACACCTTACGCTCGTTCTTCGCTCCAGACTTGTTCAACCTGGATGACCTGGGCCTCCACCGACTCACTGGCCTGCAGTAGGCTCATCTGTGCCATGTAAATCGTCTAACCATCGTGCCATGTTACGTAAAGCCTCTTCCATCACACCATTGGCAGAGATCGTCCGGCTGTTTGCAGTCACTGGAGCAACGGTTGTCTATCATGTTACCGAAAGGGCAGTCTGCCCAAGTGTGATACTTGTTGTCAGATTCGTGAAGGATTGAGTGGTACTGCATAGACAAATTATAGAAGGAGCAGAAGGGGGAATCAACTTGGATAGGAGGGCAGTTTAGGTGTCAAGGGGTGCTGCGGGAAAGAAGATACTTGGGCTCAAAGGAGCTCCCTTGAAGGAATCGCAGTTAATTATCCAGAACTTGCCTACCTCTGCGATGCTTGTGGAAAAACGTGTAAGTCCTAATTTCTCCCCGCCCTTGATACCTGCAATATAGCAACTGCAAAATATATGTCCCCCTCGCTCATCCTCCAGTTCCTCCGGGCAGGTCAGTGTCCTGGGAGACCTGCCGGGGGCGGTTCACTGGGGTTGGGATCCTGGCCGCCCACAGTATTTTGGCCAACAAAAAAGGCCCACATACATCGGAGAGCGGGCCGGGCCGAAACGCAGAAGAGGCCGCGTATATCGGTTGGCGAGGGAGGGGGTTGCACTCAAGGCAACCTCCTCCCTCGCGTCTCCGCGGGCAGCATCCCTCGGCGACCTTCTACAACTCCCTCGCCGAGCAGAGCGTCTTGCAGGGGAGGACTAGGCGGCAACCGCATCCGCCTGTGTCAGCATGGCGGAGTATCCCCGCTCGACGAGGTGGGTCACCGACACCCGGCCAATGCCGTCGTAGCCGGTGCGAAAGGCGTACTCCACCCTGGCGCCCCAGGGCACTCTTCCGCCGGTCCGCACGATGCCCTCTCCGTTCCCGCGCCCAGGGCCGCCTGCGCCGCGGACTACCATCCCCCTCCGCTCACCCTTGCGCCACCCCACCACCTTGAGTTCTGCGGGCATGACCCGCTCCGCCTGAGTCCGCTGAAAGAGCACCCCGTGCAGTCTCTTCAGCACGCCGGGCGAAGGGATGCGATTGCCGTTCATGATCTGGGACAGGTGGCCGGAGCTGATGCCGGTCCGCCGGGCCGCCTCGTTCTGGCTGATCCCGTGGGCCCTCAACCGCTCCCTTACCGCCTCCCTGTCGATGCCTGCGCACTTTTCGGGCGCGACCTTGACCTGCGCCTGAAGGGCCGACTCCACCCGGGCCTGGACCTTCACGCCCATGTTCCTGTGGCCTCGGGACGCCTGTGCCATGTAGCGGTAGGACACCCCCACTCGCTCGGCGAGGTCCTGCATGTTCATGCCCATCTCGCGGGCCCGCTCCCTGATGTAGCTGCTCTCCCCATCAACCACACCTCCCTGTCTGTAGACGACTCCCTGTGCGGGGACCTCTCCCAGCACTTTTGCCGCCTTCTCCCTGGTGGTGGGAGTCCAGGGCCTGGCTCCAATCGCAATCTTGGACAAGTATCCCACGGTTACGCCCATTTTATCTGCAAGCTCCTGCATGGTGAGCCCACGACGCCTTGCCGCCGCCCTGAGCCTGGTCTCCGTTCCTCTTGTGGTTGTAGTGATTATTGCCGTCATGTCACTTCCTCCTGTAATGAAGAAGCGGGACGGCCCCCCCTTGTGGGAGACAGCCCCGCCTGATGCCGTGCCCCGAAAGCCGGGGCCGTCTCCGTGGGTGATGATGATGTTGTCGTGTCGAGTTGCCGGTGCGGCGTCCCCTGCGGGGGGAAGCCGTGGGCGGAGCAATCCTCCGCATCAAGCAGAGGCTGGCTCCGTCGTGAATCGGGCACAGCAAGTCCTCCACGTGGGAGTCGGAGGGGTCAGGCTGTACGAGGTGAGAGTGGGATGGGTCAGGCGGGTGCAGGCCCCGCGAGCCATGAGTGGAGATCCGGTAGGCGTGGGGAACCGCTACCCGGCGATGCGTCCTGCCCGTGCAAGGGAGCGCAGGAAGGCGTCACGTCCCCCAGGGGTTGCAGGGTCAGTCGCGCCGACGGTGTGACCGGAGGGAATGACGAGACCCGAGTCAAGGGCAAGCCATCCCCGGAGCCTGTCCCGCGCTTGACACTGGGGAACGCCGGCTCTGCAAACTACGTCGGGATACAAGCTTGCCCGGCCTCCAGGACATTCCCAGCACGGCGACCACCTCAAGGGTCCCGCCATGGCCTCCAGGCACCAGGGCGGCGGCCCTGCCCGTTTCCTGGCTGTAGACCAAGACCTCCCGGTGGCCGAACCGCCTGCCTACAAGCTGCCTCCACTCGGTGAAGGCCCACCGCCCATGTTGCGGAGCAGCGGACGCCGGGTTGGCACCGGCCAGGGTCTCCAGTGCCCGGTCCAGGTTGCCCTCCTGGCGGTGTCGCCGAGACTGGTGGATATCCCGAACCAAGTCCGATGACGCTGCGACCGGCGTCATTTCAGGATTCACTCTGAAGGTCAGTGTTGCCATGAGCCGGTCCACAAGCTCTTCAAGCCTGCCGCGGCGTTGGTGGGCCACGTCATGGTGGGGCCCAACGACCGCAACGGGGTCTGGCTCGGCTGGGAAAGTCAGCGTCGCCATGAGCCGGTCAACAAGCTCCTCAAGGCTGCGCCCGGGCCTCGCCAGCCCGGTTTTCGGATTGCCGATTGTCATAGTTGCCGTATTCATCGTGTACCTCCTAAGTTGTTGTGTTGTCGCATGGGATCTGCGCCTGCGATGGGCAAAGAAATAGGAGCCGCCTCGGAAGAGACGCCCCCTGATGGGTGAAGTTGTATGTGAGAAGCTGTGGAGACCGGACGTCAGCGTCGGTATCTACGCTGTCTGCGCCTCATCGTCACAAGCTTCCGAATGACAAGGGCTGCAAGGCCGATTCCGACGGCGTTCAGTACGAAGACCTCGGGGTCACCTGACAGCAGGGGCAGCAGAAGCAGGATTCCCACTGCCATGGCCATAGCCAGCCGCCGTCGCCGCAGGACAGGACGGGCGACAACGCCGCCGTAATTCTTGAACCGGGATACCGCTGATCTGAGTTTTGTGACGTTCATGAACGCCTCCTTTCGATTGTGTGCCCGCACCGGAATGAGCGGCGTGGACGGTGTGAATTGGGAACCGTGACCGGGGACGCACTCCTTCCAGGGTCGGATGCGTGAGGACGGGAAACGGAGGGTGAGAAAGACGCAGCCCCGCCTGGGATGGGAATGTCAGAAAAGAAACTGCGCGGTGTCGACTCGCATCGACCGGCAGTCGCCGAAGGCGTGGCCGGTCAGCGTGCTGTGGAACTGCGGACCCGCCGTGATCTGGCTGATGCCGCAGTCAATGTGGTCAGGCAGAGACTTGTAAGCGTTCCGGCCTGAGATCTGGTGGGCCACCGTACCAGGGCGCACGGCTTCCCGGGATCCTTTCGCATTCGAAACGGCATCGGGGGAGCAGGGCTCGACTCCTCAACCGGCTTCACGCAGCGGTACGACGCTTGTCCCTCCTGTGGCCGCCGTCGGGAGAGCAGTGCTCTATCCCTCCGGTGGATACCACGTGGGGGGCTGTTCGGAGAGCAGCGCTCGATCCTAAGCAGCCCATCCCGGATCCGTGGGACTGGATCCTCCAGGTTTCTAGGCGGGAAACGCTGGAAAAAGCCAGAAACAGAGTTCAGTTGTAGCACCGGTGGTGGGGGTTGTCAACGATTTAGAGACCCAACGGACAGATCAATTCCCAGAATGGGCCTCGAATGAGCCAGGAATGGTGCAAAAGCGTTGTTCTTACCCTCCTGGGAAGCGACGAGCACCGCGTGCAGACCAAAGGCTGCGACAATCCCACGAGGCCCCTTTCCCGTTGCCCAACCCCCGCGACGTAGGTCACCGAGCAACCGTGACTACTTCCCCCGCCACAGGTTGAAGGTCAGGGCCCGCCTGAGCCACCACCTCAGGCGGGCCCTGAAGAGCTCCTTCTTCAGCCTCCGGAGGGTGCGTCGACGCCACCTCACCTGGGTCTTCCTCCCCAGGCTATCCCAGGGGAAGGTGTCGGGAGGAAGGGTGAGACCGTGCTCCTCGATGAGGACAATTTCCAGTTTCCTGAGTTCTATTTCCTTCTCCAGCCAGTCCATGCCGCTACCCTCGAAGGGATGGCTCCTCCTGAGTTCGCGCCACTCCTGCACCAGGGGCCAGGCTGTGCCATCGACGGCGTCGTCTCCTGCCTCCGTCTCCACGGTGACCACCGATGGGTCCGTGTTCCCGGACTCCCGGCGGGGTTGAGACCCCCGAGGCCACGTCCTGTCCGTGGCCGACAGATGGACCTTCCCTCCTGTGGGCGGGTGTCCTTCCGTCGTGGGAAGCCGTTGTGACAGCTTCTCCAACTCCCGGGCCTGCCGCTTGGTCAGGGAGTCGAACCCGGCCTTCACCTCCTGTCGGAGGTCCCCCAGGGCGTTGCGCATCTCCGCCGCCAGCCTCTCCACCGCTACTGCCACGTCTTCCGACTCCTCCCGCGGTGCCGTCTGAAAATTCCCCCGGGCAAGGAGCAAGCCCGTCAGGGCCTGTCTGAGGTGCACGGACAGCTTCCCAGACTCCACGCTCCTGGCCACGGTCTTGTAGTTGACGCCCAGCTTCTTTGCCGTCTCCACGGTCCCATGTTGCCTGATCAGGTCGTGGAGCAGGGCCTCCAGCTTCACCTCGAGCATGCTCTGTAGGCTTGGAGCGTCGTTGTCCTTCGATTTATCCAATTCGTCTCGTTTCATCGAACCCCTCCTTTCATCTCCCACCGGGGGAACTTTCACGCCTGCGGGTGGGCACCGTTGCCGCATGGCGCCCCATCCCTCCGGGGGAACTCTCATGCCTGCAGGTGGGAACCCGTGGCCGGAACCTGCTACGGACTGAAATTGATTCCCCCAATGGGCCTGTAGGGAGCCATTGGGCCTGATTCAGCCTTGGGATGGGCCGAGTTCCCTCCGAGGGAACTCTCTTCAATTCCTGTACACGGCTATGACATCACGGGAAGCGGTCTGATTTCCATGCCCCAAAAGGGGGGGCGTGCGCGCCCCCCGCTATGAGGCATTGGATGCCGGTGCCGTCGTCGTCACACTCTGTGAAGACCCTTCAATTCAGGGCCGCGAGGAGACTTAGATGTGAAAACACGTTGCGAACCATCACGGGCCACAGTGAAGGGCGCTGCCGCAGAGCGCGGCCTTCAAGCAGCAGTACGCGGCGGCGGGCACCGTGGGAGAAGCCTTCGATCTGTCCGAGGAGCTTCAGTGGTGGCTCCTGTCCTGTCCGCGTAGAGACGACCTCCCGCTGGCCCGTGGCAACCGGTTCCCCCACACGCATCGAGGCCACCCCGGAAGAACCAGCAGCAATTAAATGGAGGCCGTGGCGGCACCGATGGAACGGGGAGGACAGCGAAACATCCACAATTGCAACGCAGAGACCATGCCAAGACAGAGGGATATGAAAGGGGAAGAAAAATGAAAATGAAAATGAAGCTGAAGCTGAAGAAGATGCTACTTGGAGACCCTGAACCAGAGAGACCCGTGCTATTGGCGGTGACGCCGCCGAGAATCGGGGAAAGAACCCTGCTGGGGGTGGAGAACATGCTCGGCTCCATCGCCGTTCCCGAACCCTTCTCGCTGGAGCTGGCGGGTGACGTACACGGCGTGACCATCATGGCCCGATGCATGGACCACCGGGTGGTGCGTCAGCAGATATCCACCCACTATCCCCAGGCGAGGATAGAGGAAGTGCCGCCGGAGGAGGACCCGTTGAGGCTGAAGGAGGGAGAAAAAGCCTGGGGCATGACCCTACGGGTCTCGGGCCCGGAGTACACGTCCCTGCGCACCTTCCGTGACGAGGATTTGCTGTACCCCGGCTCCGACCCCCTCATCTCCCTCCTGGCCGCTCTCTCCGGCCTGAACGAGGGGGAGAGGTTGGTGACCAGACTGAAGCTGAACTCCCTGGGGCCCGACTGGTCCCAGGGGCACATGGAGATGGCCCACGGGAAGCCGCCATACGAGGCCGGGTCAAGACCGGACGCCAGTGAGGCCGGGATCCTGCAGATGGACGGGACGACCATGGCGATTCTGGGCGTTGGAGCGCTGGCCGCCATCCAGGGCTACCTCTGGGTGCGGAGCGGCGACGTGTGGAAGGCGGTCCTCCTCGGCGTGGGAGCCAGCCTAGGGATGGCCGTTGGAGGCTGGATATGGAACAGGTGGAAGAAGTCACGGAACCGTAACTACGACCCGTTGCTGATACGAGAGAAGGTGGGCCGCATGGCCTTCGATGCCGAGATCCAGGCGGTGGCCGTACTGCCCGCCGCCGGCGCCCTGGAGCGCGCCTGCTCTCTGCTGGACAACGTCTACGCCGCCTATCGTCGCTTCAACCAACCGGCGGGAGCCAGGTTGGAGGCGAGTGGAATCAGGCCGGTGGTCCCCGGCCCGGAGGACCTGCAGCCCATCGGCCCCGGGTTCTTCGGCAGCCGCAGCATCCTGGGGGTGAGGGAGGCGGCGGCCCTGTGGCACCCCCCGGGGGAGAAGGACGAGACGCCCCTGGTGGCCCGCGCCGGGGCCAAGGTGCTGCTGCCTTCCGGCGGGGGAGTGAGAGGCGGCGCCCCGGTGGGAATGACCACCGCCGGGAGATCCAGGGAGATATGCTTCCCCGACGACATGCTCCGCCGCCACCACCTCTACGTGGCCCGCACCCGCATGGGCAAGTCCACCCTGATGCACCACCTGGTGGTCCACAAGATGCGGGAGAAGGCGGCGGGCAGGGACGACGACGCCATCATCGTCGTGGACCCCCACGCCGACCTGGTTGCAGGTCTGCTGGAGCAGGTGCCGGAATCCCTGGTGGACAGGGTCAAGCTCATAGACCTGGCCGACCAGCGGGGAGCCCCCGGCATCAACCTGCTGGACACCCGCATCTTTTCCGATAGGGACCGCACCGCCGACTCGGTGGTGCGGGTGGCAAAGGGCCTCTGGGACCAGTGGGGCCCCAGGATGCAGTCCATCCTGGAGTTCACCATGAAGACCATGTACGAGGCCAACGAGACCATGGACGCCGACGAACAGTTCACCATCCTTGACGGTCTCAAGCTGCTCACCATCAAAGCCGTACGCGAGGAGGCCCTCAGCAGGGTCTCCGACCCCTACGTCCTGGAGTGGTGGGCCAGCACCTTCACCAACTGGAGCCGCGACTACAGGGCCGACTCCCTGGCCCCGGTCCAGACCAGGCTCTCCTACTATTCGTCCTCCAAGCGGGCAAGGGCGATACTGGGCCAGTCCCGGTCCACCATCGACCTGAGACAGACCATCCTCGAAGGAGGAATATTGCTGGTGTCCACCGCCCAGGGGGTGGTGGGAAGGGACGTGGCCGCCCTGGTGGGGGCCTCCCTCCTCAACCTGACGGACTCCGTCATCAGAGAGCAGGGTATTTTACCCTTGGAAGATAGAAGGGGAGCTCTTGTCGTCGTTGACGAGATGCAGTCCATGCCGGGGGCGGACTACGAGTCCATGCTGTCCGAGCTTGGAAAGTTCGGAGCCAGCTTCGTCCTGGCCACCCAGAGCCTGGCGAAGCTGGAGGACCTCTCTCCCACCATGCAGGACACGCTGATGGCCAACGTGGGCTGTTTGGCCGTGTTCCAGGTGGCGGGTTCCGACGCGCGACAGCTGGTGTGGGAACTGGGCAAGGACCGGGTGAGTGAGGAGGACATTGTGTCCCTGCCGGTGCACCACTGCTACGTGAGGGCCACGGTGGGTAAGGAGCGGATGCCCACCTTCTCCATGATGGTGAAAAAGCCTGAGGACGGAGACCCGGAGGTAGCGTCAAGGATCCGGTCCCTGGCGACCTCCTACGTCACGTCCCACGCCGAGATCGCCCTGCAGCAGGCGGAGCGCCAGAAGCGGGTGGAAGCATACAAGAAGGCCCTGGAGGAGAAGAAGAAAGGGAAGAATGCTCTGGACGGATCCGGGTTGGAGGGAACCGGGTCCACCGAGGACCCTTCGGCGAACCCCCCCAGGAGCAAGCACTTCCAGCCTCCCACCGAAGAGAATAGGAACGGCCACTCCCCGGGAGCGGAGTGGGAATGAGCACCGGCGGGTGCCAGGGCGAGCTCCTCCGCCTGCTGGCTTACATGCCCTTCCTGGACCGGCTGGACATGGCTGCGATGTCAGGCCGGTCCAGGAGTGTGGTCTACTCGGCAACCGGCGGCCTGGAGAAGGCGGGGCTGGTGGCTGCCATCCCCCATGCCAGTTTTCTGACCCCTCCCACGCGGCGGTACAGCCTCACCGCTGCGGGCCTGAACGAGTTGGCCCGCAGCGCGAGAATGCCCGTTGATGGGCTGATGCGCCGCTTTCCGGTATCCGAGCGGGGGCGGCGGCTTCTCATGGGACGGCTGGATGGCTCCGCCGTCATCTACCGGCTGGCGTCGGCCCTCTCCGAAACGGCCTTCCCCATCCGATTCAGGTGGTACAGGGCCATGCCCATGGACGCGGCGGTCATCCTTCCCGACGGCAGGACGGTAGCCGTAGTGAGGCAGGGACTCACGGCCGACAGGACGGCCTTCTCCAAGCGGGTATGGAAGCTGGGAGAGCTGTTCCGGCCCAGCGTCGTCCTGATGGTGATGGCCGACGAGATCAGGCTGCGGCATTCCCGTAGGGCCATGATGGGCGCCCCCTCGCTGACTTTTTTTGCTCTGGAGGCGAACGTGGCCCGCGCCGGCGCGGGCACGCCCATCTGGCGACCACCTTCGGGACCCGCGGTCCTCGGTCTTGCCGCGGCCCTGGCCCACACGGTGGTGGGCGACTCCTGGCCCAACGAGAAGCAGCTGGCGAATGCCCACTTGCCCGGAAAGATTGAAACTGCCCCCTCGGAAGCGCGGATTCCCAACTGGATGCTTCCCAGCGTATTGAAAGCCACCGAAAAACGGGCCCTGGACCTGCTATCCGACTGGCCCTGGATTGTCCCTTCCCACCTGGGGGAGCTTTTGGGCCTGAGGCGGTCCAGGCTCTTTCAAGTCCTGGGACGGCTCCGGCAGTTGGGGCTCCTGCACGACGTTCCCCTGAAAGGCCGCCGCCTGGCCCTCACCAACAGGGGGTTGACGATGCTAGCTCGCCGTGACCGCACCTCCGTGGGCGCGGCCAGAAAGCGGTGGGGTGTGGCGCTGCCGAACGGTCAGTCGCCCCTTCACTGGCGCAACGTCTCGGGCAGACGGTCCCGACAGCTGCTCAGGAACCTGGAGCACACCGGGTCGGTCCACTGGTTCGCGGCAGCCCTTGAGAGGCAGGCCCACTCCCGGTCTCTGAGATTGGTCCAGTTGGACCCGCCCCACAGGGCGTCGCGGTACTTCCGGCACGGCGACGTACTGAGATCCATCCATCCCGACGCCTTCGGCATCCTGCGGAAGGACGGCAACAGATTGCCCTTCTTCCTGGAGTGGGAGAGGCGGGCCGTGCGGCCCGTGACCATGGCGGCCCGGCTGGCCCCCTATATACGGTACTACTCCTCCCACCGGCCCCTGGACGACCACGGCACAAGGCCCACGCTGCTGGTGGTCTTCGATAACGAGCTGGCTGCCACCCACTTTCTGAGGGTCGCGAAGGAGCAGATGGGTCGCGCCGGGGTGACGGTGCCCCTCATGGTCTCCCACAAGAGGTTGCTGGAGCGGGTGGGACCCCTCGGCAGGGCCTGGCGCACGGAGGCGGGTTCGGAACTTGAATTCGTCCTCTAGTAGCGATCACACTCAGCCCGAACGGCATGCACTGACTTGGCGGACGTGATTTCTGATCGCATCCTCGCTGAGGACGATGATCCCTGGTTCACTGGACCTGGGAGTGTTGGTGCACCATCAATGTCATCACGTGGCGGGAACTTTACTCTCTTTAGATGGCAGTTGGGTGGTACAAGCCAAACCCCGACGCGGACTACTATAGATTTTGGAGGCAGTGGCTGTCCTGCAGCCTATTTCGTATGCCGTTCCCGCACCCGCTCCTTGTGCGCCTCCAGGTCATCCACCAGGAACTCCAGCGTACCCGTGTATGTCAGCGCGAGCCAGAGGTCCGGGCCGTGTGGGAATAGAGTATCTTTCTCGGTAGTTATCACGTCGCAGGTACCGATGAGCATGGACGCCCTTTCCTTCCGTACCACGCGGACTGATAGGGGAGAGCAGAAGTCGGAAACGGGAATCAGGTCTATGTGCAGATGGAAGCTGTCCCACCGTTTTTTGAGTTCCTCAGCGTCCTTCCCGGCGCCGTCCGGCTCCGGGTAGTAGATGGCGATTATTGTATTACGAGATTCTCCAACGTCGCGGTATCCAAACAGCGCCAAGTCGTAGTCGGACAAGGTTCCCCACCTTTCAGTCCCTTCAAGGTAGACGTCTAGGACGTCAGGGTCGACTCCATACTCGCCTCGGGCATGGCCAATTGCAGTCTCGTTTATCCAAGTCTGAGTCAGAAAGCCCCCACCGATGAGGCCATCACCCACCTCGCGTGCCAGCGACAGATGGGCCTCGCTTTCAAGGAGGTTCGGCGCATCGCCTTCGCGCACGTCTATGAGGTCTTCGAGGATGAAGGTCGCGGGGGCGGCCATCATTCTATCCTCTTCGACGACCACTCGATTCAGCGCGGAATACACCAAGGGAGGATCGCTCCGTGGGAACAGATAGTCCTCCGAGCGGGTGAAATAGGTTACTCCCTTGTAGTCTACCTTTTGGTAGGCCAATGCCTCTTCCTGCTGCCCCAAGGTCTCCAATTTTAGTCTAACAGTAGCTGCGTCAAACCCACCCTCTGAGACAATGAATTTTGGCATGGGACGGTTTCCCATTGCAGCCCACACGCCTAGGTCGAAGGCCCACGGGTCAAAGCCGTACTTCCTTGGCGTAAAACCAGCCAATTCCTGCAAGTCACGATGCGTATTCCCAACGCCCTCGTAGAACCGTTCCCTGCCTTGCTCATCCAACTTTTGGTATTCCTCGTACCCGCGCACGTCTTCAAGGCCCGTGGATCCTCGCGACGCAGCATGATCCGCGAACTCAATGAACACGTCGGCGTATTCCAGGGGCACCCACGAGAGGGCGATTTCTAGCCGCGATTGAGGCGTCGGAGGAGTTGCAGGCGTGGGGATTGGGGTTAGTGTGGCAGTGGGTGTGGCTATGGGAGTTGACGCTGGGGTCGGGATGATGGCAGCGGTTGTCGGAGTGGGCATGGGGGTCGACGTGGAGGCAGGTTCAGAGCAGCCATTCGCGACAAGCAAAACCAATGCAATGGCTACAATTGCAACAGCGGGCTTTGGGACAACCCTAAGAACGTTTGAGTCTATGCTTTCGCCCAACTCAGAAACTCCTCAATTGCGAGGCTGGCTGACTTCGCCACTGGAACTGCATACATCCCACATTCAACTAAAGGAGATTATCGGATAACCGGGGATCTAATCCCACCGCCTGCGCCGGAAAAATCGATGCCTCCGGTCAGCCCCAGCACTCCGGCATTCAATATAAACACAGGAACAAGAGCTACAAGAATTACCACAGCCGCCCGCAGAGTCGACGTGTAATCCAGGCTTTGCCGTACGGCAACCACCATGCATACGAAGGTCCATGCATAGGCGGCGAAATAGATAACTGCGCCAATAGGGGTCAGGAAGATGAGCACATTCAGGATGCCCGGCGTCTGTGCGAACCCGGTTGTACGAGCCAACTGGCCCCAATCCGCATCAGTTTCTACAACGTCGAAGATAATTTCCCCAATGAACCAAGTGCATAGCGCCCATGCGGCCCAGCTTGCTACTCCTCTGATGATGCCCCTAACTATTGTCCACCACAACCCCGTTTCTTGCCCCAGAAGCAGTTCGCCGCCGACGGTGGCGGCAGACACCAAGACCACAATAAACAAGGCCTGCCAGATTGCGCTTTTGTTGTGCTCGATTTCCTCGTAGGTGTTGGACTTGAGGAAGAGGGCTCCAAAAATTCTCCCTACCATTGCAGAGTTGTTCTCCTCTCATGTAATTGGTTGTCTCGAGAGAGTCACGTTGTGCGCCCTCCCCTCTAGGCCCTTGATGTTCTTCAAGCGTCCGGTCCACCATGACATAGAGAGCTACCAGTTACAAGGCTACGACCATTCTGTCCGCATACATGGCCTTTGTAATTCTTGGGATATACCGCTATGGCAACGTGATGTCATTAAACACATCGGTAGTGAAGTCGGAATATGTCTGTGAGTACCTAGGCTTGAATTCACCATCCAATCCGAGGTCATGGGTGACTAAACTGCTCTGATAAAAATTTGCAGACGCGTTTCCAACAGCGAATAGGGCGATTAGTCCGACCACTAGCGCAAACGCTAGGCGTATAGTTAGCATGAATTTTCACTCCATTGAGGATAGTTCTAAATTCTTATTTCTGATGCTATAGTGCTTGAAGGCGGGATATCAACACTTTAGACCACAGGTCTCAACAAACTACGATTGAAAGTTGTGGGAATGTGGCCCTAAACTCAAGGGTGCATCGGACATATTTGGGTTGGTTTTCGAAGTATTAACACTACTGCCGGGAATAGCGCCGGAGTAGCTGAAAGCTGGCGCTAAGGGCAAAGATGTGAATGCACCTCATCGAAGCGGTAAATCGTTCCACAGCAAGCGGACTGATTGAAGCTCCTAACGACCGACAGATTGGCTCGTTACAGCCTGTGCGTCCTACTTGATGAGGCATCTGTGGCAAGGGTGGAGCGGCTCACGCACCAACCTACGAAGTTGCACAAAAGCTGTCACAAAAACCCAACTCGACGAAGTACCGAAGAGCCACTGCATCGATGTGGCCACTGCCTAGGATCACATCGTAGAACTGTGGGAGCGCAAGAAGATTCCGGAAAGTGCCACAGACGAGACAAGGGCAGTGTTGGCACAAGGACTGTAACTAGATGTCGCCGCCTTCGCCGTGAAGATGAGCGAGTACCATACGACCAGCAAGCTGGCTACTACTACTGACTAACAAGCTAATCGGCAGCTGTGACCGCAGCCGTGGGGGAAGGGCGGAGAGCATGGCTCTGATCACCGGGTAACGGCACCAACTGGTATCCCAACTATGGGGCCCTCCGTTTCGCAGCTCGGAGCATTCTATGGCGATATTGGGTTTCGTAGTACTCAACTCCAGCGTCCGAGTACTCTTGGCCGTACTTCAGCGTTGCGTTGATGATCCTGGCCAGCTTGTGGGCCGTCGCGGTGATGGCCTTGGGCGCTCCCAAGTGCGTTTTCTTGCAGCGCAGGAACGCGCCCAGAGCGCTGTCTGAACGGTGAAGCCCGTTGGATGCGAGACACAGGGCGTTGGCGGTCCGGTTCGCCGAGGGCTTGGTCCGGGAACTGATGACTCTTCCTTTGGTGAGACGGGCGTTCGGACTCAATCCCAGCCAAGAAGCGAAATGCCCAGCGGTAGGCCAACGGGTCATGTCCAGCCCGATCTCATTGACTATCTTCAAAGCTGTGTGGCCATCTACTCCGTCGATCCGAGTCAGGTCCACTCCCGTCACCCGGTAGAGGTGGTTCGTCACGTCGAAGTCTGGCGCGTTCTTCTGGCTTCTCTTCCGGTTGGACTTCGGGAAAGGGGGTTCGCCATCGCCGCGATCCTCAAAGCGCTCCAACTGCGTCTCGATTTCCCGGTCGCATTCGGCTATCTTGCGCTGGTACACCCGGTACAGCTCCAGAGCCTGAGTCAGCTCGAAGATATGCTCGTCCCGCCAGTGTCCCTGCAGCGACCGGGCTAGGTGGCCTCGTCCGCCCTGATCCTGGTGTCTCGCGGCCGGACCAGATTCAGTGGGTCCCGCTCGCCACTCACGATGGCCTCGATTATGGCCAGTCCCGTCTTGCCTGTGATGTCCCTGATGACGTGCTGGACCTTCACGTTCATTTGGGTAAGAGCCTTGTGCATGTGCCGGATGTGGTGGGCCGCGTACTCCACCAGTATGGCCCGCTGCCGCAGGTAACTCCGCAGGCGGCCTACCTCTCCATCGGGACGGAAGGCACCGGAAAGCAGTCCGAAGGTGTGAAGCTGCTGTAGCCACTGGCAATCCAGCACGTCGGTCTTGCGTCCGGGCACATTCTTGATGCGGCGCGGATCCACCAGCATCACCTCGAATCCCCGCTCCTCCAGCACTCCGAAGAGAGGTATCCAGTACACCCAGGTGGACTCCATGGCCACGTTGTTGATGCCGCACCCGGCCAACCAGTCCGCCAGGCGATACAGGTCGGCAGTGTAGGCATCGAATTCCCGGACCGACGGTTCCCAACGGTCTTTGGAAACCGCCACGAAGTGGCTGATGGCGCCCACGTCTATGCCAGCCGCGTTCAGATTCACTTGGGAAAATCCGGCAGGGAGGGACTGCTGCCCGTCCCGGGTCTTGTCCACACGATTCGCGCCATTCTTGCCTACGCTCATCATATCGTCTCCCAAGCCAAAGTAGGGGTGTGGCCGGAGGGAGTCGCTAACAGCGGACAATCTACTGAACGGGAGCGCCCTGCCGGAGCGTCACCAATGATGCAGCCGCAGGACTTCCTGGCCGTGCTGAAACACGGGCAACATGCGCCAACGCGCTGACGGCCTTTTGCCCGGACATCACGCCTCGCCACCAGCATATACTCTCGGGGCGCATCCACGTCAGTTAGTCCCATATGCACTGCCCGGATACGGGCTTGACCTGCTGAAACCAAAGCCTTCGTTTACATTTTCGTCAAGGAGACCCAGGTCAGGTCTGGAAGAGCCGCCATCATCTGCTCGAAACCTACTTCTTATGACAGTTTATTGGAGGGAGCAAGCTCCACCGAAACCTCCATCAATGGCGTAGTTCCTAAATCAGTACCTCATGCTTGACCAGTAGGTCCAGACACCGTCAACAAGAGGATGTTTCAGACCAGCAACAGTAGTGGTTACACCGGCTGGAAGAACTCACGTCAATCAAATGGTGCTTCGATATTGCAAACATAGTGCTATTCGGCACAGTCCTCATTGCGGGACTTTGGTGCCATCACCGCCGATGGCAGCAGGATGTGAAGGAGGCCCATACCGGCGGCGAGAACAAAAAGGGAGACCAGGTGTCCCGGATCCGGCGTCGTACCCTTTCTCCATCGCCTGAGCATCCGGTTGTCCACCCTGAGAAGCCGCGCGAGTCCCCTGGAGGAGAGGGCCGCGGCTTCCCTGAACAACTCCAACCTTTCCGGGAAGTCCTCGGGGAACCGGGAAGGCTCCACGCGATAGACCCACACCTGCCGACGTCCCGCCATTCCTAGACCTCCGTCTTGTGGCCAGTCCTGTGGACTTCTACGGCACGGATTAGCATCATCCCCTTCCCCTGCGCGGTTCCTGGAGGTCATCCTTCAACAGGATATTCAGCCCTCCCGGAAGCCTGCGTGCGAGGCGCACCAGCGACAGCATGGCGCCGCCGCCGGGCCAGCAACCCCGGCGCCACCTGAGCATCTGCCTGCTGTCCACGCCGATGCACACGGCCATGCCCTCCCAGGAGAGGCCGGAGATATCCTTGATGGCGGCCAGCCTTTGGGGAAAATCCTCCGGGATCAGTGGTACGCCGGGAGGAAACCGGACCGGCCTATGACGCCCTTCCCTATTCATCGTGCATCACTACAACGAAGAGTTCGTCGAAATCATGGATGTTCATCTTCTCCATGAGACGTCTCCGCAGCGGCGGGGAAGGCCCCCGCCAGCCGTTCATGAGGCGGGAGAAGTGCCCGCAGGAGACGCCCAGCAGATTTGCCAGGTCGTTCTGGGAGACGTTGTTGCGGTTGATCCAGTCCCAGACTGGCTCGGGACGGAGCTTCACCATATTGGGGGAGCGTTTACGCGGCATCCCACAGCTCCTTTCCGTGGACTCCGTGGACGACGGAATCGCCGGTGGAATCATCCCGCGGGTCCTTCATTCCCACATTGCCATTCAACTGGGAGGTGAGGTGAGCCCTGACGATGATGCGGGCCAGGATTCTCAGCCCCTTGAGCCGTCTTCTATCCTGCTCTTCGGTGAGTCGTTGCTTCATGTTCTTTCTTCTTTCACCCTGGGTAGTTCGCCTACCCTTAGCGCTATGGCCATGAGGCGCGTAGTCGGCATACATTGGCGTATAGGAAAATAAGTTCTGTATGCATAAATGTATCTATAGTAGGGGCATAAATCAAGGATGGATGGCAGTATACAGGCGATATCTTGACAATCACTTACTCTGATGTAACAATAAAGCGACAACTAAGAGCCAACAGTTGACCAGGAATAAGCCAGGCGTGACACGGGAGGCGATAACGGCGTCCAGGATTGAAAGCGGGAGGAAAAGATGGAAGAGCCAAACGGCAATCTCAGTCCTGAAGAAGGCCGTGAAGCGGAGAGCAACGAGGAGATAGGCCCGCTGCTCAGGAGGCTGAGGGGAGAGTTGAGCCTGAGGGACATTACCCGTAGTACGGGCATCTCCAGTTCCTACCTGTCCCAGTTGGAGCGTGGAGAGCGAAGGCCGGGCCGAAACGTGCTCCGAGGGCTGGCGGAGACATACAACGTGGACCTACGGCAGCTGTTGAGGCGGGCCGGATACGGGCCCAAGCCCGACCCCAACAGCGATGACGTGTTGGAGGTAGAACGAGCCTACAGATACGTGCTGGCGGATCCAGTCTTCAGGGTGGGCACCAGGCCCGACGGCCCCCTCTCCCTGAGTGCAAAGCGGTTCATCGTGGAGATGTACGAGAGGTTCACCAACAGGAAGCTGCTCCAGTGAGGCCAACGCTACAAAGCTTCTGCCGCCGGCTTCAGGAGGGCCTCCCCCTACGCCGGACCCTCAACCCCGAGTGGATGGCCGCCGCCTTCGTGGACTACTTCGGGGTATCGCTTCGCCCCACCATGGAGGAGCTGACCCTTCTGCTGAAGCGGGCGGGCTTCGGCCACGTGACAGGCAGGCACCTCGAGAGTATGAAGGGCATCCACTACAGTGCTCCCGGCGGTGGGCACCACATCCACTACCGGAATGACCTGTGGGCCGGTGCCCAGGACTATACGGTGCTCCACGAGGCCTTCGAGATCGTTCACGAAGCGCTTTTCGACCTGTACGGCAGACCCTTTTCGGCACAAAAGATATGCAGCGAAGTAGACCGGTTCGCCGCGGCGGTGCTGATGCAGCCGGGCGTCTTTATGGCGATGGCCCGTGCGTCGGGATTAGACGTGCTGACCCTTCAGAGGATGTATCGGTGCTCCTACGCCTCGGTGGCCATGAGGTTGGCGGAGGTGGTACGGCACCCGCCCCTTATGGTGGTCCTCTACGAGAACACTGAGAGGGGAGACCCAGCCGGCTGGACAGGGCCTCCCTCCCTGAGGGCTACGGTTGTGAGGAAGACCAGAGGTATGGGTACGCCCAATTCCTTTTCCCTCCGTGGGGCGACTGGGGACATGCCCAGGTGGGGAAGGCCTCCTCCCCCATCATCCCTGGCGCATCTCGCCATACACCGTGGCAGGACCCAGTTTGTCAATCAAGGCGGCCACGCCGTTGTGGCCCGGCCCATCTTCTGGAAGGGGAGGCTGGCCAAGCTGGTGGTGATAGCCGTGCCTGAACGGGATTCCTCCATCCTGTATCTGCAGGTGATGGCCGCCCGTACGCCGGGGTTGAGCTGTCGGAGGTCGGCTGCTAGCCGGTGGTAGTTGAGGCTAGGTTGTCCAGCGTGTATAGTAAGACAACTTCATACTGTGCACAGGCAAAAAAGGGGAAAGAGTGCCCGCACCACCGAGAAAGACAAAGACCATCACCTTCTCCCTTTCTCCCGCCATGGCGGAGCAGGTGAAGGAGGTGATGCATGAGGAACGTCGCACCATGAGTGAGCTAATTCGCGAGGCCCTCCGGAACTACATGGAGGAGCGGGAATGGCTCAGGACGATAAGGTACGAGAGGTTGAAGAAGCGCGAGGCAAAACGGGAAGAAGCCAGTAGGAGGGCAGAGGAATGAAAACAAGTCATAGGGAAGACTTCACGCCGGTGGCGTTGTACGCCAGGGTGTCCAGCGAAAGGCAGGACGTGGACCTATCCGTGGCCGCACAGTTGCGGGCCCTGCGGGGCCACGCAAAGAAGAACAACTTCCTGGTGGTGCGGGAGTACGTGGACGAGGCGGAGAGCGGGAGGATCGCCAACAGGCCCCAGTTCAGCAGGATGATCGAGGAGGCCAGGAAGCCAGAGGCTCCTTTCAGGGAGATCCTGGTGTGGAAGTTTTCAAGGTTCACCAGGAAGCGGGAACACGCGGTGGCATTCAAGTCCATGCTCCGGCGCAGGGGGATAAGAGTCACCTCCATTACCGAACACGCCGACGATTCCCCCACGGGGAAGCTGATGGAGGCCATTATCGAGTCTGTGGACGAGTTCTACAGTGAGAATCTGGCCCAGGAGGTCATTCGGGGGATGCGGGAGGCGGCGTCTAGGGGATTCTGGGTCACTGCCAGGCCGCCCTTCGGTTTCAGGAAGGTCTACGTGCAGGATGGAGCAAAAAAACGGCCCAAGCTGGAGGTGGACAAGGAAAAGGCTCCAGTGGTACGCCGCATGTTCGATATGGCCCTTGAGGGCAAGAGTTCCCTGGATATCACCAAGGCCCTGAACAAGGATGGAATACCCAGCCCTACGGGAAAGCAGTGGCACAAGAACTCGGTCCACAGCCTTCTGAACAACGAAGTCTACACGGGGACCCTGGTCTGGGGTGTCAACGCCAGGGACGGAGCACCACCGGTGCGGGTGAACAGGACCTTCCCCGCCCTGGTGACGAAGCGCAATTTCCGCCAGGTGGCTGCCCTGCTTCGCTCCCGTGCTCCCAGGATCGAACATCCCAGGAGATCCTCCAGTCCCTATCTGTTGAGCGGCCTCGCACGGTGTGAGAGTTGCCGCAAGGCGCTCACGGCCTCGGAGGCTAAGGGCGGTAAGTACACCTACTACGTCTGCCGGTCCCTGCTGATGCAGGGCAGGCGCACCTGCCAGACTCCCAGGCTCAACGCGAAACACTTTGAGGGCCTGATAATCAAGAATATCCGGGAGAATATCCTAACCGAGTCCAACATCAGGGACCTGGTGAAGATAGTCGATGAGGAGATGGATGGGGAGGCCAGGGACCAGCGCAAGAGGTTGAAGACCATCAGGAAGGAGCTTGACGAGGTGAAGGGGCGGCTGGGAAGGATCTGGCAGGTGGTTGAGACGTCCAACCTTGAAATTGCCGACGCCGCAGACCGGATCAGGGAGCTGAGGGAGAGGAAGGAGAAGCTGGAGGCCGCGGAGGATGAGGCCAGAACAATCCTGAAGCGGCGAAGGGTGACCCTGGACAGGATGGAAACGATAACCGCCTTCGCCAAGGACATGAGCGAGTATCTGAGGACCAGCGAGTTAACGGGAACGCGGGCCTTCATCCGGTCCTTCGTCAAGGAGATTCAGGTGAGGCCGGGAAGGGCTTCTATTCGCTATACCCTCCCCACGCCCGAGGACAGTCCCATTGGGGGCGGGGATGCGGACGAGGTGACCCTGGACGAGGGGGTAGTTGTTATGAGTTCAGCACATTATGGTGGGCCCGGATAGACTCGAACTATCGACCTCGGTCTTATCAGGACCGCGCTCTAACCACCTGAGCTACGGGCCCACTATGTCCGAATTATACCGCTTGTACGCAAAGTTAGACAAGGGATTGAATGGGGTGTGGCGTGATTGACTTGGATGGGGTGGGGGCTATAAGATTGGCGAAACGCATGTAGTGAGTATCGTTGTTTTTGGGGTGATGAACATGACCACTCTAACAGATCAGAAGCCAATTGGCATTCAGGTGACGGACAAGGCGTCCAAGGCGGTGCGTCGGATTGCCGTCAAGGAGGGGCGCGAGACCGAGGACTTCGGCCTGCGGGTTGGGGTCAAGGGCGGCGGGTGCTCGGGGCTTCTGTACGTTCTTTCCATCGTAGAGAACACGCCCATGGACACGGACCGGGTGGTGGACGACAACGGCTTGCGTATTTTCATAGACAAGCGCAGTTACATTTACCTGGCGGGTACGGAACTCGACTTTTCAGACGGACTGAACGGTAAGGGCTTTGTGTTCCAGAATCCCAACGCTAAGAAGGCCTGCGGCTGCGGCAATTCTTTCGGCGTTTAAGGTTGAGGCGGCAATCACCGCCATTGATTATCCGCTTTCGTATTGGGCCGATCGTTCGGAGACAATAGGTGAGATATGACGACTCCCATTGAGTCTTTGAAGGAAACAGCCGGCTCGACTGATAACGCTTCTAATCCATTGTGTTCCGGCGAATCGCCATTGTCCTACGGGGAAGCTGCATTGGAGTATCGTGCGTTTTACGAGGGGGCGGCGGTCTACGACGAGGGGCGAAGAGGCAAGATTAGGGCGGTGGGGGCAGACGTTCTGGACCTGTTGAACCGGCTTTCCACCAACAAGGTGGACCATCTGGCGGCAGGGGAGGGTGCGCCTACTGTTCTGACCACCGACAAGGGCCGCATCATCGATCTGGTGTACGTGCTGAACTTGGGATCCTTCGTGCTGCTGTTGACGGGGGCTGGCGCCCAGGGTCGGGTGATGGAGTGGGTGGATCGGTATACGATTATGGAAGACTCAATGTTGGAGGATGTGACGGACTCTCTTGCGCTCGTGTCGATGGCAGGTCCAAAGGCTTGCGATGTTTTGGATGCCGTGACGGGGCTTGATTTCACTGGTCTTGAGAATTTCCACTCAATGAGCTTGGAGACGGATGGTTGGGGGGCTCGGATTGACTTGGAGGCGCTTCCTTGTTTTCAAGTCTTGCTGGAAGGTGGTGGGAAGGGGGCTGTGCGAGAAAAGCTGGAAGATTGGGGCGCGACTCCCGTGGGCGCGGAGGCTTGGGAAGCGTATCGGATCGGCGCCGGTGTGCCTGTGTATGGGAAGGAGTTGGACGAAAGCCGCAATCCTCTGGAGGCGGGTCTCATAGGGGCTATCGACTTTGACAAGGGCTGCTACATCGGCCAGGAAGTTATCGCCCGGTTGGACACTTATGAAAAAGTGCAGAGGGCGTTGGTGTCGTTGAAGGTTGAGGGCAGCGGGGATTGGGAGGAAGGGGACGATTTGACGTTGGACGGTCGGCGGGTAGGGACGATTACTTCGCTGACAGGTATGCCCGGCGGAGGGGATACGGTGGGGTTGGGGTATGTGCGTCTGGCCGACGCGACGATAGGAAAGCGGTTCTGCGGTGAGGGGGAGGGGCAGTGGGTGGAGGTTGTGGGTGTGCCGAAACTCTTCGGCGTCAGATAGCCAAGCCGCCGTCAACGCGGATGACCTGCCCCGTGATATAGCTGGCTTCGTCGGTGCAGAGGAAGGCGACCAGTCCTGCTACGTCTTCGGGAACGCCTAGACGATTCATGGGTACGCGAGCCAGCACCTGGGCCTTCAGGTCTTCCGAAAGCTCCTCCACCATTCCGGTCAGGATGTAGCCGGGGGCGAGGGCGTTGGCGGTAATGTTCCTTCGAGCGACCTCTTTGGCCACAGATTTGGTGAGTCCGATGAGGGCGGCCTTGGAAGCGGCATAGTTGGCCTGTCCGGGGTTACCGGCAACGCCGACGACGGAAGACATATTGATGATGCGACCGCGTCGTTGTCGGACCATGGCGGGTAGGACGGCCTTGGTGCAGAAGAAGGCCCCCCGCAGATTCACGTTGATGGCATCGTCCCATTCCTGGGTGGTCATGCGCATGAGGAGTCGGTCTCTGCGGATGCCGGCGTTGTTGACAAGGATGTCGAGGCGATTCCACTTCTTCCGAACCTGGGCAACCATGGCCTTGACCTGGGCTTCGTCGGAAACGTCGGCCTGAATGGCTTCGGACTCACCGCCTTCGGCCGCGATCTGATCTACTAATACCTGAGCCGGGGCTGCGCCGGAGTTGTAGTTGACGGCAACCTTGACGCCTTCGGCGGCCAGCCGTAGGGCGATGGCGCGGCCGATGCCCCTGGAGGCCCCGGTGACGAGGGCTACGTGGCCTTCAAGATTGAGCGACATCTTGGTGTGCTTCCATGAAGTCTTCAAAAAGGGCCAACTCCTGCTTGATGCTGTTGGCGAGGTCCCAGTTGATGCACTGCTTGGCGGTCTTGATGGCGCCGGCCACCTCACGGCTCTTTGAAGCGCCGTGGCCCACGATGACGTTGCCGTTGACGCCGAAGAGGGGGCCGCTGGTCTTGCGGGAGCGGTTGGTGAGGTTGTAGAGGCTCTCGGAGAGGCTACGGAGGTCTTCGTCGGGCAGCTTGCCGCGGAGCTTCTCATGGAGGAAGGCGGCGGCGGAGCCACCGAGGGATTCGGCGAACTTGAGCAGGACGTTGCCAACGAAGCCGTCGCAAACCACTACGTTAGTTTCGTCGGCCAGTATGTCGGAGCCTTCCACGTTACCGACGAAGTTGAGGCCGCTCTCCTTGAAGATAGGGTAGGCTTCCCGGACGAGGCGGTTACCCTTGCCCTCCTCGCTTCCCACGCTCAGGAGGCCGACGGTGGGGTTGCTGATGCCGAGGAATTTGCGGGCGAAGACGCAGCCCATGACGGCGAAGCTCATGAGCTGCTGGGGGCGGCAGTCGATGTTGCTGCCGACGTCGAGGATGGCGGTATGGGGCGCGAGGGATATGAAGGGGCCGCCGACACAGGGCCTTTCTACGCCGGGGAAGAGACCGAGGCCGAGGGCGGCGCTGGCCATGGCTCCGCCAGTAGAACCCATAGAGACCATAGCGTCGGCCTTGCCGGTCTTGACCAGGCCGGTGGCCACTGCAACGGAAGCGAGGGGGTTCTTGCGGAGGGCACGGGCAGGATGTTCACCCTCGCTGATGCTGCCGTTTGAGGGGACGAGGGGAATGGAGTCGGGGCGGACTCCCAGTCTATTGAGTTCCGAATGGAGGAGGGGGGCGTCCCCCACGAGAATCACCTGCACGTTATGGAGTCGCGCACCCATTAGCGCGCCTTCGACTATCTCAGCCGGGGCGAAGTCTCCGCCCATGGCATCGACTGCGACGCGGTATGGGCGGTCGTCCGTGCGGTTATTCGTACCATTCATGGAGTGTCTTGGCCTTTTGGCAGGCGGACGGTTGCCGTGCCGGTTATCAGGTCTTCGTCGTTAGATGCGTTTCGGAGGGCCACGTCGCATTTTACCAGAGTATGGTTGGGGGATGCCTCCCGGCGTGTCACTTTGCCCCAAGTGTGAAGTGTGTCTCCGGGGTAGGCGGGCCGCTTGAATCGGACTTTGAGGCTGCCGCTTGACAGCCAGTGCACGCCGAAGCGGGCGGTAAGCATCTCGGAGAGGAAGGCGAGGGTCATCATGCCGTGGGCGACTATACGGCCAAAGGAGCTACTGGCGGCGAAATCTGGGTCCAGGTGCACGGGATTGAAGTCGCCGGAGACCTGGCTGTAGCGGCGGATCTGCTCCAGGCTGATGGTCTTACGGAGGGCGGGAAGGTCGCTGTTCACGTTGGAGGAAGACACGGGAATTAGCTGTTCACGGGGGACATGACGGTGGTTTTACCTCTTAGGACCTGCTCGCCAGGCTCGCCGTTATTCTGCTCGTAGATGGTGAATGCAATGGATAGAAACTCCCATTGTCCCCGACGGAAAGGTCGGGAGGGTTTGGCTTCGGCGGTGACCTGCTGCTCGAAGGTTACGGGTTTGAGGGCGGTTACTTCCTGGGAGGTGTGTACGGCGCCAGGGGCGAGGCCCAGCTTTTCGATGAGCAGGCCAAGGGTGCGGGCCGCCAGGGCCATGGGGGGAACTAGACGTCTCTCATAATAGAGGGGGGATTCGGACTCCAGGGCCGAAAGGTACTCGGCCACAAAGTCGGACGTGGCTTGCCATTGTCCCAAAGGGAGGGTTTTTGCTCGTGCGGTAGGGGTCACCGGGACCTCGGTCTATAGGCTGCTGGCATTATAGGAACGGATGGCGCTGCAATCAACAGTCTGGGCGGCACTGTGGGTTATTGGGCTACCCAGCCGCCGTCGATAACCAGCTCTGCGCCTGTGACGTAGGAGGACTCGTCGGAGGCTAGGTAGAGGACACCGTAGGCCACCTCTTCAGGCTGGCCGATGCGGCCCATGGGTATCTTGGAGAGCATACGCCTTCCAAACTCCTCATTGGCGTTCATATTCTGCGTCATGGGGGTCTGGATGGGACCGGGGTGGACGGAGTTGCAGCGGATGTGGTCTTTGGCGTGGTGGATGGCGATGGACTTGGTGAAGATGCGGACGGAGCCCTTGGAGGCTTGGTAGGCGGGATGGCCGGTGTCGGCTCCGACGATGCCCAACTGGGAGGAGATGTTGATGATGGAACCGCCGCCGACTTCCCTCATGGCGGGAATGGCGGCCACGGTGCCGAGGTAGACGCCGGTGGAGTTCACCTCCATGATGGAGTCCCAGGCTTTCTTGGAGAGGTCTCCGAGCCAGGGGGTGCCGCCGATGCCGGCGTTGTTGACGAGGACGTCGAGCTTTCCGAAGGCGGAGACGGCTAGATCGACGGCGGCCTGCCAGTCGGCTTCCTGGGTGACGTCCAGCTTAATGAAGCGGGACTTGCCTCCCGCGGCGTTGATATCGGCTTCGACCTGGCGGCCCTCATCTTCGAGGATGTCGCCGATGACGACGCTTGCGCCCTCGGCGGCGAAGAGTTTGGCCTCGACGGCTCCCATGCCTCTTGCGCCTCCACTAATGAGAGCTACCTTGTCCTTCAATCGCATGTTGTTTCTCCCTTTCAGGCCAGAATTATCGTAGCCTAGATGATACCCGATAGGAGGGGTTGTGGCCAGTGGAGCAGATGGGAATCGAGCGTTGGGTTGGGGGGATTGGTTCCTGGCTCCACGAGGGCAGTAGGACAGGACGCGGTGACCGGTAGCGAGATTCCTCGACTCCGCTTCGCTGCGCTCGGAATTGCAAAAGTCAGATAATTCGTTGACATTTTGGAAGAACATACGCGGGGTAGGGGATTGCACTCCCATCCCAGCCTTCCCCTGAAGGGGGATGGGTCCCTGCATACGGAGACCTTTGCATAACTACCGAAACGCATTCAGATAGTGGTGTGGGACGACTCTTGCCATAGCTAGATCCATGGGATTCTGGATTCCGGCCTTCGCCGGAATGACGGATATGCAAAGGTCTCCATGCGCAAGGACGCGGGAGGGTGCGCCCCCCTTCCCCCGTCTTCATGGGGGTAGGGAAAATGGGGAGGGTAAAGGGACTGGTTTTGACTCGTTTTGATAATCGACTCGGTATCAATTTGTGCCTGAGATGATTCGTTTCAGGCGTGGGACTCGTTTCAAAAAAGTATGGCAAACGAGTGGTGGATGGCGTGATGGATTCCTGCCCCCGTCTTCACGGGGGTGGGCTGTTCGCGGGAACAAGGGATAGGGGATGGGTCCCCGCATCCGCAAGGACAATGGAGGGAGGAATGAGAGGCGGGACTTGGCAGCGAGATTCCTCGACTCCGCTTCGCTGCGCTCGGAATGACATGTGGGTGGCGGGAATTGCAGAAAAGGGTGGAGCCGGCCAGAATGGGGGGATGGGTCCCCGCATCCGCAAGGACAATGGAGGGAGGAATGAGAGGCGGGACTTGGCAGCGAGATTCCTCGACTCCGCTTCGCTGCGCTCGGAATGACATGTGGGTGGCGGGAATTGCAGAAAAGGGTGGAGCCGGCCAGAATGGGGGGATGGGTTCCCGCATCCGCGAGGACAACGGAGGGAGGTGTGGGAAGGGAGTTTTTCATGGGTGGAGGGTAGCAGGGGACTGAAGATCTCGGCAATAGGGAGATGGCAGGGAGTTGGGGGAGTGAGGGGGTTGAGCGCAGATGTACAAGACACTTCGCCGCGCCCGGAGATTATGAGTTTATTCCAAGAAATCGCGATATTGGACTCAATTCAGGTTTAGAAACCGTCGCAAGTTGAAACCTTCCGGGATTTCTTCACTAGCTTTTTATACGGCGACTTCACTGCAGGAAGATGGCCTAATGGTACACTTTGGCTCACCCCAGGAGGGTAACCGGCTCAGGGTGGGGGAACTTGAATGAAAATTACCTGGACTATACAGGCGTGTCTATTGTTGACTATCTTGGCAATTATGGCCTGCGGAGATGGCGAGCAGACGCAAATGACTGCTGAGGCAGTGAAGTGGGGCTACGACGGACCGGGCGCGCCGGAGAACTGGGCTTCACTATCTGAAGAGTATGCACTTTGTGCCGAGGGCAAACAGCAGTCTCCGATCAATATTGACGGATATCGAGAGGTGGATGCCAAGCCAATCTTGTTTTCTTACAGCAGCGACGCGGCAACCGTGCGGAACGATGGGTATTTCGTTCACGTTGAATTCGCGGCAGGCAACACGTTGAGCTTGGGTCAACGTACCTATAATCTCAAGTCGACGCACTTTCATTCACCCTCGGAACATCAGATAGACGGCGTGAGTTTTGCGGCGGAGATGCATCTTGTCCATGCGGATGCCGATGACCGCTTGATAGTAGTGGGGCTGTTGTTTAGATTGGGCGAACCCAGCCCCATCGTGCAGGTGGTTCTCGATGCCGTTCCGGCTCCGGGTAATGGCGTAAGAGACGGGATCGCAGTCAATGCTAGCGGTCTTGTGCCGGACCAACTTGGCTATTACCAGTACGATGGTTCAAAAACGACGCCTCCGTGCTATGAACCGGTTGGCTGGTACGTGATGCGCGAGTCGAAGAGTATTTCGCAGGAGCAGGTAGACAGGCTGCTGAGATTGAGCGACGGCCCCAACAATCGTCCTGTCCAACCCGTGGGCAGCCGCATTATAGCAATCGGTGGTGCGCCTTAGGATAGGAAATATCCATTCGCCTGTGAGATGGTAAACCAAGGTCCGACAGTATCGAACTCGCACGTGGACTTGCTCGTATCTACGGGCACCTCAGGATGATCCCAACCTTGCGATCAACCTATTCCGCCTTCAATCTGAAGCGTTCCTCTTTCTTACCTGAGGCGACCTCTTATCGCTTAACGCTTGGAGGCGTTGGACCTCACCTTGACGCTGTGCAAATCCACATGGCCAAAGGAGGGTAGACGATGATATCCGGTGGAACAGGCGATGCTGGCTCGTGTAGCGGACCGGCCAGGGAACGGAGGCCAATGATGGGGGTGCGGGATGGCTGGGGAGGGCGCCCACAGGAATGCGTCCGCAGTTTAGCTGGGGGTTTGGCGGGGGTGGTTGAGATGTGGCGAAATTTGTGTATAATGATGTGGACGCATCGAGGGATGCGCCTATACTGGCCTTGTGGCCAAAATTGAGGATTAACCCTGTGGAATTAGCGGACAAGACCCTAAACTGTGTGGACTGTGGAACCCCCTTTACCTTCACTGTTGGAGAACAGGAATTTTTTACGTCGAGAGGCTTCACGAACGAGCCTAAGCGATGCGCCACCTGCCGCTCGTCGCGGCGAGCCCAGCGTGGAGACGGCGGCGGTGGCGGCGGCGGCTACCAGCGGGAGCGGTTCGAAGCCATTTGCGCCGAATGTGGAGTGGAGACGACAGTCCCCTTCCAGCCACGGGGCATTCGTCCTGTTTACTGTCAGGACTGCTTTAGCCGCCAGCGCTCTGCCGGCTACTAAAATTTCCTTTCGATAGCTTTTGCGTCGTTGGACGCACCTGCCCTGGTGTAGGTGCGTCTGGCGGAACCCGGCCCGACTAGCTGTGTTGGGAGGGTGACGCGGGCATTCGCGTGGATTTGGAGTCTGTCCCCAAGGTTGGCTTGGGAAGGCTCTGTAGGCGTCCGAGGAGATTCTTCGCTCCGCACGCTTCGTTAAAGAATGGCGCGTGAGGGTGGAGGGCGAGGGTAGAATTTGGCCTTCTCCCTGTGAGGGATGGGGTCGCTCGCGCTTTTCGTTTTTGTATCTGCCTTTGGGGTATAATTGAAGACGCCTTGAAAATTCTTGAACCCACCTCAAGCCCTATTCTCGCCAGGTTAGACGCATGAAATACAGGAACCTAAGGGACTTCATTACCTTCCTGGAGAGCAAGGGGGAGCTCCGGCGCATTGCGACGCCTGTCACCTGGGACCTAGAGATTACGGAGATCTGCGACCGGGTGACCAAGAGCGGCGGGCCGGCGCTCCTGTTCGAGAACGTGGAGGGGTACGACGTTCCGGTGCTGATCAACATGTATGGCTCGGAGCGTCGGATGGCGTGGGCGCTGGGCGCTGAGAATCTGAACGACCTGGCCGATAGAGTCAGGGGTCTGCTGGGCCTGGTGGAAGGGCCGCCCAAGGGCGTGATGGAGAAGGTCCGTGCCCTGGGGCAGCTGATGAAGATGGCGTCGGTACGGCCGAAGATCGTTCGCAGCGCGCCTTGTCAGGAGGTGGTGTTGGAGGGGGACGATGTCGACGTGAATCGTTTCCCGATTCTGAAGTGCTGGCCGGAAGACGGCGGACGGTATATCACGCTGCCCCTGGTTATCACGAAGGACCCTGAGACCGGTGTTCGGAACGTGGGGACTTATCGGATGCAGGTCTTCGATGAGCGCACCTGTGGGATGCACTGGCAGACGCAGAAGGACGGGCGGGCGCACTATAGAGTTTCGGGAGAGCGAGGAAGCCCTCGGGTGGACGTGGCGGTGGCACTGGGGGGCGATCCGGCGACTATCTGGTCGGGGACGGCACCTCTTCCTCCCAACGTGGACGAGATGATGGCGGCTGGGTTCATTCGCGGGGAGGCGGTAGAGATGGTCCACGCCAAGACGGTGGACCTGGAGGTGCCAGCCCAGGCGGAGATTGTGTTGGAGGGCTACGTGACGCCGGGGGACGAGCGAACGGAGGGGCCTTTCGGAGACCATACGGGGTACTATTCCCTGGCGGACACGTACCCGGTATTTCACATAACGTGCATAACACACCGTCGGGACCCGATATACCCCACCACCATTGTGGGTAGGCCGCCCATGGAGGACTACTACATGGGCAAGGTGACGGAGCGGTTCTTCCTGCCCATCATTCAGCTGGTGCTGCCGGAAGTGGTGGACATGAACATGCCGGCGGAGGGGGTGTTCCACAACCTGGTGATAGTTTCGGTAAAGAAGGACTACCCCGGACAGGCGCGGAAGGTTGTGTACGGGCTATGGGGGATGGGGTTGATGTCTCTGGCCAAGGCGATCATCGTGGTCGACCACAACGTTAACGTTCACGACGTGTCGGAGGTGGCGTGGCGGGTGACGAATAACTTGGACGCGGAGCGGGACATATTCTTTGCTTCGGGGCCGGTGGACGACCTGGACCACGCATCGACGAGGCCAAAGTTCGGGAGCAAAGTGGGGATAGACGCTACGACCAAGGGGCCGGAAGAGGGTTACCACCGAGAGTGGCCGCCGGACATCGTTATGAGCCCGGAGATCAAGGAACTGGTGGACGCCAAGTGGGAGAGCTACGGGATATGAGTCGGAGGGGCTAAGATGAACGCTGCGGCGGTTCTTCCACATAAGCTCCGGCTGGTTCTGGCATCGATCCGGTTTGAGCATAGCCTGTTTGCCCTGCCTTTCGCCTACATCGGGATGTTTCTTGCGGCAGACGGGCTGCCGACGCTGGGGCAGTTTCTATGGATTACGGTGGCGATGGTAGGGGCGCGGACGGTGGCCATGACTGCCAACCGGATGGTGCACGCCAAGGAGGATGCGGCGAATCCTCGCACCAGCGGGAGGCACCTGCCCCTGGGACTGCTGAAGCGGCGCGACATGGCGCTGATGATGCTGGTTTCCATGGGGGTGTTCGTGTTTGCTGCATCGCAGCTGAACACGCTGGCACTTGTGCTCTCGCCGGTGGTGTTGGCGGTGCTGTTCCTATATACGTATGCCAAGTATTTCACCTGGGGAAGCCACTTGATTCTGGGTTGGGCCGACGCCATCGCGCCCGCCGGGGCGTGGGTGGGGGTGACGGGTACGCTGGAGCCGCAGGCGGTGCTGCTGGCCGGGGCGGTGGCGTTCTGGGTTGGGGGCTTCGACATAATCTACGCCTGCATGGACTTCAAGTTTGACAAGGAATATGGCATACATTCGATTCCAAGGCGATTTGGGATAGCCGGGGCGCTGTGGATCGCGCGGCTGATGCACGTTGTAACGTCGGGGTCGCTGCTGGCGTTGGGGATATGGATGGAGTTGGGCGTGTTCTACTTCGTTGGCTGGGGAATTGCGTCGGCGATGTTGGTCTACCAGAACTCGTTGGTCAAGCCGACGGACCTATCTAAAGTCCCTGTGGCGGCGCTCAAGTTCAACAGCTACGTGGGGCTGATTCTTTTGCTGGCTACGTCATTGGCGGTGTTCACGTGAATCCGGTGGTGGTGGGAATATCGGGGGCCAGCGGGTCGGTCATCGCCCAACAGGTGGTGGAAGCGCTGCTGACGCGGGAGGTGCCGACAGCGCTGGTGTGCTCGAACGCGGCCAAGATGGTGTGGCAGGAGGAGATGCCGGAACCCTTCAGCGGCTATCTTTCGGCGTGGCGGGAGAGCCCGTTCTTTACGTCCTACGGGATCAACGAGATGAATGCGCCCATCGCGAGTGGCACGTATCCCACAGCCGGAATGGTGATTGTGCCGTGCAGCATGGCCAGCGTGGCGTCGATGGCCCACGGGATGGCCAACAACCTGCTGCTGCGAGCGGCGGACGTGTGCTTGAAGGAGCGGCGGAACCTGGTAATTGTACCGAGGGAGACGCCGCTTCACGCCATACACCTTGAGAACATGGCGAATCTGGCACGGATGGGGGTGCTGGTGATGCCGCCGGAGCCGCCCTTCTACCTGAAACCCACCAGAATAGATGAGGTGGTGGACTACTTTGTTGAGCGGATTCTGGTGTCGTTGGACGTGGAGTCTGGACTTTCTCAACGGCACGTGTACCGAGGTGCATCGGACCGCGGGCCTGGCTACTGATCATGGTGGGACTTCGGGGACAGGAGAAGCGGCGGTACGTTGCCGCCATGTTTTCGCGTATTTCGGGTCGGTATGATCTGATGAACGGGCTGATGACCTTTGGGATGGATAGTAGATGGCGGCGAAAGGCGGCGAGGCGGGCGTTGGAGGGGTTGGAGGGGCCGGTGTTGGACGTGGCAACGGGCACGGGGGACCTGGCGCTGGAGCTGGAGAGAACGACTGGGGCGGGGGAGGTAGTCGGCATGGACCTACTGCAACCGATGGTGGGCCGTGCGGCGGTCAAGGGGAGGCAGGGCCGGACGCGGCGGCGGGTGAGCTTTGCCATGGGAGACGCTCTTTCGCTTCCGTTTCAGGACGACAGCTTTGCCTGCGTCACGTCCGCTTTCAGCTTGCGGAACATTCCTGACCTGGAGCAGTCGCTGCGGGAGATGGCGCGGGTGGTGAGGCCGGGGGGACGGGTGCTTTCGTTGGAGACGATGCCGGTGGAAAGGGGGCTGCTGCGCCCGCTGGTGAAGTTGTACTTTCGGCGTGTGGTGCCACTGGTGGGGGCGGTGGTGACCATGGACATGGCGGCCTACACGTATCTGCCGAGGTCGGTGGAGGGGTTTGTGTCACCGGAGGAGCTGGAGGGCCTGTTCGCACGGGTGGGGTTGGAAGACGTTGGGCGGGAGTCAATGGGGTTCGGCGCGGTGCACTTGCACTGGGGGACGAAGGAGCCTGTCTAGCATATTGTCAGCCAGGTGGAGCGGGGTAATTTTCAACTGCAAGAAAGACAATGGGTGGGGTAGTGGGATCAAGGGGATGGAGATGGCGGCCTCCGAGTTGTCGCCCGACTTGATCGTCATGGATGTCATGATGCCCAAGAAGGACGGCGTGGAGGCGTTCCGGGAGATCATGGAGTCTCTGCCCGAGACACGGATGATCATGCTGACCGCCTCGACGGAGGCGAACGCCGTGATAGAGGCGGTGGCCGCCGGTGCGGCCGGCTACCTTCAGAAGGTGGCCGGGATGGACCAGGTCCTGGGTATGATGAAGAGCGTGGCTGCGGGCGAGGGGCGTCTGCCGACCGAGGTGGTGAGGCGGGTCTTCGACAGGATTCGGGGCGGGGCGAAATCGAAGAACGTCAACCTGACCCAGAGGGAGACGGAGATACTTGTGTCGTTCTGCCGGGGCAGGTCCGTTGCGATTGCGGAGGCAAGGGGAGTCAAGGTGGTCACCATCCGAAACGCTCTCTGCACCATTCAGGTAAAGCTGGGCGTCGACTCGAAGCAGGAGGTCGCGGTGTGGGCTGCGCAGAACGGGCTGCTGGATGACTGACCACGCGGACCGCTTTGGAGAAAGCGGAGCGCGGGGCCAGGGCGCGGACCACGGTGAAGAAGCACAGCCGCAGGCTCGGCGAGGACAAGGGGAGTTCCAGGCACATCATGGCGAAGGCCGAGAGCTAGGAACACTCTGAACAAGCCCCACTCGTCCATATCGTAGTAGAATGCTAAACAGAGAACAGGAGACGCTTGGGGTGAAATCACGATGCACCAGCCGACCTTTGGAGACCTGGAGTACGAGAGCAAGAAGCGTAAGACCCGTCGGGAGATATTCCTTGAGAGGATGGATGGCCTGATCCCGTGGGGGATGCTGGAAGAGCGGATCCGGCCGCACTATCCGAAGGCGGGCCGGGGCCGGCGGCCCTACGAGTTGTCAGCGATGCTGCGGATACACTGTGTGCAGTTGTTCTACAATCTGAGCGACCCTGGGATGGAGGACCTGCTCTACGAGGCGGAGTCGGTGAGACGGTTCGTGGGACTGAGACTCTCAGGCCCGTTGCCGGACGAGACAACGATACTGAACTTCCGACATCTGCTGGAAGAGCGCCAGTTGGGGCAGGGACTGATGGAGGAGATCAACCGCCACCTGGCAACCCAGGGGCTGCGGCTGCGGGAGGGGACCATAGTGGACGCCAGCATCATAGAGGCGCCATCGTCGACGAAGAATGGCGCTGGAGAGCGAGACCCACAGATGCGTCAGACGAAGAAGGGAAACGAGTGGCATTTTGGTATGAAAGTGCACATCGGGGTGGACTCAGAGACGGGAGTGGTGCATAGCATGAGCGCCACATCCGCCAACGTGCATGACGTGACGGAGGCGCACCGGCTGTTGCACGGAAGGGAGAAACGGGTGTGGGGAGATGCGGGGTATCAGGGAGTGGCCAAGAGGGATGAGAATGGGGGGTTGGACGTGGAGTGGCGGGTGGCCATGAGGCCAGGTAGGCGACGACAATTGGAGCCTGGGAGTGAAGCAGCGGTGGAGGAAAGGCGGAAGGCGTCTATCAGGGCCAAGGTGGAGCATCCGTTCCTGTGGGTGAAGCGACGCTTTGGGTACGCCAAGGTTCGATACCGGGGATTGGCCAAGAACACGCAACGGCTGGCGTTGCTGTTGGGGCTGACCAACCTGATAACGGCGGAGCGTCACCTGGCGGCTTCATAGGGCCTAGGTGCGCCCAACTACGAGGTGTGGTCACTACCACGCCCCGACTGAAGTGACTTGGGGCCTCACGGGCTTCCCCGCGTACACGGTAAGAACCCCATGTGAGGCTCCTGCGTCTCTTACAACCCCCACGAACTACTATATGCAACCCGTGCCACGTTGTTCAGAGGTTCCCTAGGAACACTCTGAACAAGCCTCACTGCTCCATGCCGTAGTAGAATGCTAAACAGAGAACAGGAGACGCTTGGGGTGAAGTCACGATGAGCCAGCCGACCTTTGGAGACTTGGAGTACGAGATCAAGAAGCGTAAGACGCGTCGGGAGATATTCCTTGAGCGGATGGATGGCATCATCCCGTGGGGGATGCTGGAAGAGCGGATCCGGCCGTATTATCCCAAGGCGGGCCGGGGCCGTCGGCCCTACGAGTTATCGTCGATGCTGCGGATACACTGTGTGCAGCTGTTCTACAACCCCCGCCTTCGCGAGGGCAGGTTCTGAGCGACCCTGGGATGGAGGACCTGCTCTACGAGGCGGAGTCGGTGAGACGGTTCGTGGGACTGAGACTCTCAGGCCCGTTGCCGGACGAGACAACGATACTGAACTTCCGACATCTGCTGGAAGAGGGCCATCTGGGGCAGGGACTGATGGAGGAGATCAACCGTCACCTGGCAACCCAGGGGCTGCGGCTGCGGGAGGGGACCATAGTGGACGCCAGCATCATAGAGGCGCCGTCGTCGACGAAGAATGGCGCTGGAGAGCGAGACCCACAGATGCGTCAGACGAAGAAGGGGAATGAGTGGCACTTCGGTATGAAAGTGCACATCGGGGTGGACTCAGAGACGGGAGTGGTGCATAGCATGAGCACGACATCCGCCAACGTTCATGACGTAACAGAGTCGCACCGGCTGCTGCACGGAGGAGAGAAGCGGGTGTGGGGAGATGCGGGATACCAGGGAGTGGCCAAGCGGGATGAGAATAGGGGGTTGGACGTGGAGTGGCGGGTGGCCATGAGGCCCAGTAGGCGACGGCAATTGGAGCCTGGGAGAGAAGCAGCGGTGGAGGAGATACGGAAGGCGTCCATTCGGGCCAAGGTGGAGCATACGTTCCTGTGGGTGAAGCGACGCTTCGGGTACGCCAAGGTTCGGTACCGGGGATTGGCCAAGAACACGCAACGGCTGGCGTTGCTGTTGGGGCTTACCAACCTGATAACGGCGGAGCGTCACCTGGCGGCTTCATAGGGCCTAGGTGCGCCCAACTACGAGGTGTGGTCACTACCACGCCCCGACTGAAGTGACTTGGGGGCCTCACGGGCTTCCCTGTGCACACAATAAAAACGCCTTGATAGGCTCCTGAGTCTCTTACAACTCCCACGGACTACTATATGCAACCCGTGCCACGTTGTTCAGAGGTTCCCTAGGAACAATTGGAGCCGGCTATGCCAATCAGCTCCTGTTTCATGAGCAAAGAGAGTCGAACGAACCATGTGTCGAGAACTGACAAAGGGAGACTGGGTTGGGCGCGTCTATTGGTAGCGGGGGTTGGACTCGAACCAAGGACCTTCGGGTTATGAACTCTATGCTATAATGCAGATACGAGAGGCGCCGGATATACGTACCGGGTCAGGCTAGGAAAGGATGAACAAATCCCTATGGGCACGTTTTCCGTACAAATCGCTGTTGGAGACCAAGAGAGGCGGCGCTGGACCACGCTTATTTGTCCGTGTGGGGGTTGTCTATGAGCAAATACACGGGTCTACTGCTCCTTTTCATCACAGTTGTGGCCCTTGTCGCCTGCGGTGGAGGGGCGTCCTCGGGCCCTACCGAGGAAAATCTGAAGGCCCGGGCTGAAGACTTCGGCGCTGCTATTATGGAAGGCAACTACTCGGAATTTTATGACCTCGCATCTCCTGAATCCCAATCCAGATGCTCGAAGGAGGAGTATGTGGCAGAGGGGAACGCCGCACTGATGTCTGAGGTTGCTTCCATGGGCTTGGATGAAGACGCCACACCGAAAACAGCGATGCGTGCACTATTCGGCATCAATGAAGATCTCGATATAGAAGTTCGCGCCTCCGATGTTGAAGTTACCGGAAACACAGGATCCGTACTGATAGAATTCTATTTAGATGACGTTATCATCGGTGCCCACGGGGGAGACGACGATAATTGGGTGCTTGCAGACGGACAATGGTATCTTGAGGGGATAATTGGATCGGACGCCTGCTGATTCTCCTAGTAAGTGACTACGTCGGCGAACCTGGCTCATAACCTGAAGGTCGTTGGTTCGAGTCCAACCCCCACTACCCAAAACTGAATCGGCAAAACGGAGGCCCCCCGACTTGTGCCGGGGGCCTCCGTTTCCATATAGCCAGTTTGCAATTTACCGGACCATCTATACAATAAGGGCATGAAGGTTACCCGGCACTTTCAGGAACGCCTTCAAAGCAACCGTCCATATATCGAGCTTGCCTGGGTTGCCCAAGTCATCGAACAACCTGCTCAGCGAGAAACTCAGCCTGACGGTCGCATCCGATTCTGGGGATCAGTTCCTTACCCCAGCCATGACGACCCACATATTTCGCGAGTAGTGGCCCTGGCCGATGGAGAAACGGGCCTTACCGCCTTTATAGACAGCGGGTTCAGAAGCAAGAATGAAGTTGCATTACTACCCGGAAACGGACAGCGCTTACGTGGAATTCAGCAAGAAGCCAGGCACGGAAACCCGCGAAGTTGCCGATGGACTGAACATAGACCTTGGGGCTGACGGCGAACTCATCGGCATTGAAATCGAACACTCTTCCAAGCACTTGGACTCAGCAGTAATTGAGGCCAGCAACCGGGAGAGAAGCCGTTATACCCAAGTTTGAACCAGGCGCTATTTTCTGTAGGTGGGGCCGTCGGGGTCGATGATTTTGGCGATGCGTTCCATTTGGGCAACTATTGAACCGAGGGTTGAGTCGTAGTCTGCATAGGCAGGCAAGTCGATGGGCAGAGATATGTACGTGCCTTCCGCGCCTCTATACCCTACCATCCTAGACACCATTTAGTAGACAACTGATCCATGAGTGGGAACTGATAGGTTCGTGTGAGAGCGTAGTTTAGATTTTCATCGATATATGGTGCTAATCTTTCAATATGTCGTATCTAGTTGACGTAAGCTAAGCTGGGTTATAGGGGTTGAAGTCAATACGATTAGGCAAGAAGGCCCTCGTATAGTCACCCGCGGGCAATCTAATGCCCATCTCGCGCCATACCCCTATCTTTGCGAACTCTTGTAGCACAGCACTTGGGGTTATGCCGTGAAACATCAGGGACGCGGCTTGATTCAATAGTGCCTTTGCTTGTTCACTTTCTGGCAGATCTGTGAAGAAACTGTCGCAACAACCGGTAGTAAGGGCGTAGTCACTTGACCACCCTATATTGTCAGGCCAAGGGCCGACCTTAATCCTGGGACCATTAGTCTGTGATACGTCCCAAGCTATCATATAGTCGTTATTATCGAAACTCATGCTGTATTTATCCTGCCTTCTCACGATATCAAGGTATGAGTGCTTCATTCGTCAAGTAATCTCTTAAATCTGAGAACTCTATAATAATTACAATCCAGATTCTGAGGCAAACTAATGCGGTGATCGATTTGATGAGATTACTGAGATTGTAACTCTTGTATTTTCAAGCCTATGCATTCCCTAAAAACTGGACCCCAACATTGGAGGAGAATATATGCCCCAACATATTGACAAGTTGAAACTCCTTTACAGGGCGCTCATCCTTACGGTAATCGTTGGGATAACCGCCATCGTCTACGCAGCCTGCGTTGGCGATGCGGGCGCGCCCGGACCCCAGGGAGTGCCTGGCGACCGCGGCGCTCAGGGAGAACAGGGGCCGGTCGGAGAGATCGGACCCCAAGGCCCGCAGGGACCGCAAGGAATTCAGGGCGAACCAGTACCCCAGGGACCACCAGGACCTCAAGGCCCAGCCGGACCGGCTGGCGAGCGCGGACCAGACGGTGAACTCGGATCAACCGGACCCCAGGGTGACCAAGGCGTCGCCGGCGATAAGGGAGAACCCGGCGAGCGAGGCCCACGAGGGCTTCCAGGACCAGCAGGCCCCCGCGGCCCAGCGGGGCCGACGATTGACGGCGCTGAGGGACCGGGCTTCAAGGACTTTCTGGAGGAGAAGCGGGGCGCTGTCGCCCTAGTGCTATTCCGAGGGTCGGGGGTTCGGATCTCCGACAGCGAGATAATCACCGCGGCCCACGTCGTGAGTGACACCAACGAGGTTGCGGTGCAGTTCGAGGGCGTTACTGCGACAACGGCCACCGTTACCGGATACGACTCCGGCTGTGACCTGGCGCTGCTCACCCACCGGCCGGTCAGCCGGGGGGTTACGGTGCCCTACACGTTCGCCCGGGACATTCAGCTCCCCTTCGGTTCGGAGCTGGCCATGCTGGGCTATCCTGGCAGACAGATTCGGATGTATCCGACCATCACCTTCGGAAGGCTCGGGGCTCTTGGCGGTGGCTCCGGGGGAAGCTGCCTCCAAGGTCAGGCGGACGCCACCCTTGCCGGCGGCATGAGCGGTGGCGCGGTGTTCAATGCCAGCGGCGACCTGGTGGGCATTATCCTGGGCGAGCCAGGGGACCTGCCCGGCACCGGTCGCTTCCTTATCGTCAACGAGGTCCAGCGTCTCATCAACCAGCTCCGTGGGGGTTACAAGCAATGATCCTCGTCCAACTGACGGACCCGCTGGAGCCGGACATCCTCATCGGGTGGCGTTTCTTGACATGAACGGCGTGGGTCAATAAGATTTAGATAGAAAATCGTATAGATTGTCCTCTCTTATCCAGATAGGCAGAGGGAACGGCCCGATGAAGCCTGGCAACCCACCTGAACTGCGGGGCAGTTCGGCAAGGTGCCAATTCCGGCGCCCCTATTGGGGTGAAAGATGAGAGAGGCTCAAAGGTAACTTTTTGAGCTTCTCTTTTTGAGAAGCTTTTTTGTGGCGTCGAGACTCTTTAGACGGAGGCATTGGCAGATTGCAGGATGAGGTTCAACCCATCTCGTGGGTGTCGGGCAGGCTGAGGCTGCTGGACCAGACGCGGCTGCCTCGGGAAGAGGTTGTAGTGGAGTCTTCGGACTACCGGCAGGTAATTGCGTCCATACGAGAGATGCGTGTGAGAGGTGCGCCGGCCATTGGGGTGACGGGCGCCTACGCCATGGTTCTGGCCGCCAAGGAGATTTTGGAGTCGAGTGGCGCGGACGAATTTCTGTCGCGCCTCCGGGATGCTGCTGAGGAGATTAAGGCGGCGCGGCCTACGGCGATCAATCTTGCGTGGGCAGTTGAACGACTTATGGAAGTGGCGAAAGCCGAGGCCGAGCCATCGGTGACGTGCGAAAGGCTACTAAAGGAAGCGAAGGAGATTCAGCGTAGGGACGTGGAGGCTAACCGGCAGATTGGGCGTCACGGCGCGCCGCTTCTCAGCGGGCAGCAAGGCGTTCTCACGCATTGCAACACCGGCGCACTGGCAACGGCTGGCTACGGTACGGCTTTGGGAGTCATCCGGGCGGCGTGGGAGCAAGGCGACCGCTTCCAGATTTTTCATACGGAAACGAGGCCCTTTCTTCAAGGGGCGCGTCTGACGGCCTGGGAGCTGGTGAAGTTGGGGATTCCCGCAACGATGGTGGTGGACTCGGCTGCCGGACTAATTTTGCGTCAAGGGGAAGTGGGATGTGTGGTGGTGGGAGCGGACCGGATAGCAGCCAATGGTGACACGGCCAACAAGATTGGCACTTACGGCATTGCGGTGCTGGCGCGGGAGAACGGCGCGCCGTTCTACGTGGCGGCTCCCACGACCACGGTTGACTTGAGCGTTGCGTCGGGTGGGGAGATACCCATCGAGGAGCGGGACGCAGCGGAGGTCTCTGAATTTGGGGGTGTGAGGACGGCGGCGGAGGGTATAGGGATTCGGAATCCGGCCTTCGACGTGACGCCTCACGAATATGTGGATGCCATTATCACGGAAGCAGGGGTGATTCGTCCTCCCTACGAGGCGAATCTGAGGGCGGCGGTAGTTCTTGCGCAAGGGGAGGCTTCTGATGATTAGGCCTCGATTGGCGGTCATTGGCGGGAGTGGGCTGTACTCCATGGAGGGTCTTCAGGACGTGGAGGAGGTGGAAGTCCCGACGCCGTATGGCAGTCCGAGCGACGCAATTGTGGTGGGAACGTTTGAAGGCGTCGGCGTGGCTTTTCTGCCGAGACACGGTCGGGGACATCGCATATCGCCTACGAACCTGCCGGTGAAGGCCAACATCTTCGCGCTCAAGAAGCTGGGAGTTGAGAGAATTGTGTCGGTGAGCGCGGTGGGGAGTCTTCGGGAAGAGATGAAACCCTTAGACATGGTTGTGCCGCACCAGATAATCGACCGAACTCGACTTCGGGGCAATACGTTCTTCGACGACAAGATGGTGGTGCACGTAGCGTTTTCCGACCCCTTCTGTCCTTCGTTGAGCCACCTGTTGTACGACTCGTCTCAGAAGGCAGGGGCTACCGTGCACGAGGGTGGAGTTTTCGTTGTAATGGAAGGGCCGGCGTTTTCGACGCGGGCGGAGTCTTTCATGTACCGCCAATGGGGCGCGGACATAATCGGTATGACGGCACTGCCGGAGGCGAAGCTGGCGCGAGAGGCGGAGATCTGCTATTCGACGCTGGCTTGCGTGACGGACTACGACTGCTGGCGGGAAGCTACGGAAGTGGTGACGGTGGAGATGGTGGTGGCGAACCTGAAAAGGAACGTGGCCACGTCGATAAACATTCTGAGAAATTTGATTCCGCGTGTACCAATGGGCCGGAACTGTTCCTGCGGGTCGGCCCTGGAAAATGCTATTCTAACTTCTCCGGAACTTGTTTCGGAGGAGTACAAGGCGCAGCTTGCGCCCATCATTGGAAAGTACGTTTAGAGAAATCAGGAGGTCTCGCCATGGCTAGACAGGAACCTGGAGAGCCTTTTTACAGGGTGGATTCACCCGAGGCCCAGACCATTTTGGACACAGAGGGAGACGGGGCGGCGCTAGTCGACGTGCGGCGCGACGACGAATGGGTGACGGGGCACGCAGCCGGGGCGATTCACATACCCATCGACGATTTGTTGGACCGGGTGGACGAGCTGCCCGAGGGAAAGAAACTGCTGTTCATCTGCGCCGCCGGTGTACGCAGCGGCTTGGCCTGCGAGATGGCGGCGTCGATGGGTTTCGACCTGGAGACGCTATATAACGTGGACGACGGCACACCCGCTTGGATAGAGCATGGGTTGCCGACGGAATACCCGGCGTAGAGAGGACTGACAGTGTCGCTGCTTGTAGTTGGCTCGGTGGGGTACGATACGATAATCACCCCGCAGACAACGGGCAAAGATCTGCTGGGGGGGTCCGCCACCTATTTCTCCATTGCCGCCGGCTTTTACACGCCAGTTACGCTAATTGGAGTGGTGGGAGAAGATTTCCGGAGGGAGGACGAGGCGCTACTGGTTCGGCACGGCGTGGACGTCAGCGGGCTGAAGCGCGCGTCAGGGAAGACCTTTCGCTGGACGGGACGTTACAGTACTGAAGACGTAAACCTTCGGGATACGCTCGACCTGCAGCTGAACGTGTTTGATGGCTTCAACCCCGTTCTCAGCCCTGAGCAGAGGCGGGCGGAGTATCTGTTTCTGGCGAACATCGACCCGGACTTGCAGCTTCAGACGCTGGGGCAGATGGAAGCGCGGCCCAAGCTGGTGGCCGCGGACACTATCAGCATCTGGATACAGAGCAAGCGAGAGAGTCTGACCGAGGTATTGAAGTCGGTAGACGTTGTGTTTATGGACGAAGGGGAGGTGAGGGCTTTCGCCGAGGAGTCGAATCTTGTGCGGGCGGCTCGGTCGATTCTCGACCTTGGGCCGAAGACAGTTGTGGCAAAACGTGGAGAACACGGTGTATTGATGGTCCAATGGGACTCCATTTTCGCCGCGCCCGCGTTTCCTTTAGACAGCGTTGCGGACCCCACGGGGGCCGGGGACTCTTTCGCGGGCGGGTTCATGGGCTATCTGGCGGACACGGGAAACCTGAGCGGCCAGAGTCTGCGTCGGGCGGCGGTGGTGGGGACGGTGATGGGGTCCTTCACTGTTCAGGCATTGAGTGTTGAAAAGCTTTCGTCGCTGACGCGCGGGGAGGTCTTGGAGCGGCTGGGTGGGTACGTGGGATTGACGAGTTTCCAGGGGTTGGAGTCGGGAGAGGACCTGCCGTGGCGCGAGAAGGCCGGAGTTATCTAATGAGTTTAGGAGAATGATTTGAACAGCAATCCAAAATCTGACGTAAAGGACCTTTCCCTAACACGGGAGGGGTTGGAGCACATTGAATGGGCGGGGCGGGACATGCCCGTGCTGACACTGATTCGGGAGAGGTTCGAAAAGGAGAAGCCGCTGGAAGGAGTCCGTGTGTCCGGCTGCTTGCACGTGACGTCGGAGACGGCCAACCTGGCCATAGCCCTCCAGGCGGGAGGCGCTGACGTAGCGTTGTGCGCCAGCAACCCTCTGAGCACCCAGGATGACGTGGCTGCCGCCTTGGTCAGCGAGTACGGCATAGCCACTTTCGCCATAAAGGGTGAAGACGACGACACATACTATGGCCATATACGGTCGGCGCTGGACGCCGCGCCCAATGTGACCATGGACGACGGGGCGGACCTGGTGGCTACGATACACCAGGAGCGGAAGGAACTCATCCGTGGGATTATTGGTGGTACGGAGGAGACTACTACGGGGGTCATACGGCTGAAGGCCATGGCCAAGGAGGGGATGCTTCGCTATCCGATTATTGCCGTCAACGAGGCGGACACCAAGCACTTCTTCGACAACCGCTACGGCACGGGCCAGAGCACGCTGGACGGAATTACGCGGGCGACGAACCTTCTGTGGGCCGGCAAGAAGGTGGTGGTGATGGGCTATGGGTGGTGCGGACGCGGAATCGCCCAGAGGGCAAGGGGCATGGGTTCCAACGTGATAGTTACCGAGGTGGACCCGGTGCGGGCCTTGGAGGCCGTCATGGACGGGTTCACTGTTTCGCACAGTCACGAGGCCGCAACCGTCGGGGACGTGTTCATCTCGGCTACGGGGGGGCTTCACGCCATGGGCCCGGAGCAACTCGCCGTGATGAAGGACGGGGCAATGCTGGCCAACAGCGGACATTTCAACGTGGAGATAGATATTCCAGCGCTGGAGGACATGGCAGAGTCAATCGCCGAGGCGAGGCCCTTCGTCCAAGAATATACGATGAAGGACGGGCGGAGGCTGTATCTGCTGGCGGAGGGGAGACTGGTGAACCTGGCCGCCGCCGAGGGGCACCCCTCCAGCGTGATGGACATGAGCTTTGCCAATCAGGCCCTGAGCGTAGAGTACCTGGCGACGCGCAAGGAGGGCTTGGAGCCAAGAGTATATCCGGTGCCCAAGGATATGGACATGGAGGTGGGACGACTCAAACTCCGGTCCATGGGCGTAACCATAGACACCCTCACGGACGCCCAGTGGAAGTACCTGAACAGCTGGGAAGAGGGCACCTAATTTCGAAAAGGAGCACCGCCAATTGTCTAACGTCTTTATGAATTCATCCCAATATTTGCTCACCTCGGAGTCGGTGACGGAAGGGCACCCGGATAAGCTGTGCGACCAGATATCCGACGCCATCGTGGACGCAATCCTGGCCCAAGACCCCAACGCTCGCATCGCCTGCGAAACGTGCACCACCAATGGGTTGGTGGTAATCATGGGAGAGATAACTACGAGCGCGACCATAGACGTGCAGTCGTTGGCGAGAGAAACGCTGAAGCGAGCGGGTTACACCAGCGCGGAGCGGGGAATCGACTACAAGAGCTGCGCCGTCATGGTGTCCTTACAAGAGCAGTCGGCAGACATAAACCAGGCCGTCAGCACCGCGCTTGAGGTGCGGGGCGACGGTCGGTCGGCCCAGGACGATGCCAGTTTGGACCTCATCGGGGCGGGGGACCAGGGAATGATGGTGGGTTTCGCCTGCAATGAAACGCCGGAGATGCTGCCCCTTCCACACGCATTGTCTCACCGGCTCTGCAAGCGACTGGCCATGGTTCGCAAGGAGGGGATGATTCCCTACCTTTGGCCCGACGGCAAGTCGCAGGTCACGGTGGAGTATGAATACGGGGAGCCTAAACGGATAGACACGATTGTCGTGAGCGCCCAGCACACACCGGAAACGGAGCAAGAAACGCTGACGCGGGACATTACTGAACAGGTGGTGCGGCACGTTGCGCCGGCCCATCTGATGGACGAGGATACGAAGATTTTCGTAAACCCCAGCGGACGGTTCGTGACCGGGGGGCCTGCGGCAGACACGGGGTTGACTGGTCGCAAGATTCTGGTGGACACCTACGGCGGGTTGGCACGGCACGGGGGTGGCGCCTTCTCCGGGAAGGACCCGACCAAGGTGGACCGCTCCGGGGCGTATGCGGCCCGGTACGTGGCAAAGAACATTGTGGCGGCGGGACTGGCGGACCGGGCGGAGGTACAGGTTTCCTACGCTATTGGGGTGGCTCGACCCATCTCCGTAAGCGTGGAGACTTTCGGCACTGCCAAGGTGTCGGACGACCTGATTCAAGAATTGGTGACGAAGCACTTTGACCTGCGTCCGGCGGCGATCATGAGGGATCTCGACCTGCGAAGGCCGATGTACAGGGATCTGGCTGCCTACGGGCACTTCGGGCGGGAAGAATTGAACGTGCCGTGGGAGAGGACGGACAAGGCATCAGTTCTACGGGATGCGGCCTTTGGCCGTTCATCTTAGACGCCTGCTTGTGTGGACATACGAGACGCGGTGGGGTTGAACGTAGGCTGGCGGGGGTTTTAGCTACCGGATAGTGTGAGGTGAAGGACGTCAGGATGGCGGGTCTGGGCGCTTGAATGATGGATTTCCTTCCATGTCGTCATGGGGGCAGGCTGTGGGGATGGAGGGATGGGTTCCCGCCCCCGGAGACCTTTGCATAACTACCGAAACGCATTCTGATAGCGGTGTGGGGCGACTCTTGCCATAGCTAGATCGTTTGATTCTGGATTCCGGCTTTCGCCGGAATGACGGTTATGCAAAGGTCTCCCCCCGCGAGAACAACGGGAGGGGGACGGGCGGTTCGCGAGCCGCCCCTACGGGAGATCGGGATTCTGAGAGGTGGATTCCCGCCCCCGTCTTGACGAGGGCAGGCTCTCCGCGGGAATAACGGTAGGGTAGCGGGGTTGTGCTATAGTGTACGGTGGCGGTCCAATTGGCCGTCTGAGGAGGTGCTGCGATGCCCGGAGTTCACGACCGTGGCGGTTGGCCCACGGACGAACCCATTGACAGGGGCGATCATCCGATCATGGACTGGGAAGTTCGTATAAGCGCCGTTCTTGGGGCGCTGCGGGGCAAGGGATTGATTGGGACTGACGAACTTCGCCGGGGCATTGAGAGCATTGAGCCGAGCAAGTATGAATCTATAGGCTACTACGCGCGGTGGACGGAGTCCGTGGAGTCTATTTTGGAAGAGAAGGGCATTCTCACCCGAGAAGAATTAGACCGGAAGATGACGGAGTTTGCGGAGGGGGAGGACTGATGGCGTCATACGAAACAACACCTGCCTACGGTGAGGGGGGCAGGGTCAGAGTGCTTGACCTGCCCGTGAAGGGACATAACCGGACGCCATGGTATCTACGTGGCAAGGTGGGCAAGATTGAACGCTACCACGGCGCGTATCCGAACCCGGAGTCGCTTGCGTATGGAGGTTCGGGAGAGCCGGTCGTGCCCCTCTACTTGGTGAGGTTCAGCCAGCGTGAACTATGGGAAAACTATAATGGGCCGGAGTCGGACGAGCTACTGGCGGATGTTTTTGAGCACTGGCTGGAGCCGGCTTGGTAGAAGAGGAGGAGCAAATGAGTGGGTCGCACGGACATGATCATCCAGGGATGGCGCATGACGAGGAGTTGGGATATTACGCCCGACGAGTGAAGGCTTTAGAGGCGCTGCTGACGGAGAAGGGGATTTGCAGCAGAGAGGAGATTGAGCGTCTGGCGATGGAAAGCGATGCCCGCTCTCCGGCGGACGGAGCTAGGATTGTTGCGAGGGCGTGGACGGACCCGGAGTTCAAGAACCGGCTGCTGGCGGACGCAAAGGCGGCGGTTGCGGAACTGGGTTATTCCGAGTCGGAGAACCTGCCGGACGTGGTGGTAGCGGAGAACACGGAAGGGGTGCATCATTTGGTAGTGTGCACGCTGTGTTCGTGCTATCCGACGTGGCTGTTGGGCAGGCCGCCGGACTGGTATAAGAGCCTGACGTACCGGTCGCGGGCGGTGGTGGACCCCCGTGGGGTGATGCGGGAGTTTGGGTTGGAGTTGGAGCCTGGGGTGGAGGTCATGGTGTTGGACAGCACCGCGGACGTGCGATACCTGGTGCTGCCGCGGCGTCCCGAGGGGACGGAGGGTTGGAACGAGGAGGAGTTGGCGCGGTTGGTGACGCGGGACTCCATGGTTGGGGTGTCGGGGCCACTGACGCCGGAGCCAGTTTTGGGGTAGGGACGACGGGGGGTTGGCGAACCGTGTCTATGGGAGAGGGATGATGATGGGGATGGGTGGGGCTTGACGGACAAGCGCGTTCGGATTGGCAAGCGGAGCTGCGTCAAATGTCCTCAAGAATACACTGAGGGGAAACTAGAAAATGTCCGAATCTAAGATGCCAGCTTCTCTGAGTTGGATAACGATTGAGGCTATTGCGGTTGGCTCTACCGCTATTGGCGGTGTGGCGGTGGGGTTTATTAACGCTATTGGTCTTGTTGCAATCAGCTTCCTCAACGCAATTGGCTTGGTATCCTTCAGCCCCGTAAACGCAGTGGGGCTTGTTGCCATTGGCGGGGTGAACGCAGTGGGCGTGGTCGCCGTGGGCGGCGTGAATGCAATTGGCTTGGTCGCGATTGGAGGCCTCAACTCCACGGGGATAATCGCCGTCGGGGGCAGAAACGTCAGGAGCGCGTTTCCCCTCTCTTAACGCCGGACGTCGGAGCCGGTTTCAGGGTAGGAAGACGGGCGGTTCGCGGAGCCTGTTTCAGAAGTCGGACCTCTCCGAGAATTGGGCCTTCTGGATTCCTGCTGTCGCAGGAATGACGGACCTTGGGGCCATATTCCATATTCTCGCCCGGGAGGTCGTCGGAAATCGTCTTGGCATACTTGGCATAAATCATAGGTGAGGACTTATGAAACAGGCTCCGCGAACCGCTCCTACGGGAGGGGGACGGATGCCCGGGAGGGAGGGCACGGGGTGAGAGGGGGTGGGGGTGGGAATGACGGAGGGATGGGTCCCCGCATACGGAGACCTTCGCATAACCGTCATTCCGGCGCAAGCCGGAATCCAGAATCCCATGATTTAGCTATGTCAAGAGTCGTCCTACACCGCCATCTGAATGCGATTCGATAGTTATGCAAAGGTCTCCATCCGCGAGGACACGGGAGGGAAAGGGGTGGGTAGATGGGCGTGACCTACCAACGAGATTCTTCACTCCGCTTCGCTGTGTTCAGAATGACATGTGGGGGCGTAGGGGGATGGGTCCCCGCATCCGCGAGGACAACGGGTGGGGGAAGTCTGCACCCATCCTAACCTTCCCCCCTCAAGGGGGAAGGGACTTCTAGGCGCGGGGAAATACCGGGTATGGCGTAGGCAGCGAGGGCGGTTGGCGAACCGCCCGTACAAGGGGACAGATGGGGTTAGCCCAGGAGGAGGGCGCGGACCTTATCGGGGTTTTGGAGGAGGTCGGCGGTCTGTCCAAGGGTATCTTCTACGGCCCGAACTAGAGGATCAATGCCGAAACGCTCTCCGTCGGGATGCATCATCAGCCTGAAGGTGGGAGCGGCGCCGGGATAGCCGGTTATGGGGATGGTGATGATGCCGTATTTCTTTAGCAGCAGGAAACTGGCTGCGACGGACACTTCCGATGGGGCGAGGGTAGTGTCTCGGGTTCCTGCTTGTTCGAAGACCACCTCAGTGAAGTCTTCGGCGGTGAGGGCAACACCGGGACCTGCCTGATACACTGTCGGGCCGAAGCGGGCTTGGAATTTTTGATACAGGATTCGGGCCAGGGCTGAGGCGCGTTTAATGGGCTCCGGGTCAAAGGCTTCCATGCCCCTTACCATCGCCACATAGTGGCCAGACTGGGCTTCGAGGCCGAACTGGAAGGCTTTGGCGGAAACCTGCTCCATGAGGTCTTTTCGTCCGATGATGGCAGCGCCCCGGGGGCCGGGGACGTGTTTATCCAGGGACCAGACTGAGAGGTCTACGTCGCCTAGCTGGAAGGTTGGAGGTTCGTCGTAGAAGATGGTGCGGGACATCATGTGGGCGTCGTCGATGAACACCAGCATATCGCGCTCTTTTGCCAATTCGATGGCGCGTCGGACCTGGTCGGCGGGGATGTGGTGCTTGGAGGGGGTTAGGGGGGTGATGACGAGCATCTTCCAGGGGCGGAGGGGGAGGCTTTCTTCGAGGTCTTCGAGGTTGTCAACTTCGCTAAAGTCGGCGCCCACTAGCTCTACGGCCTGCTGAACGGAGGGGTGGGAGCGTCCCTTGCCGACCAGCGAGATTACGGCGTCGCCGCGCTGGAGGGCGCCGAGCATGATTGCCAGCATGGCGGAGGTGACGCGGTTGCACAGGACGGCGTCGTGCTGTTGGGCGTGGGCGCCGGTGAATTCGACGGCCATTGCTTCGGCGCGGCCAAGGAAGTGGGCGTAGTAGGTGAACTGGTTCTCCAGGGTGGGGAGGTCTTCGGGGTCAAGAGGGAATGCGCGAACGAGGCCCGTCATGTTGTAGATGGAGTCTTTGCCCAAGGACAGGACACGCTCCTGGACGAGGCGGCGACCGTGGGTGGACTTACGAGCTTCGTCGGCGGTTGTGGCGAGGATGCGGCCGCGGGGGTAGTCCTGGGGCCTGGCTGCGACGGCGGATTGAGTTTTTTGAGTTTGATTCATTGCAGATTGCCTTTTCTAGCAAGCAGATTTGCTGGCGGGTAGTTGGGGTCAGGTGGCGCGTTCGTTCATGGCCTGGAGGAGGTCCTGGAGGTCGGGGAAGATGTGGGCGTCGGGTTCGTGTCGGTGTTCGGCTACGAGTTCGCCGTCAATGCGGACGTCGAACTTGCCGTGGACGCTAGGGATGAGGGTGAAGGAGCTAATGCGGTCGCCGATGCGGTTGAGGGTGTCGCCAGCCATCCAGGCGGCGCGGAGGGCGTGGCCTCAATCGTGGCAGTATTCGATCTCGATGGTGTGTTTTTGGGGGTTGGGCATGGTGCGGCTCCTTGGGGGGGATTTCTTACATTGTTTTGGCTTTGAGGATTGTTGGAGTCTAAAGACGTATGCAAGGGTTTTTTGGGGCGGAAAAGTGGTTGCTCAAAGTTTTTTCCGGGGTATTCGTTTTTATCTGTGGGGGAAACGAATGGTAGGGACAGAGGGGGTGTGGGGTGGATTCCCGCCCCTGTTTTGCGAGGATAGGCTGCACATGGGAGAGGGGGATGGGTCCCCGCATCCGCGAGGACACAGGAGGGTGGATTCCCGTGTGCGCGGGAATGACGGAAGGGGTGGGGGGCGAGATCGGATGTTGAGCAGGAGTTGTTCATGGGGGTAGGTTAGCAGGGGAGTGGGTAGGGAGGCAATGGGGAGATGGCAGTTGGGGGGCGGTCACGAGTCGTCTTCTGCAGATTTATCCCTAGATTCATTACCTTCATCCAAACATTGTGGCTTATATGCTTCTAGTATCCGTTCTAACCGCATCCAGTCAACGCTTTTCATATCAATCGGCAAAACGACAGTCGCCATGCGATTTGCGTCAAGCGGAATAGGTATCGAAATCGATCCTACTGGCGTGTCAGTAGTTTGCAGAGCGGTTTGCGGAACAAAAATATCTTCTTCGGATACTTCACTAGTGTAATCATCTTCTAGCCCTGAAATTGTGTCGTTATTGTCAACGTTTGCTAGCAACACCGTGTCTCTGTAGACTGTTATTGCTCGCTCAGCCCCGTCGTCAGTGAAGTTTCTGTCTAAGATAAGGTATTCCTTCAATACCCCATCACTTGCATCTGGACGAGCTTGTCTAATCTCTGTGAAAAGGACTGGTGCTAGGGCTGCTTCCTTTAGGGCATTCTTGTATTCTCGTGAAGCTTCGTTCCTTAGAATAAAGGTGAGTGCCCGGCGGGATAGTCTAGGGCTCTCTCCTCTCTGTCCGTCCAGCAACCCATACTGGCGCAAAGCTGCAAGCCGGACTCTGACTGGCCCACTCGGCCCCCTATATCCCCACGGCTCAGCAGCCTCAGTTGCGGTGAATTGGCCTCGGCTCACTTTAGCATAGAGTTCTTTGGCACTCTTTATTGCTTCACCAAGATCGAGGCCTGGATAGTTAGGACTTCTCTGTCTAGACACCATCTGTTCACACCTCACAACATCGACTTGGAATAATATATCTTAGCCTTCACTGTTTTGTCAAATGTTAGGCGAATGGAAAAGGCTAATACTATTGGGACGCCTTGACAGGTACCCAGATAAATGATATTCTGCGGCACAAGAAAACCCCCGAGGATCCATCCCTCGGGGGTTTTGGGGCGGGGATGGGTCCAAGAGCCGGACTTTACACCCAGGCCTTTGGGGTTCGATTCCCCACCGCTCCACCATATTATATCAAATGCCGCGTGATAGGGAAGTGTCAGCGTACAACGGCATCCTCTTCGCATATTCATACTCCGGCACCAGATCTTGTACTTGGGGCATAGTTTTATCAATAATTCCCCTAGCCTGATCAATGGCCATGCCAGTTTTTGAGACTTCGTTAATGGTAGTCAAACCCTTGTACCTCCTCGTTGCCAGGCGGTGAGTTTGACGGCTAGGTCGTCCATGGTGCCGGTTGCTTTTAGGCTGTTGCAGTGGCGGCAGAGGAGTTGGGAGTTTTCCAGGGTGTCAGGGCCGCCCTTGCTGCGGGGCCAGACGTGGTCGACTTCCAGCATGTGGAAGGCGAAGTGCTCGCCGCAGCCGTTGCAGTTGCCCATCTGCTGGCCGTAGAGGGTATGCCTGATTTGACGCCTGGGCATTTTGGTGCCGTCGGACCGCGAGGGGGCTCGGGTGTGGACGGAGAGGGTGCGTCCGCCAATGTCAAGGTTGGTCTGGGCCATGCGATGCCGCACCAGGTCGATGGCCTTGGGGGAGATGTCTATACCGGCCCAACGGCGGCCCAGCTTTTCGGCGGCAATGAGGGTAGTGGCACAGCCGCAGAAGGGGTCTAGCACCACGTCATCCTCGTTGGACGACGCTGAGATGATGCGTTCCAGAAGGGCCAGAGGTTTCTGTGTGGGATAGCCGGTGCGTTCATTCCCGGAGGCCATTCGAATATCACCCACAAGGTCAGTGGCGGCTACACCTCGTGATGCGCTCAAGTAGGTCTTTAGTCGTGGCAACGATCTCTTGTTGGGCGGACTTGTTATCAGATTTGCGACATTTAAGGCGTCCAAGCGTTTGTGTACAGTAGGAAACGCATCTGGCCAGTCTGGTATTAAGCTATTTTCGACGATGTATTTGTGCATCACGCCCTTAACTGGCGTTGCCCAATGCCGCCCTTTCATAGAGGGGTCGTAGCCGTTCCAACTCAGACCTGATTCACCAGTCCTAACCCCCGCAGCATGGACTGGCATCGTCGTGTACGACCCTCGGCCATCATTGTCATCGTATCGGTACGTCTTTGATATGTATTCCGCGTCGTGAGGACGGTATTGCTGATTCCACGTGTAGTGGTCTGATTTTGTATAGAACAGTAAGCGGTCAGTGGTTATTCCCCATCTGCGAGCATCTGATTTTCCACCGCTTCGTTTCCAAATGACTTCACTCCGAAAGCTTTGGTGCCGAAAGATAGCATCCAATAGATACTTAAGGTAGTGAGAGGCGAACGGGTCGCAGTGGAGGTAGATGCTGCCCGTGGATTTGAGGATGCGGTGGCATTCCACCAGCCTATCGGCCATCATTACAAGATAGCTCATCATTCCCTTGCCGTGCACCTGTCCTGCTGCGTCGATTACGGCATAGACGCTTGGATAAGAGTCGGCCAGCCGTCCCATAGCGGCGACGTCAAGGTCGGAAAGAGTCCAGGTGTCTTTGAAGGCGGCTCCGGCGGCTTTGCTTCCGATGGGTGCGGCGTAGTCTCGGTTGGAGTTGAATGGTGGGTCGAGGTATATGAGGTCGACGCATTCGGAGTCGATGCCTGGTAGGATTTCCATGTTGTCGGCAGTCCAGATGGTGCGGTTGGCGAAGTTCATGTTTCTATCAGATCGTTCTCATTGTTCTTATTGGTGAAACTACGGATGATGGCTGTAAGGCCTTAGTTCAATACAATGCCGACTATTACGGCAATTGTGGTCGATATCGATGCTGCAACGGTGGCATAGCTAAAAGCATTACGTTGGAAGTGAGATTTCCATGGATGTTCTAACTCATACAGTTCCTTCAATCCCACGTCTGTGATAGTCCAGTATGGATTACTATGTTTGTTCAAGAGTCCCCCGGATACGAGAATTGATATTGAGTATTCATAGTGGCGCAGGCGCTGCATTTTCTCATTTTTTGAGGACCCTCTCATATCTGCCGAAGTAACTTCCAAGTAGTTACACAATTCACCATTGCTGAAGCCCCCGTCAATGCTTAGTTGCAATATTTCCCTTCTTCTCTTCTTATCCATCGCTTCTAGTCGCTTCATGTTGCTCATATTAAGGGGTGGGGGAGGTTAGTTGGGTGGCGAGGGCGGTGGGAGTGGTGACGGGGAGCTGGCAGACGTAGTTTCGGCAGACGTAGGCGGCGGGCTGGCCGTCGACGAGGGTCTTGTGTCGAAGCAACGGGAGTGGGTGGCTTCCGGCGGAGTCTCCTAGCTCGGAGGCGGCGAGGACTCGGTTGGGCAGGTAGCGAAAATAGACTTCTTCCAGCAAGTCCTGGGCAGCGTCGCTATTGAGGTCGCCTACGAGGGCTATCTCCTTGGGCTGGCCCAGATGGAAGTCGAGGGCGGCAAGCCATCGTCCCATGCCGCCGGCGTACTGGGAGAGCATGGGGCCGAGGGAGCGGAGGGCGGCTGCGGCCACGGTGCGATAGTTGTCGTCGCTGGTGAGTAGGGCCATACGCAGCAGCACGTCGGCAGCCACGGAGGAGCCACAGGGGGTGGCGTTGTCGAAGACGTCGCGGGGACGAACGAGGAGGGTCTCGTGGTCGACGCCCGTGTCGTAAAAGACCTGGTCGTCGGAGTCCCAAAACAGATCGAGCATGCCGTCGGTGAGACGCTGGGCCTCGTTCAGCCAGTGGTCATCGAAGGTGAGTTCGTAGACGGCGAGAAGGCCGTCGGCGAGGAAACTGTAGTCCTCCAGGTAGCCGTTCAGCTTTGCCTGTCCGTCCTTGTAGGTGCGGAGAACGCGCCCGTTGGACTGGAGGTTTTGTGTGATGAAGTGGGCGTTGGCGATGGCGGCGTCCCGGTAATCGTCTCGTTGGAGGGATGCGGCGGCCTCGGCAAAGCTGCGGAGCATGAGGCCGTTCCAGGCGGTGAGAATTTTGTCGTCGCGGGCGGGGGCGATGCGGGCGCTGCGGATGGGGAGGAGCTTGGCCTTTCCTAGTTGAATGGCGTCTTCTAGCTCTTGGGGTTCAATTTCCAGCCGGTCGATGACTTCTTCCGCGCTAAGGGGGACGTTTAGGATGCTCTTGCCATCGAAATTGCCCTGGTCGGAAACGTCGTAGTAGGCGCAGAAGATATCGGCGTCGTAGTCGCCAATGGCGCGGCGAATTTGCTCAGGAGACCAGAGGAAGAACTTGCCTTCGACGCCTTCGCTGTCGGCATCCTGGCTGGAATAGAAGCCGCCTTCAGGGCTGGTCATTTCGCGTAGAACGTAGTCGAGGGTTTCCTGGACGATGCGCAGGTAGAGTTCGTGGTCGGTGGCAAGATAGGCGTGGAGGTAGAGACGGCTCAGGAGGGCGTTGTCGTAGAGCATCTTCTCAAAGTGGGGGACGAGCCAGTAGCTGTCGGTGGAGTAGCGGTGGAAGCCGCCGCCGAGCTGGTCGTACATGCCGCCGAGGGCCATCTTTTCGAGGGAGAGGTTGAGGATTTCCAAGGCCTCGGTGTTGCCAGTTGCGTGGTGATAGCGGAGGATGAAGTCGTAGTTCATGGGCTGGGGGAACTTGGGAGCGCCGCCAAAGCCGCCGTTCTGTCCGTCGAAGCCGGAGGAGAGGTGAAGAAAGGCTTCGTCAAGCAGGTCGGGGGATAGGAGGTTGGACTCGGACTTCATGCGGCTGGTCTGTTGGAGCCTGTTGACTATCTCCGACGATGCGGTGGTGACCTCGCTGCGGCGGGTGCGATAGATCTGGTCCATGGTGAGGAGGATGCGGGGGAAGCCGGGCATGGGGCCGCGGTCTTCGGGGGGGAAGTAGGTGCCGCCGTAGAAGGGTTCGGCCTGGGGGGTGAGGAAAACCGTCATGGGCCAGCCGCCCTGGCCGGTGATGGCCTGGACGGCCTGCATGTAGATGGCGTCGATGTCGGGCCGTTCCTCGCGGTCGACTTTGATGTTGACGAAGCTGTGGTTCATGAGGCGGGCTATGGCGGGGTTTTCGAAGGACTCCCGCTCCATGACGTGGCACCAGTGACAGGCGGAGTAGCCGACGCTGAGGAGGATGGGCTTGTCTTCTGATTGGGCCTTTTCGAGGGCTTCCGGGCCCCAGGGATACCAGTCAACGGGGTTGTTGGCGTGTTGGAGGAGGTAGGGGCTGGTCTCGTTGGCGAGTCGGTTGGGCATGACACCTCCGGGGGAATTTTCTCCTATTGTGCACCAAGAGGGTGGGAAGTGGCCAGTGGGAAGCAGGCGATCAATGTGCACTGGAAAAGCTGGCCTGCTGTGTGTAGAATTCATCTCCACAGTGGGTGTAGTGACGCCGTTTGGGGCGTTGCCCTGATTACGAAAAGGAGATTCAATAGTGGCCCTTGAACTCGGAAGTACGACGGAGACACTGCTAGAAGCCAAGCGCAACTTGGGCTTGTCCTTTACTGACCTGGCCCAAGCCCTCGGCCATGACGAAGTATGGGTAGCGGCCTTGGTCTACAGACAGGCCAGCGCCACACCGGAGGAGGCCACCCGTCTCGCGGAATTGCTGGAGCTTGGCAGCGATGTTGCTGCGGAGCTGACGGAATGCCCGATGAAGGGCTTGGGTCCTGTCGTCCCCACTGATCCGTTGATATACCGGTTCTATGAGATTATGCAGGTCTACGGCGTTCCGCTCAAGGAAATCATCCACGAGAAATTTGGGGACGGCATTATGAGCGCGATCGACTTTACCGTCTCGGTGGACCGGGTGGAATCCCCGGACGGAGACCGGGTGCAGGTCACCATGTCTGGGAAATTCCTGCCATATAAGCGTTGGTAGCAGTAGGGACGAGACCCTTCTTTAGCGACAGACCCCGTCAAACAGACCTCCTCGCTGCATAGAACAAGGCGATAGGCTATCTGCCCTGTCGAGCAGCGGCAGTTTCAGTTGCTTCGCCAACATTCCGTCGAAAGCGCTTGGGCATCCCTACTTGAGCGTGTCCCAAATGGCTTCTGTCCCATGGGTCTGAGCTTGCCCGTGGGACATGCTTCTCAACATGTGGCTCACCCATTCGCGGCTAGGGGGTTCTCCACAGGATATTGGAATGGGGTGATCCCCACGCCGATTGTGGGCGTGAGTGAAAGGGTTCTTCACTGGGTCTTGGGAAGAGGAGCGTGGGTGTGCCTGGAAGATGGGGATTTGGTATACTCGCGGCAGCCCGTTTTACTGGAGGGTACGATGAAATGGTCCTCCGCATCCTCGGATAATTCCTCCCTGGAGGAGGCCCTGGATCGGTGTGTAGCATCGGTCAGAGAAGGTCTGGAGTCGGAAACAGTGGACTTGGCGGTGGTCTTCGCTTCGCCCCATCACCGGGGGGCATACGAGCGGATACCTGAGATGTTGACGGAACGGCTGTCGCCCAAGCATATCATTGGCTGCTCTGCGGGCGGGGTCATTGGGGGCGGGCGTGAGATTGAGCAGAAACCAGGATTCTCGCTGACGGCGGCGTCGCTACCGAGGGTTTCGGTGACGCCCTTCCACGTTGAAAACGAGTCGCTGCCGGACTTGGACGCTTCGCCCAGCGCCTGGGAGTCGCTAGTCGGCACTACGCCGGACGAATACCCGCAGTTTCTGCTGATAACGGACCCCTTCACCATTCGCAGCGACAACCTGCTGCTGGGGCTGGACTACGCATTCCGGCGCAGCGTGAAGGTTGGAGGGATGGCCAGCGGGGGGCAGCAGCCGGGGTCGAACGCTCTGATGCTGGACGGAGAGGTCCACCGCTCCGGCGCGGTGGGTCTGGCCTTTCAGGGCGACGTGGTCATAGACACGATTGTGGCGCAGGGATGCCGGCCCATAGGCAAGCCCATGAACCTGACGCGGTGCAACAACAACGTTCTGTTGGAGTTGGACGGCTCGCCGGCGCTGGAGGTCCTTCGAGACCTGTACCAGGTGCTCAGCGAGCGGGACAAGGAGCTGGCGCGAAATTCGCTGTTTCTTGGGGTGGTGATGGACGAGTTCCAAGAGTATCCGCAGTTGGGCGACTTTCTGATTCGAAACATAGTCGGCATGGACCCTCGATCCGGGGCGCTGGCCATCGGCGAGCGGCTGCGGGAGGGTCAGATAGTGCAGTTTCACCTGAGGGACGCGCAGACTTCCACGGAAGACCTGACAGCCTTGGTGAATCAGTACCGGGACAGATACCGAGAGACGGGTGTGGAGGGGGCGCTCCTCTTTTCCTGCCTGGGGCGCGGAGTGTATCTATACGGCCAGCCGGACCACGACACGGGGATATTCCGGGACGCGATGGGGGAGATTCCGATGGGGGGCTTCTTCTGCAATGGTGAGATTGGGCCTGTGCAGGGAACAACGTATCTTCACGGGTATACGAGCTCCTTCGGATTGTTCCGGCACAGGGAGTAGCGGTTTGGACGCGTTTTGCAGGAAGGGCGGATAGGCGACCAATGGCCTACGATGAGCGGCTGTCGGAGCGGGTGGAACGGGTGCTGGATCTTCAAGAAGGTGTGGTGCAGAAGAAGATGTTCGGCGGTTTGGCCTTCATGGTGAAGGGCAATATGGCGCTGGGGGTCCACAAGGACCGGCTGATGGTGAGGGTGGGGCCTGAGGGGTATGAGGAGGCGTTGGGGAGGCCACACTGCCAGGCTATGGACGTTACGGGAAGGCCGATGCGGGGGTTCGTGATGGTAAGGCCGGAAGGGTTGTGCAGCGACGAGGGGCTGTGGGAGTGGGTAGAGGCGGGAGTGCAATTCGCCTTAAGCCTGCCTGAGAAGTAGACCGCGTTTCCTGCCGTTGAGGGTACGGGTCGGGTTAGGTGGGGCCGGTGGAGTTGAGACCGTCCGACAATAGCTGGGGGGCGGAGGAGTGTTGACACTCCTTACTGGTAGTTAGAAAATGCGCCATGAGCGCAATTGTTTCTGAAGGACGATTAGTGAATAAAGCAGAGTTACCTTTTTTGTCAGTAGTGGAGCTTTCCGGCCTGCTGAAAGCCCGGGAAGTGTCTCCCGTGGAGCTTACGGAGACGTACCTAGATCGCATCGACCGGCTGAATCCCCGGTTGTTTGCTTACATAACTGTCGTTGCCGATGAGGCGATGGCGCAGGCGCGGCGGGTGGAGGAGCAGATGCTACGGGGCGAGTATCTTGGCCCCCTGCATGGTATTCCGATGGCGGTTAAGGACCAGATGTATACGAAGGGGATTCGCACGACAAACGCTTCGACGCTTTTGCGGAATTTCGTGCCGGAGGAAGACGCGACGGTCATTGCGCGTATCAAGAAGGCCGGCGTGGTGTTGTTGGGGAAGCTGAACATGAGCGAGTTCGCCTCCGGTGGGCGGTTCATGTTTCCGTATGGTCGAACGCGGAATCCGTGGAATACGGACTACGAGCCTGGGTCTTCCAGTTCCGGTTCCGGGGCTGCGGTGGGCGCTGCTCTTTGCGCCACGTCCTTGGGAGAAGACACGTCCGGGTCGATACGGCATCCATCGTCGTGGTGCGGTGTGGTGGGACTTCGGCCCACCTGGGGCAGGGTGAGCCGGTATGGGCTGATGCCAATAATCTGGTCCATGGACCAAGCGGGGCCGATGTCGCGCACAGTAGAGGACTGCGCCATTACGCTCCAGCCCATCTGCGGCTACGACCCGAAGGACCCGAACACGGCTGATGTTCCCGTACCTGATTTTCGCAAGGCTTTGACGGGCAGGCTTCCCGCAGGAGAGTCCGGCAAGGGGTTTAGGGTGGGGGTGGTTAAGGAGCTGATCGACGACGAGCAGGTGACGCCGGAGGTGCGTCGGGCGTTTTGGCGGGCGGTGGAGATGCTGGTTGACCTGGGCGCGGAGGTGGAGGAAGTGTCGGTGCCGTTAGCGCCTTGGGCGCGCCTCATTTTCTATACGCATATGTACGTGGAGATGCCGGCACGGTACAAAGAGTGGGTCGATGAACGGTTGACGGAGTTCGACTACGACCAGCAGGTTAAGTTACTGACGGGGAGTCTGGTGCCGGGAGAGTATTACACGAAGGTGCAGCGTCTGCGGGCGATGTTGCGTCGACAGGTGCACGACGCGCTAGGGCGGTTCGACGTGCTGGCGTCGCCCACAATGCGGGTGACGGCGCCCCGAATCAAGCCGAACGTGATGCCCGCCAGCAAGCAAGACTCTGCGGACTTGTTGATGCGCGGCCCGGACCACACGCCGCTTGTACCGCTTTCCAACGTGACTGCGATGAACGTTCCATGCGGTTTCGCAGGGCCGGAGAGGGGCGGAATGCCCATTGGGCTGCAGCTGATCGGGAGGCCTTTCCGGGAGGACGTGATTCTGGCAGTGGCTCACGCCTATGAGCAGGCGACGCCGTGGCACCGGCGAAGGCCGGGGATTTAAGGGGTGTGAGTCGTCTAGGGAGAGCAGTCCAGTTTATACTGATACCGGCCAGACTTTAGCCCGCTTCAACCGAGATTCTCAGTAACAGAATGGTCGTATAGCTGCTTCGCTATACCAATCTCATTACTGACCCTTCTTGCTAGTTGGGTTCAAACTCTCTTCAGAAATCAAATCTCCTCTCCAGTCGTACCGGGCCAGAATCTGGACGTCCGAACCATCAGAGGCCATGGTCAGCAGAGCGATGTTGTTCTCATAGAAGGCAGGGGGCGACAACTGCCCCGCTAGAATCTCCCCCCATAGAGATTTGACAACGGCTATACGGGATCCATCCGGTGACCACGATGCGGCGGAACCACGTCCGATCTCAGTTACTTCTGAGTTCCGAAGGTCAACTACAAACAGTTGTTGATCGTATAAGTCATTGTCTGATTTCCAAATATTGGGCAACGGAATCCGAGGACGCAATGCTATCAGAACTTTGCTTCCGCTTGGTGACCACTCCAAGCTGCTGACGGTCAGGTGTGGAAGATCGCTCTTCTCAATGTGAAAGTCCGTTAGCGCTATTTCACCGACGTTAGAGCCGTCCCTTCCAACGGTATGTAAACTGAGAATGCCATTGGCCGGGAATGTTGTGAATGCCATCAATTCTCCGTCTGGCGACCATGACAAGGGGCTCCGTATGGGATATTGCGCGTCGCTCTCCAACGTGGGGTAGACGAACCACTCCTCCGACCCTGACCCGTCAGCGTCTACCGCGTAGATAGTGTCCTGCCTATAGTTCAGGAAGAAGAGACTCTCTCCGTCTGGCGACCAAGTCAAACTGCCGTCGTATAACATATCCTTTATATTCTGATGCTCTGGGATGCTGATGGTGGCTATCTTACGTAGGTCAGAGCCGTCGGGCACAATGGTGAAGACCCCTGAGCGTTTGTGAGGAAAGACAAAGAAACGGCGCTCGTTCGGTTCTAGTCGCACAAAGGCTATCCTGTCTCCCTGGGGAGACCAGATTGGCGATTGTCCTATGGCCTCCAGGAAGATGCTCTGATTTAGTCCATCAAGGTCAGATGTGCCTATCGCGGTACCCGGATGTTTAGCAAAGGCGATGCGGTCCCAGTTGGGAGATATGGTTGCTTCCCCAGCGTCCCTAACTGAAACTATTCCTCTTCCCTCAGCCGTCACCATATAGGTGGCACCTCCGACCCGAGATTCAAATTGTGAACCTCTAATCGGCCCCTGAATGCGCAAGAAGCTAGTCACCATACGTGTACCGTCCCGAGACCATTGTGGCGTCGAGTCGGGACCCCTATATTCAAACAAAGTTGGACCATCGATATCGCCCTCTATAAAGTAGAATTCACCCTGCCTCACGGAAGTGCAAATACTGACTGCAAAGAAAAGGACCGCGGCAATCACCGCAAGCGTTACAGCAAGCGACGCAAGCGCAACTATCCACTTTACCTGCTCCATACTGCTTTTCTATTGGTCCATGTTTTGATAGAGGGTGTAGAGGGCCAGGATGTCCAAGGGGTGTGGGGGGAGCTGTCGCGTTCGTTGAGTGGTTCGGACAGGCTCAAGCGACTTTCTGATTCGTCGTCATAGTTAGTCACGGGGTGGGTTGCTGTGTGATGATCTTCAGACCTTCAACCAGAAATTACGTCGGATCTGGATTGAATAGACTCTAACATTGGGGATGGGTCTCAGCAAGGTTAAGTAATCGCCCTAGTCATGCGCCACTTCACGATGGGGCGGATGGGGTGTATTCTATGGGGCATGGGTAATCAATTGATTTGGGAGGTTTGTTGTGAGTTATAAGGGGTTGGAAGGTTGGATGGAGACGGAGACTTTCGATGGGCTGCGGGAGGCGGCACTTTCGCACGTGTGGTTTCCGTTTCAGCAGTTGAATGACGTTGCGGCGGAGGGCGGCCTTCAGATTATGACGGAAGGCAATGGCGCGAAGATCAAGGACATCCACGGCAAGGAGTATTACGACGGGTTCGCCGGGCTTGCCCTGGTGAACGTAGGGTACGGTCGGGAGGAGATTGCCGACGCAGTGCGTGACCAACTGGCTACCCTGCATTACGCCAATACCTTCGCATATGGGACTATACCGGCGATCAAGGCGGCGGAGAAACTGACGTCGCTGGCGCCGGGGGACCTGAACCGGGTCTTCTTCACTAGCGGCGGGTCGGACTCGGTGGAAACGGCTATGAAAATGGCTCGTCAGTATCATTTCAACCGCGGGGATAAGGAGCGGGTCAAGTTCATTTCGCGACGTGGGTCATACCACGGCGTCAGCCTTGGGGCGCTGGCGGTGAATATGGCGCCCTGGGTGAACCGAGATATTTTCGAGCCTATGTTGCCTATAGTGAGAGTTGCGCCCCAGCCCTCGCCGTACCGGTGCGAATTGGGGGGACAGACGGCCTCCGAGTGTGCCGTATTGTGCGCCGAGGCGGTGGAGAAGATAATTTTGGAGGAAGGGCCGGAGACGATGGCGGCGGTTATTGCCGAGCCAGTGTCGGTATCGTCGGGAGTGGCGATTCCCGGACCTGAGTACTGGCCCATGCTGCGGGATATTTGCGACCGCCACGGGGTGTTGCTGATTGCCGACGAAGTCATCAACGGGTTTGGGCGCACGGGGAAGATGTTCGCCATTGAGCACTTCGGCGTTCAACCGGACATCATCACCGTGGCCAAGGGCATCACGAGCGGCTACCAGCCCGTGGGAGCCTGCATCGTCAGGGACCCGGTGGCGGAGGCTTTCGTTGGGGAAGGGGACGTCACCTTCCGGCACGGGTATACCTACAGCGGGCATCCGGCGGGAGCGGCGGCGGCGCTGGTGAACATGGACATAATCGAGCGGGAGGGCCTGGTGGAAAACTCGGCGGTGATGGGCCGCCGTCTGCTGGACCGGCTGACGGCTTTGAAGGAACATCCCATCGTGGGCGACGTGCGCGGGCTGGGGCTGATGTGCGCCGTGGAACTGGTGAAGGACAAGGCAACGAAAGAGTCCCTTTCGTCGGTGCCTGGAGCGGGGGACAAGCTCTCCCGTCGACTGGCGGAAAACGGTCTGTTGACTCGCACCGTCCCATATCTGAATCTGACGCCTGCGCTGACGCTTTCCGCCCAGGAAGTGGACGAGATAGCGGACATTGTGAGCGACGGCATTAGCTACATCGAAAAGGAGCTTGGCTACTGATGATGGACGCAATACGAATAGGCATTGTGGGGGCGGGGGCGAATACGCGGCTGCACCACATACCAGGCTTTCAGGCGCTGCCCAACGTTGAGGTCGTGAGCGTATGCAACCGGACACGGGAGTCGGGAGAGCGGGTGGCGGAGGAGTTCGGCATTCCTGAAGTCTACGACGACTGGGAGGAGCTTGTAGAAGCGGACGATACCGACGCCATCTGCATTGGGACGTGGCCCTACCTGCATTGCCCCGTTACCCTGGCGGCGCTGGACGAGGGAAAGCACGTGCTCACGGAGGCTCGGATGGCGATGAGCTCGGACGAAGCCCACGAGATGCTGTCGGCGTCTTTGGCGAGCTCGCAGCTGGTGACGCAAATTGTGCCGGCTCCGATGACGCTGAAGTTCGACCGGACGATTTTGGACCTTATCGCGGGTGGGTTCTTGGGGGAGATTCTGGCGGTGGACCTGCTGGGCAACGGAGGGGCATTCATCGATTGGGACAGTTCGCTTCACTGGCGGCAGGAAAGGGACTTGAGCGGGTTCAACATTCTGAACATGGGGATCTGGTACGAAACGCTGATGCGGTGGATAGGGCCGGCGGTGAACGTGCAGGCGATGTCGACGGTGAACGTTCGGCAGCGTCGGAATGAGGAAGGGTGGCTGCGAGGTTTGACGGTGCCGGACCACGTGGAAGTTCTGTGTCGGATGGCCTGCGGTGCGCAGGCGCGACTTCGGTTCAGCGCGGTGACGGGGCATGCTCCGCCTTCTCAGGTGTGGCTCTACGGCAGCGAGGGAACGCTGCAACTAGACATGGGGTCGGGGAAGTTGATGGGGGGTCGGCGCACCGACGAGGGGTTGCGGGAGATTGAGATTGCGCAGGAGAAGGAGGGGGCTTGGAGGGTGGAGGAGGAGTTTGTGAATGCGATACTTGGGCTGGAGAAGGTGACGCATACGTCGTTTGCGGACGGGGTGCGGTACATGGAATTCACGGAGGCGGTGACGCGGAGCGCGCAGGAGGGGAAGACGGTGGGGTTGCCGCTTTAGGGGGTGGGGTAAGAGCGGCGGTTTCAGGAGGAGTAGAAGATGGAGGGCAGGCGATTCATAGAGTCGATACGGCTGGATAGGATTCTGTCTTTCGGGCCTAATGAGGAGGCGTTTGAACTTGAGCCGTTGAATGTGCTGATAGGGCCGAATGCATCGGGGAAGTCTAACTTGATTGAGGCACTTGCGGTGCTACATGCGGCGCCAAGGGATGTGCAGGTGCCGATCAGAGAGGGAGGTGGGGTTAGGGAATGGGCGTGGAAGGGCGATGTGGGATATCCCGAAGCGAGAATTGAGGCCAACATCAGGTACTTCATTGCGAAAATTAGGTATTGTTTGGCCTTTAGAGAATTCAGAGGACAATTCAGTCTTCAGGACGAAAGGTTGGAGGGCGATTATCCTTCTCGAGACCCAAGTGAGGAGCCCGTTAGGCTGTACAATTATCGGCACTCAGACGGACAGCCGACAATTAGTGCGATTCCCATAGGGGATGGCAGTCGGCACCAGCTCAACCTAGACGACGTAAAGGCCAATCTGTCTATATTGTCGCAATTGAAAGATCCCAGATCCTATCCTGAGTTGACGTTTCTTAGCGAGCTTTTCGATCGCATGAGCTTTTATAGGGAGTGGGATTTTGGACGGTTTTCTTCCGCACGGCTTCCGCAGAGTGCGGGCTTGCAGCAGGATTTTCTTTTGGAGGATGCTTCCAACCTAGCACTGGTGCTTAACGAGATGATGAACCGGCCGGGGTTGAAGAGCCAATTGTTAGAGCACATGAGGGACTTCTATCCGTTTATCGATGACATTCATACTCGGCTAATTGGCGGAACTGTTCAGGTATTCTTCCACGAAAGGGGACTTCATCAGGCCATTCCAGCCACACGATTGTCCGACGGAAGCTTGCAGTACCTATGCCTGCTAGCGGTTCTTTGTAATCGATTTCCGCGCTGGGTGATTTGTATTGAGGAGCCGGAGTTGGGGCTGCATCCGGACATAATTCCAGAGGTGGCTAAGCTTCTGATAGAGGCGTCGAAGCGCAGCCAGATTTTCGTTACGACGCATTCGGACGTTCTGGTGGATGCGCTGTCGGAGGTGCCGGAGGCGGTGGTGGTCTGCGAGAAGGTGGACGGGGCGACGCAGCTTCGGCGGCTGGATCGGGAGTCGTTGAGGCCGTGGTTGAAGGAGTACCGGCTTGGGGAGCTTTGGACCAGTGGGAGGTTCGGCGGGAATCGGTGGTGAGGACCAAGGTCTACGTAGAGGGTGGGGGTAGGAAGGCGTTGGACCGTGAGTGTCGCGCGGCTTTCCGCAATTTTTTCCACGAAGCGGAGATTGCGACTGAAAATATACAGGTGGAGGCTCGCGGACCTAGAGGGGAAGCGTACACTGCTTTCTGTAGTGACTCGGATCTAAACTTTCGTAAGATTCTTCTAGTGGATGCCGAGGGGCCGGTTAGTGCCACGACTGCGTGGGGGCATCTGCAGCAGAGCGACGGCTGGAGTCGGCCTGGTGGGACGACGGACGAGCAGTGCCATTTGATGGTGCAGGTGATGGAGTCGTGGTTTCTCGCTGACAAGGACGCTTTGCAAGCTTACTTTGGGCAGGGTTTTCGGAGGCAGGCGCTTCCGGCGAATCCGAACGTGGAGCAAGTTTCGAAGCAGGACGTTATCAGTGGGCTTGAGCGCGCCAGTGATGCCACAGGGAAGGGTCGCTATGACAAGGGAGCGGACAGTTTCGGGATTCTGGCGAGTCTAGACCCGGCGAAGGTGAGGAAGGGGTCATGTTACGCAGACCGGTTTGTGAAGGCGCTTATGTAGCGGGGATTGGTGTGGTTGACGAATGGGTGGGGAGAGTGTTGAGCGTGGGCCAACGAGATTCTTCGACTCCGCTTCGGTCGGAATTACATGGGGGCATGGGCAAATTGGGATGGGTCCCCGCCCCCGTCTTCACGAGGGCAGGCTCTAACCTTCCCCCCTCAAGGGGGAAGGGATGCGAAGGAAGGGGCCTACGAAGGATGCCCATGCGGAGACGATGTTGTCGTGGAATGGGTTGGAGGGTTGTTGAGCGTGGGCTAGCGAGATTCTTCGGCTCCACTGTGCTCAGAGTCTGTGAGGATTTTGGTTGTTGAAGGGCATATTGGGGATTTCGCCGAGGGGGAGGGCTGGTTGGGTTGGGGGAGGGGTCGGTGGCCAGGGAAGCCGGGGGCATCCTCCAGGCCGCAACGAGGGCCATCTCCCACCCATCAACGCCCTCTCATGCCTCCAAGGGTCATGCCAACTCTTCCCGCCGCTGCTCCCTTACGCCACCAGGGCCCTCCATCTCAAAAAGTTGTGGGCCACGGCGACAAGGAGCATTATGCTGGTGACTTTGGCAAGTCCCCGCACGTTGAATTGGCTCACCCCGTGCATCCGCGCCTGGGCGTTGGCCCACTCCGCTATGGCGCACCTACGCCTGTATATGGCTTTGGCCTCCTGGGTGGCCATCCGCCGACGCCACCGAACCACCTCCTCCCCATCCCCGTATCGGGGCAGATACCGTTCCTCCTCCGGCTTGTTCCGCGGCAGCCTCACCGGCGCGTACACCCTCACACCCCTGTGCTCCAGGATGGTGATGTCTTCCCTGGTGGCAAAGCCCCCGTCCATGAGATAGGAATGGGGACGCCGACCCGTCCTTTCCTCCACCTGCTCCTCCATAGGGGCCGCCTGCCCCGCGTCCGTACCCGCTGTGGTGACCCCCACTCCCACTATGACCCCGTGGTCTCCGTCCGTGGCCAGTTCCACGTTGTAGGCCGGACGGAACCCCCCATCCGGCATCTTCATCACCCTTGCCTGGGGGTCCGTGGTGGACGCCCGCGCCCTGGTCACTTTCTCCCGTTGGGCCTTCGACTTGGTCCGACGTTGTCGCTCCTTCTTCTCCTGGGCCATCGGCAAGAGTTCCAAGGCCTCCCGCACCCGTTCCTCCCTCTCCCGGGCCGCCCTCTCTCTCGCCGCCCGTTCCCGATTGGTCGCTTCCGGATCCGGATGTTCCCGCTCTTGCGCGAGGCGCTTCACCTGCTTGCGGGCCTCTTTCAGACTTCGTTTCAGCCCCTTCTTACCCCGAAAGGAGGCCGACCCCGCGCTGGCCCACACCCGCATACCGTCCTGGGCCACCCGCCTCAGACTCACCGTGCCCACCGACATCAACGTGGCTACCACCTGGGTCAAAAGGTCGTCCAGGCCAGCCTGGTTCGCCACCCGGAAGTCCGAGAGCATGTGATAGTTGACGGGCACGTTCCACCTGAGCCACCGGTATCCGTTGTGCTCCTCGCACAGACGGGCCAGCCGGCGGGCGCTGCCCACGCCGTCCACGGTGGCCAGCATCCACAAGGCCAGCAACACCTGGGGATCCGTGGCGGGCCTGCCGGGGCCGCCCCCTACCGACTTGACGCTCTCGTAAAAGGCCGAGAGCTCCAGCCTGTCCAGGTAGCTCCAGATGGCTCGCGCCACGTGATCCTCCGGTATCAGCGTCTCCGCATCTACCTGCGTCCATTCAATCTGGTCTCTTTGGGGACGATTCACCCTCGCTTCCCCACGGCGGGTCTTTGCCGGCCTCGGCCCCTCTTCCCCCCACGACTCCAAGGACGATGGTTCAAACAGCTTCCCTTCTACCATGACTGCGCCTCCTCCGATCCGTGGCCTCTACTTCTATTCCCCATTATAAGGGCCATAGGGCTTTTGCTCACAGGCTCTCAGAGTGACGTGAGGGGCATGGGGAAGGGGGATGGGTCCCCGCATGCGCGAGGACAAGGGGGGGTTCACGAGGGCAGGGTCTAACCTTCCCCCCTCAAGGGGGAAGGGACGGGAAGGAGGGTGCCCACAAGGGGCGTCCCTACGGGGGAAGGGTAGTGTGCGGTGGGAAAGGCGCACAGTTATGGGATGGAGGGACGTTGAGAAGGGGCGACGAGATTGTTCGCGGAGCCTTGGAATGTCACTTGGGGGAGAGGAGGAAAGATGGGTTCCCGGCCCCCGTCTTCACGAGGGCAGGCTATGCGCGAGGACAGGGGGGGAGTTTTCACCCCCATCCCCCGTCTACACGAGGGCAGGCTATGCGCGAGGACAGGGGGGAGTTTTCACCCCCATCCCCCGTCTACACGAGGGCAGGCTATGCGCGAGGACAGGGGGGAGTTTTCACCCCCATCCCCCGTCTACGAGAGGGCAGGCTCTAACCTTCGCCCCTGAAAGGGGAGGGACTGGAAGGAGGGCACCCACGAGGGGCGGCCCTACGGGGGAAGGGTAGTGCCTTTTGGGGGTTAGCGGAAGGCGGCGAAGCCTTGGGGCATGGCAACTTCTACTAGGTGGATGGTGTCGCCGTTGAGGGCGTCGGCGAGGGTGGTGGTGAGTTCGTCGAGGTTGTGGACGCGGGTGGCGGGGGCGCCGTAGGCTTCGGCTAGCTTGATGAAGTCGGGGTTGCGTAGGTCGGTGCCGATGTAGCGTCCGTCGAAGGTGTCTTTCTGAACGCCCTTGAGCACGCCCCAAGCGTTATCGTTGAAGACCAGAACCACGGGGCTGATGCCGTATTGGAGGGCGGTGCCCAACTCCTGAATGTTGTACTGGAATCCGCCGTCGCCGGTGATGACGACGACCTGCTTGTGGGGGAGGCCGACTTTTGCGCCGAGGCCGGCGGGGAAGCCGTAGCCCAGGCCGGCCCAGGAGTTGGGGCCGAGGTAGGTGTTGGGTTCGTAGAAGTCCATGCAGCGGGAGGCGCGGTAGTTAGGAACGGTCGCGTCGCCGACAACCACGGCGTCGCGGGCCAGAACGCTTCGTATGCCCTCGAGGGTCCTGAGCTCGTTGGGGTACTGGTCTTGCAAGCTGCGGCGAATGTCTTCTTTAAGCTCCGCAATCTCCTGGGCGTAACCGGCATTCGTGGAGACGGGCTTTGAATCCAGCAGGGAGAGAATCTGCTGCAGGGCGACTTTGGCGTCGCCCTGGATTCCCAGAGAGGCGGGGTAGTTCTTGCCGATCTCTGTGGGGTCGACGTCAATCTGGATGATGTTGGAGGGGAGCGTTAGCCCCTGCTGGACGGTGCGATGGTAGGCCATGGTGGAGCCGATGATGAGGAGCAGGTCCGACTGGTCGAGGAAGTCTCCGAGGGGGCTGTCGCCGCGGATGCCACCGAATTCTCCGACGCCGAGGCCGAGGGGGTGGTCGTCGGGGAAGGCGCCCTTGCCGGTGGTGGCACAGGTGACGGGGGCGCCGAGGGTCTCGGCAAGTTGGCGGAGTTCATTGGTAGCATCGGCAAGCATGACGCCGCGTCCGACCCAGATGATGGGCCGCTTGGCGTTTCGAAGGGCGGCGGCGGCTTTTTCGATGGTGGCTGGATCCGGTGGTGGGGTTGCTGCGTCGCGGGAGGGAAGGACCTCGATGTCGGCCTGTTTGTCGAAGAGGTCAGTTGGGATTTCGAGCTCAATGGGGCGGGGCCTGCCGGCGGAGAAGCGTTGGAAGGCTTCGAGGAAGTAGTCGGGCATTGACTCGAGGTTGTCGATGAGGGCGTTCCAGCCGGTGACGGAGCGGAACATTCCGAGCTGGTCTTTGGCCTCGTGGATGGCGCCTTTGCCGGAGTCGATGAGTTCGAGTTCGGCGTTGGCGGTTACCTGGAGGACTTTGGAGGAGGCGTGGTAGGCCTCGCCCATGGAGCCCATGCTGTCGGCGGCGCCGGGGCCGCCGCTGGTAAAGAGGACGCCGGGCTTGCCGGTGACGCGGGAGTATCCGTCGGCCATGAAGCCGAGGGCGTGCTCGTGGCGGCCGCCGATGAATCGGATGGCGTCCTGCTCATGGTAGAGGGCATCGTAGATGTGCATGGTGTGGGTGGAGATGATGCCGAATATGGTGTCGACGTCGTGGGCCTTGAGGCACTCGACGACGGCTTTTCCGCCGGTCATGAGGGGCATGGGTGGCTCCTGGGGTTAAGGATGGGGGGATTTTACACTTTTTGGGGGTTGGGTGCAGGGGGGAGATTATCGGGGCCGCCCTGTGAACAAAACTGGAATGTCGGCGGGCCCGAATCCATGGTCCTCAGTGAGCCTAGTCATTGTCTTGTTTGTTATTTGGCTCCTTTAATGCCCTTAGCGCCGTTTCAAGAAATTTAGGGTCATTGATGTCTATCTCGATGCCATCCGGTAGCATTCTGATCACCGCGGGCGGAAGAGACCACCGGACGCCCAACCTCTCGGAATGCTCGTAAATCAAGTCTGCCGCTGTATTGACGGCCTTCCGATTCAGCCCGGGGCCAAGCAACTTGGCGTTTTTGAGCCAGAACTCTTCTCGTGCGTCTTCAATAATGTTTTTGCGGATGTCCTCTTTTGAGTCCGCCTCCGCCTCGGGTTTTCTCTGGAGACGCTTAAACAATCTAACCAACTTGTCGACAGGCTCTTTTTTCCACGCTGCGACTAGCAATATTGCCATTGTCAGTGCGTCCCCCGTTAATCCCAAAGCCTCGATCGCAATATCAATTGAGCCAGTTTGGACCGCTCGAATCTTCACCGGTTCGTCGACGGCGATATGCTTCACAACTTCGTGTATATGAGATGTGACGTCCTTTAGGGTTTCAAAATCGTGTGCTTCAAAGGCAACGGAAAAGTCGGTTGCTGGCACCACGGGGTGTACAGAGAGAAGTGCCCTCAGGCCTTCTCGCGTCCCATTCTGCACGTCCCGGATCATTTGCTGAAATAGGCCAGCTTCTTTATTCTGTAACTTCATTGGTCTACCGGGCGGATACTGCGCTTGGTCTAGGAAATGTTGCCATTGACCGTCTAGCGTGTACCAGGACATTTCATCCAATATTTTCAAGGCTGGCCTAATTCGTGGCCAGTTGACGACCTCCAGAACTCCTATTGACAAGACCTGTTGCATCGCATCGGGCGGACGGCTGGCGTCAAATAGACCCTCATTGATGATGTGAATTTTTTGTGCTAGCGCCATGTTCCTCCAAGTTCTTGACATTAAATGTATCCCAGTTTCTTTCTTTGATGCTGTCTCTACGAATAGTTTCTCAGCATCCTATCATCTTTGCGGTTGAGTTGGCGGAGGCCGGAGAGGGTTAGGATGTGGCTCTTGCGACGGTTGCATGGGGCGCAAAGCAGGCAAAGGTTGTCGTAGGTGTTGGTGCCGCCGTCTGCCTTGGGCAGTTTGTGGTCTACCTCTAGGAAGTCTAGCAGACCCTTTGGAGGTTGGAACCCACAACCTTGGCAAAACATCCCGTCGCGTGTTGCCAGCACTTTGCGTGCTTCGCTCAAGGGAGGCATAGGGAGAGAAGCCTTACGCCGCTTGGGAGTCTTGAAAGTGGGTGGAGCGGGCGCGTCGGGAGTGCGGATTGGCGGTTCTCGTCGGACGTACAACTGGGGACGGTCTACTGTAGGGGCGTCTACTTCACCGAAAGAACGAGTTTCCCTCTGGAGGCGGTCCAAGGTGACTTTCTCTGCTTCGTCGTCAATGTCGATGCCGACCCACTGGCGACCGAACTGCTCCGCCGCAACGCAGGTTGTGGCACAGCCCGCGAAAGCGTCGAGCACCATGTCTCCCTCGTTGCTGGACGACTTAATAATGCGGGAATATAGAGCCAAGGGTTTCTGTGTGGGCCAGCCTGTCTTCTCCTTTGCCGTCGATTCCAACTTGCCAATATCTACAAACACGTCATCTAAAGCGTTGCCTTTGGTGGAAGCGAGATACCGTTTCAAGCTGGGCATTTCGCCGCGCTTGGGCCAATGCACTAACCTGGCTGCGTCAAGGGCCTCAAGACGTTGGCGGACACCTTCAATTTCCTGCCAACCGGGGATTACGTTGTTCTCGACTATCCATTTCGCCATACCGCCCCTCATGGGCAGATTCCACATCCTACCACTACGAGGCCTTATTCCACGCCATTCTGCGAAGTATTCTCCTTCCGATCTACCGTGACCTGGTGCGGTAAGATCAGATGCCCGCCAATGGCCTCTTCCATCCTTGCGCCGGTAGGTACGATTGACATACTCGGGGTCGTGCGGCAGGTATTGCCGGTTCCATGTGAACTTGTTGGACTTGCTGTAGAACAAGATAACATCGTGAACTCGTCCGAAGCGTTTGGCATCAGAGCGTCCTCTAGTGCGTCGCCATATTACCTCATTCCGAAAAAACTCGGGGCCGAAGATAGCATCCATCATACTCTTCAAATAATGGCTGGCTGTCGAGTCGCAGTGCAGGTACATTGACCCTGTAGGCTTGAGAATGCGGTGCATCTCCAGCGTCCTAATCGACATCCACGCAATGAAAGCGGCCATCCCAGGATTATGGGCGTGGTACGCAGATTCTATGACCTCGACAAGAGCCTGATTATGCTCTCGCATCTTGGGCAACCATTCGGGGTGGACGTTCTCCCGCCAAGTCCAGGTGTCGTTGAACTTGGCCTTGGACGCCTTGCCGATGCCCTGAAACTGGCGCTTCTTGTTGAAGGGAGGATCTATGAGAATGAGGTCAACGGTCTCCGAATTTATACCTTCCAGAATGGGAAGGTTGTCCGAGACGAACAGGGTGCGGTTGCTTACGTTCAATTGACCCATAGTAGTTCATCCATAGCCTGAACCAACATTCTATCATTCTAAAGCGTACGGGTAAATTGTGGCATCAGGATTTGCCGCTAGAGCACGATTACGTAGGAATGGGCAGCGGGGAATGGGTCCCCGCCTTCGCGAGGACACGGAGGGGCACCCCCATTCCTTCGACAAGCTCAGGGCAGGCTCCAACCTTCCCCCATCAAAGGGGGAAGGGGTTGAGAGGATAAGGCGCGATGGCAACGAGATTCTTCGGCTCCGCTGCGCTGTGCTCAGAATGACATGTGGGGGGCGCTTGGCTCGTGATGAAATCGGGGGAGGGAAGATGGTTCCCGCCTTCGCGAGGACACGGAGGGGCAGACCCCATCCCCTCGACAAGCTCAGGGCAGGCTCCAACCTTCCCTCATCAAAGGGGGAAGGGGTTGAGAGGGTAAGGCGCGATGGCAACGAGATTCTTCGACTCCGCTGCGCTTCGCTCAGAATGACATGTGGGGGGACGGGGGATGGGTCCCCGCCTTCGCGAGGACACGGAGAGGTTAGAGGTGGTAGAGGGTGGTGGGGTTGGTGGTGAGGATTTGGTTGCGCTCGTCTTCGGGGATACCAGCGAAGCTGCGCTCGATGTACTGGCGGGTGTTGGGCCAGGACGAGGTGGTTCGGGGGAAGTTGGACTGCCACAGGATGTTCTCCACTCCCAGATAGCTTCGGACCTGGAGGCCTGCTCGGTCGTACCATCCTGTCATGTAGCACTGGCGTCGGAAGAGTTCGGAGGGCTTGAATTCGTAGCCTTCGCTGTGAAGTCGCTGACGCTCAAACTGGTGGTCGGCGGTCTCTATCTGGTAGGCGCCCCAGGCGAGGGAGGTCTCGGCCATAACGAACTTGAGGGTGGGAAAGCGGGTGAGGATGCGGGAGAAGAGGAGGTTGGCCAGGATGGGGGCGCTGCTGACGGGGCCGGTGATGGCGTTCATGGCGTCGGTGAGGACAGGGGAGAAACCCTTCCAGGCTTGGAGGCGGACTTTGGGGGTTGCGCCGGAATGGAAGCAGACGGGGACTTGCAGGTCCTGGCAAATGGTCCAGAGGGGGTCCCATGCGGAGTCGTTTATGTGGGGGACGTCCTGCAGGTCCCAGGGGGTGCCGGGCATGACGACGCCACGATGTCCGAGGGCGACGGCGCGGGAGACTTCGGTGGCGGCTTCCTGGGGGGAGTAGATGGGTATGAGGCATTGGGGGATGAACCGGGGGCTGGCGCTGTTCCACGCGTCGACGAGCCAGTTGTTGTAGGCCTGGACGCAGGCAAGCTGCAGGGTGGGGTCTGAGATTGCGCCGATGACTTCGCCGGAGCCGCCGGAGAGGCTGGGGTAGAGAACCTGATAGTCGACGCCGTCGGCGTCCATGGCGCGGAGTCGTTGGGCGGGGTCGTAGGCGGCGGCGGGCACGTCTTCCCAGCGTTGGGGAGATTGATTGCGGTCGGGCATGAGGGCGCCGGTTTCCGCCAAGGGGCGGTCGTCGAGCCTATGGCCGGCAACAACCCAGGCCTGGGAGCCATCTTCGCGGTCTTCCAGATGGGGGATCAGGTCGCCCCACTTCTGGGCGGACATGTAGGCGCTCCAGGTTTCGGGGGTCTCTTGAACGTGGTCGTCCACGCTGATAAAGCCGTGCTCTAGTTTCACCGGCTGCTCCTTTGGTTATTGCTTAAGAGATTCTTCGCTGCACTCAGAATGACAGAGGGGATGCTCCTTTGGATGTTGCGTGGGGGATTCTTCGATTTCGCTTCGCTTTGCTCAGAATGAAATGTGTAGGAATTGGGGGAGGGCAACCACAAGGGATTGCCCCTACGGAGAGATGGGCGCGGGTTGAGTTGGTTGGGGATGGGTCCCCGCATCCGCGAGGACGCCGAGAGGGTGGGATAGATTGACGTGACATGGTGACGAGATTCTTCGACTCCGCTGCGCTTCGCTCAGAATGACATGTTGGTGGAGGGGGATTGGTCCCCGCATTCGCGAGGACAAGAGGGGTGGGCAACCACAAGGGATTGCCCCTACGGGGAGATGTTTGGAGGGCTATTTTCATTGTGGTGGGGGAAGTGATTTTGGGGCGCTTCAGGCCATCTTGTAGATTCTAATGGCGTTGCCCGCCATCAGGGGGTAACGCTCTTCCTGGGGAACGTCCTTGAGGGTGCGCTCGATGAATGTCCAGGAATCGGGCCAGGTAGAGGTGGAGTGGGGGAAGTCCGACTCCCACATGATGTTCTCCATGCCGATGCTGTGTCGCTGCTCGACGCCGGCGGACTCGTACCAGAAGTCGACGAAGATCTGGCGATGGAAGACGTCGCTGGGGCGATTGACCAGGCCTTCCGTCCAGAGATGTCGCTTCTCCCACTCGTGGTCGCAGGCCTCGATGATGTAGTTGACCCAACCGAGGCCGGTTTCGGCGCAGACAATTTTGAGTTGGGGGAAGCGTTCGAGGGTGCCGGATAGGAGCATGTTGGGGATGGACTGGGCCTGGAGGCCGAAGCTGGCGGCGGGGCCCATGGCCTGCAGCTGGTTGCGGGTGTAGCCTTCCCAGCGGTCGAGGGCGAGCTTGCTCATGCCGGCGCCGGCGTGGAAGTGGACGGGAACGTCGAGCTCCTGGCAGGCGTTCCAAACAGGGTCCCAGTAGTTGTCGTTGATGTGGGCGAGGCCGTCGGCGTTCTGGCTTGGTTCGGCGAGCATGACGATGCCCTTGTGGCCGTTTTTCACGCTGCGGCGGATTTCGGCGACGGTGACGTCGATGCCGGACTTGTAGGGGATGACGGCGAGGCCGGCGTAGCGGTCGCTGGCTGCTATCCAATCCTCGCTGATGTGGTCGTTGTAGGCCTGAACGCAGGCAAGCTCGAACTCCGCGTCATATTTTACAAAGAGCTCACCGGATTGGCCGCCGATGTTGGGGAAGAGGACTTCCCCGTCGATACCGTCCTTGTCCTGGGCCTCTAGGCGGGTCTTGGGGTCGTAGACGAAGCGGGGAACTTCCTCCCAGCGTTGGGGGTAGGTCTTGCGGAGGGGGTCTCCCATGGCGGTGGGGCAGTTGACGGTGCCGCGGGTCTCGGTGAACTTGCCATCGATGAGCCAACGTTCGATGGGGCCGTTAACGGGGGCAACGGAAGCGGAGGGGTCGGTGGTTTCGACGACGCGGGGGATGCGGTCGCCCCACTTGGCCTTGGACATGCGGCTGGTCCAGGTTTCGGGGTGCTCCTGGGCGTGGCTGTCGCAGCTAATGAGTCCGAACTTGATTTCCATGCGGGGCCTCCTGGGTTGATGATCGGTTGAAGGGTGGTGTTTTGTGCTTATAGCGCTTTCGGCAATGCTAGCGTGAGGGGTGGGGAGAGTCAACCGGGAGGGGGTGGGGGAACGAAGATGGGTCCCCGCATTCTGAGGCCTTTGCATAAATACCGGAATGAATCTGAACGGCGGTTTGCTACGACGCCTAGCATGGCTAGATCATGGGATTCTGGATACCGGCTGTCGCCGGTATGACGGTTATGCAAAGGTCTCTATTCGCGAGGACACGGGACGATGGCAGCTAGGTGCAGTAGGGGAGGTTGAGGGAGGTGAGGTCGTTGGATTCTATGTTTTGGAGGGTGGAGGGGATGCAGCCGGTGAGGGCGTTGCCGCCAAGATTCAGTCCTTCCAGGTTGGAGAGATTGGCGAGTTCCGGTGGAAAATCTCCGGTCAGAGAGTTCACGTTTAACCTAAGAGGGTGTCTAAAAAGCGTTGAAGTGTGCCAATCGGCGTAGCATGAGGCCGGTCATGGCGGCGTAGACCCACGCTTCTGTAGTCTGAGGCAATTCCTCATAGTCCTTGCTCAGACGGCGATACCGGCCCAACCAGGCAAAGGTGCGCTCTACAACCCAACGGCGTGGAAGAACCTCGAAGGTGTGTTGCCCGGGTGGACGCCGCACTAGTTCCAAGTCCCATCCACCCATGTTTCGCGCCCACTCCACCAGCTTGCCTGCGTAGGCCCCATCAGCCCAGATCCGTTTCAGCCGGGGAAACCGGCCTACCAAACGCATCAGCGCCAACTTAGCCCCGTCTCGATCTTGAATATTGGCCGGATGCACCACCACTGTCAACAGCAATCCTGTCGTGTCTACCACGATGTGTCGCTTTCTTCCACAGACCTTCTTACCAGCATCATAGCCACGAGGCCCCCTTTTTCCGTGGTCTTGACCGATTGGCTGTCTATGATGGCCCCGCTGGGACTGGCAGCTCGCCCCCCAGCCAAGCGTAACCGGTCTCGCAGCGCTTCATGAATCCGCTCCATGGTCCCATCTCGACGCCAAGTGCGGAAGTAGTGGAACGTGATGCGCCACGGAGGCAGGTCGTGAGGGAGCATTCGCCATGCGCATCCGGTGCGCAACACATAACGAATACCGTTCACCACCTCCCTGCGCGGGTATTTGATCGGCCGGCCTGCTGGTTTGGGAGCAGGCAGCAACGGTCCCAAGAGTTGCCATTCTTTGTCGCTCAGATCGCTTGGATATCTCTCTCTGCTCATGGAACACCACTTTAGGCGCTCCCATATCTACATTACTACCACTACCAAGGACGCTTTTTAGACACTTTCTAAGTAATCTGAGGTCTGAAAGGCTGCCTAGTTCCGGCGGGATATCTCCGGTCAGTATGCTGTAGCTTAAGTTCAAATCACGAAGGTTGGAGAGGTTGCCTAGCTCCGGTGGGATATCTCCCTCTAGGCCATTGTTATCGAGGTGTAACGAAATGATTTGACCAAGCCTGTTAGTGATTACGCCATACCACTCGCGTAAGGGTGAATCTCTGAGCCAATTGGTATTGCTAACCCAATTCGCGCCATTGGCAGCTTCGTAAAGAGCGACCAAAGCGCGGCGGTCTGAGTGGCTCTCTTGAGTTGGTGAGGTATTGCAGTAAGGGAGGTCTAGCTCAGAGAAGTCGTTGTACTTTGCGGAGCGCAGGCTCTCAGGCATGCAACCGGTTAGCCGGTTGCCAGAGAGGGTCAAAGTGTCCAGTTTCGAGAGGTTTTCCAGTTCCGGCGGGATCTCTCCGGTTAACTGATTATTGGCAAGAGTCAGGGTCTTGAGGTCAGAGAGACTGCCTAGTTGCGGCGGGATCCTTCCGGAAAGGCGGTTGTTAGAAAGGGTCAAGGTCCACAAGTTGGATAAGCTTCCCAGTCCCGGCGGTATCTCCCCGGTCAGTTGGTTATTGCTGAGGGCCAGTTCGTAGAGGTTGGAGAGATTCGCGATTTCCGGTGGTATCTCCCCGGTCAGTTGGTTATTGCTGAGGGCCAGTTCGTAGAGGCTGGAGAGATTCGCGATTTCCGGTGGTATCTCCCCGGTCAGTTGGTTATTGCTGAGGGCCAGTTCGTAGAGGTTGGAGAGATTCGCGATTTCCGGTGGTATCTCCCCGGTTAGTTGGTTGTTGTCGAGGGATAGTTCGCGGAGGTTGAAAAAATTTCCGATTTCCGGTGGAATCTCCCCTTTCAGCTGGTTGTCACCCAAGTACAAAGTGGTAACGTGGTGGAAATCTGTGATCACATTGTCCCACGTGTTCAAGGGCAAGCCGCTGAGCCAGTTGCCGTTAGATTCCCAATTCGAGCCGTCAGTGGCCTCGTAGAGGGCGACGAGTACTTCAAGGTCCTGATTGGGTTGAGAGGTTCCGCATAATGGCAGACCAAGGTTGGAAAGGTCGTTAACTAGTGCGTTCACCAATTCTTCGGGCACACACCCGGTCAATTGGTTATTGTCGAAACTTATTGATACCAGATTGGAAAGATTTGCCAGTTCGGGCGGTATTTCCCCAGCTAATTGGTTGTAGTCTAGCTTTAGTTCTATCAGATTGGATAGATTGCCAAGTTCCGAAGGAATTTCTCCGCTCAATTGATTGGAACTGAGCCAAAGCACTATCAGTTCTGAGAAATTGGCAAGGGTTGGTGGTATCTCCCCGGTCAGCCGGTTGTTATGAAGGCCTAGCCCAATGAGATTGGATAGATTGCCAAGTTCGGGCGGGATTTGCCCGGTCAGGAAATTTTTACCAAGGTTCAACGATTGCAGGGTGGAGAGGCTGCTCAACCAAGACGGTATCTGTCCGGTCAGTTGGTTGCCTTCAAGGCTCAATACTTCTAAGTCGGCAAGGTTTTCGAGTTCCAATGGGATCTCTCCGGTCAAGTTGTTTTCTGCAAGGATCAGCTGTTGCAGATTGGAGAGTCTGCCCAAATGGGACGGGATCTCCCCGAAAAGTTGATTTCCTTCAAGATTCAACACTTCTAATTCAGCAAGGCTGCTGAGTTCCGATGGAATCTTTCCAGATAGTTGAACATGGCCAAGTGACAGGGCTGTGACACGACCGTCGAGGTTGGTTTTTACGCCGTGCCAGTAGTCGATGCCCTTGTTGCTGAGCCAATCGGTGTTGACGGACCAGTTGGGCCCGTTAGTTTCTTCGTAGAAGAGGATGAGGATGTCTCGGTCTGAATGGGGTTGAGACGTAGGCGACGGAGTGGGGATAGGTGTTGCGCTCGGAAATGGGGTTGAGGTTGGAGAGGGCGGAAGCGTTCGACTTGTGAATGAGATAGGCGTTGGTGTCGGTATCGGCGTGGGTACGGGGATTGGAGTAGCGGTAGGCAAAGGTTCAGGCGTAGGTGTAGGCGCGGGAGTTGGTGCGGGGGGAGTGGGCGCTGTGGTGGCAAGATGAGTTGGGGATGTGGTCGGCGTTGGAATGGTAGTTATCTGCGGAGTTGGATCGTCCCGGGTGCACGACGCAATGAACAGCGCAAGCGCGGCAACGGCCAGTAGGCCCGAGAGTGCGCTGTATCGCAGAGTGTGTTTGGTTAAGCCGATCATATGGGGATATCCCTCAAGAGATAATATGCAATTTGGAGGCGAATCGTTCCCTATAAACTATGGAATCAATGGGCAAGTTGCCAGTGCTTTCCTAATTCAACCTTGTCACTTTCGTTTCTGGTTGAAGGTCGATCAGATGTTGAGGGTGTGGATTGGAGGAAAGGGTTTGGGTAGGGCCCCAATTCGTAGGGTAGGATCGTCGGTGGTTACGCCGTGCCATTCGCCGAGAGGCTTGTCGCTGAGCCAATTGGTGTTGTTCGCCCAGTTGGGGCCGTCGGTGGCCTCGTAGAGGGCGACCAGGGCATCCCTGTCTGAGAGGGAGGGCGACGGCGTGGGAGTTGGGGTGGGGGCTGTACCGCAGAATGGGAGGTTGAGGGCGGAGAGGTCGTTGGTTTCCACGTCCTGCAGGCCGGCGGGGATGCAGCCGGTTAGGGAGTTGCCGCTGAGGTAAAGCCTTTCCAGGGTACCAGGGGACGCAAGTTCTGGTGGAATCTCACCGGTCAGTTGATTGTTGTCGAGGTACAGCCATTGGAGTTTGAAAATATTGCCCAGTTCCGTTGGAATGGACCCACTTAGCTGGTTGTAATTGAGCCACACGAACGTCAGATTGGTCAGGTTGCCAAGTTCAGGCGGTATCTGCCCGGTCAGCTGATTGTAGCCGAGTGCCAGACGCCCCAGGTTGGAGAGTTTGCCCAAGGTCGGCGGTATCTCGCCGGTTAACTGATTTCCGTTAAGAGATAGGGCAATGAGGGTTGAAAGGCTTCCAAGGTTAGCTGGTATCTCGCCGGTTAACCGGTTGTAGTCGAGGTCAAGAAATTTCAGGTTAGAAAGACCTACAAGTTCCAATGGTATTTCACCGCTCAGTTGGTTACTAGCGAGTGATAGGGAGGACAGGTCGGAGAGTCTGCCTAGTTCAGCTGGGATCTCGCCGGTCAGTTGGTTCGAAAGCAACCCCAAGCTTACTAGTTTTGATAGATTGCCCAGTTCCGGCGGAACCTGTCCGGTCAACTGGTTAGCTGCTAGTGAAAGCCTCTCAAGCTTGGATAGATTGCCCAGTTCCGAGGGTATCATTCCACTGAGTTGGTTATATCCGAGGTTTAGCCACGTTAATGTGGAGAGATTACCAAGGGATTGAGGAATTTCTCCGCTCAACTGGTTCTGATATAGATTTAGAATGCTGATGCGGGAAAGATTGCCAAGTTCTACGGGAATTTCTCCGCTCAACTGGTTGTCGTTCAGGTAGAGCTGTCCCAGGTTAGAGAGGTTCGCTAACTCTGAGGGGATTACTTCGGTTAATTGATTATTGCTAAGGTTCAGGACTTTTAATCCAGTAAGGTTGCCAAGGCCAGGGGGAATCTGCCCACTGAGTCTGTTTTTGTGAAGGGACAACCCTGTCAAATTGGCGAGGCTGTCGAGTTCCGGTGGAATCTCGCCGCTCAGTCGGTTTTCACTGAGGCGCAGTCTTTGCAGCATATCGAGGCTCGCTAGCGCCGATGGAATTTCACCGGCCAACCGGTTGTCATCTAGCCATAACGCTGTTACTCGGTCCGCGGCGTCGGTGTCAACGCCGTACCACTCGGCCAGGGGCCTGTCGCTCAGCCAGTTGGTATTGTTAAACCAGTTAGGCCCGTCCGTTGCCTCATAGAGGGCTACCAGTACGTCCCTGTCCGAAAGGATCTGTGGCGCAGGTTCAGTGTTGCAGACGGGGAGGCTAAGAGTGGAAACGTCGTTTTGCGGTATCGTCTGTAAATCGCCAGGCACGCAGCCGCTGAATGAATTTCCACCTAGGTACAGGGTTTGCAGGCTGCCGAGGTCGGCTAGTGCTGATGGGATCTCGCCGATTAAGCCATTTTTGCCAAGTCTCAACTCGGTGATGAGGCCGTTGGCGTTTGTGGTTACGCCGAACCATTCACTGATGGGCTTGCCGCTGAGCCAGTTGGCGTTGTTTACCCAATTCGGGCCATTGGTGGCTTCGTAGAGGGCGACAAGCACATCCTGGTCAGAGGACTCTTGTGGCTGCTGGTCGGCTTCACAGACGGGGAGGCCTCGCCCGGTAAGGTCATTTCTTTGAATTTCCAACAGACCTGGTGGTACGCATCCGACCAGTTTGTTGCCGCTAAGGAGAAGGACTTTAATCCGGGCGAGGTTTCCAAGGGTTGAAGGAATCTCTCCGTCCAACCGGTTGCTGTAGATAAGAAGTTGTTCAATCGAGGAGAGGTTGCCCAGCTCCGGCGGTAATGCTCCGGTTAACCGGTTGTTGCCGAGATTGAGGAAGACAAGGCCAGAAAGATTGCCCAACTCCGGCGGAATTTCTCCGGTTAATTGATTAATATCAATGGAGAGGAAGTAGAGATGCGAGAGGTTTCCGAGTTCCGATGGGATATTTCCGGATAATCTGTTAGCAATAAGGGATAACCGTGTGAGACGGTAGAGACTACCAAGGGTCGGTGGAATTTCTCCACTTAGCAGATTGTCGTCAAGGGATAACTCTTCAAGGTTGGATAGACTGCCGAGTTCCGGGGGAATCTCGCCGTTCAGGTAGTTGTCATTAAGCGATAAGGAGGTGACGCGTCCGTTGGCGCCGGTGTTTACTCCATGCCACGCGCCGATGGGCTTATCGCTTGCCCAGTTGGTATTGATCTTCCAGTTTGGGCCGTCGGTGGCCTGATAGAGGGCGACCAGGGCTTCCTTGTCCGCGAGGACTTGCGGCGACTGCTCGGTCCCGCAGATAGATAGGGGAAGCCGGTCAAAATCATTGTTAGGTATATTCCACAAGTCAGGAGGGCTGCAGCCGACAAAAAGGTTGTCACTGACATATAGGATTATCAATTTGGGCATGTTAGCAAGCCATTGAGGAAACTCCCCACTGAACTGGTTTCCACTCAGGTGTAGAGTCGTTAGGTTGGAGAGATTCCCAAGGCTAACAGGGATCTCACCTGTCAACTGGTTGTCAGAAACCAATAGGGCCTGAAGGACGGGAAGGCCCCCCAGTTCTGGCGGTATTCCTCCGCTTAGCCGGTTATCAAAAAGCCACAGGCCATTTAGGGCAGAGAGATTACTTAATGCCGTCGGAATTTCCCCGGTTAATTGGTTATTGTGAAGATAGATTCTTTGTAGGTTGGAGAGATTGCCTAGTTCTGAAGGAATCTCTCCGGTCAGCTGGTTTTGGTCGAGCCACAGTTCTCTTAAGTTGGAGAGTTTGGCCAGTTCCGGGGACATCTCGCCGCTTAGTTGGTTATAAGTAAGGTTTAACTTGGTGACGCGGCCGTTGGCGTCGGTGGTTACGCCGTACCACTCGGCCAAGGGCCTGTCGCTGAGCCAGTTGGTGTTGTTGGTCCAGTTTGGTCCGTTGGTGGCTTCGTAAAGGGCAACGAGCACCTCGCGATCCGTGAGTTCTATGGGCGGCTTGGGCGTGGGGGAAGGCGTAGGTGCAGGTTCAGGCGTGGAGGTGGCGATGGATGGTGGGGTTGGTGAAGGAGTAGGAGTAGGAGTAGGAGGGGGAATGGACGTCGGGACAGGCGACGGCGTGGATGTTGGGGAAGGGGTAGGAATAAGAGTGGAAATAGCTGCCGGTTTTGGAGTAGGAACAGGTGGCAGCGTTGGTATAACTGTTGGGGTTGCTGCAGACGTAGGCGCCGCTGTGGGACTCGGCTGAGCTGTCGGTGTTGGGATGGCTGTTGGTTGTGGAGTCTTGTCTTCGCTGGTGCAGGAAGCTATGAGCAGTATGATGATTGCCGAGGCCAGCAGACCCAAGAGGTGACCGTTTTTCTGTATTCGTTTGGCAAGACCGGGCAACTTGGCATCCACAAATACCGCACAGTACACAAGTGCGGGACAATTGTTCCGCGCAGTTTACACCATTTGCTGGGGCATTGCCAACGTCGCCTTTCCCTCAGTCTTCAGCCGAGGGTTCGAATGTTCGGATGCTTGGAGGGTGGGGCGTTGAGTTGAGGAGGGGAGGGTATGAGGGATTCCGGGAGTTGTTGGATTAGAATCTGTGACGGTTAGGACGTGAGAATGAAGAGGACTACAGTGAAGGGAGCAGCGTAGGCGGTGGTGTTTCTGTTGAGGCGATATTGAAGCAAAACCAGGGGCAGGTTGCTAACCTGCCCCTGCGGCAATGAAGGGATGAGAGATGACGAAGAGGGGTTAGGAGGGGATCCAGGCGATGGCGGCGATTTCGCTGAACTCGCGCCACTCTTTGGCCCAGGAGTCGCCGCCGTCTTCGCTGCGGTAGAGATAGCCGTAGCGGCTGCCGGCGAAGATTAGCTGCGGGTCTGTGGGGTGGGTCCCGAAGGCCCAGATGGCGGAGTTTGGCTCGACGGGCAGGGGCAGGTTCTCCCAGGTTTCGGCGCCGTCCCTGGAGCGTAGGATGGCGCCGGTGCGTCCGGGGGTGGAGTCGCCGAGGCCGAGGAAGACGGTGTTGGGGTTCCCGTGCTTGACGGTTATGCACCGGGGGTAGTTGAGGGGGAAGGCGTCTTTGGCGAGGGCCCGGTTCCAGGAATGACCGTCGTCCTGGCTGGTGAAGGAGCCGTTGTTGACGACGACGATTACGGACTTGGGCGGGCCGGCAACGATGGCGAGGCTGTGGACGTCCGGGTTGGAGATGGCGCCGTTGACGGTGCGCCATGTGAGGCCACCGTCGCTGCTATGCCGGACGCCGTCGACTTCGATGCCGGCCCAGATGCGGTCCTGGTTGTGAGGGTCGACGGCGAGGCCGGTGAAGCGGGGGACGCCGACGTTGGGGCAGGTTTCCGCGACCTGCACGGGGAGTTTCTGCCAGGTCTCTCCGCGGTCTGTTGACTTGAAGAGGGCGGCGGGGGTTGGGGTGCCGGTGCCGGCGTAGATGACGTTGGGGTTGCGGGGGTCACGGGTGAGATTCCAGACGCTGTAGTCGCTGAGGGGGGTGTCGAGAAGTTGCCAGGTGCGTCCGGCGTCGGGGGTGCGGTAGAGGCCCTTGTCGGTGCCGGCGAGGAGGGTTTGGGGGGCGCCGGGGTCGGTCGAGAGGCAGCGGACGATGGCGTCGGAGTGCATGCCCTGGTCGATGCCGGCGCGTGCCCAGGAATGTCCACCATTGTTGGTCCGCATGACGCCTTGGCCTGCTGTTGCTACTAGGACGGTTATGTTCTTGCTCATAATTGCCGCTCCCTTCCCGAATTTCGACGTTTGGGGGTGTTGGTTGTATTTTAGGGGGTGGAAGGGGTTGAGGCAAGCGGAGTGTGGGGTTAGGGGCAGAAGGGGAGGTTGAGGTCTGGGAGGTCGTTGTATTCGACATTTTGGAGTTCCGGGGGGATGCAGCCGGTGAGGGGGTTTCTACTTAGATTCACGTCCTCTAATCTATAGAGATTGGCCAGTTCTGGGGGGATCATGCCGGTCAACTGGTTTTGACTGAGGTCTAGCCACTCCAGCTTCTCCAAATTGCCTAATGCTGAAGGGATCTTGCCGGTCAACTGATTGTCGTCGAGGAGCAGCCATTCTAGGCTATAGAGGTTGACAAACCCTGTCGGTATCTCTCCGGTTAGGCGGTTATTTGCAAGTCTTAGGATTTGCAGGTTGGGGAGGATACCTAGTTCCGGGGGAATCTGTCCGACCAATTGGTTGTCGCTGAGTTCCAGTCGATTCAGATAGGTGAGGTTGCTGAGATCTGGGGGGATCTCACCGGTCAGTTGGTTCTCGGAGATCCAGAGCGATTCCAGATTTGTGAGGTTCCCTAGCTCTGGTGGGATATTGCCGCTTAGGTTGTTTCCATCAAGTCTTAACTTCTTTATGTTGGACAGGTCGCCTAGTTCTGGTGGAATTTCTCCTGTCAGATCCATGGCACTAAGATTAAGGTGTTGCAGTTTCGAGAGTTTGCCAAGGCTCGACGGAATCTCTCCGGTTAACCTGTTGGAGTTGAGCTCCAACACTCGCAATTTAGAAAGATTGCCCAGTTCCGGTGGAAATTCCCCGGCGAGTTCATTGTAATCTAGCAGGAGTTCTTGCAAATTGGAGAGGTTGCCCAATTCGGAGGAATGGCGTCCATCAACTGATTTACAGCGAGGCTCAGCCGCTCCAGTTTTGTGAGATTGCCGATTTCCGGCGGAATCTTCCCACTCAACCTGTTCCAAAAGAGATCTAATTTGACAACCTGGCAGTCGATATTGGTGGTGACGCCGTACCAAGTGTCGAGGGGCTTGTCGCTGAGCCAATTCCCGTCTTCTTCCCAGCTCGGCCCGTCGGTGGATTTGTAAATGGCGATTAGCGCCTGCCTGTCGAGGTAAGAATCGCAAATTGGTATAGCGAGGTAGGTAACGTCGCTGTTTGGCAATTCGGAGAGCTTCCCTGGCACACAGCCTTCCAGTAAATTACCACCAAGATACAGCGTTTCCAGTTCTTGCAGGGTAGCAAGTTCCGGCGGCAGATAACCTCTCAACTGATTTTCACCAAGTCTCAACTCGATGATTCTACCGTAGGAGTCCGTGGTGACACCGAACCAATCGTTCAGGGGCTTGGCGCTCAGCCAGTTGTTGTTGTTCTCCCAGTTGGGCCCGTCGGTGGCCTGGTAGAGAACCTCGAGCACCTCTCGGTCTGCAAGTTGCCTGACCGATGTCGGTGAAGACGTGGGTTTGCAGTGCGAGGTCTCTTCTTCTCCTACGCATAACGAAATGATGAGGGCGAGGGCGGCAACAGCCATTAGGCCCAACAGTGCGCCATTTCTTAGAGCGTGTTTGTGTAGAAGAACCACTTTGGTTGTTGCCTCTATTGGATAGTATGCAGTTGGTGGGGGAATCGTTCCCTTTTGTTTGGGAGGAGGGCCTGTGCGTCTGAATTTGGGCGATTAGAAGGGGAATGGTGGCTCTGAGGCAACGAGATTCTTCGACTCCGCTGCGCTCAGAATGACATGTGTGGTGGCTACTTTGCTTTGCTTAGAATGAAATGTGGGGAAAGGGGAAGATTAAGAGAAGGGATGGGTCCCCGCCCCCCGCCTTCGCGGGGGCAGGATGTCGACGCGAGGACAACGGGCGTGGGAGGCTGGGCTGCGCTCAGTATGAAATGGGGAAGAGGGTATTCGGTTCGGGGGTATTCGCTATTTTCTGTGGTGGAAACGAAGGTTGGGTTGGGGCAGGGTAGGGGGATTTCTCGTTGGGGTATGGTAGCAGGGTAGGGGTCTTAGCGGCAAGGAAATGTTGGCACAGCGGGGAGGAAGATGGGTCCCCGCATTCGCGGGGGCACGGGAGGGGAGCACCCCTATCTTAACCTTCCCCCATCCATAGGGGGAGGGAGCTTAGGAAGGCTGAGTCTCCTTCGGCGGCGAGATTCTTCGACTCCGCTGGGCTGCGCTCAGAGCTTGTGAGTTTATTCAAAGAATTCCCGATTTAAGGCTCAGTTTAGCTTTAAAAACGTGCTCAAACTGGCGCCTTGGGGGTATTTCTTCACAGGCTCTCAGTATGAAATGGGGGAGAGGGTATTCGTTATTTTCTGTGGTGGAAACGAAGGTTAGGTTGGGGTAGGGTCTGGGGATTTCTTGCTGGGGTATGGTAGCAGTTGAGGGGGTTTAGCAGCAAGGAAATGTTGGCACAGCGGGGAGGAAGATGGGTTCCCGCATTCGCCTTCACGGGGACAGGCTATTTGCGAGGACAAGAGACCGCCGAGGAACAGGTGGGGTTATCTTCAGGGGATTCACCCCCATCCCTTCGACAAGCTCAGGGCAGGCTCTAACCTTCCCCCATTATGGGGGAAGGGATTTCTAGGCGTGAAACGGGCGTGGGGGGCTTTGCTGTGCGCGGGATGAAATGGGGGAGAGGGTATTCGTTTCGGGCGGATTCGTTATTTTCTGTGGTGGAAACGAAGGTTAGGTTGGGGTAGGGTCTAGGGATTTCTTGCTGGGGTATGGTAGCAGGGGAGGGGGTTTAGCAGCAAGGAAATGTTGGCACAGCGGGGAGGAAGATGGGTCCCCGCATTCGCGAGGACAACGGGCGTGGGGGGCTTCGCTGTGCGCGGGATGAAATGGGGGAGAGGGTATTCGTTTCGGGGGTATTCGTTATTTTCTGTGGTGGAAACGAAGGTTAGGTTGGGGTAGGTTCTGGGGATTTCTCGTTGGGGTATGGTAGCAGGGGAGGGGGTTTAGCAGCAAGGAGATGTTGGCACGACGAGGAGGAAGATGGGTCCCCGCATTCGCGGGGGCACGGGAGGGGAGCACCCCTATCTTAACCTTCCCCCATCCATAGGGGGAGGGAGCTTAGGAAGGCTAAGTCTCCTTCGGCGGCGAGATTCTTCGACTTCGCTTCGCTGCGCTCAGAATGACATGTGGGGGACGTTGCGTTCGGAATGAGGTGCGGGGGAGAGGGGAAGATATAGAGAAGGGATGGGTCCCCGCATTCGGAGACCTTTGCATAACTATCGAATCGCATTCAGATGGCGGTGTAGGACGACTCTTGCCATGGCTAAATCATGGGATTCTGGATTCCGGCTTTCGCCGGAATGACGGTTATGCAAAAGTCTCCATTCGCGAGGACGACGGGCGTGGGGGGCTTCGCTGTGCGCGGGATGAAATGGGGAAGAGGGTATTCGTTTCGGGCGTATTCGTTATTTTCTGTGGTGGAAACGAAGGTTGGGTTGGGGCAGGGTAGGGGGATTTCTCGTTAGGGTATGGTAGCAGGGGAGGGGGTTTAGCAGCAAGGAGATGTTGGCACAGCGGGGAGGAAGATGGGTTCCCGCATTCGGAGACCTTTTCATAACCGTCATTCCGGCGCAAGCCGGAATCCAGAATCGAATGATTTAGCTATGGCAAGAGTCGTTCCACACGGCTATATGAACGCGTTTCGGTAGTTATGCAAAGGTCTCCATTCGCGAGGACACGGGAGGGGGAGAACGCCCATCCCTTCGACAAGCTCAGGGCAGGTTTCAGCCTTCTCCGAACCATAGGGGGAAGGGAGGGAGCGTAGGAAGGCTAAGTGTGCTTCGGAGACGAGATTCTTTGGCTTCGCTCGGGATGACTTGTGGAGTGGGAGACGGGCGACCACGAGGGTCGCCCTTACGAGGGATGGGAGGGGTTGTGTTGGGGCAGGGGGTGTGGGCCCCGCATTCGCGAGGAACGGGGCGTCGGGGAATTGGGCGTGGCATGGGGGCGAGATTCTTCGACTCCGCTCCGCTGCGTTCAGAATGACATGTTGGGTGAGGGGGAAGAGGTTATGCGGAGGGTGGGGGTGGGTTAGAGGGTGAAGACTTGGAAGGAGACGGCGAGGGGGGCGCCGAATTGTTTGCCGACGTATTCGGCGTGACCGCGTAGCATTGCTTCTGGGTTAACGTCGAAGGGGAGGTTTTCGAGGTAGACTCTGTGCTCTTCCAGGGAGGCCACGCCCTTGTCGAAGGAGTCGGTGACGTCGACGGCGTGGGTGGACTGAGGGGAACCGCCGATGCAGATCATGCGGACGCCGCTCCACGGTTCCAGTCCTTCGTCGTTGAGTTCGGGGAATATCCAGGGGTTGCCGGCGTCCTGGGCGGCGTCGAGGGTGGCGAGGCCTGCCGACCGGTGGTCGGCGAAGTTGAAGCTGCTGCCGCCCCAGCTGAGGTGGTAGTTGGGGGCTAGAATGACCTCGGGGCGGTGGCGACGGATGGCGCGGGCGATGTCGCGTCGGAGGGCGGGGCCGTATTCGATGACGCCGTCCTTGTGGTGAAGGAACTCTACGGTATCCACGCCAACGGCGGCGGCGCTGCGTTTTTCTTCCCCTTCGCGGAGGGGGCCTACCTTGTCTGGGTGCATCCCGCTGATGCCCGCCTCGCCGCTGGTTATGAGCAGGTAGACAACTTCTTTGCCCTGGGTGGTCCAGCGGGCGATGGCGCTGGCGGCTCCGTATTCGAGGTCGTCGGGGTGGGCGGCTACGGCGAGGGCGCGCTGCCAGTCTTCGGGAAGGGGCAGTAATTTTTTCTCTTGTTGCATCAGTTGGCTCCTGTATTTGTTTGGGAGAATTTGCGACGTAGGGGCGGCAAGACCTCTTTGGCCATGCGTCGAACGTCGTCCATGGTGGTGTAGTAGCGGAGGGCGCGTTCGTTGAGGTCGGGCAGGGCCGCGGTGCCAGCTTCATCGAAGGGGGCGCGAAGGCTGAACATGAAGGTGGTTACGCCGAGGTCGATGAATTCCTGGAGTCGTTGGCGGACCTGGTCAGGATTGCCGGCGAGGATGTTCTTCTGGGCCTCTTCGATGGAAATACCGGCGCTTTTGGTGTTTACGCTGAGGGCCGAGGCGATTCTTTTGGGGTCTTCGCTGATGAGGAAGTCCATGTTGAGGGAAAGGGAGATGTCGGTAGGGTCTCGACCGGCATTGCGGCAGTGGGCGTGGAGGATTTTTAGTTTGCGTCGGTAGTCTTCGGGGGTGCCGGTGATGTTCCAATTCCAGTCGTCGGCGACTCGCGCCACGAGGGGGAGGGTGAGCTTTTCGCCGGCGCCGCCGACAAGGATGGGCGGGTGGGGCTTCTGGATGGGCTTGGGCTGGAAGGGGGCGTTGCGTAACTGGAAGTACCTTCCATCGAAGTCGGCCCGTTCCTCGGTCCAGAGGAGACGGATGACGCGGATGGTCTCTTCAAGGCGGCGGATGCGTTCGCCAATGCCGGGGAAGGGGATGTCGTAGGCGTGATGCTCGGGCTGGTGCCAGCCCGCACCGATGCCGAGAATGACGCGTCCGTTACTGGCGTGGTCTACGGTGGCGGCAATTTTGGCAAGGGAGGCGGGATGCCGGAAGGTGGCGCTGGTGACGAGGGTGCCGAGGCGGGGGCGCTTTACCACTTGAGAGAGGGCGGCGAGGAGGCTCCAGGCGTCGGTGACATCGCCGTCTTCCAGGGTGGTCCCCGTGGGCAGATAGTGGTCGTAGACCCAGAGGTCGTCGAAGCCAAGCTTCTCCAATTCCAGCCAGGTTTCCCTCAATTGAGGCCAGGTCGTTTCCTGCTGGCCTGTTTGGACGCCGAATCTAACTTTGGGCATGGTGATACTCTCCAAGAAAGTCTTGTTCGAATAGAGCCACGTTGCGGAACGAAAACTCTACGGAGGGAGCGCGACGGTAGTATACCAGCGAACGCGTCTTGGTACAGACATACTACAGTATAAGGGATGAGATTCATTTCGGAGCATCGGAATCGCCATGTCCCTGGAAGGGCCACAAAAGGGGATGAAAATGGATGGGAGGTTGGGCGAGAGGGCGGGTTTGGATCCCGCCCTTGTCAGTGGTAGAGGAAGCGCGGTTCTGGGACCGACCCAACGGATCGATAACGGCGTGGGCTAGAACAGCATAATTGCAGTCTATTCTCATAGTGATGACAAAGTGGGGGTCATGATGAGAAAGGGCGGCCACGAGGGACGCCCCTACGAATGGGAGGGATGGTGGGTAGATTCAGCACGGGCGGGCAGAGGTACGTTAGGCTATCGAAACCCCTTCTTGTCATGGTCAAGGCTAGCATTTAAGATAGGTGGGCCGGATTTGCGGGGAGTAAGAGTCGCATTCCGGCACTGGCCCAAGCACGAGGATCTTCAGTTCCCAGCATGAGGGACCTCAGTTTCAAGTCCAAAGGTTAATGAATAGTGGGGAAGATAGGGAATGCCGCCCTTTGAAGCGAACAACAACTTTGGCACCGTAACCAGCATCAGCGTGGAGGCGTTGGGCGAGCCGGGCAAGCGCACGTTCCGCCTTCTTGTGGAGTCGGGGGCGGCGTTTGCACAGCTTTGGCTAGAGAAGGAGCAGCTTCAGCAGTTGGCCGTCTATATTGAGGAGATTGACCAGGAGGGGCCGAGGCAGGGCAGGAGGAGGGGAGAACGCCGGGAGGCAGAACCTGCGTATGATGGCGGCTACGTGAGACTGGAATTCAAGGTTGGCAGTCTTTCCATGGGTCACGACGCCGACGTCAACTCGTTCCTATTTTTGGTACACGATCGGGAGGCGGTAGGGCAAGACACGCCGGACCTGTGCTTCTGGGTGCCTCAGGAGGTGGCGTTAAGGCTGTCCAAAGAAGCCCTGGAGGTTTGTGCAGCCGGCAGGCCTCGATGCGTGCTTTGCGGCCTTGCTATCAACCCGGAAGGGCATATGTGCGTTCGCTCCAATGGCCACCAGTCGCTGCATCCCTGAACATCCGGGGGAACCTTCCCTAATTCTTGGGGACGAGACCGAGCAGTCACGCCTGCTACGAGAAGGGGAGGTGGTCTCCTGCATCCTCGCGCCGGTTGGTTCTAACTACACGTTCCTGGCCAAGCTGCGGGACGAAGACGGGCGGGAGATGCAGGCCATTTACAAGCCCAGGAAAGGCGAAATACCTTTGTGGGACTTCGAATCTGGGACGTTGTACAAGCGGGAGTGCGCCGCATACCTGTTCAGCCAGATTCTGGGGTGGGAGTTCATACCGGAAACGGTGATCCGGGAGGGCCCTTACGGCGTAGGATCTATGCAGAGGTTCGTGGAACACGAACCGGAGGTCACGTACCGGGAGCTTCGGCAGTCCCACCGGAGGGAGTTGAAGACCATCGCCTGCTTCGACATCATAGCGAACAACGCCGACCGGAAGGCCGTCCACTGCATCAAGGGACTGGACGGACGGGTCTGGGGAATAGACCACGGGTTGACGTTCAATCAGGCGTTTACGCTGCGGACGGTGATCTGGGATTTCTGGGGGGAGGAATTGGAGCCGGAAACGGTAGAGGCGATGGAGGGTTTTCTCAGGGATGTTTCCGTGCCGCAAGGTCCGGTGAAGGAGTTGGTGGATCTGCTTCAACCTGGGGAGGCGGAAGCCCTGGCGCAGCGCACGGGCTGGTTGGCGGAGATGGGGACGTTTCCGGAGATGCGGCGTTACTAGGGCGATTTGGGTGGCGGCGGAGCCAAGGGGCTGATTTTGGAGAGGTGGGATTAGCTTGACACTTCTCGAAGCTGAAAACTAGAATTAGCATTAGTCGAGGCAGGAGGTGGGTGTCCATGCAGGAGATGACCGTAGACAGCATTCGAGTCAGCCTGATGAACTACCAGCGGGTAGTCATCTTGAAAGAAATGGAATCTGACAGACACCTGCCCATCTGGATTGGGCCAGCGGAGGCGGACGCCATCGCGGTGAAGCTCCAAGGGATCTCGGTGCCGCGGCCTTTGACCCACGACCTGCTGCAGTCGGTTATAGACAACCTGGGCGCTGAGATTAGTTATATTCGGATAAATGACCTGAAGAACGACACGTTTTTCGCCAAGATAGGCGTGTCCATGGATGGTAAGAAGGTAGAGGTGGATTCTCGCCCGAGCGACGCTATAGCGTTGGCGGTGCGGGCGCAGGTGCCCATCTACGCAGAAGACAACGTCTTGGAGAAGGCCGGTATTCACCTGGATGCGGACACGGGGCGTCCCATTGTGAGTGATGATGATTCTTCGGTAGACGAGGACAAGCCAACGAAGGTGCGTGAGGAGGAGCTACAACGGATGTCTGCCTTCACGGACTTCATCAACACCCTGGACCTGGAAGATTTCGGTAAGGGTCAGGTGAAGGAGCAGCCAAAGGAGTAGGTGATTCCTACGGAAATCCGGCGAAGCTTTGGCTCCAGCGCTCTTGTTGACTTTGAATATCGCTAGTGATAAAGTTCACGAAGTTTTGAAGGTAGCGTATGTCCGGTTGGCGCTTGGCGATGCAGATGGTGGGGTTGGGTTGGTTCGTGGCTGTGTGCATTGTTCTCGGAGTGCTCGCTGGGTTGTGGCTGGACAGGAAGTTTGAAACCTCACCCATATTTTTGCTCGCTGGGACGTTGCTGGGAGTGGTAACAGCTTTTTACGGTATGTACAAATTGATGGCCCCATTTCTACAGGATTCGTCTCGAGATGGGTCTAATGGAGAGCAGAAGGGGCGTTAATGCCCAAGTCCCCCTTGGCTAAGTCGTTAATAATAGGGGCCGGTCTGAGCCTCGTGGCGCTGCTGATATTCGGGTTTGTGGTTGGGGCAGTTGGGTCGGAGTTATTCGGCACCAGTACCATTGTCAAAGAGCCGGAAGTGCATCTGCCCGCTTCGGCGGTGTTCCCGGCGGAAGAGCGGGAGATTGCGGCAAGGGGCGGCAATCTGGGGTACACCGGCTTTGCCATCACCAACTCGATGCTTTCTTCCTGGCTTACTACGTTAGTCCTGATTGTGATATTCGTGGTGGCCGCCTCCCGCAAGAGCCTTGTGCCCGGACGGCTTCAAGGGTTCGTCGAGGTGATAGTGGAGGGGCTGCTGAACTTCGTGGAAGGGGTTTCCGGCAAGGGAGTCGCGCGGGCCTTTTTCCCAATCATCGCAACGATTTTCCTGTTTGTGCTGTTCAACGCATGGATGGGTCTGCTGCCAATCTACCCTTCTCTGGGCTTCAACTCTTCGGAGGATGCGAACGCCGCTTACATTGAGAAGGCGGAAGAAGGTGCAGTGATGCACCTTCACGGGACCATTGCCAGCGTGGAAGACAACGAATTCACGCTGAAGGACGGGACTAGTCTGCACCTCGAGCATGAGACCGAGATAGGGGAAGAGTTGGCGAAGGGTTGTTCGCCGGCGCCGTGCTTCGCGGCAAGCGCTATGGGTAAGAAGGTGAAGTTCGATGCCATCAAGTCGAACGGGAAGCTGATAGCGGAGCACGTCGAGAAGGGAAAGGCGCCTCGCATCGACCTGCTTAGGCCCGCCGGCACGGACGTGAACATGCCGCTGGCTCTGGCGATAGTTGCCTTCCTATTTGTAGAGATATGGGGTCTGAGAAGGCTGGGCTTCGGGTATCTGGCCAAATTCATCAGAGTCAAGACGCTTATCAAGGGTCCCAGCCGGTTTTTCAATGGGCCAATCGACCTGTTTGTGGGCATTCTTGAGGGTTTGAGCGAGTTCATCCGAGTGGTGAGTTTCACCTTCAGGTTGTTCGGAAACATGCTGGCCGGAAAGCTGCTGATACTGGTTTCGGCCTTTCTGGTGCCGTTTGTCTTTAGCGTACCCTTCTACGGGCTGGAATTATTGGTGGGGTTCATACAGGCAATGATCTTTGCGGGTCTCACGGTGACCTTCGCCACGTTAGCCATAGCCCACCACGATGATTGAAGATAGGGAATGCGCGGAGAGATTTCTTGGAGTGAAAGTAGTGCACGGAGGAAAGAGATGGACGTATTGATACTGCTATTTGTCATAGTGACCAGCGTAGCGACGCTGGGGACGCTGGCTGGCGTTTTTGCCATCTACGCCAGCCGTCAGGATTAAAGACCACAAGATTAGCATTCAATAAACATTGCGTGAGGAGGACCCATGCTTGGATTAGAAGTCTTGATGTCGGTAGGGGCCCAGGAGGCGTTGAGCGACGCTGGGGCCAAGGCCATAGCCACGGGATTGGCCATCGGTTTGGGCCTGTTGGGCCCTGGCATCGGCATAGGGATACTGGGAGCGGCAGCCATGAGCGCCATTGGTCGGAACCCGGAGGCGCGCGGGGCGATTTTGCAGAACATGATTCTGGCAATCGCCTTTGCTGAGGCGCTTGGCATCTACGCTCTCATCGTGTCTGTCATCATAATCTTCGTAGCCTAGTAACAGGGCTGACGAAGGTTGGATGGGAAGAGAGGTAACCCTTGGAAGAGTTAGGTATAAATATACCCAGCCTACTGGTCTTTCTGGTTAACTTCGCCATCCTGCTGGTTATCCTGTATTTCTTTGCCTACAAGCCTATCCTGAAGATGCTAGACCAGCGGTCGGAGCGGATTCGGGAGAGTCTGGAGGCAGCGGAACAGGCGAAGCAGCAGGCAGCGGAATCGGAGGCGAGAACCCAGGAGCATCTGCAGGAGGCCCGCCGAGAGGGGCAGAAGCTGCTGGAACAGGCGCGAGCGTTGGCGGAGAAGTTCCGAGAGGATGAGATGGTCAAGGCGCGGGAAGAGGCGGAAGCCTTCGTAGCCCGTGCGCGGCAGGAGATCCAGCAGGAGCGAGATGGCGCCGTGGAAGAAGTGAAGCGTCACTTCGCCGTGCTGGCGATCCAGGCGGCGGAGCGGGTAATCGGTCAGTCGCTGGACGCCAGATCCCACCGGGAGCTGATTGTTCAGGTGCTGGAAGAGGGACAGGAAGTAGGGAGGGGTTAGGCAGGGCCTATGGCTGGAAATCGCAGAGCAAAGAGGTACGCCCAAGCCATCTACGAGTTGGCCACGGCGGTAGAACCCCGGCAGGTAGAGAAGACGCTGGATTCCTGGGCAAAGGACCTGCGAAACATCGCAGCGGCCCTTGCCGATGAGGAGATCAGGGTCTTCTTGAAGCACGCCAAGGTGCCCTTCGATAAAAAGGTAGAGGCTATCGACGGAGCTTTGGAACGGCGGGTGAACCCGCTGGCCCGTAATCTATTGTGCGTGATGGTCTCCCAGGGAACATCAGACATGGCCGCTGAGGTGGAGTCAGAGTTCCAGGGGTTGCTGGACGTGCGGCGCGGCGTGGAGAGGGTGACGGTGTATTCGGCGATACCCCTGAGAAAACGGGAGCGCAGCAGGATTTCCCGCTATGTGCAGGTGATGACCAATAAGAAGGTTGTGCTTGAAGACCACGTGGACCCGGCCATCCTTGGCGGGTTGGTCCTGCGTATTGGAGACAAGCTTCTGGACGGAAGCACGCGCACCAAATTAGAGGGTTTGCGAGAAGAGTTAGAAAGCGCCCCGATGACGGGGTAGGCTTGAAGATTTAGAGAAGGAAGATACGAACCCGCGTCATATCGTAGAGACGATGGCGCGGCAGGAGGCTGATAGATGACCACCCGTGGTTCAGACATTGTTTCGGTAATTAGACGACAGATAGAGGAGTTCCAGGGCGAACTCCGTATGGTGGACGTGGGCACTGTGGTGGAAGCGGGGGACGGCATCGCCCGCATTCAGGGTCTTCAAGGGGCGCAGTACAGCGAGCTCCTGGAGTTCCCGGAAGGAGTGCTCGGGCTGGCTCTTAACCTGGAAGAGGACACGGTGGGCGCCGCTATAATGGGGGACCCCAACGCCGTTAAGGAGGGGGACACGGTTCGCTCCACTGGCCGCATCATCGAGGTGCCGGTGGGGGACGAACTCATCGGCCGGGTGGTGGACGCGCTGGGACGCCCGTTGGACGGGAAAGGACCCGTCCGAACGACAAAGCTCCGGCCCATCGAGCGTATCGCCCCCAACGTGGTCACCCGTCAGTCGGTAGATACGCCGGTGCAGACGGGCATAAAGGCGATTGATTCGATGATTCCCATAGGTCGGGGCCAGCGGGAGCTGATTATCGGCGACCGATCGACGGGGAAGTCGGCCATAGCCATTGATGCGATAATCAACCAGAAGGGCCAGAACCTTCTCTGCATTTACGTAGCCATCGGACAGAAGCAGGGAAAGGTGGCCCAGGTGGTGTCCACACTGGAGGAGCACGGGGCGATGGAGCACACAGTGGTTGTGGCGGCCAACGCTTCGGATCCGGCGCCGCTCCAGTACATTGCGCCCTACGCCGGCTGCGCCATTGGCGAGGAGATCATGGAGTCGGGGCGGGAGGCGCTCATAATCTACGACGACCTGACCAAGCACGCCTGGGCATATCGTCAGATGTCGCTGCTACTTAGAAGGCCCCCAGGCCGGGAGGCCTATCCCGGCGACGTGTTCTATTTGCACAGCCGCTTGTTGGAGCGAGCTGCGAAGATTGCCGATGAATTCGGCGGCGGGTCACTGACGGCGCTTCCCGTCATTGAAACGCAGGCGGGAGACGTTTCGGCATACGTACCAACAAACGTTATTTCAATCACGGACGGACAGATATACCTGGAGCCTGAGGCATTCAACGCAGGCATCCGCCCCGCCGTCAACGTGGGACTTTCGGTGTCACGAGTGGGCGGCGCGGCGCAAACCAGGGCGATCCGCCGGGTGGCGGGCAGGCTGCGTCTGGACCTGGCCCAGTACAGCGAGCTGGCGACTTTCGCCCAGTTCGGCACGGCGGACCTGGACAGGGAGACGCGTGCGCAGTTGGAGCGGGGTCAGCGGAGCATCGAGATTCTGAAGCAGCCCCAGTACCAGCCGCTCTCCATGGGCAAACAGGCCGTCATTTTTTATGCCCTCAACAACGGATACCTGGACGAGGCGCCTATTCCTCAGTGCCGGGCTTTCGAGGAACAGTTGCGGCGGTATATGGAAACCGCGAACCCGGAGATGGAGGGGCAGATCACGGAGGCAGGTGACATAACGCCGGAGATAGAAGAGGTCCTGAAGAAGGCGCTGGAAGAGTTCAAAGCGACCTTCGCGGCGTCCTAACGGCTAATGAAGAAGCTGACGAGAGACTAAGATGCCAAATTTGAGACAACTGCGGAGGCGAATTCGCAGTATAGAGAACACGGCCAAGGTCACCCATGCGATGGAGATGATAGCGGCCTCCAAGATGAGGCGCGCCCAGAGCGCGGTGTTGGCAGGGCGGCCCTACGCCGAAAAGATTCAGCAGGTTATTTCCGACTTGAAGGCTCAGAGGCAGGATACGGAAGAGATTCACCCGCTGCTGACGCAGAGGCCGGTGAATCGTGTCACCATACTGTATATGACGCCGGACCGAGGTTTGTGTGGTGGGCTGCACGGGAACTTGAACCGCGCCGTTGCGCAATTCATCGTAGAGAAACGGCCTACACCGGTGCGGATAGTTGCGGTTGGGCGGAAGGGGCGGGACTTCGTCGTGAGGACGGGTCAGGACGTGCAGGCGGTATTTGTTAATCTGGGTGACCGTCCGCCCATGTCGGAGATTCTGCCCATCGCCCAGATCATTCTGAACGACTACAACGAGGGCGAGGTTGACGAGGTCTATCTGGCCTACCCGGAGTTCGTTACACTCACGTCCCAGCGTCCCAAGATAACCCGCTTGCTGCCCATCGAACCGTCGAACCTTCCGGCCGAATCGAGGGTTGGCTACATTTACGAGCCGAATCCGATGGCGGTGCTGGACCTGCTCCTTCCCCGTTTTGTGGAGATGGAGGTTTACCACTCCATGTTGGAGCTAAACGCCAGCGAGCAGTCGGCGCGGATGGTGGCTATGAGGAACGCTACGGACAACGCGAACGAGATGGTGGAAGACCTAACGCTAGAGCTAAACAAGGCGCGGCAAGACAGCATTACCGCGGAACTGCTGGACATCGTAGGCGGCGCGGTTAGCCTGGAAGGCTGACGACCGCTAGCATATGAGAGAGCACGGAAAGAGAGGACCAATTTGGCTAAAGGAAGTGTAGTTCAGGTTATAGGAACAGTGGTTGACGTGGAGTTTCCACCGGACGAGCTTCCGGCCCTGTACAACGCATTGACCATCGACAACAACGGCGAGAAGCTGGTGTTGGAGGTGGAGCAGCACGTGGGCAACAACTGGGTGCGGTGCCTGGCCCTGGGGCCGACAGAAGGTCTGGCCCGGGGCGTGGAGGCGGAGGACAGCGGTAGTGCGATTCTGGTGCCTGTGGGCCCCGAAACCCTGGGCCGCCTGTTCGACGTGACGGGGGGGCCTCTCGACAACCTTGGTCCGGTGGAGGCGCGGGAACAGTGGCCGATCCACCGTCCGCCGCCGTCTTTCGCCGAGCAGTTAAGCACCCAGGAGGTGCTGGAGACAGGTATCAAGGTCTTCGACCTGGTAACGCCCTTCGTCAAGGGCGGCAAGATTGGCGCCTACGGCGGCGCTGGCGTGGGCAAGACCGTCATCATCCAGGAACTTATACGAAACATTGCAGCTGAGCACAGCGGCGTTTCCGTTTTCTCCGGCGTGGGCGAGCGCTCCCGGGAAGGCAACGACCTCTGGAGGGAGATGCAAGAGGCCAACGTTATGGACAAGACCGTGATGGTCTTCGGCCAGATGAACGAACCGCCGGGCGTTCGGGCGCGAATCGGGTTGACCGGACTGACGATGGCCGAGTATTTCAGAGACGAGGAGAACAGGGACGTTCTCCTGTTCATCGACAACATTTACCGGTACATTCTGGCTGGGATGGAGGTTTCCGCCCTGCTGGGAAGGATGCCGTCGGCGGTGGGTTATCAGCCTACGCTGGCCACGGAGATGGGGGCGCTTCAGGAGCGGATTACATCGACCAATAAGGGGTCAATTACGTCCTTCCAGGCTATCTACGTGCCCGCGGACGACTACACAGACCCCGGCATCGTCACAACTTTCGGTCACCTGGACGCGGTTGTGGCTCTAGAGCGGGCGCTGGCGGCCCAGGCTCTCTACCCCGCCGTGGACCCACTGGCGTCGTTCTCCCGGGTGCTCGAGGCCGACATCGTAGGCGAGGAGCACTACGGAGTGGCCCGGGGCGTCATCGAGGTGTTGCAGCGGTATCGAGACCTGCAGGACATCATCGCAATTCTGGGCGTGGAGGAGCTTTCCGAGGAGGACAAGCTCACCGTGGAGCGCGCCCGCAAGATTCAGCGCTTCCTGACGCAGCCCTTCTTCGTTGCGGAAACATTCACCGGCATACCCGGCAAGTACGTGCCTGTTCGCGAGACGGTGCGAGGGTTCAAGGAGATACTGGAAGGCAAGCATGATGAGGTGCCTACGCAGGCGTTCTACATGCAGGGTACTATCGACGAAGTTCTGGCTAACGCCGGCGGGTCCCGGTAGAAGGGCGGCTAGCGGTCATGGCTACGATGCGATTGGAGATAATCACGGCTGAAGAGGTCGTCTACTCGGACGAGGTGGAGGCGCTGGTAGCCCCCGGAACGGAGGGGGACTTGGGGATTTTGCCCCATCACGCTGCATTGATGACGATGCTGCAGCCTGGCGAACTGATGGTGCGGAAGGATGGCGAGGAGACCTTTCTGGCGGTTACGGGCGGGTTTCTGGAAGTCATGGAGAATGACGTCAGCATTCTGGCGGACGCTGCGGAACGGTCGGAGGATATCGACGAGGAGCGGGCGCTGGCGGCGATGGAGCAGGCCCGGGAACGCATAGCCATGCGGTCCGCCGACGTGGACCTGGAACAGGCGTTGGTCCAGCTCAGGAGGGCATCGGTGCGGGTGGCGGTGGCCCGTCGCCGCAGGAGCCGAGCTAGGGCCCAACGGGGAGATTCAGCCAGGGTTGGCTAACTGTCGCTATTGCGGCGGGTCAGATAGTAGGTCATGGACTGGAGGGAGAGGACGGGGTCCACGTTCCGGACACTCACTCGCTCCGGCACGTGGGGGTAGATGGGAGCGTAGTTTAGGATTGCCTCCACGCCGCACTCCGTGAGCAGTTTCATCACCTGTTGAGCCACGTCGCTGGGAACGGCGATGACGCCTATGCTGATGTTCAGGCGGGCCACCGTTTCGCCCAACTCTTCCATCGGCTGGACCTTTAGATCCCTCAGAGTGGTCCCCACAACGTCGCCGTCGGTATCGAAGGCGGCCACGATTTCGAAGCCCTCCGGGGCAAAGCCGGGGTAGCTGAGGATGGCCCTTCCAAGTCTGCCTACACCTATGAGGCAGACGTTCCAGCGTCGGTTGAGGCCGAGGATCTGCTTGAGTTCGGACGCGAGATAGCGAACGTCGTAGCCTCTGCCCTGCTTGCCAAAGCGTCCTAGATAGCTGAGGTCTTTGCGAATTTGTGCGGGGGTCACCTGAAGATGCCGGCCCAACTGCTGGGAACTGACCACCTCGACGCCGGAGTCCATAAGGGTGTGCAAGACACGAACGTATTGGGGCAGGCGGTCTATGACAACGTCTGGAACCCTGGGGCTGTGGGGAGAGTTGTTGTTAGGTTGGGGAGCCAATGAATTTCCTTGCGTACGAGGGTTGTCGGTTCCTCCTGGGTTGATTGGGCTGCTTAATTGGAGATGTGCGGGATGGTTCAGGATGGGGCGATTTTAGTATGGGCCTGTATGGGTGTCAATTGCGTGGGGTGAGGAAGAGGGACGCGGGGCGTAGGACGACGAGATTCCTCGAGGGACGCGGAATATCACAGAAGTGGGCCGGGGTAGGCTAGCGGTAGTTGGGAGGGAAGCGGTCCCAGGGGTTGCGCCGGTCCTGGGGCGTCGTCCGGCTGGGCATCAATGGCTCTCTCCGTATGAGCTTGTAGAGTAAGCCGCAGAGTATTCCGGCGACGAAGCCCCCCACGTGGGCCCAGTAGGCTACGCCGGCGTCCCACGCGCCGAACTGACCCAACCCCTGGAATAGTTGGAGGATGAACCAGAAACCCAGGACAAGGATGGCGGGCATATCTACTGCCATGATGAACAAGAAGATGACGAGGGTCCGTATGCGGCTAAAGGGGAAGAGAACAATATACGCGCCGGTAACGCCAGCGATGGCGCCGCTGGCTCCCACCAGTGGCGCCTGAGACTCCATGTTTAGGGCGGTGTGGGTCCAAACAGCGGCGAGTCCCGCGCCCAAGTAGAAGAGCAGGAAGGTTACGTGGCCGAACCGGTCTTCGATGTTGCGTCCGAAGACCCAAAGGTAGAGCATGTTGCCCAGAAGGTGCAGCCAGCCGCCGTGGATGAACATGGAGGTGAAGGCCGTACCCCAGGTGGGGACGGGAGAGGCAATGTCCACGGAGGCGATATTCACATCACGGCCTTCTCTGACTAAAAAGGACCATTCGGTGAGCTCGGGCCCGCCGGTCAATTCGCTGGGTATTAGACCCCATTGGAGGAAGAAGCGGCTAACGTCGATGGAATCGGTGAAAAAGAGGGAGCCGCCCAACATCAGCTCGTAGAGGAACACCAACGCGTTGACGCCTATGAGGCTGTACGTAATCAAGGGGATGGTCTTGCGCTGAAGACCTATGTCGCCAATGGGAATCAACGGCTTATCGCTGCCTCGTTACTATTGAGCGCCGGTCAAGGATTGGGGGGATGCGGCTGCTGCACCTTGACGAAGCCCGCAGAAAATCAGGATTCCAGCCCATGGAGGGCTTCCAGAAGTTCGCTGTCCTTGGGCATCCCGCGCTTCAGGTAGTGAATGACGCCTTCCCTGTCGACGATGAGCACTGTACGCTGAATGCTCTTGCCGTTGGCTTTGACCGCGTGATAGGCGTTGGAAACGGAGCGGTCGGCGTCGGAGAGGAGAGGGAAAGGAAGGTCGAACTTCTCTCTATAGTTTTGGTGCGACTTCACGGAGGCGGGGTTGACGGCCAGGATGGCCGCATTGGCTGCGTCGAACTCGGCCCTGTCGTCCCGCAGGGCCTGGAGCTGGCGGTTTCAACCCGGGGTGTTGTTTCGGCAGTAGAAGACCAGTAGGACGTTCTGCTTGCCCTGGAAGCTACTGAGAGAAACGTCCTGCCCGTCAGTGGCCTTGAGGGTGAAATCCGGCGCTTTTTCTCCTACGGATAGCGGCACGCAAGGGCCTCCTTAAGGATGAATTGTGCCCCAGTTTAACATCAAGGAGGCGGATGGGGCTACAATGCAGCCTCGGCGGAATCTTCCGGACTGATGGTCCCGCAAGTTGGGGAATTCCCGGTACAAGGGGAAAGGGGACGTGGAGCCTAGCCCGAGGAGATTCCTCGAGGGACTCGGAATGACATGTGGGGGGTAGGGATGGGTTCCGGCTTCCGCGGGAACAAGGGAGGCAGGGACACGGGGATGGCGGGATGGGGGGCGCTGCGCCAAAATGCCATACGATATGTGTAGGGGTGACACTCAACATGGGCCGGTATGACGGGAAACGCGCGGGTCGGGCGTTGCATTAACTCTGAAGTAGTACGTGTGCTTTCGTTGATAGGAGTGGCGGGGTAGTCTAGAATTGATAGTTGCGCCCGAGGGCGGGCGTCTTAATCCCAGGAACATTATCGATAACGGAGGCGTGCGTGGGCGAAAGAACTGGTTGCGGCGAACTGGGCCTTGGCAGCGTTGGTAGTGAGGTGAGTCTCTCAGGATGGGTGCATCGACGCCGCGATCACGGCGGGCTTATCTTCATAGACCTTCGCGACAGGTCCGGTATTGCCCAGGTGGTGGTGAATCCCGCCACCTCGCCGGAGGCCCACGCCGTGGCTGAACAGCTCAGGGCGGAGTGGGTGGTGAACATAACCGGAAGGGTTGAGAAGAGGCCGGAGGGGACGGAGAATCTCACCCTCGCTACGGGCGCCGTGGAGGTCCACGCCAGCCGGACTAAGGTGCTGAACCCATCGAAGACGCCGCCCTTCTACGTGAACGAGGAGCAGGAGGTGGACGAGGCGCTGCGGTTGAGCCACCGGTACCTGGACTTGAGAAGGGAGGGGATGAAGGGGAACATAGTTCTCCGGCATAAGGTGGTGAAGTTCATTCGGGACTTCCTGGACCGCCGGGGTTTCCTTGAAATCGAGACGCCCATACTCATCAAGAGCACACCAGAAGGGGCAAGGGACTACCTGGTGCCCAGCCGGTTGCATCACGGCAGTTTTTATGCCCTGCCTCAGTCTCCCCAGCAGTTGAAGCAGTTGCTGATGGTATCGGGCTTTGAGAGATACTTTCAGATTGCACGCTGCTTCAGGGACGAAGACCTGCGGGCGGACCGACAGCCGGAGTTCACCCAGCTGGACCTGGAGATGAGCTTTGTTACCCAGGAGGATATTCTTTCCCTGATCGAAGAGTTGTATGCCGAGATTGTGGAGAGCATCACACCTGAGAAGCGGGTTTCGAGGCCATTTCCCAGACTGGGCTACCGGGACGCAATGAGCAGATTTGGGTCGGACAAGCCGGACTTGCGGTTTGGTTTGGAGCTTGCGGACATGACGGAGATGGCGGGAGAGACTGGGTTCCAGGTGTTCCGGTCGGTGGTGTCGACGGGGGGAGTGGTGAAGGGGTTTGCGGCGCCGGGGTGCGCTGGTTACTCTCGCCGGCAGCTGGACCAGTTGACGGACGAGGCGAGAAGCCGGGGTGCGCGGGGGCTGGTGACTGTCGCCATCGGAGAAGGAGACGGGGGATTGGAGGGCCTTACTATGGAGCAGGTCCGCTCCGCCGCCGCCCGTCATCTTACGCTGGAGGAGATTCAGGGGATGGCGGGGGCCATGGGAGCGTCAAGGGGCGACCTGCTGCTCATCGTGGCGGGGCCGATGGAAGTGGTCAACAATAGTTTGAGCCATCTTCGCACCCTGATGGGGGACAGGCTAGGGCTGGCGGATCCTGAGGAGATGGCCTTTGGTTGGATTGTGAACTTTCCTCTGCTGGAGTGGCAGCCGGAGGAGGGCCGGTGGGACGCGCCTCACAACCCGTTTTCGGCGCCGGTGGAGGAAGACATAGGCTTGCTGGATTCGGACCCGGGAGCGGCCTGCGCCCAGCAGTACGACATGGTATGTAATGGGTACGAGGTAGGGGGTGGCAGCATCCGTAACCACCGTAGGGCGGACCAGGAGAATATCTTGCGGTTGATGGGGCATTCCGACGAGGCGATGCAGCGTCAGTTCGGTCAACTCTTGGACGCCCTTGAGTATGGAGCGCCGCCCCACGGCGGCATAGCCATGGGCGTAGACCGGTTGATGATGCTGCTGACCAATGCTAACAACATACGGGACGTCATCGCATTTCCCAAGACCCAGAGCGCGTCGGACTTGCTCTTTGGGGCGCCATCCCCTGTTGGGGAGGCTCATCTGGCGGAGTTGGGGCTGAGGATTGCGTCTACTAGCGGATAAATTGAGAGTCTGCAGATGGTTCAGGAAAAGGCCCCTGTGATATAATTAACACAGGGTTTTGGGGGAGTAAAATAGTTGAAGATAACTCGAGAGGCGGACCTCCCCACGGAGGTGGTCCTCAACATTGAATGCAACGAAAGGGATGTCGATCCCTATCTGGACTGGGCGTACAGACGTCTAGTCAATAGGGTAAGAATTCCCGGTTTTCGGAAAGGGAAGGCACCCAGGTCCATTTTGGAGCGGGTGGTCGGACGGGAGCATCTTCTGCACGAGGCTCTGGAGCGGGCGGTGACCGGGCTGGTGGAGCGGGCGGTAAAAGAAGAAAGCCTGGAGCCGTACGTGCCCCCCGACATGGACGTCACCAGCGTAGAACCTCTTGAGATTAGAGCCACTGTTCCGCTTGAGCCTGCGGTGAACCTGGGGGACTATCAGAGTTTGCGCATCGAACGGCAGATTGTTCAGGTGGGAGAGGAGCAGGTTGACGACGTGCTGGAGCGGCTTCGGACCGAGTCTGCTCCCTGGGAGCCCTCGGAGGAGCCGGTGCAATTCGGCGACCAGCTGACGCTGGATGTTGCGGGTACCGTGGAGGGGCGGACTATCGTCGATGACAAGGGCATCGAGTACATCCCCTCAATGGAAAACAAACTGCCATTGCCGGGTTTCTCTGTGATGCTAGAGGGATCCAAGAAGGGTGACGACAAGACCTTCACGCTGCCGGTGCCGGAGGACTTTGGAAGCGAAGATATGGACGGCAAGGAGTGCCGTTTTCACGTGGTTATAGGCGAGGTGAAGCGGAGGGCGCTCTCTGACTTGGACGACGAGTTTGCCAAGGGTGTAGGTCCCGGCTTCGACACGCTGGAGGCGCTGCGAGAGTCGGTGACGGAGAGCTTGGTTGCCACTGCCGAAAGGGAGGCGGACCAGGAATTGTACGACAAGGCGTTGGAGCAGGTGACGGCCGGGGCCACTGTAGAGTTCGCCGACGTGCTGTTGGAGCGGCAGCTGGACCATATGTGGCACGAAAGGGCCCAGGCGATGCAGTCTCAACGCATGGAGATGGACGCTTACCTTCAGCAGATTGGAAAAACGGAGGAAGAGATCAGGGCGGAGATGCGGCCGGGGACCCGAGAGGGGATGGTGCGGTCTATGATTCTGCGACAGCTGGCGGAGGAGGAGGGCGTTGAGGTTAGCGAGGAGGACGTGGACGGCGTGATTGAGCAGATGGTGAAAGACTCGGGTGGAGTGGGGGACCCGTCGGTGATGCAGGCCGTGTCCACCCAGGAATTCAGGAACTCAATGGAGTCAAATTTGAAGACTAGAAAGACGCTGGAACGTCTTGCATTGATCGTGCAGGGCAAGGAGCAGGAAGACGAGGCTTCGGACGAAGGCGTCTCAACGATAGACGGGGAACAAGAAGGAGAATAGAGTGACGTTTAATCCAAGCAATATTATACCCATGGTTGTGGAAACCGGGCCGCGTGGGGAGCGGGCCTTCGATATCTACTCGCTGCTGCTGAGGGAACGCATCGTGTTCTTGGGTACGCCTATTATGGACCAGACGGCGAACTTGATAATTGCGCAGCTACTTTTTCTGGAGCGAGAAGATCCGGATAAGGACATAAGCCTATACATACACAGTCCAGGGGGGGTTATTTCCGCGGGGCTTGCCATTCACGACACGATGCAGTTGATTCGGTGCGACGTGTCGACAATCAGCGTGGGGATGACAGCCAGCATGGGGACGGTGCTGCTGACGGCGGGGACGAAAGGGAAACGCTTTGCGTTGCCGAATTCGACCATCCACATGCATCAGCCTATGGGGGGTGCACAGGGTCAGGCCAGCGACGTAGAGATTGCTGCGCGAGAGATTCTGCGGTTGCAGGATAAGCTGCGAACCATTCTATCGAAGAACACGGGGCAGGCCTACGAAAAGATTGCCCAGGACACGGATAGGGACTATTACCTGACGCCGGAACAGGCCCTTGCCTATGGCATCATCGACGAGATTTTGGGTAAGCCTGAAGAAGAAAAGGAAGACTCCAGCGAATAGTATCGCGTCCTAAAGTCAAACGCTTTCAGAAGACCTGCTCTAGAGCAGGTCTTCTGTCGTAGGGGAAGTTGGTGTGAGGGTATGTCAGGGGTCGAAAACAGGTGCGGTGACGGGAGAGGGGCGGTTCGTGCCCCTATGGGGGTCGAAGAATCCCCCTATCGTACGGGGGCGATGGTGGAGTTTAGGGCGTTGGGGGTAGGGGGATTTGGCCGGTGGCTATTTTCTGCAGTGTCTCCACGTAGAAGCGGCGCTCGACGGACTGAACACGGTCCCTTAGGGTGTCGACGGTGTCGTCATCCATGACCGGGATTTCGGTTTGGGCCAGGGTGTCGCCGTGGTCGTAGATATCGTCCACCAGATGAATGGTGACGCCGGTGGTGTGGAGGCCGGCGCTCAGGACGGCCTGGTGGACCCTATCGCCGTACATGCCCCGGCCACCGAAGCCGGGGAGCAGGGCGGGGTGGGTGTTGACGATGCGGCCCCGGTATCGATCGAGGGTTTTGGGGCCTAGAAGTTTCATGTATCCCGCCAAGACGACGAGATTGACGTCGTGTTGGACGAGTGAGTCTGCAACTGCAGAGTCCAGAGCTTCGGCGAAGGGATGAGTTTTTCCGCTGATGTGGAGGGCGGGTATGGCGTGATTTCTCGCCCGACGGAGGGCGATGGAGCGGGAATTGTTGCTGATGACAACCCGACAGCGGGCGTTGAGGCTACCCTGTTCGCAGGCGTTGATGATGGCTTGTAGGTTGGTACCGGCGTGGGAGGCAAGAACTCCAAGGTTGAGGGGGGCCGGCATAAATTCACCGGCGGGAGAAGAAATTGCGGGCCTTGGCGATGCTTGGAGCCATGCGGTGAAGCATACGGGTGCGTTGGGTAACGAGTCCCGCTTGGGATAGGCCTTGCAGGAAGTCTTGAGGCGTGTCTACGAAGGTGGGAATCAGGTTATAGGTGCGTCCCAACTCGGCGGCGGTATGGCCGTCGCTGGCTGCGGCGCGAACGATGCGAAGCTTCCGTGCGACTTTGTCGGCGCGGGTGTCGTCGGCTCTGAAGAGGTTGCGGGCGTTGAAGGTCTCGACGACGTCCACCTCGTGGGCAATAGACTCGAAGGCTTGTAGGCCGAGGGCGGAGGGCCGCACTCGATCGAAGGGGTGTGGAATCATGACCAGGCCGCCCTGAGACTTGATGGCCTGGACCGTTTGTATGGGAGTGAGGCCCTTGGGAACGGTCTCTTTGAGGAACAGGCCGATGATGTCTCCCTCCGTGGACTTTACCTCCTCGCCAACAATGATGTGGAGGGGCGCTTGGCCGCGGAGCAACAAGGCTCCCTCGATGGTGTTGTGGTCGGTGATGGCCAGGCACTGGATGCCGGTTTCGATACAACGGCTGACTATGGACTGGAGGGAGGCGGTAGAGTCGTGGGAGTAGCGGGTGTGGACGTGGAGGTCTGCTTTAAGGAAGCTGTTCATCTTCTTCAGGTTCAGCTTCTGATATATCTTCCATGAACGAGTCCCGCAGCTCGGTTATCCTAAGCTCTGTGGCGTTTAGCATCCGGTTGCAGAGCTTGGCCAGGTTCATGCCTTCCTCGTAGAGCCGGCGGGTATCTTCCAGGGGCAGCTTGCCCTCTTCAAGGGTCTGGACAAGCTCTTCCAAACGCTGGAAGGCGTCTTCAAATGTCATCTGGGGTTCTGTGTTGGTGGCTTCTTCGTTGACTTCAGGCATGGCGGTCCTACTGGAAGAGGCGAGCGGAGGCCTTGGGAACGGCCTTTCTTCGTCTTCTTACGGGGGGTTGAGATCCCTGGACGGATGCGGGGAATGCGCCGTCGCTGACGATTACGTTGAGGTTATCGCCGGCCTTCACATCCTTGCGGGCGTAGATGGGCTGACCTTTGGGCTGTTTGTGCACCACGGCGTAGCCCCTTGAGAGGGTGGCGGCCGGGTCCAGGGTTTGAAGGCGGGCGACAAAGGAGGAGGTCTCGCGGTTTCGCAGGGTGAGGAAAGCTGCGGTGGACGTGGAAGAGCGCTGGGAAAGGTCGTCGACGCGCCGGCGGAGAGTGGCGAAGTCGGGAATTCGGTAGTCCAAGTCGGAAACCAGCCGGGAGAGTGCGTAGCGTCGCTGAGCGTTCTGGTCGGCGATGACAGCTTGGAGCCGTTGGAGATTAGCGTTTACCTCTTGCCGGAGTGCGGCCTTGTGGGGCGCGACAAGCTCGGCGGCGGCGGAGGGCGTGGGGGCGCGCAGGTCGGCGACGAAATCGGCGATGGTGAAGTCCGTTTCGTGTCCCACGGCGCTGATGACGGGGATGGGGCTGGCATATATGGCGCGGGCGACGGCTTCTTCGTTGAAGGGCCACAGCTCCTCTATGGAGCCGCCGCCGCGGGCGACGATTATGACGTCGGCCCGCCCGTCGAGAAAGAGCCGCGTCAGGGCGTTGACGATGGCGGGGGCGGCTTCGGGGCCTTGTACGGGGGTAGGGGAGAGCAACACCTCAGCCAAGGGGTATCGGCGAGATAGCACCTGGATCACGTCGTGGAGGACGGCGCCGGCGGGAGAGGTGACGAGGCCGATATACTTGGGGAACTGGGGAAGGGGCCGCTTGCGGGACGGGTCGAAGAGGCCTTCCTGTTCGAGGGACTGCTTGAGCCTTTCGAACTCCAAGGCCAGCGGGCCAACCCCTTCAGAGACTACTATATCGGTGATGAAATCGAGGGAGCCGCGGACTTCGTAGAGGGAGAGGCGGCCGTGGGCAGTGATGGCTGCGCCGGCGGCCAGGATTTTGATGCCGGCGCTTCTTCTAAACATAACGCAGTTAAGCTGGCTGTCCGCATCCTTCAGGGTGAAGTAGGCATGGCCCGACTGGGAAACGCGGAGGTTGGACACCTCCCCGCCGACCCACGCATCTTGAAGGATGGGGTCTTGGGCGAGCAGGCCCTTGAGATGCGCCGTTATCTGGGAGACGGTGTAGACTTGCACCTAGCTCACGCGCTCAACGTATTGGCCGTTTCGGGTGTCCACCTTGATGGTTTCGCCTTCGTGGATGAAGAGAGGGACGTTCAGGGTGTGCCCCGTCTCCAACGTGGCGGGCTTAGTACCGCCCTGGGCGGTGTCGCCCCGAAGACCGGGCGGGCTGTAGGTGACCACAAGTTCCACGAAGGTGGGGAGTTTGACGCCGATGATGGCGCTTTTGTAGAAGGAAACCTCCAGGGTTATCTCCTCCTTGAGGTAGTTGAGGGCCTCCCCGATCTGGTCGCTGGTCAGCTGGTGCTGGTCGAAGGTCTCCATGTCCATGAAGTTGTAGAACTCGCCGTCGTAGTACAGGTATTGGGTGGTGGCGCTGCTGACGTCGGCGGGGGTGAAGCTGGTCTCGTAGGCCTGGAAGGTCTTTTCAGTGACGCTGCCGTTGAGGAGGTTCTTGACCTTGACGCGGGTCACCGGGGCGCGCTGCTGCATCTTGTGGCGGGTGTAGTCCACGACCTCGTAGGGCTGGCCGTCTATCTCGATGGCCAAGCCCTTTCGGAGGTCTCCAAAGTTCATGGTTGCCATTGGGGGTGCTCCTGCTGTTGATTTTTCTTTCCCTGCAGATGCAGGCGGCACTGCTCTCCCGGCGATCAAGCAGGGCCGCGGGTTACTTTCTGGCCTTGCTTAGGGGACGTGCGCCCGCCTCTTCCAGGACCACGAGGTCTTCAATTCTCACGCCGCCCCAGCCGCTGAGGTAGATGCCGGGCTCGACGCTGAATACCATAGACTCTTCGAGAATATCGGGTGACGTGGGGCCCACCCGGGGGAACTCGTGGACGGCCAAGCCGATGCCGTGGCCGAGGCTATGGCCGAAGTTCTTCTGGAAACCGGCCTCGTCCAGCACGGTGCGGGCGAGGTTGTCTGCTTCTTCACCGTTGAGGCTGGGCTTCAGGGTCGAGATGGCCGTAAGCTGTGCGCCGAGGACCAGGTTGTAGATCTTTCTGAACTGGTCGTCGGGCTGGCCGATGCAGATGGTGCGGGTGATGTCGCTGCAATAGCCGTCGAGCTTGGCTCCCATGTCTATGACGATAGGCTCGCCCTCTTGGACGGGGCGGTCGCCCGCGCGATGGTGGGGCATTGCGCCGTTGGGTCCGCCAGCTACGATGGTATCGAAGCTGAGGCTGTCAGCGCCGAACTCCCGCATGGCCCTCTCAAGAAGCCAGGCGATCTCCCGCTCCGTTTGACCGGCCTTGAGAGTGGGAGTTACGGTTTCCATGGCCTTGTCCGAGATGTCGATGACATTCTGTAGAAGGACCAGCTCTTGAGCGTCCTTAACTGCGCGGATGTTTTCTATTAGGTTGCTGGTTGCTACGAGGGTGGGGCGCTTGTCTTCCGGCATGTCTTTGATGGCGGCTACGATGCGTCGATAGGCGGCCATGGTGACGTGCTGGGACTCGAATCCGACGCGTGCAGGGCCGATTTCTTCCAACTGTTCCACAAGCCAGTTCCAGCCGCCAACCTGCAGAACTTCGAAGTTGGGGGCCTGCTTGCCCGCCTGCTCCGTGTACCGGAAGTCGGTGGCTAGAATGGCGCGTTCCTGAGAGATGAGGAGCCAACCGGCGGTGCCGACGAAGCCGGAAAGGTATTGGCGGTTCTCCGGGGTGGAAATGAGGATGGCGTCCAGGTTCTTATCTTCAAGGGCCGTACGCAGTCGCTTCAGTCGATGGGCTGTCAAATCAAACCTCCTTTTGTGTGAGGGCGTGAAGGTAGTCCAGGGCGGAAATGTACCCCATCCAGCGCATACCGGCAACGGTGGCGGCGACGGCGTGGGCGAAAATGGAGGGGCTGCGCCAAGCTTCACGCCCGTATATGTTGCTGAGGTGGACTTCAACTACCGGGACGCCGGCGTCGATGCATGCGTCCAGAAGGGGGTAACCGATGGTGGTGAAGCCGGCGGGGTTGATGATTATGCCGGCGGCGCGGTGGGCGTTGTCGTTGATGAAATCTACGAGGACGGCCTCGCTGCTAGACTGGCAGAACTCCAAGTCGACGCCCAACTGGGCGGAGCGGCGGTTCATCCGCTCCTCGATGTTGGCCAGGGTGGTATCGCCATAGTGTTGCGGGTTTCTGCGTCCCAGCATATTGAGGTTTGGGCCGTTCACCACAAGAAAGGTGGTCATGGGGCGTCCGTCGGCTTCGGGCTGCCGTTGGCCCTGGGGTGGCTGGCCATGTAGACTTTTCTGGCCTGTCTTTGGGTGACGTGGGTGTAGATCTGGGTAGTGGCGGGGCTGGAGTGGCCCAGAAGTTCCTGAACGATCCGCAAGTCTGCGCCGCCTTCCAGCATGTGGGTTGCGAAGGTGTGGCGCATGCTGTGGGTGTGGGTCCTGGGGCTGATGGCGGCTTGGAGGGCGCCTTTCTTGACTATCTTCTGGATGCTGCGTCGGGAGAGGCGGCCGCCGTAACGGTTGAGGAAGAGGGCGTTGGTGGGCGCATCTGACAGCAAGGGTCTGGAAGCGGTCATGTAATTCTGGAGGGCCTGAACGGCGGGGCCGCCAAGCAGGACGATTCGTTCCTTGGATCCCTTGCCCAACACCTTGGCTTCCCTGGCTTCCATGTCTACGTTATCCAGGTCCAAGGCGGCCAGCTCCGAAAGGCGGACTCCGGAGGAGTAGAGCATTTCCAGAATAGCTTGATCTCGGACGCCAAGCTCGGAGTTCAGGTCGGGCGCTTCCAACAGGCGGTCCATCTCATTTTCGGTTAGGAAGTCCGGCAGCCGCTTTTCTGTCTTTACGCGGAAGGCGCTGCCTTTGGGGACGGGGTTGATTTTCACCAGACCCTCCCGCTGGAGGAAGCGGTAGAAAGCGCGGAGGGACACGAGCTTGCGTGCGACGCTGACCCGGGCGTAGCCACCGCGCTTGCCCCGGGCGGAGGTTGCCAGCCAAGCCAGATAGCGGCGCAGGAAGCGGCGGTCGAGCCGATCGTAGTCGACGTTCTGCAAGTCAAGGTAGCGGTCGAAGGTTGCGAGGTCGTCCGAGTAGACGCGGACGGTGTTTTCGGACCGGCCCTTTGTGCCGATTAGGAAGGCACGATACTTGTCCAGAAGTTCTTGGGGGATGGGCATTATCTTCTATACCTTGGCTTCGGCCTTGGCGGGTTCACCCTGCCAAGCGCATTTTGTGCATGATTGGGCGTCGTCTTTGTCGACGACCATGAGGCCCTCGCATTCGGGGCAGGGTTCGGGCAGGGGACGGCGGTTGACCAGGAATTTGCAGTCGGGATAGTTGGAGCAGCCGTAGAAGGTGCCACGGCGGGAGCGACGTTCCAGCAGGTCGCCCTCGCAGAGTGGGCAGCTGGCGCCGGTCTTCATGGCCTTGATGTTTCGACACTTGGGGTAGTTGGAGCAGCCCATGAAGCGACCAAAGCGGCCAGTCTTGATTACCATGGGGCTGTCGCATTTCTCGCATTTCTCGTCGGTGGCTTCCTCTTGGGAAGGGGTTGTGCCGTTGGCCCCTATCTCTTTGGTGTTGCGGCATTCGGGGAAGCCGGAGCAGGCCATGAAGCGGCCGAAGCGGCCCGTTTTAATGACCATTGGACTCCCGCACTTGTCGCATTCTTCGTCGGTGGGTTCCTCGACCTTCACCCTAGGCATCTTGTCCTTGGCTTCTTCCAGGGTCTTCTTGAAAGGTGTGTAGAAATTCTCCAGCATGGGTACCCACTGGCGTTCTCCGCGGGCTATTTCGTCGAGGGAATCCTCCATGTTGGCGGTGAAGGCCACATCCATTACGTCGGGGAAGAACTGGGTGAGCAGGTCGCTAACGGAGATGCCGAGGGCTGTTGGGACGAGGCGGTTCTTCTCCTTGACGGCGTAGTTGCGGTCCGTGAGGGTGGATAATATGGGGGCGTAGGTGCTGGGGCGACCAATGCCCTTCTCCTCAAGCAGCTTGACGAGGGTGGCTTCGGTGTAGCGGGGCGGAGGTTGGGTGAAGTGCTGCTTGGATTCGAGCTTTTGGAATTGCAGGATGTCTCCCGCGGCCAGTTTGGGCAGGGGCTTGCCGTCTTCCTCCGGGTCGTCGTCCTTGCCCTCTTTGTAGAGGGTGGCGAAGCCGAGGAATTTGGTCCGGGTTCCAGTGGCGCGAAAGACGTAGCCTTTTTCTGACTTGGTTCGGTCATCGCTAGCGTTGTTATCTGGCGCGGCGAGAATGTCTGCGGAGGTGGCGTCGTAGATGGTGTCGGCCATCTGGCAGGCCAGGGTGCGGCGCCAGATGAGGGTGTAGAGGCGCAGCTGTTCCGGTTTCAGCAGGTGTTTGAGGGATTCCGGCGTGCGGAATATGGACGTGGGTCGGATGGCTTCATGGGCCTCCTGAGCACCCTTGGAGCGGGTCTTGTAGATACGGGCACCCTTGGGTAGATATTTTTCGCCATAGGTCTCGGCGATGTATTTGCGAGTCTCGCCGACGGCGGAGGATGCCAGGCTGGTGGAGTCCGTTCTCATGTAGGTGATGAGTCCGGCGGATCCCTCCTTGCCGAGGGCGATGCCTTCATAAAGCTGCTGGGCAACGCGCATGGTGCGTTTGGCGGAGAAGCGGAGTTTCCGGCCGGCTTCCTGCTGGAGGGTGCTGGTGGTGAATGGGGGCGAAGGACGGCGACGCCGCTCCTTGGTCTTGACGGAGGTAACGGTGTACCGGGCCCCTTCCAGGGTGGCCTCGATCTCACGCACTTTGTCTTCGACGGCTAGCTGTATCTTCCGGCGCTCGCCCTGGATGGAGTGGAGTAGGGAAATGAAGTCGCGGGCGTCTTTGGCCAGCGTCGCCTCCATGGTCCAGTATTCCTTCGGTTCGAAGGACTGGATTTCCTTCTCCCGGTCGACTATTTGGCGCAGGGCCACGGATTGCACGCGTCCGGCGGAAAGGCCGCGCTGCACCTTCGACCATAGGAGGGGACTAAGCTCGTAGCCCACCAGCCGGTCTAAGATGCGGCGGGCCTGCTGAGCGTTAACCAGGTCCAGATCCAAGGGACGGGTGTGTTGGAAGGCATCCTGTATGGCTCCCGGGGTTATCTCGTGGAAAACAATGCGCTGCAGGTCCGGAGAATCGAGGTCCCAGCCGAGGGCCTTGGCGAGATGCCAGGAAATGGCCTCTCCTTCCCTGTCCGGGTCTGTGGCCAGGTAGATGGACGTGGCACTCTTGCCCAGCTGCCGAATCTCCTTCAGGGTGGAGGATTTAGCCCGGGGCACGGAGTAGGTGGGGGCAAACTCATGGTCGACGTCAATGCCGAGCTTGCCCTTGGGCAGGTCGCGGACGTGGCCCATGGAGGCAGTAATCTTGTAGTCGCTGCCGAGAATCTTGCCGATGGTCCTGGCCTTGGTGGGGGATTCCACGACGACCAGCTTGTTGGATACCTTGCGGGAACGGGGTTTCTTGGGAGATTTAACAGCCATGTAGGGCTTTCGCCTCCTGGAATTGCTTGTTGTTTGATTGAGCGTAGGAATTTGCAGTGGTTCTAGCCATAGACATTTGACGCCTCCCGGGTGAGGACGTACTGCATTCCGGGGACCTGCTTGACCAGGCCGTTCAGTTCCATAATGGTAAGGGTGCTGCTGACCACGTGGACGGGCAATCCCGCGCTCCGGCAGATTTGGTCTATGTGGATTGGCTCGTAGGATATGTGGTCTATCAGGGCTTTTTCATCGCCTTCAAGTACCGGAACGGCCGGTTTCAGCGGCATCTGGTTTGCGGGCGCCTTCGCGGGAGACGCTTCCCTTTTCTTGGGAGCAGGCCTGGTCTGGATAGGAAGATTGTAGATGGTGTTGAGGTTCATCTCCTGGAGCACGTCCTGAGAGTTCATGACCAGTTTGGCCCCTTCCTGAATAAGCTGGTTGGGGCCGAAGCTGGCGGGAGAGAAGATGCTGCCGGGGATGCAAAAGACTTCCCTATCCTGCTCCAGGGCGTGGCGCACAGTCCAGATGGCTCCGCTGCCACGACCGGCCTCGACGACGAGGGTGCCCAAGGTCATGCCGCTCATGAGCCGGTTGCGGCGGGGAAACTGGCGGGCGTCCGGGCGGACGCCAAGGGGATGCTCGCTGATGAGGGCACCCGTTTCGGCTATTTCCTCTGACAGCTGCTTGTTTTCCCTGGGGTAGATGTAGTCGACGCCGCTGGCCATGACGGCCAGGGTGCGACCACCTATGGAAAGGACTGCCTTATGAGCGACGGTGTCGATGCCTCGGGCGAGGCCGCTTACCACGGTGATGCCGCTTCGGGCGAGATCTGCGGCCAAGACTTGGGCTGCTTCCTTTCCGTATGCGGTGGCTCTACGGGTGCCCACGAGGGCGATGGAACGCTGGTCTTCCGGTTCGAGTACGCCTTTGACGTAGAGTACGGGGGGTGGGTCGGGGATCTCCTTGAGCAGGGAAGGATAGCCCGAATCGTTCCAGTTGAAGGCAGAGACTCCTGCCTTTTCCAACCGCTCCAACTCGTGGTCCGGGTCGATGGACTTGCGGCCTTCTTCGACGAACCCGACGGTACGCCGGTCAAGACCGGCGGTCCTCAGATGGCGTATAGGGGCGTGCCACGCGTCTTCCAGGGAGCCAAAGAAACCTTCAAGCAATCGAAATCGGACGGTGCCAAGTTGCCGCACCTTATCGAAGGAGAGCCAGTATTTTATATCGCTCATGGCGGTAAATTTAGCATAGCATACGGAAAAGGGGCTACAACGGAGGTGAGGTGGGTGGTGGCGGAGAGGGCGGGATTCGAACCCGCGAGGCCAGTTGCCCAGCCTACGCGCTTTCCAGGCGCGCCCATTCGTCCACTCTGGCACCTCTCCGAAGTAATGCGGATATTGAAGCTCAAGGCACCGCATCGGCTGTAAAGTATGCAGTGACGGGGAATTTAGTGTCAACAGGAAGGGAGGGCCAGACCGCCGAATCCGGGCGGAAAGGCTGGAGCTAGCATCCGGTTCTGGAACACTAGAAGCGACTGTTGTCTATCCATCACCAAGACGTCGATTGAGGAGTGGATGGCGGAGAGGGCGGGATTCGAACCCGCGATACGCGCAAACGTATACCGCTTTTCGAGAGCGGCGCCTTCGTCCACTCGGCCACCTCTCCAGGGTCTGAACAGCTCCCGGCTTCCTATTATATATAAGCGCTAGGCGTTTAGAAATGATTGCACTTCTGTTACGAGGTATCTTCTGGCTGCGGAATTGTCTTGTGGATTCTGATAGAATGGCCTAAAGACCAGCCGGGGACGCATAGTGCCAGCGAGCCTCGGGTGAAAGGAGACCAGAATGGCAGAATACAAGCTGATTTCGGCAGATTCCCACGTGGTGGAGCCCAGGACCATGTGGTCGGACTACGTGGACCCGGCCTTCCGGCACCGGGCGCCACACAATGTGGTGAATCCTCCGGGTCTGGCTCCCGGCGAGTACATGATTTTCGAAGGCATGGAGCCCAAGAGCATCGCGGGTTCCTTCAACGCCGGTCGCAGCGCGGAGGAGAACCGAGCCACCCATGGGGAAACGCTGGACGACTGTCGACCCGGGGCATATCTTCCGGCGGAGCGCATTCCTGACATGGAGTTGGACGGGATAGAGGCGGAGGTCATCTACACAACCCAGGGCTTCCGAATGTTTGCCTTCACCAGGGACGCGGCTTTGCAGGCGGCGCTCTTCCGGGGTTACAACAATTGGCTTTCTGAATTCTGCAGCTACAACCCGCGTCGTTTCGTCGGCTTGGGGCTAATTCCACTGCTGGACCCGGCTGAGGGAGCGAAGGAGTTGCGCCGCTGCGCCGAGTTGGGGCTTCGTGGCGGTGTAATCATGACTTCTCCTCCCGACGAGATGAGCTACGGCGACCCGGTATACGAACCCTTCTGGGCCACGGCCGCGGAGTCGAACATGCCCATCAGCCTGCACGTGAACTCCGGTCACGGCCCGGAGACCCAGAAGGTGGGTAAGTTCAAGAGCAACCACTACCTGGGCGTCATGAGCATGATTGACGAGGTGAAGCGCTCTCTCTCCGAGATTCTCTTCTCAGGGGTGCTGGCGCGTCATCCCAACCTGAAGATAGTGTCGGCGGAGAATGACATTGGCTGGATGCCCCACTACGTCTACCGGTCCGACGTTTGGTACCACCAGCAGGGTTGGAAGACGGTGACGGACCTGGAGATGGCGCCCAGCGAGTACGCCAAGCGGCAAATTTTCGGTACTTTCATGGACGACGCCGTGGGCCTGATGCTGACGGACTATTTCGGCGAGGACAACTTCGCCTGGGCAAGCGACTACCCCCACGGGGCTTCTACTTTCCCCAACTCCCATAAGATAGTGGACCAGAACTTTGAGGGGATTTCGCCGGAGGTAGCCCTGAAGGTGACCCGGACCAACGCCATCAAGCTTTACGACTTGGAATGAGACCGAGGCAGGACATCGGAGATGAGAGGAGCGGCTAGTGGTTCGTAGAAACGAGACTAAGCGGAAGATGAAGGCGGGCCAGGTGGTCTTTGGAGTCACGGTGGGCGCACCGGAGGCAACTCCCGGTATGGTGGAGATGCTGGGCCTGCTGGGGTTCGACTACTTGGACGTGGTGTGCGAGAACGATTTATTCGATCCGGCGCGTCTGGAGGACGTGTTTCGGGCGGCTGATCTGGGTGGCATGAACACTATTTTGAGGACGCCGTACGACCCACGGTTGATACTGCGGGCTCTCAACGCCGGCGCTCAGGGGATTTTGGCCACGCGGGTGGCTTCCCTTGCCGAGGTGCAGGCGGTCTTGGATGCGGCGAAGTTTCATCCGGAGGGTCGGCGAACGGTGTATCATGGCGGGCGAGCCGGGAACTTTGGTCGGGACGTAAACGCGCCGGAGGGTTCGAATCCAGAGATGATTGGGTGGACGCAGCAGATTAACGAAGAGACGATAGTTGGGTGCACTATAGAAGAGAAGAGTGCGGTCGACGAATTGGATGCGATTCTAGCCCTTCCGGCCTTGGACTTTATAGGAATAGGCCCCGGCGACCTGGCTCACTCGATGGGTTGGCCGCCGCAGGATGAAGTTGACGCGCTGACGGAGCATGTTCGAGAGGCGTCGGTTGCTGCAGGCAAGACTGTGTTCATTCCGGCGTCGGTGGAGGATATGCCGCAAGCTTTGGAGAGGGGATTTCGCGCCTTCGCTTTTTCGCCGCGGGCCGCGCTTCAGGCGGCGGCGGCGGGTTTTTTGGAGGGCGGGAGGAAAGCGGCTCGCTCCAAGGGGCTTGCTGACTGATACAGAAAAGGTAATTGTCCAGCCACGGATTTAGAATCGGGATTGACAATTTCGACTCGGCTAGCCTAGGATGCATTGAAACACTACTTTCAAGCTGGCGGACTTGCTTGCTTGTCGGCAGTGCAAGGTTTTGGAAAATTCGAGGAGGTGCGTACATGAGGTCTCGAAAGTGGCTTAGAAGATGTCAGACGCTAGCTTTGCTGTCGATGGTCGCGCTGATGGCGATGGTAATCGTCGCCTGCGGCGACGGCGACGACGAGGAAACGCCGGCGGCTACCGCTGCTCCGACTGCGGCGCCGGCCCCGACTGCGGCGCCGGCCCCGACGGCAGCACCGGCCCCGGTGGCAGCGCCAACAATGGCCCCGACGGCAGCGCCCGCGGCCACCGCCGCTCCGGCGACTGCAGCCCCGGCTGCGGCGACTGCGGCACCCGCACCAGCGACTGCGGCACCGACGCCGACGCGCCAGAGATTCATCCCTGAGGTGACTACGGCGGCGCCTGCAGCGACTACTCCTGCTCCAATAGTGGACCCGGTGCAGCCACGGCTGCGGGTAGCCATTGCCCCGCCCATCAGCCAAAGCTCCACCATGTTCGACCTGGGACAATTGCAGAGCCCCCAGGGGCCTCTGACAGGCATGTACGATGGCCTGCTTGCAAACGAACGCTTCACCGAGGAATGGGAAGGTTACGTGGCCGAAAGCTGGGACATCAGCACCAACGCCCGGGAATGGACCTTCAAGCTGAGGGAGAATGTGTCCTTCTACCAGAGGGGCGTGCCCACCGAATATTCGGTAACGTCGGCGGACATATTGCACTCTATCAACATCAACTACTTCGAGCCCTGGCAGGCCGGCAACTCGAGCCGTTATGCCGACTTCTTTTACCCGGACGAGGAACACTTCGAGATCATCAACGACCACGAGTTCGTATGGAAGCTGACAAAGCCCAACCTGATTTGGGGCCAGCACCAAACCGATGAGCGGCGTGGCGTAATCAGCAAGGACTACTTCGAAAAAGTGGGCTGGGACGGATACGTAGCCGACCCGATCGGCGCCGGACCCTTCACCTTCCTGGACTTCGAGATCAACCGAGGAGTCTCCATGGAGCGAGTGAAGGACCACTACCGGCAGACGTCCCTAATCCACGAGCTCGAGTTCATCTACGTGAATGAGGAGGCCACCCGGACGGCCATGCTCTACACCTACGAAGCGGACATCTCCGAGATGTCCCTGGCCCTTCACGAGCAGGCCATCTCCCGTGGGTTCAAGGTGGCCAGCAGCACCACCCCCAGCGCCCGCTTCTTCATGTTCATGGGCGGCATGTTTGAGGAGACCAGGCCGGACGGCTTCAAGAACTGCCCGCCCGGCGTCGACACCTCGCCCGATCCCCCCGCCTTTTGGGGGCGATGCCCGGCTGGAAGATATGAAATCGACTCCGAGAGCCCCATGCGCAACCAGGACGTGCGAGAGGCCCTCAACCTGGCCATCAACCGGGACGAGATGAACGAGGTCTTCTTCAAGAACACGGCCATCCCCATGATCCAATGGGACTTCCCCCACTGGTGGGGCCATCATCAGGATGACTGGGTCCCCTATACCTACGATCCCGACCGGGCCAGGCAACTGATCGTAGACGCGGGATACCCCAACGGGTTCGAGATGCAGATCATCACCACCAACGCCCTGCCCGGCCTGCCTGAGGTGGGTGAACTGATGGAGGCTCTCTCCCAATACTTCAATAACGTCGGCATTACCATAGATCTCCAGGTGATCGACAGGTCGCAAATGGTGCCCACTGTCAGAAACCGGCGTCACACCCGGGGAATCATTCCCGCCCGGTGGGGTTCGCCCACCCCCGGCAGCGTAGTCGGCCACTTCAAGAACAACGTGGACTGGCGGCAGGAGTGGCAGATGTGGGATGAGGTCTATGAACACATCAACATCCTGGAGGCCGCCACCGAATGGGACCAGCTGCGGGAGCTGGAGATCGATGCGGTGAATTGGGAAAGACCCAATCACCTGATGATTCCGATGTTCTGGCTGGTAGGGCAGGTAATGTTCAACCCCGCGACGGTGGAATCCTACGTGTCACGTCACATCCACATGGGACCGACCCGACACCATGAGTTCACGGTGCCCGTGTACAAGTAGGACTACCCTAGACAGATAGAGAACAGGCGAGCAGCCGCCCTCAATATGAGGGCGGCTGTTCTTTTTGAGTGGGTCAAGTGCTCAGTGTCGGTCTTCTGTTTGGGGAGTTTAGGAAACTCTAAGAGGGTGTCTAAAAAGCGTTGAAGTGTGCCAATCGGCGTAGCATGAGGCCGGTCATGGCGGCGTAGACCCACGCTTCTGTAGTCTGAGGCAATTCCTCATAGTCCTTGCTCAGACGGCGATACCGGCCCAACCAGGCAAAGGTGCGCTCTACAACCCAACGGCGTGGAAGAACCTCGAAGGTGTGTTGCCCGGGTGGACGCCGCACTAGTTCCAAGTCCCATCCACCCATGTTTCGCGCCCACTCCACCAGCTTGCCTGCGTAGGCCCCATCAGCCCAGATCCGTTTCAGCCGGGGAAACCGGCCTACCAAACGCATCAGCGCCAACTTAGCCCCGTCTCGATCTTGAATATTGGCCGGATGCACCACCACTGTCAACAGCAATCCTGTCGTGTCTACCACGATGTGTCGCTTTCTTCCACAGACCTTCTTACCAGCATCATAGCCACGAGGCCCCCTTTTTCCGTGGTCTTGACCGATTGGCTGTCTATGATGGCCCCGCTGGGACTGGCAGCTCGCCCCCCAGCCAAGCGTAACCGGTCTCGCAGCGCTTCATGAATCCGCTCCATGGTCCCATCTCGACGCCAAGTGCGGAAGTAGTGGAACGTGATGCGCCACGGAGGCAGGTCGTGAGGGAGCATTCGCCATGCGCATCCGGTGCGCAACACATAACGAATACCGTTCACCACCTCCCTGCGCGGGTATTTGATCGGCCGGCCTGCTGGTTTGGGAGCAGGCAGCAACGGTCCCAAGAGTTGCCATTCTTTGTCGCTCAGATCGCTTGGATATCTCTCTCTGCTCATGGAACACCACTTTAGGCGCTCCCATATCTACATTACTACCACTACCAAGGACGCTTTTTAGACACTTTCTAAGGGTGGTCGTTGCAGGTTCGGTGGGAAGGAATTGGCTACAGATGCCGACGTAATTGTGCCTGGGCATGACTGGTGCGGCGAAGGCTTTTCGAAAAAGAAAGTGGAGATCGCTCTAGGCGGCTCTCTGATGGAAACAGCAAAAATAATTGTCCAGCCAGGGTTTGAAAATTGGGATTGACAATTTCGGCTCTGCTAGTCTAGGATGCACCGAAACCACTGCTTCCCAGCGGGCGTAGGTGCTTGCTTGCAAGCGGTGGAAAACTTTGAAAGATTCCAGGAGGTATATACGTGAAGTCTCCAAAGTGGCTTAGAAGATGGCAGATGTTGACTCTGCTGTCTATGGTCGCGCTAATGGCGATGGTCATTGTTGCCTGCGGCGGCGATGACGATGAGGGAACACCGGCTGCGACAGCGGCTCCTGCAACGGCGGCTCCTGCAGCGCCCACGATGGCAGCGACGGCGGCTCCTGCGACGGCTGCCCCCGCGGCCCCTGCGACGGCTGCCCCCGCGGTCCCTGCGACGGCAGCGCCTGCAACGGCGGCGCCGGCGACAACAGCCGCCGCGACGGCAGCCCCTGCGACGGCGGTACCTGCAACAGTAGCGCCCACGCCAACACGCCAAAGGTTTATACAGCCGGTAACGGCGACGCCGGCGCCTGTGACGGAGGCGACCATGATGGAAGAGGGTGAGCCGGTACAGCCGCGGCTAAGGGTAGCGATTGCGCCGCCGATTGCGCAGACCACTGTTCAGTTTGCTATTGGGGCGCTTCAGAGTCCCCAGGGTCCGATGACGGGGATGTTTGACACTCTCCTGCACAACGAGCGGTTCACGGAAGCGTTGGAGGGGTACCTGGCGGAAAGCTGGGAAATCAGTGCTGACGCACGAGATTGGCGGTTTGTTCTGAGACAAGACGTACCTTTCTACAGGGGCGGGAAGCCAACGGAATTCTCGATGACAGTGGCCGACGTCATTCACTCTTACGACGTTAACAATTTCACGCCCTGGCAGGATGGCAACTCTGGACAGTTGACACCCTTCAGCTTTCCCACGCCGGAGTACTTTGACATCATCAGCGACCACGAGTTCGTCTGGAAGCTGGACCAACCCAGTTGGACCTGGGGTCAGGATATTAACTCTGACGACAGGCGTGGCGTAATCAGCAAGGAGCACTTTGAGGCCGTTGGTTGGGACGGCTACATCGAGGACCCGATAGGTACCGGGCCCTTCACCTTCCTGGACTTTGAGGTCAATCAGGGCATATCGATGGAGCGGGTGGTAGACCATTACCGACAGACACCGCTGTTCCACGAGCTTGAGTTCTTCTACGTGTCTGAAGAGGTTACCCGGTCGGCCATGCTCTACACAAGCGAGACTGACATTTCGGAAATTTCCCAGGCTCTTCACGAACAGGCTATGAGCAGGGGCTTCCAGGTTGCTCACAGCACGACGCCCAGCGCTCGCTTCTTCATGTTCATCGGCGGCATGTTCGACCCCAACCTGCAGGACGGATATGGGAATTGTCCCCCCGCCGGTGACGACGGGCAGCCGATAAAGGCTGTGGACTACCAATGCCCACCTGGAAGGTATGAAATTGACGAAGCGAGTCCAATGCGCGACATTAGGGTAAGGGAAGCTCTCAACCTGGCGATCAACCGGGATGAGATAAACGAGGTCTTCTTCAAAGGCACGGCAGTGAAACAAACCCTGTTTAATTATCCCCAGGCATGGCCTCATCACCAGGACCACTGGCTTCCCTATGACTTTGACCCGGACCGGGCGCGTGCACTTCTGAATGAGGCAGGCTATCCCGATGGATTTGACATGCAAATCCTTTTGCCCCCCGCCTCTCCCAGCCTGCCAGAAATCGGAGACATCATGGAGGCCCTTGTGTCCTACTTCGATGCGGTAGGCTTAGAGGCGGAGTTGAGCCCAATGGACTGGGCACAGCTTGCTCCATTTCTCAGGAACCGGGAGCACACCAGGGGAATCATTCCCTCCCGTTGGGGAGCACCGGTACCCGGTGACGTTGTTGGGGACTTCAGAAACAACGTGAACTGGCGACAGGAGTGGCAGGGACATCCTGAGGTGTACGAATTCATCGATAGGATGGAAGCGGCCACCAGCTTCGAACACCTGCAGGAGTTGGAAGTAGAAGCGACGAAATGGACGTACGAGAACCACTTGATGATTCCGCTGTTCTGGCTGATTGGTCAGGTGGTGTACAACCCGCAGACGGTGGAGTCCTACGAGTCGCGACACATCCATATGGGACCGACGCGTCACCACGAGTTCACGGTGCCTGTGTATAAGTAGGCAGACCCTAGACAGATAGAGAACAGGCGAACAGCCGCCCTCGCAGGAGGGCGGCTGTTCTTTTTACGCAATGCGCGTCGACCCTTGGCTAATGGTCGACCAGGCCAGGGGGCTGAGAAGTCCGCATACGGTGGCAATTATAGGAGATACGTAAGGCGTAGCTGTAGATTGCGTAGTAGTTGGGACAGGGTTAACTTGGGGCAGAAAGTAGCGTTATACGTAGTGCCGATTGCCGTTGTTGACAGGCTATGAGGGTTACTATAATATGCGATAAATCCACGTAGGCTTGATTTCAGCCTAGAATGAATTTATTGGGGGTATTTATGATGAACACATGGCGACCCGCAACCTGGAAAGTATTGGCAATGTTGGCCCTATTTGGAGGGCTTTTGCTGGTGATTGTGGCTTGCGGCGGGGACGACGAGGAGCCGACAGCGGCGCCCTCGGCACCCACCGCGGCGCCCGCGCCGGCACCGACTCAGGCGGCGCCACAGCCAACGGCCGCTCCGGCGCCCGCGACGCAGGCAGCGACACAGGCCGCGCCCGCGCCGGCCCCGAGGGCTACACAGCCTCCCGCGCCGGCGGCGACGCAGCCTCCCGCGCCCGCGGCTACAGCGACGGCGACGCGGCAAAGGTTCATTCCTGCGGTGACGGCCACAACGGCGGCGCCCACAGTGGCCCCTGGTACAACCATGATGGAGCCAGTGCAGCAGCAGTTGCGGGTGTCCATGTCTCCTCCGGGCGTTCAGGCAACAACCATGTGGAAGCTGGCCGGCTGGCAGAGCGCCCAGGGTCCTCTCTGCAACTTATATGAAGGCATGTTGCACATCGACCGCTTTACCGAAGAGTGGGTGGGCTATCTGGCGGAAAGCTGGAGCATCAGCAATAACGCCCAGGACTGGCACTTCAAGCTAAAGGAGGGCGTTCCCTTCTATAAGAACAAGCAGCAAACCGATTACGAATTTACCGTTCAGGACGTTATCTTCTCGTACAAGGTTAACAACTTCCCGCCCTGGCAGGCCAGCTTCCCGGGCGCGGTGGGTCCCTTCTCCACTTTGGACGAGGAGCACTTCGAGATCATCAGCGACCACGAGTTCGTCTGGAAGCTGTCCAAACCCAACTTGACCTGGGGCTACTGGAGCACCGACGACCGTCGTGGTGTGGCCAGTGAAGACTACTATGAGGAAGTCGGCGAGGATGCCTACATAGATGATCCCATCGGCACCGGCCCCTTCACCTACGTTGACTTCGCCATCAACCAGGGACTGAAGCTGGAAAGGGTGGAGGACCACCATCGGAAGACGCCGGAGTTCCATGAGCTGGAGTTCTTCTACGTACCTGAAGAGGCCACCCGCACCGCCATGCTCTACACCAATGAGGCGGAGATTGTAAGTATCGCCAGGAACCTTCACGAGCAGGCCATATCCAGAGGCTATCAGGTGCAGAATAGCACAGTGCCAGCTTTCTATACCTTCATGTTCATCGGTGGCATGTTCTCAGCCACCCGTCCCGATGGCTACGGCAACTGTCCCCCTGGCAATGACGTCAAGCCTGACGAGAATAGGATGTGTCCCCCAGGGAGATATGAGGTAGACGAGGAAAGCCCGCTACGAGTGAAGGACGTTCGAGAGGCGATGAACTTGGCCATCAACCGGGAAGAACTGAACAAGACCTTCTTTGGCGACCAGGGCATCCCCACCACCCGCTGGGCCTTCCCACCCTGGTGGCCCCACGCCAACCCCGACTGGGCTCCCTACCCTTACGACCCTGAAAGAGCCCGGGAACTGATCACCGGCGCCGGCTATCCCAACGGCTTCGATATGGAACTCCACGTTACGCCTCCGCTGACGGGTCTCCCTGAGATAGGAGAAACGGCGGAAGTCATAGCCCAATACTTCGAACAAGTCGGCATCAACGTGAGTCTCATTCCCATCAACACGGCGCAGATGACTTCCAAGGCCAGAAACCGAGAGCACGCCAGAGGCGTCCACCAGACCCGGTTTGGCCCGCCCACCACAGGCGGCCTTGTGAACCATTTCAGAAACAACGTCAGATGGCGGCAGGAATGGCAGCAGCACGACGAGATTTACGATTTCGTCGACCAGCTGGAGGCAGTCAGTGACTGGGACACCCTTCGCGCCATCGAGGTAAAGGCGACGGAATGGGCGCGTGAAAACCATCTGATCATCCCGCTTTTCTGGGTATATGGGCAGGTGGTGATAAATCCCAACGTAGTGGCCGCCTACGAGGGTCGGCACCTGCACATGGGACCGTCGAGGCATCACGAGTACACGATGCCCATTTACAAGTAGTTTTACCCTAGAAGACTAGAGAACAGTTGAACAGTCGCCCTCCATTTGGAGGGCGACTGTTTTCTTTTGGCATCGGAGCGTGGGATGGCGGGTTGGATGTCTAAAGTACAGGGGAGGGTCGGATTAGGACTGTTACGAAAGTCGTCAATAAAAGTGCAGATGGGAGTAGGGAATACTAAAGTGTGGGATGCACTATGACTAGTCGTCGCGTTAATTATCGACGTTGACACGCATATAGGGTTCCTATAATATGCGGTGAACGCCTCCGGGCGTTAACCCAGCCTAAAATGTATTGATAGGGGGTATTTGTGATGAGTACATGGCGACTCGCAACTTGGAAAGTGTTGGCAATGTTGGCCCTGATGGGGTGTGCATTGTTGGTCATTGTGGCTTGCGGGGGTGATGAGGAAGAAGCGACACCCGCGCCGGCGCCTGCTGCGGCACCTGTTGACGTCACGGCATTGGCCAACCAGATGGCTAGTCGGCTTGAGCAAACCATGCTTGACGCGATGGCGCAGATGCAGCCACCTTTGTCGGAAGATCAGATTCGCTCCCTTATTGAGGCGGCGGTCAGCGAAAGCGCGCCTGAGGGCATTTCCAGCGCGCAGATTCGGGCGATGGTGGACAGCGCAGTCACGGCTGCGGCTGCCGAGGGCGTAAATCAGGAAGACGTTACTGCGGCCATTGGAGTGGCACTGGCAGAAGCGGCCGCAGCTCAGACGGAACCCCTTACCGAAGGCGACGTGGCACGGATCGTGCGGGCGGCGGTTGCTACACCCGTGCCCACGCCCGCGCCTACTGCCATGGCGACGGCGGAGCCTACGCCAACTCCTGCGGCGACAATGGCTCCGGAGCCGGTTGCTTCGAGAATATCCGTAGCCATGCCGCCGATGGTAATTCAGGATACTCTGCCGCGTAAGGCGGGCTTTGGCGGAGTAATTCATCTTCGCCCAGCATTTGACTTTCTTATCGGCAATGACCGGGTGACGTACGAGTTCGAGCCCCAACTGGCCGAGGAATATTCCATAAGTCCGGATGGCACCACATGGTCATTCAAGTTGAAGGAAGGCGTGATGTTCAACGACGCTCCCGGCTGGGAGGGCGTTGAATTTAACGCCGATGACGTCATCCATACGTGGCGCGAGGTGACCAAGGAGGACGCAGCGCTAACGGGTGCCGTGTTCTGGCAGAGGTGGCTCCCCGACGAGAGTTACTTTGACGTGAAGGGGCCATATGAACTTGACATGAACATTTCGAAACCGGAGCCTATTCTCGACTTCTGGGCGTCCGAGCTTACTTTTGTTATGCAGAGCGAGGACTACTATAACGAGGTGGGTGACGAGGGGTATTCGGCCCATCCGGTAGGGACGGGAGCCTTCAGGTTTGTTGAACACGAAATCAATTCCCACTTCCTTTATGAGAAGGTCGACGACCACTGGCGAAAGACGGCGGAGATGGATGAGTTGGAGTTCAAGCTGATTCGGGAGCCGGCCACTCGAGAGGCGGTGATGTTGACCAAAGAGGTGCAGATGTCCATCATCTCCAACACGGTGGAAGGCGTGCAGCGGATTCGGGACAGGGGCTTCTCGGTAGTACGGAGCACGCAGCCTTCCAACATGGTGGAGTTCCACTGGGGCGGCCAGTTCTACCAGCTTCCGGAAGGAGCGACAGAGAAGTTTGGGGTGACTTTGAACGAGAACAATCCATTGTTAGATCTAAGAAAGTGTCTAAAAAGCGTCCTTGGTAGTGGTAGTTTGGTAGTGGTAGTAATGTAGATATGGGAGCGCCTAAAGTGGTGTTCCATGAGCAGAGAGAGATATCCAAGCGACCTGAGCGACAAAGAATGGCAACTCTTGGGACCGTACATGCCTGCTCCCAAACCAGCAGGCCGGCCGATCAAATACCCGCGCAGGGAGGTGGTGAACGGTATTCGTTATGTGTTGCGCACCGGATGCGCATGGCGAATGCTCCCTCACGACCTGCCTCCGTGGCGCATCACGTTCCACTACTTCCGCACTTGGCGTCGAGATGGGACCATGGAGCGGATTCATGAAGCGCTGCGAGACCGGTTACGCTTGGCTGGGGGGCGAGCTGCCAGTCCCAGCGGGGCCATCATAGACAGCCAATCGGTCAAGACCACGGAAAAAGGGGGCCTCGTGGCTATGATGCTGGTAAGAAGGTCTGTGGAAGAAAGCGACACATCGTGGTAGACACGACAGGATTGCTGTTGACAGTGGTGGTGCATCCGGCCAATATTCAGGATCGAGACGGGGCTAAGTTGGCGCTGATGCGTTTGGTAGGCCGGTTTCCCCGGTTGAAGCGGATCTGGGCTGATGGGGCCTACGCAGGCAAGCTGGTGGAGTGGGCGCGAAACATGGGTGGATGGGACTTGGAACTGGTGCGGCGTCCACCCGGGCAACACACCTTCGAGATACTTCCACGCCGTTGGGTTGTAGAGCGCACCTTTGCCTGGTTGGGCCGGTATCGCCGTCTGAGCAAGGACTATGAGGAATTGCCTCAGACTACAGAAGCGTGGGTCTACGCCGCCATGACCGGCCTGATGCTACGACGATTAGCACACTTCAACGCTTTTTAGACACCCTCTAAGAGTAAGGAAGGCCCTTAACATCGCCATCAACCGGGAGGAGATGAACGAGGTATTCTATGGGGGAGAGATGGCTTTCATGCCCGTCACCCACATATTCCCACCCACGGACTACGGGTTCAAGGACAGTTTTGTCCCCTATCCCTATGACCCTGAGGAGGCCAAGCGGCTTCTGACGGAGGCCGGCTACCCCGACGGCTTCAAGATGGAAGTCAAATTTGGCGCTTCCAGCGTGATTCCTGAAATTGGGGACATCACAGAGTCGGTGGTAAACTACTGGCAGGCTGTGGGCATTCAGATTGATTCAGTCGACCAGACAGATAGTCTTTGGGGGCAGATGAAGGAGTACGGATTGGACGTGGGAGCTGCCATGATAACCTTTGGCCGAGTGTCTCACGAGTTGCAGATGGTCCTGAACCTCAAGATACCTGAACACATCGACCAGAACTTTACTTCACACACCTTCGATCACCCGGACTTGGGACGGATGATTAGGGAGTTTGAGGTCACCATCGACAAGGTAGAGCGGATCCGCCAGATGGAGGCGCTGGGAGACTACCTGTACGACAACTACGCTACAGTGCCGCTATTCTGGTACTTCCAGACTTATGGGTATGACCCTGGGGTGATTGAGGAGTATCTGGGGCTGCGGTCGGCAACGGTTAAGTGGGAGTACGCCAAGCTGAGATAGCGGCTAGACCTCACAGCCAGCCCACAAAGGGAAATGAAAAAGCGCCCGGCCTCTGAAGAGACCGGGCGCTTTTGCGTTTATTTGGGTGGATGGGAAAAGTTGGTGTTTGGAAAAGGACGGCAAATTTTGGGCCTGGGTTATTCCACTTTTAGGCGTTGGCCGGTGCGGGAGGAGGCCTCTATGGTCTCTAGTAGGCGGTGGATTTTGAGGGCGCGGTTGAAGTCGGGCTGGACGGCTTGGCCGGAGCGGATGCCCTCGCCCATGCGCCGGAACATCTGGGCCACGTTGAAGCCTGGACCCTGGGGAACTTCCGGCGGAATCCAGGTTAGCCTGCCGGGGATAGCCAGTTCCTGGAGGGCGTTTTCGTCCTTCCGGGCGCCGAAAAGGCGGGGCTTGGCGATTTGGGGATAGCTTTCGGAGGTGGCCGCGAGTGTGCCTTCTGAGCCATAGATTTCCATTCTCCAGCCGCTGGTGTGCCAGGGGACGTATGCGACGGTGGCGGAGACGGCAGCGCCGTTGGTGAGTCTGCCGCCAATGAGGATGTGGTCCGGGGAGGTGACGGGGACGTAGGTTTGAGTGTCGGAGACGAAACGATGCTTGAGTTGGGTGGAGACGTGGGCCGTGATTTCTTCGAAGTCTCCGACGCAGAAGGCGAGGGCATCCAGGGAGTGACCGCCGCCGATGGAGAGCGCGTGGGCGCCGTTGGAGTATTCGGCTTCCCAGACGTCGGCGGATTCGAGGTGGATTCGGCCTGCGGTGAAGAGGGACATACCGCAGCTGAGGATCTGGCCGACGTAGCCTTCCTTGAGGAGTTCCTTGAGACGGAGGAGGACGGGGTCGCCCTGGGCCTGCAGGCCCACCATGGTGCGGATGTCTTGGCCGCTGACGGCGGAGGCCATTTCTTCGGCTTCGGCGAGGTTTCTACCAAGGGGCCATTCGCTGAAGACGTGCTTGCCGGCGGCGAGGGCGGCCAGGACCATTTCGTGGTGGAGGGTGACTCTGACGGATACAGAGATTACGTCAAGGTCAGGTTGCTGAACCATCTCGCGAAAGTCGTGGTAATAGCGAGGGACCCCGTAGTAATCGGCGGCGGCTTTAGCGCTTTCGGGCTTGCTGGTGCAGAGGGCAGCGATATGGAATTCCGGGAGGTTCAGGAGGGCGGGAAAGTGGGCGCGTCCGGCCCAGCCGACGTGGGGATTGGCTCCAATGATGCCTATTCTAATTTGTTCTTGCGTCATTGAGTTCCTTTCTTTGAAGTTGGATTGCGTATTGTGTTGGGGGGACGTTCACCCCCATCCCTTCGACAAGCTCAGGGCAGGCTCCAACCTTCCCCCAGCGAGGGGGAAGGGGAAAGATGGATTCCGGCTTTTGCCGGAATGAAGGTTGGGGATGGGCGAGGGAGAGAGGGATGGGTCCCCGCATGCGCGAGGACAAGAGGGGGCACCCCCTGTGGCCTTCCCCCATCATGGGGGAAGGGAGTTGTCGGATAGGTGGGGCTAGCGGATGCGGCGTCCGCCCTGGAACACGGCCCAAATGTTTCGGAGGGCTTGTATGTCGTACATGGGGTCGCCGTCCACCAGAACCAGGTCGGCGAGCTTGCCAACCTCCACGGTGCCAACCTGGTCCAGGGTGCCGGTTAGCTCTGCCGCCAGGCTGGTTGCAGCCCGGATGGCATCCATGGGTTCCATCCCCGACAGTACCAGAAGCTCCATTTCCCGTACGAGGGTGCCGTGACGGACGGGAGCGCCACCGGCGTCGGTTCCGGCGACAATCTTAACGCCATACTTCATGCAGCGCTTGACGCTGGCGATGGAGGAATCCCGCTGATGCTCGTAGCGCTCGAGGTCGGCCTTGGGCATGCCCCATCGGGCGGCAGCCCGGACGGGGTAGTCCCAGGTGGACTGGGTAGGAACGTGGTAGGTGCCCTTTTCGGCCATTAACTTGGCGGTCTCCTCATCGATATGGGTTCCATGCTCGATGGAGTCGATACCGGCCTCCACGGCCTGCCGCGCGCCGTCGTAGACGCCGGGGGTGTCTGCGGGGCGGGCGTACCAGCAGTGGGCTGCGGCCTTGAGTCCAGCGGCGTGGGCCATGTCTGCCACGAGCTTGGCAATCTCAAAGCCGAGGGTGCCGTAGCCGGTGCCGTCCGCGTTCTCTCCGGTGGCGCCGACTTTGATGAGACCCGCGCCCTGGGCAACCTGGGCGTTGATGGTATCGCGCATTTGCTGGGCGCTGTTGACGGTGCGCATGCTGGCGCCGGCCCAAGTGGTGGGGAACTGGATCCACTGGCCGGAGGCGGTAATGCGCGGGCCGGGGATGGAGCCGGCGGCGACGGCGCGGGCGAGGGTAATGCTAATGCCGTGGGGGGAACCCACGTCTCGAGCGGAGGTCTGGCCGGCCATGAGGGCGCGTCGGGCGTTGTTTACGGCCCTTTCAAAGAGCACGTCCCGGTCATCGGCCTGCTGGCTCATAATTCGAACGCCGTCTTTGCCGCCATCGCCGCAAAAATGCTCGTGACAGTCGAGGGTGCCGGGCATGAGGGTGAGGTCCTGTCCGTTTATCTCCTCGTAGTGAGAGCGGTTGAGGGAGGAGACGTCGCCTTCTCCAATCCAGGAGATGACGCCGTTCTCCACCACCACGCTGGTGGAGGGAACGGGGGCGGCGCCGGTGCCGTCGATGAGGTTAACGTTGCGAATGATGAGATTCATAGTGGCTGCTTGACCTCCAGATTTGGCGGTTGATTAGGCTTGATGGGATTGTAGCCATCCCTAATAGAAGGGTCAACCGCGGGATGGGTGCAATGGGCAGAGTGGGTAGTAATATGGGACAGAGGCCAATATGGGAAGGTGTTGGGCGGTAGGTGGTCTTAATGAGAAAACGTCGCGAAAACGAGTGGGGAAACGAGTCACTCGTTTCAAATCTGACAGGCGTGGAGTTGACTCGTTTTGAAAACGAGTCGAAGCCTTTTGGAGGGCGTACCAGGCGTGAATAAGGTGATTTTTGAGGGTAAAATACTCGTTTTATTTTTTTGCGGCGAAAATTGGGAGCTTTGTGCGATTAGGTATCGCCTTCGGCTGGAGGATGGAGTGCAATGGAGGCGAGGAAGGATGGCGGCTGTATTCATAGGAGTAGATTAGCAGGGGAAGAAAGGTTTGGGCAATGGGAGGATGTCAGTTGGTGATACGATGGGTTCTTACCTGCGCAGGAACAAGGAGAAAGAGGGCGGCGGGAACAAGGATTGGCGGGAGTGATAGTGGTTGGAGTCTGCGAGATTACTCGACTCCGCTGCGCTTCGCTCAGAATGACGTGAGAGGTGGGTTCTGCAAGGCCAGGCGATTCCCCCCACCATCTTTTGTTCAAATAGTTAAGATAAACGAGTATTTGACATGCACTCGTCAGACTTAGGTAATGAAGAAACCCTTACAATAGAAATACGGGTTTTGCCGATGGTAAGGGATCATCAGACCGTTCAGTAATTGTTGTGACAAACTGGCCTCGGGATTATTTACTTTCAACTGACAACAAAATCGGTTTGGTTCATCATGTTGACCAAATTGATGATGCGTTACACTCCAAGCTTACATTTGAATTGTTGTCCTTCGCCAAAGACCATAAAGAACGATTCACTTTTGAAATTGCAGTAGAGAGAGCAAAGAAACTTGGATGTAGTCCTGTTATGCGTTGTCTCAAGTGTTTTCCAGGATACGGAGGAGAGGTAATCTATCCTCCAAAATAAAGTTCAGTGTTCCGACTGATTGGCGGTTTCATTGAATTGGTCATGGAAGTTGTTGGGATTGTATTCCTGGCAAGTTCCTGCGCAATAGGGACGTTATCTCTCGTTGCCCTTGCAGCATTGCCGTGATTGTAGTTATTCTCTTCATTCTTTGGTTGCTCGATTAACTTGAACTATTCTGTTGGAGCCCCAAGGTTTCGGTTTGGGGTAGGCTCGCTCTAGTAGCTGTGTAAGACAATCAAGGTCATATATTTGCTCTGTGAGTCCAACGGCTTGGGCAGGTGTTATACCTAGTGTGGTGTGTGGACGGCAGAAATTGTAGTAGAGGATGGAGAGTGCCAAGGCGTTTCAGTGGACTTCTATGCGCTTCGAAAATCCGGCTCCAACTCAAATTGAGTTGCGGGCCGAAAAATTGTCTGGGTCGCAGTTCACCCCCTTCGAAGACTGGACTGGGGAGGCTCTTCGCGGGAATAACAGAAGGGCGTGGAAAGGATGGGGTTGAGGGACAACGAGATTCTTCACTACGCTATGCTCCGTTCAGAATGACATGTGGGGTAGGTTGCGCTGCGCTCAGAATAACTATGGCCTAGTGAAAGGCCACGCAAGGGGATGAATATCAGGGTCTTATCACAGTCGGCCAGTTTGCCGGACTGGGGCTGGATTCCGGCTTCCGCCGGAATGACGGATGTAGGTAAGGGCGGGCGGTTCACGAACCGCCCCTACATAGGGAGAATGTTGTGGGGTGCGGAGTTCACCCCCATCTCAATCTTCCCCCATAGAGGGGGAAGAGGTTTGGAGGAGCGGAATGGCTATTTTCATGGTAGTGGTATTTGAGAAAGGGGCACTCGGCTGGGAGTCGTTATGGCGTTGTGGAAGGGGCGTCAACTTGCCCCTTTCTTGCATCTCTTGTATAGTCGCAGCAACATAGGCAAAGGGGGCAACGCCATGGAGTACAATCTTGTTTCCGGGGACTCGCACATTGACCTTACCTGGCTGCCGGGGGACCTTTTCGTCGACAACGCGCCGGCGCATCTGAGGGACGCGGTGCCCCAGGTGGTGGACACGGAAGCAGGCCCTCGCTGGATGGCGGAAGGCACTGAGTTGGGTGTGGCAGGCGGACTGGGTTTTGGCTTTACGGCGCCCCGACGGGGGCTGCGTGCCCGCATTGATAGGATGTACGACGTGGGATACTACGAGGGAGGCCCCCATCCCAGTACGCCAGAGCTTAGGCTCAAGGACATGGAGATGGACGGGGTGGACGCAGAGGTGCTGTACGGCATGACCAATGCAGGGATGCGGATAAAGGACCTCGACTTGCTGACGACCACCTATCGCATCTACAACGAATGGGTGGTGGATTTTTGCAACACCCGACCCGGACGTTGGTATGCCCTGGCATGCATTCCCATCAACGATCCGGAAGTTGCGGCGGAGGAGCTTCGCCGCGCCGCCAAGTTGGGTCTTAGGGGCGCCGATCTCTATACGTCCTTTACCTGGCCCATCTATATGCGGGACGGCTACTGGGACCCGCTATGGGAGGCGGCCGAGGAGACGGGCATACCCCTCTCATTCCACATCGGCGGGGGCGGAATCCGGGTGCCACAGGCTCCCAAGAATCGGAAGTCGGGGGAACTCTTCACTGAAGATGAAGCGGCGCAGAACGACCTAGCCTATCGGGGCACGAGCCTAACCCTGAGCCAGCTGGCCGGTTCCGAATGGCTGACGAGCATTATCATGAGCGGCACCTGCGAGAAGTTCCCCGGATTTCAGTTTGTGCTGGGGGAGTGCGGAGCAGGCTGGGTGCCCTTCGTTACGGAGCGTCTGGACGTGCAGTACAAGGACAATCTGATTGACGTTAAGTTAGACCCGCCCTTGAGCTTGATGCCCAGCGAGTACTGGTACCGGCAGGGGGCGACGACGTTCCAGGACGACCCGACCGTTGGCTACATGGCTAAGTTCATTGGCGAAGACAACCTAATGTGGGGTTCGGATTATCCCCATCCGGACGGCGTCTGGCCCGATTCGGCGGAGGTCATCGAGCGCAACATGGGGCAGTTGGACGAGGACGTGAAGCGGAAGATTGTGTGCGACAACGCGGTGAAACGATATCGTATGGGCCAGTAGAGAAAAAGACAACGCGGATACTGAAGCAGCAAACCGTATGAGGTGCAGAACGTGATAGACGTTGAACTCAAGATAAAGACTGAAAACACTCAAAGGATGTTCGAGGAGGCGCGGAAGTATTCGCCCGCGGGGGTCATCGGTGACGGACGCTGGTACGAGCCGTATCCGCTGTTCATCAAGAAGACGCTGGGTTCCCGCATCTGGGACGTGGACGACAACGAGTTCATAGACTATCACGGGTCCTTTGGCCCGGCAGTGTTGGGTTATAATGACCCGCAAGTGCGGCAGGCCGTCATCGAAGTCATGGAAGATGAGGGCGTTCTTTCGGCTACGCCCCATCCGAAGGAGTTAGAGCTAACCCGTCTTCTCGCAGAGATAATCCCCTGCGGAGAGATGAGCATTTTGTGCGGCGGCGGCGGTTCCGACCCGATGTACAACGCCGTTCGGGTGGCTCGGGCGTATACGGGCAAGACCAAGGTGTTGAAGTTCGAGGGCGGCTATCACGGCTGGCATGACTACCTCATCGTCAGCATCCGCCCCGACCTGGAGGATGCGGGGCCGGCGGACAATCCTACACCGGTGGCAAAGTATCCCGGAATGCTGCAGTCGACGGCGGAACAGGTGGTGGTTGCGCCCTTCAACGACAATGAAGCGGTGGAACGCATAGTGGAGCGGGAGAAGGATAACCTGGCGGCCATAGTGGTTGAGCCGGGATACAGCGGCGGCTGTCCGGTGATGCGGGTTGACTTCCTTCAACTCCTGCGGGACCTGTGCGACAAGCACGGCATCGTCTTGCTGTTCGACGAGGTGGTAACGGGCTTTCGGACTCACTTGGGCGGAGCGCAGGCGCTGCTGGGAGTGACGCCGGACCTGGGGGTTTTCGGAAAGGCTATGGCGAACGGGTTCCCCGTTGCGGCGCTCACGGGTAAGAGGGAGATAATGTCGCTGTTCCAGCCGGAGGGACCGGTGTTCTTCCAGGGCACCTACAACGGCCAGGTTATAGGCGTTGCGGCGGCCCTGAAGACTATTGAACTACTCCGAGACGGCGAGATTCACAAGAAATTGTGGAGGCTGGGCGACAAGATTACCGACGAGCTGAACGCTGTTTCGGACGAGTTGGAAATAGACGCTCGGTGCTACAACTTTGGGTCGATATGGGGGATGTATTTCACTCGCAGGCCTTTGGAGAACTACCGGGACGTTGCGAACATGGCGTTGCTGAACAAGGACAACCCCAAGGGATACGCCATGAAGAACCACCTGATGAACAACGGGGTGTTCGTGACTCGGAGCCCGAGGGGGTTCATATCAGGCGCCCACTCGGACGGGGAGATTGATCGGACGATTGACATAATCAGCGACTTCTGCCGCACCCACCAAGAGGACCTGCGCTAGGTTTTTCCACCCCCATCCTAACCTTCCCCCCTCAAGGGGGAAGGGAGGTTTTGCATCAGAAGTCTGTCTAATTGACCGCTACCCTCAAGAAGATTCCGGCATAAAAGATTTAACAACACTAGCAATGCCGACACCAGTAGTCACGCACGCAACCAAAAATGGAAACCAGTTCGCCTTTATCCACGCTCGAACAGGATGCTCCAATTTATATAGTCGGCGTTCACCTTTAGGCGTCAGAGCACGAGCATAGGCTTGCTGTCGAATGCCTTGCTTATCATTGACTGGTAGCAAATGCCCTGAATCAACAAGTGCATCAACATAAGCGCTTACTATTCCATCGTATCCAATACTTTCCTTCGGATACAAACTGAATAACTGCTCCGATGCCTTTGAATGACTGTTGCCGAAGTATCCTATACTTCCGTAATCCCTTACTGTAACAAGAATGTCCAATTCCGTGTTGCGCTTTCCCAATTATCACCTTTGGCTGTTATTCACCAAGAGTCATCTTTCTGCATCAAAAGTCAGCTGAAATCACGACTTATGATGCAAGGCCGGGGAAGGGACCCGGGGAGCGTTGGGTTAGTTGTCTTCCGGGCGGGTGGGTTGGATGAAGGCGGGTTCGACGGTTATCAGGTTGTCCTCGGGCACTTTTGCGAATTTCTCTTCAATGACGTTGTGGACTTCCGTGGTGGATTCCACCTGCTTCTCGAGGGCTTTGATTCCGGCTTCATGAAACCTTTGTCTAATGACGCGCTGGGTTGCAGCCATGATCAGTCCTCCTTTCGTCCAAGATAGTTGCGGGGACTAGAGATTGGGGTGCATCTTATGCCAGGGGGTGGCCTGTTCGTAGGCGTGGGCGGCTTTTAGAACTGTGGCGTCGTCCAAGAGACGGCCGGAAATCTGCAGGCCGATGGGCAGACCTTCCGGAGTGAAGCCGCAAGGAACGCTGACGGAGGGCGTGCCGGTCATGTTGAAGGGTCGAGAGAAGCTGCGTTCCGCTGCCACTGAATCGGCGGCTTTCGTTCCTGCCCCCGGGCCTGTGGGCAATCGTCCGGGCGGGGAGCCGGAAACAGGGCCAACCAGCAGATCTACGTTCTGAAGGACGGCGTTCATCTCGTCGATGACCAACCGGCGTATCTGTTGGGCCTTGTGGTACTGCATGCTGGTGATGACGGCGCCCGAGAGGACCTTCTGACGTGCGCCTTCGGTGTAGTCCTGGATGCGGTCGAGCCACGGGGCATGGACCTGGGCTTCTTCGGACCAGGTGATGACGCTGCCGGCGAAGGTGGCGTGGGCCCCGGCGACGGGAAGGGAAACTTCCTGAATCTCGGCGCCCAAGTCTCTCAGAACGGCAATGGCGTCCTGAATGAGGGAAGCGATGGAGTCATCGCAGCCTTCATTAAGCTCAACGGGGACGCCGATGCGGAGGCCACGAATGTCGCCGGTGAGGGCGCTTCGGTAGTCCACGTCAGGGCCGCGGGCCGAGGAGGGGTCCTTGGGGTCGTATCCGGCAACGGCTTGCAGCATGATGGCGCAGTCCTCGACGGTCCTGGTCATGGGGCCGGCGTGGTCGAGGGACCAACTGAGGGGGAAGACGCCGTGGCGGCTGACGAGGCCATAGGTGGGTTTGTGGCCTACGATGCTGCAGTTCGATGCGGGGCCGCGAATGGAGCCACCGGTGCAGGAACCCATGGAGCCGAATATGAGGCTGGCGGCCACGGAAGCGCCTGAGCCGCTGGAGGAGCCGCCGGGGGAGTGGTCCAAGTTCCAGGGGTTATGGACTTCTCCGTGGATTTCGTGATGATTGCCACAGGCGAACTCCAGGCAGCTGTTCTTACCCACGAGGACGCCGCCGGCGGCATTTAGATTCACCACGGCGGTGCAGTCGTTGTCGGGGACGTAATCCTTGAACACCTTGGAGCCGTTGGTGGTGCGGATGCCGGCGGTGTTATAGATGTCCTTGACGGCGTAGGGGATGCCGTGGAAGTCGCCGCGGTGGTTGCCGCCGGCGATTTCTTCCTCTGCTCGGCGGGCTACGGCCAGGGCCTGGTCAGGGCATAGGGTGAGGAAGGAGTTGAGCTTACCGTCCACCTTGTCGATTCTATCGAGGCAGGCTTGGGTAAGGTCAACGGGGGAGACCTGGCGGGCCTTTACGAGATCCGATGCCTGGGAAAGGGTCAGGGAGGTCAAATCTTGGGTGGTCATTTTTCATGCTCCCGTGGGATGAATGAGTTGGTCCTTTAAGGGCGGAGGTCGGCTACAGTTTGGTGAATTTGGCGACGCTTCGGACGTTGCCGGACATGTATAGGTTACCGAGATTATCTCCCCATGCGCCGTGGCCCACGTCGGGAGACATGCTCCGGTCAATGAGCTTGCCGTTGATGTCGAAGACGGAGAACCTGGGAGTCTGGTCGGTGACGAAGACTCGATCCTTGGCGTCGATGAAGATGTCCATGGGGTGGTAAAGGTCTCCCCACTCGGTGTAGTAGTCGCCCTCCGGGCTGAAGATTTGCACGCGGTTGTTCTCCCTGTCGCAGACGTAGATCCTATCGTTGCGGTCGGCCCATATGCCGTGGGGAGTGGTGAACTGGCCGGGGCCGCTGCCCCGTTCGCCCCAGGAGCCGAGGTGCTTGCCTTCGGCGGAGAAGCGGTGAACGATGGAGTTGCCGTAACCGTCGGCGATGTAGATGTCGCCGTTGCTGGAGACGCAAACGTCGGCGGGGGAGTTGAAGGGGGCCTGGAGGGAGGCCCTTTCGCGGTTGCCCATGCGGAGGAGGATTTTGCCATCGTTGGAGAACTTGAAGACCTCGTGGGCGTTGCGGTCTATAAGGAACACGTCGTCATTGCCGTCAATGAAGATGCCGTGACCGTCCATGAGGAGGCCGTCGCCCCAGGTGTTGAGGAGATTACCGTCGGTGTCGAAGATGAGCATCGGCGGATCCTTGCGCTGGTAGACGTAGACCCGATTTTGGGAGTCTGTGGCAACGTGACTGACGTTGCCGTAGGTCCATCCTTCGGGAAGATTGCCGAAGGGATAACTGATTTCCCAGCGGTCGTCTCCGGTGCCAAAGATCGTCTTGTTGGCCATGGCGTTGCCTCCTGCGGTGTGGGTTGGTGAAGGGGGGATGAGGCATTATAACCCGTGGGCGGCGGGTTATGCCAATGGGGGGAGGAGGGAGGGGGGTGGGGGTGTACCCAGAGAAGGACTAGGGCCGGCTCAATTGGCTCTAAGGACGTTTCGATAGCTCTGACCTTCAATGACTGGAGGCCCATAGGAAGCCAGTGGTCCTATAGACGACTGGCTGCTTTTCGATGAACCCTGGTGTGTATTCTTCTGGTTCGCCTTGGAAGTCTTGAGGTTGCAGTCACTTTGTTGCGACGACTATGAAGTGGCTGGACATTCCCAGCAGGGTCTTCTCCTGCTCAACAGAGCGAATCAACGCTAGCAATTGTTCTCTTTTGTCAGGGTTAGACATACGGCCTTCAAGGTTTGTCGCGAGTTCTCCCGGCCCTTGGACCGCAAATAGACCTATCACCTCGAAACTTGCCTCGAGCATCTCTGCTTCCAGTTCTTCTGGCCGGTGAAAGAACGCAGTGGTGAAATAATCGGGAGCGTCCGGATGGCCACGATGTTGGCCATCCTCAAGATCGCTATGCAGTATGGAAATGAAGGCAGGATCGTCTATATAGCCATTGCTGAGTCCGTCCAGGAGAGAAGCGAACCGGTTGATAGCTTTGGCGATTAGAAATCCGCCGGGCTTCAATACCCTGTGTGCCTCTCGTAGCGCCGCGAGCCGGTGATTTCTTTTGGTCAAGTGGTAGAGGGGACCCATCAAAAGTACAACGTCCGCAGCGCAATCATCTTGAATGAGCGACCGTGCGTCGCCTTGGGTCACACTTGCCAGAGGGTGAGGGGGTTGCGAATCAGAGGCTTCTCGTGCCTGGATCACGTGCTTCTTCACAGGATCGACGAGGTGGACTTCGTAGCCTTTTTTGGCCAGCCAGCTCGAATACCTGCCCGGCCCACCCCCGGCGTCGATGACCACCGCGGGAGGCGACGGAAGGAATCGCATGATAAGTTCCTGCATACGGGCTACTTCAAGGGTCCCGGCGCCTCTTGTCAGGCGGTTAGCCTCGTCGTATCTCTCGTAGTACGAGAGCATCTCGACGTCATTTGATGGGACATGCCGTTCGGCCATCATCTACTTTTATTGGCATCAATCAAGGTGTTTAATCCAGAGCCGCATCTGAGCATTGCGGTCGAATGGGAACGCGCCAGTTTTGCCGAGTTGAATTACATCATCATGAGCAGCTAGCGCCCGCTCCACTAGATCATTGGAGTAGTCCATCTTGTAGCGATGTTCCTGGAATTCGTCATAATCTAGGGATTCGATTGAACCGTCCAGGTGACAACAAACGTCAATATCCAGGTCTATCCATTGGAGAGTGATTCCGTCGAACCTGGCGGGCATGGCAATGTTTGAGTACCACAAATACTTGTTGATTCCGTGCTCCAGGAAGTGCCACACGTTGTACCAACGATCTGCGAAATAGACCTCTACACCGTCGTCCGCGACCGATGCCGGTCGGTCGGAGCTTCTGTATATGGGGGTCCCTGCAGAAACCTGTATGCGTATCATGGGACCGACTTGCTCTAGTAGCCGGCCGGTGTAGGTCTCGCGAAGTGTTCCGTCATACTTCCTTGAGATGACCGTAATCGGACGTGGCATTACTTGCTAGGAATCCAAATCGGGGTCCTAGTAGTCCTTGTTCATTTGGCGGGTGATTGAGTCCAGCCGCCGCCGGTTCTCCTCTTGGAGCCTATGGATCGCGGCTAGTGTTTTGTCGCGACGCTCTAGATGTTTGTCCTGCTTCGCAGGCAGAGTATCGTGCTTCCGCTGGTGCTGTTGCCGGTACTTCAGCATTTTTTGCAGACATTCTTCCCGCCTGGCAATGTCAGCCGTGATTTTCTCCAGGGGTTTTGGCGGATCGTTTGGCTGAAAAAGAGGCGATAATTTTTTCCCAAGGAGTTCTTCTAGTATTACATGGCGTCTGGCAATATCAGCCATGATTCTACGATGGCTTTCCGGGAGTTTCTGTATTGTGACCATTGAGCGCCTTTCGTTGGGTTGGGGGTTAGCTTGCTGTGGATGATGTCAATAGGGGATTGGGCGTGGATGGGGGCGAGATTCTTCGTCGCGGAGCCTCCTCAGAATGACATTTGGGTAGAGGGCGAGGGGACGGTTCGCGATCCGCCCCTACAGTGAGCTGTATTGGTAAAAGATCACGCCCATGCCTTCGGCAGGTTCAGGGCAGGCTCCAACCTCCCCCCATTATGGGGGAAGGGGGGAGATGGATTCCGGCTTCCGCCGGAATGACGGTTACGCAAGGGTCTACTTGGTTGGGTTGGGGGTTAGTCGGCGGTGGGGCCGTGGGGGGCGTAGGCGGTGGCGTCGGGGTTTCTGGCGGCGAACTTGGCGCGGCCCTGCTTGCCCACAACCTTGCCGTCGTCAATGACAACCTCGCCGCGAACCATGGTCATGACGGGGAATCCGACCAGATCCATGCCCTCGAAGGTGTTGAGGTCGCTGATGCCGTGCTCCTGGCCGACGGTCTGCATTCGGGCGGGGTCCCAGAGGACCACGTCGGCGTCGGAACCCACCTGGAGGGCGCCCTTCTTGGGCCAGAGGCCGAAGATCTTGGCGGGGTTTTCGCAGAAGAGCTGCACGAAACGGGGGAGGGTAATCTTGCCGGTGTTGACGCCGTGGCTCCAGACAACGGGCATCATGAACTCCAGGGTGCTGAGTCCGGCGGCCACCTCGAAGATGTCTATCTTGTCCGGGTCAGGTTCTTCGGCATCGCCGTGCACGGTGCCGGAGAGGCTGCCCGTGAGCTTCAGGTTCTTGGTGTATCCAGTAAAGTCGCTGCCGATGGTGCTGAGGTTGCCGGAAGCAACTCCTTGCCACATGGCGGCGACGTCCGGGTCATTACGCAGGGGTGGCGCCACCTTGTACTTGTAGCCGTGGTCTATCATCATGTCGTCGGTAAGCGTTAGGTAGTGGGGGCAGGTCTCGCCGTACAGTGGCAGCCCCTTCTGCTTGTAGTGGTCAAGCACCGGCACCACTTCGGCGGAGCTGAGGTGGACGGGGTAGAGGGGAGAGCCAGTGACCAGGGCCATGGTGGCTGCCCGGTTGACCGCCTCTGCCTCAACAATAGAGGGTGCGGCCTTGTGGTAGTACTCGGGGGAAGTTAGGCCCTGGCCCTTGAAGTGGTCTTCCAGATAGGCCTTGCAGGTGCCGTTTTCCGCGTGAACCATGACCATGCCACCGTTGTGCGCGGCGTGGTGCATCACCATCATCACCTGATCGTCTGGGAGGGCCATCAGGTTGGAGTAGTCGCTTTCGGTGGGTAGAACGAAGGGGTTCCAGGTCATAAAGAGCTTGAAGGAACAGACGCCCAGCTTTACCAGTTCGGGAATCACCTTGTGCAGTTCGTCCTTGTCTCGCATAGTGATGAGGCCGTGGCAGGTGAAGTCCGTGTAGGAGGTCTCCTCGGCGAACTCAATGAAGCCCTTAACGATGTCCGGGTTGTACTTGCGGATGCCCCAGGCGTTGTTGAAGTGCTCGTGCCGGTGGGTCTCGGAGCCGATAAAGGCGGCGACGGTGGTAACGCCCCCGTAAGCGGCACACATAGAGTAGGTGTCCATCTTGTCGCCAAAGATGGGGTGGGAATGGGAGTCAATGCCGCCGGGCAGCACGTAATTGCCGGAGGCGTCGATGGTGCGTCTTGCTTCACGGCCGGAGAGGTCCGAACCTAGCTCGGTAACCTTGCCGTCCTGGACCAAGATGTCAGAGCGGGAGATGCCCTCGCCGGAGACAAGAAGGCCTCCTTTTATCAGTACGTCTGCGCGTTGGGTAGTCATGTTCCGTCCTCCAATTTTGGTTGCCTTATGCTAGCACGGGGGCAAAGGAGGGGCAAGTTGGGCGGTGCTATAATTCATGGCCCATGAAAACTTCGGACTTTGACTATCACCTGCCTGCTGAGCTAATAGCCCAGCATCCGGTGGAGCCGAGAGACGACAGCCGTCTGCTTGTGCTGGATAGAGCTTCCGGGCGAATTGAGCACTCGGTGTTCCACAGGTTGAGCGAGTATCTGAAGGCGGGGGATCTGCTGGCGATGAACGATACGCGGGTGATCAGGGGCAGGCTGCGGGCGAGGCGGAAGGGGACGGGTGGAAGGGTGGAGTTCCTGTTGCTGCGAAGGTTGTCGGCAGGGGTTTGGCAGGGTGTGGGGCGGCCGGGTCGAAGACTGCACCCCGGCGAGCGGTACGAGGTAGATGCCGCAGACGTGGAGGTGGGGGAGAAAGGGGAAGATGGGACGTTGACGTTGGGTATCTCGACGGAGGTGGGAATGGAGGAGTGGGGAGAGACGCCGCTGCCACCCTATATCAGGCAGTCCCTGGGGGACCCGGAATGGTATCAGACGGTGTATGCGAGGGACCCGGGAAGCGCAGCGGCCCCGACGGCTGGTCTGCACTTTACCAGAGATCTCATGGATGGGTTGGCGTCGCAAGGGGTGGAGAGAGCGTGACGCTCCACGTGGGCTTGGATACCTTCCGGCCCGTGACGGAGGAAGACCCCCGACGACATCGTATCCATAGGAAATTGTGCCGGTTGGAAGTTGAGGCGGTAGAGAAGATCAACGTTTGCCGCCGGAGGAGGGGCAGGGTAGTGGCGGTGGGGACAACGTCGTTGCGCACCCTGGAGCAGTCGGGCATCTGGTCTCGGTAGCAGGGAGCGGACAAAGTGAGGCCGATTTCGGGATGGGCGGAGCTGCTGATTCTGCCTGGCTACACCTTTAGGATGGTGGACGCGATGATAACCAACTTCCACCTGCCCCGATCGACGACTCTGATGATGGCAACGGCCTTTGCCGGGAAGGAGCTGCTGATGGAGGCGTATCAAGAGGCTTTCAAAGAGAGATACCGCTTCTACAGCTTCGGAGACGCCATGCTGATTGGATGAACCTCAGGAGATTTAGGGCCGCTTTATGCAGCGGGAGAGGCGGGGACTTGTGGGAAGAGGGGGAATGTGGTAACCTACGTATATATACACATACGGATAGATACGGATAAGAGGGACAAAATAGCGCTGGACAAGCGGGTAGAAGTGCTCTTTGATAAAGAAAAGTTCACATATTTGAAACAGAAAGCGAAAGAAGAAAAGACCTCTGTGGGCAATCTAATACGGGAGGCGGTGGCAACCGTGTACCTGGAAAAAGAGGTCGATAAGCGGCGTGGGTCTCTGAAGCGCGTACTTCAAATGGAGCCGGTGGATTTTGGCCTGGGTTGGGCGGAGACCTCTTGGGGGAAATTCAAGGAGGAAATAGCAGAAGAACGATATAGGGACACCATAGGAGGCAAGTAATGGCGTTGAAGAAACGGGTTGAAGTGCTTTTTGAAGAAGAGAAGTTTTTGTATTTGGAGTGGAAAGCAAAAAGGGAAAAAACTTCCGTGGGCAAGCTAATAAGGGAAGCGGTGGAGGCGGCTTACATGGTTAACCACTCGGCAAAGAGAAGCGAAGCCGTTAAACGTCTTTTGTCTATGGAGCACGACCTTGGCGCATCTTGGGAGGAATTGAAGGAAGAAATGGCGGAGGAGAGATACCGGCAAACAATGAAATCCGTTGACCAAGATTCGTTACAGTGAAGCTCCTAGATGCCAACGTATTCGTCTACGCGGTAGGCAAGCCCGATCCCTACAGGGAACCGTGCCGCAAGATCATACAGGTCTTGCTAAATGGTTCCCATCAATATCTGACCGACGCCGAGGTTCTTCAGGAGATCCTTCACGTATATGGAAGAAGGGGCCGTAGAGAGCAGGGAGTGCGGCTGGCTGAAACCCTAATTGATGCCGAGTTGCATATAATTCCTATAGGAGCTGCGGAGATTGCCGCTACCGCGCAATTGTTACGGAAATATCCCCAGATTGATACGAGAGACGCGATCCATGCCGCCGTGGTGCAGCTACACGGATTGGAAGGTGTGGTCAGTGCGGACAGAGGGTTTGACATAATTCGCGGGGTTACGAGGTTTGATCCGATGGAGATGCTTCTGGACTAGTTGGTATGTGGGAGTTGCAGAAGCTGGAGCGGGTTGCCGTCGGGGTCTTGGAAGGTAGCTACCCATCCGCCCCAAGACTCCCGCTCCGGCGGGCGCAGAAATATAACACCCGTTTCCAAGAGGCGGCGGTACTCGGAGTGGATGTCGTCCACACCCAGGTTAATCATTATTCGGTAGGGTTCTGTGGTTTGGCCGTGAACACTGTCGTGCAGACCCAGATTCAGCCGCATGTTTCCGAAGCGGAAGACAACGAAATCCCCGTGGTCCGAGTGCAAAGGCAGACGGAGGGAGTCTCTGTAGAAGGTCCGCAGGGAATCAAGGTTGGAAGTCCATAAGATTACGCCCACCACGCCCGTTATCATGCGCGTTTCACCCCTACCTAGACTGCAAGGCCAACGATGGCCTCGTAGGGCATTCTACTACTGGGCGAAAGTATTCAGAAGGGGCGGCAGGGTTTATACTGGAAGTTGACTGAGGAACGGAGGAGGAAACCATGGAAGACGCTGTCATAGTCAGCGCGGTCAGGACGCCCATTGGGAGGTTCGGAGGTGGTCTTTCGGAGGTTTCTGCGGTGGATTTGGGTGCAGTGGTTATTGAAGAGGCGGTGCGGCGGGCCGGCGTGACCCCTGAGCAGGTGGACGAGGTGATAATGGGCAACGTGCTGATGGCGGGCCAGGGGATGAATCCGGCGCGTCAGAGCCTTGTGAGGTCCGGGCTGCCCGTTCAGGTTCCGGCCATGACCATCAACAAGGTCTGTGGATCCGGTCTGAAGGCGGTGGCGCTGGCGGCCCAGTCCATCCGATTGGGAGAGGCGGAAGTCGTTGTGGCCGGAGGCATGGAGAGCATGAGCCGCGCGCCGTACATTGTGCCGCGAGGCCGGTACGGTTATCGCATGGGACATGGCGAGCTTCTGGACTCCATGATTAACGACGGTCTGCACGATTGCATGATTGACTGCCACATGGGGGTGACGGCGGAGCATCTTTCGGACGTCTATGCCATCAACCGGGAGGATGTGGACCTTTTCTCTATGGAGAGCCAGGCGCGGGCAGGCCGGGCGATGGAATTGGGACTCTTTGATGACGAGATAGTTCCGGTGAGGGTTCCTGGACGGCGCGGGGACACCTTGGTGGAGGCTGACGAACATCCGCGTCCAGAGGTTACGATGGAGCGGCTGGGCAAGCTTCCGGCCCCCTTTCGGAAAGACGGCATCATCACGGCGGGGAACGCCGCCGGAATCAATGATGGCGCATCGGTGGTGGTGGTGACTTCTCTGTCATGGGCGCAGCGCATGGGTCTGGAACCGATGGCGACCATCCGCAGCTGCGCGTCGGCGGCGTTGGAGCCGCGGATGATGGGGGTTGCTCCCGCGGGCGCGGTTAACAAGGCACTGGATAGGGCAGGCTTGGGACTGGAGGACATGGACCTGGTGGAGATCAACGAAGCCTTTGCCGCCCAGGTGCTCTCTGTGGGTCGAGAGATTGATTTGGACTGGGAGCGCACGAACGTCAACGGCGGGGCTATAGCCCTGGGACATCCCATCGGGGCCAGCGGCGCACGCATCCTGACCACTCTGCTCCACGAGATGGGACGGCGTGACGCACATCACGGTCTGGCTACCCTCTGCATCGGCGGAGGTATGGGCATCGCCATGGTGGTGGAAGCCAACTGAGCCGTTTGTCGTGACGATAGACGAACTACGCGAATTCTTCGGAACGACGTCGCCTGTCATAGGGATGCTGCATCTGAGGCCGCTGCCTGGCTCGCCCAGGGCAGAACCTTTCTCCGTTATTAGGGAGCGGATGCTCCAAGACCTGGAGGCGCTGGTGCAAGGCGGGGTGGACGGAGTGATTCTGGAGAATTATGGCGACGCCCCCTATTTTCCCGGTCGAGTGCCTCCCCACACGGTCTCGTGTTTGACGCGGCTAGCCCTGGAGGTGCGGGGACTGGTTTCGTTTCCCCTGGGAATCAACGTGCTGCGGAGCGACGGCATTGCCGCTCTTGCTGTGGCCGCAGCGGTGGGCGCGGAATTCATCCGGGTGAACGTCTATACCGGAGTGCGGGTATCGGGGGAAGGGTTGATTCAGGGCGAGGCTCATCAGTTGCAGCGGTACCGCCGGGAGTTGGGCGTGGACGTGAAGATATTTGCCGACGTGGACGTCAAGCACTCCACCGGCCTGGGCGCGGTGGACCTAGCGGATGAGGTGACGGAGACGATTTTGCGAGGCCGGGCCGATGCCGTCATAGTTTCGGGCAAAGCTACCGGATCCGAGACCAGGTTGAACGACCTTCGACTGGCAAAGGCTGCGGCGGGACCGGTCCCCGTGTTAGCGGGTAGCGGCGTGACGACCGCTACGGTTGCAGACACGCTTCGATGGACGGACGGGGCAATTGTTGGGACGGGGTTCAAGGTTGACGGCGTCACGGACAATCCCGTAGACCAAGAAGCGGTACGATCCCTTATGGAAGCGGCCAAGTCATGACGGTATGACAGGTTTTTCGGAAATCGGTTACTACCGGTAAGTTGACTCAATTGTATGGAAAGACTAAATTGCCTTCATTCTAGCCAAGTCACGAAAGAACTTGGCAAATTGGTGCAACGTAGTTGAGTCTTCCGGCGCAAGACCTTCCGGGTCAAAGTGCATGACATTATTTCTGACTTTTCTTACAGCATCTAAATTATCAATGAATTGCTCACGGTCAATGGTGACATCAAGTAATTGCCAATACTCTGGGTTTTGCAATAAACGACAATAATCACCAAGAGTAAGGTCTGCTGAGCCGGAAATCGTATGGCCGCCTCCATGGTTAAATGATGATTCTCTTAATTGATCTATAGTAAACTTTCCTTGCACAAGACTGCGAAGATGGCCCTCAATTTCTCCTATGAGCAAGAATGAGCTAGCAAGGTGCAAAAATTGATGTGCAATATCGCTGCCTGTAACGATGCCTTTGATTTCTCGATTGGTGCCCCTTACCAGAACGTATCCATGCTCCGAAATGTCCCCGATTGCATCAAGCAGAGGAGCCTCGGAAGGCATTTCTTTGGCAGGGTCCATACAATCTCTGACCAGATTGCACTCGTTACCTAAAGCGATCCTGCTTCCAATTGACCTCCAGCTTATGACCCCCTTGATGTTGCGGTAGCTCTTGCCATCTAGTACCGGAAGTTGGGAATAATCTTTGAGTTGCATTAAGGTTGTAGCGGTGGTAAGAGGTTTGTTAGGATTCACAAAGGTCGGCGGTCGGTTCGCTGCCTCAAGTGCCCCAATTCGGACTGTTGGATCGTCCGGTCCCTCTACCGATTTATCTCCCGCCTCAGCCTTAAGCAGAATAGAAATCGTCGAGTCGATATAAGCAAACTCAAAGTCTGGAACGATTCAAAGTTCCAAATTCTCGAGTGTATTTCTGATTAGGCTGACGACAAACTTGGTTCGCCTTTGATAGGCGAACTCACGCAGTAGATTCCGGACGGTAATTTGTTCCGGCTCTGGTTTTGCTCCAGCGGACGCTTCGCTCTTCATCCGCTTTGCTGTTCCTTTGAGATAATTTACGCCTTGCATTGAAATTGCCTCTTTGACTCTGTGGTAGCTTACCGGCACTGTCTCACCATTTTGATGAGTTTGTAAAGATGACCTTAGTCCCCATTACCTTTCTCGATTGCAATGGTGCCTATGCTATAATCACGCTTGCCAAAACTCAAAAAAGGAGACGGAGAATGCAGCCACTTAGCGGCATAATAACATCTATGCTTACCCCCTTTACGGACAGCTACCGGCTGGACGAGGAGACCCTTGCCCAGGAGTTGGAATACCAGATTTCCAAAGGTGTTCACGGCATTTGCGTCCTGGGGGGCACCGGAGAATCGTTGAGTTTGACGAACGAAGAGCGGCTGCAAATGGTGAGAGTGGCAGCCCAAGTCATCAGAGGGCGCGTGCCTCTGGTAGTGGGTTGCTTTGTCCCCAGGGAGGACGAGATTGCAGCCTTCGCCGATAGTATTCAGGATCTGGGCGCGTCGGCTCTGATGTTGACGCCACCGCCCTTCTATAAGCTGACGCCGTCTCAGTTCGGCCAACTGTTGGAGAATCTGACTAGCCGCTGCACCCTGCCTTTGGTTATATACAACGCCCCGGGAAGGGTTGCAGTGAACATGGGCGCAGCGGCCATTGGCGAATTCACGCACCGCTTTCCCAACGTGGTGGGTGTGAAGGATGCCACGGGCAGCATCCGGGAGGTTATCGGGATGGGACATGCCATGAGTCCCACCGCGGGGCTGCTGCAGGGGTTGGACGACGGGTTGCTACCCGCCCTTGCTTCCGGCGCAACAGGGGGGATTCTGGCATTCGCTACTCCCATGCCTGAGATATTTGTGGACATTTACGACAGTTGGAATCGAGGGGATAACGAGCGGGCCCTAGAGCGTCAGATGTCGGTGATTCCGGTGATGAACGCGGTGGCCAAGGAGCCGATGCCCGTGCTGGTGAAGGAGGCGATGAAGGTTGTGGGACGTCCACTTGGACCAACGCGACCTCCCCTATACCCCCCATCGCCGGAACATGCCCGGGAGCTGCGCGAAGAGGTAGAGAAGCTTCTGAGCATGTAGGGTTGGTCTGAAAAGGAGTACGTAACTCCCTGATGGAAGAGAGGCGGGTAGGATTGATAAGACAGAAGAAACAGAAGGAGATAAGAGATGCTTGATCTCCTTGAACTATTGGAGTCCTTTAACCGCAAGGAACGCTTCTTCCTCATCGGTCACGCGCTGGGCAAATTTCAATTGAGCGACGATTTTCGATATCAATTGGGCGACGAAATCGGACAAGAGATACCCGAAGACGCTTATACAGCAATGGATTACCATCTAGATTGGTTGACTGCCGTACTATACGCTCACAAATCTGGAGATGCGGAACGTATTTTTGACAACCCTCAGCAAGAGATAATCAAAGGGAACCAGGAAGACACCGACTTACTGGACGCCTTTAACGACGGTGAGCAGTACCATCTAGTATTTGTAGAGGCCAAATGCGCTACGGGATGGACAAATAAGCAGATGAAATCAAAGGCTGCTCGGTTGTCCCAAATCTTCGGTCCAGACGGGATGCGCTACTTCCGAGTGAAGCCTCACTTTTGTCTCGCCTCTCCGCGCCGTCCCAGGGAATTGAAGGCTAGCGAGTGGCCTGAATGGATGAACCATGATGATGGATCCTACTTTTGGATCAATCTGAGGTTTCCCAAAGGTAGAAAAATGATGACCCGTTGCGAATCAAATGGCCGGAGATCAGCCCATGGAAATCATTTTCGCATCATCCCAGCCTGATACAAGGTGGCTCTGAAAAACTCCGGAATCATGGACGGCAACTGCCTACCAAGAATTGGTGCAATCGGGTCAGACAATTGGATGTCCCTGAATTGGCATTCTGGTTTGGTGTCCCGTGTACAGCATGACAATGGTTCGCGTAGTAGCTAACGCTGAGGAGTAGAAGGAGGGATATTGATGGTTTCATCCAAGGAGTTGAAGGCGCGGGTATCTCAGGTATATGCCGAGAGGATAAAGGGCGCTTCGTCTTGCTGCGACGATGCTTCGTCTGATGTCATATATCCGGCTGACGTGCTTGAGGGATTGCCGGAAGGAGTCGCCTCTTTTGGATGCGGAAATCCTGTGGCGTTGGCCAGCCTAAGGCCCGGGCAGGTGGTGTTGGACCTGGGCAGCGGGGCGGGCCTCGACTGCTTTTTGGCGTCGCAGACTGTTGGGCCCTCTGGCCGGGTCATCGGGGTGGACTTCACGCCAGCAATGCTGGAGCAGGCCCGTCAGAACCGGGCGAAGCTGGGCATCAACAACGTAAGTTTCCGACAGGGAGATATAGAGGCGCTTCCCCTTGAGGACGAGAGCGTGGACGTGGTGATATCGAATTGTGTAGTAAACCTTGCGCCGGATAAGGACGCGGTGTTTCGAGAGGCCTTTCGGGTGCTTCGACGGGGCGGACGGTTGATGGTCTCGGACATTCTATTGGAGAGGTCAGCAACGGAGGAGGAGATGGAGGATCTGGCGTTGTATGCGGGCTGCATCTCCGGATCTCTGCCGGTAGAGGGGTATCTGGGGAAGATACGAGCGGCGGGGTTTGAGGAGGTGGGATTCGAGGTGGAGGCTCCAGTGAAGGATGGGGAGTTCTGGTTTAGCGCGGCGGTTTCGGCGCGGAAGGGATGATTCTCTCCGTTAGAGGATGATTCAACCGACGAGATTCTTCGACTCCGCTCCGCTCCGCTCAGAATGACATGTGGGGATGCGGCGCTGCGCTGCGTTCGGGATGACATAAGGGGTGCTATGCTGAATCTGGGGGCGTGTTGTGGATTCCGGCTTTCGTCGAATGACGCGTAGGGGGATGGATCCCCGCATTCGCGAGGACACGGATGGCTTGGGAGGATTGGGCGCGAAACGACGACGAGATTCTTCGCTGCGCTCAGAATGACATGTGGGTGGGGTGGCTATGATGAATCTGGGGGCGTATTGTGGATTCCGGCTTTCGTCGAATGACGCGTAGGAGGATGGATCCCCGCATTCGCGAGGACACGGATGGCTTGGGAGGATTGGGCGCGAAACGACGACGAGAGTCCTCGACTCCGCTTCGCTCAGAGTCTGTGAGGATTTTGGTTGTTGAAGGGCATATTGGGGATTTCGCCGAGGGAGACGGCTGGTTGGGTTGGGGGTGGGGTCGGCGAGACCAGGGAAGCCGGGGGCCTCCTCCAGGCCGCAACGAGGGCCATCCCCCCCATCTACGCCATCTGACGCCTCCAAGGGTCATGCCAACTCTTCCAGCCAATGCTCCCTCAGGCCACAAGGGCCCTCCATCTCAAAAAGTTGTGGGCCACGGCGACAAGGAGCATTACGCTGGTGACTTTGGCAAGTCCCCGCACGTTGAATTGGCTCACCCCGTGCATCCTCGCTTGGGCGTTGGCCCACTCCGCTATAGCGCACCTACGCCTGTATATGGCTTTGGCCTCCTGGGTGGCCATCCGCCGACGCCACCGAACCACCTCCTCCCCATCCCCGTATCGGGGCAGATACCGTTCCTCCTCCGGCTTGTTCCGCGGCAGCCTTACCGGCGCGTACACCCTCACACCCCTGTGCTCCAAGGTGGTGATGTCTTCCCTGGTGGCAAAGCCCCCGTCCATGAGATAGGAATGGGGACGCCGACCCGTCCTTTCCTCCACCTGCTCCTCCATAGGGGCCGCCTGCCCCGCGTCCGTTCCCGCTGTGGTGACCCCCACTCCCACTATGACCCCGTGGTCTCCGTCCGTGGCCAGTTCCACGTTGTAGGCGGGACGGAACCCCCCATCCGGCATCTTCATCACCCTTGCCTGGGGGTCCGTGGTGGAGGTGCGCGCCCTGGTCACTTTCTCCCGTTGGGCCTTCGACTTGGTCCGACGTTGCCGCTCCTTCTTCTCCTGGGCCATCGGCAAGAGATCCAAGGCCTCCCGCACCCGTTCCTCCCTCTCCCGGGCCGCCCTCTCTCTCGCCGCCCGTTCCCGATTGGTCGCTTCCGGATCCGGATGTTCCCGCTCTTGCGCGAGGCGCTTCACCTGCTTGCGGGCCTCTTTCAGACTTCGTTTCAGCCCCTTCTTACCCCGAAAGGAGGCCGACCCCGCACCGGCCCGCACCCGCATACCGTCCTGGGCCACCCGCCTCAGACTCACCGTGCCCACCGAGATCAACGTGGCTACCACCTGGGTCAATAGGTCGTCCAGGCCACTCTGGTTGGCCACCCGGAAGTCCGAGAGCATGTGATAGTTGACGGGCACGTTCCACCTGAGCCACCGGTAACCGTTGTGCTCCTGGCACAGACGGGCCAGCCGACGGGCGCTGCCCACGCCGTCCACGGTGGCCAGCATCCACAAGGCCAGCAACACCTGGGGGTCCGTGGCCGGCCTTCCGGGGCCGCCCGCAACCGACTTGACGCTCTCGTAGAAGGCCGACAGCTCCATCCTCTCCAGGTAGCTCCAGATGGCTCGCGCCACGTGATCCTCCGGTATCAGCGTCTCCGCATCCACCTGCGTCTATTCAATCTGGTCTCTTCGGGGACGATTCACCCGTGCCTCCCCACGGCAGGTCTTAGCCAGCCTCGGCCTCTCTTCCCCCCACGACTCCAAGGACGATGGTTCAAACAGCTTCCCTTCTACCATGACTGCGCCTCCTCCGGTCCGTGGCCGCTACTTCTATTCCCCATTATAAGGGCCATAGGGCTTTTGCTCACAGGCTCTCAGAATGACATGTGGGGGAGGCTGAGTTTAGGATGACAGGTTAGGCAGGGCCTACTGATAGAGGCTAGGGGGCTAGGGATACTGGGAAGGGGACGTTGGGGTATTTTTCCAGCAGACGATTCCAGACCCTGCGGCCGATGACGTCGGCTTCCCGAATGATGGCCTCCTCGTCCAAATGGAGGACTCTTCCGTCCTTCATCACAAACTCCCCGTCCACCATGACGGACTCAATGTCGCTGGGCTGGCCGTTGTGAACAAAGGCTGAAACTATCCGCATTGTGGGAACCAGGGTGGCGCGTTGGGTGTTTATGATGAAGAGGTCAGCTTTCTTGCCTACTTCCAGGGAACCTATATCGTCGGCCATGCCGATGGCCGACGCGCTGCCCATAGTGGTCATCATCAGAACCTCTTCCGGCTGCGGGTTGACGCCGTCGTCACGCAGAATGCGCTCGGTAAACAGGCCCGTCCGCATCACCTCGACCATGTCCTGGGTGTTGTTGTCGGTGCCCATGCCGATGGTGCAGCCGGCGTGTCGGAGAGCGGGAATGGGCGGAATGATGGCACGGCGGGCGGCCATGGCGGGCTGGTGGGAGACGTTGGAGCGCGTGGCGCCCAGAAGTGAAATCTCGGAGGGATGCAGGAAGCGGACGTGGGCGGCAAGAAGGCGAGGGCCGAGATAGTCGTTGTGATATAGGCTCTGGGTGGGACGGACGCCCCGCATGAGCATCAGGGACTCCACCTCCAGCCGGCTCTGGTTGAGGTGAATGGTGTAGCGGCTGTCGTACTTTTCCGCCAATTCGTGCACTGACCTCAGAAGAGACGGGGAACTGGTCTCCACCAATCCGGTAGACCCCATACAGGTTATGCGGTCCGTTTCGGCGTCATGGTGCCACTTTTCGAAGAGGTGGGTGGCCTGTTCCAGGCTCTCCTCACGCAGGCGGTCGGAATAGGCGTGAACGGGTTCGCCGGAGCGGAAGGTTGGGGATACGATGCCATCGGCGGTGTTCTCGGCCAGCACCCAACGCATGCCGGTCTTATCGAGCATGTCGGCGTATCGGTGGATGCCGCCGGAGATTTCTACCGTGGTGGTGGAGCCTGTGCGGGCGGCCTCAATTGCACCAAGGGCGGCCATGACGGTTGTTTCTTCGTCGGAGACCATGTCCCGCACGTCTTCAGGGAAGGCGAAGCTGGAGGGGAAGCCGAAGTCTTCAGAGATGCCGCGGAAGAGGTTGGCAGTTAGGTGGGAGTGGCAGTTGATGAGTCCGGGGAAGATGGCTTTGCCCCTCCCGTCGACAACCTCAGCACGGGGGTAAACGGCGCGGATTTGCGGGGTGGGGCCGAGGGTCGCAATTCGACTGCCTTTGATGGCGATGGCGCTATTGTGGAAGACTGTCCTCGCTGGGTCACAGGTGACTATGGTGGCGTTTTCTATGATGATGGTCTTCATGACGGGCCTTTCGGTGTAGGTGTCCGTGGGAGTCTACCGGTCCTTGTGTGAAAAAGCGCGCTCTTCCCGGGTGATTATCTCCAGAAGGGCAGTCTGGCCTTCGGCCACTGCCTGTTGGGCCCTTGTGATGGCGGGAATTATCTCGTCGGGGTTCTCCACTCGCTCGTTGTAGCCGCCCAGTGCTTCGGCCACCTGAGCGTAGTTGCCGGTCAGGTATTTTGTGCCGTAGCGTTGGTTGGCCACGGGGAAGCGGTCCGAGTCGTAGATGCCCATGGCGGAGTTGTTGAGGATGATGGTGAGGATTGGAATGCGCTCTCGCACAGCGGTTTCTACGTCGAGGCCCACCATGCCGAAGGCGTAGTCTCCCATTACGTTGACGGCCAGCTTTTGTGGCTCGGCCATCTTTGCGCCGAGGGCTAGGCCGAGGCCGTAGCCCAGCTGGGTGGACTTGCCCCAGCCAATGAAGCCACGAGGGGAGACGGTCTCGAAGAAGGGGACCATCTGGTCTCTGGGGCTGCCGGAATCGTGGGTAACGACGGAGTTCTTGCGGTCAATGGTGTTCATGAGGTCCCAGATGACACGGTAGGGGTTAATGGGCACTTCGTCGGAGGTGAGTTTGGGCATCCACTCAGCCATCCAGTCGCTGCGGACGGCGCGGACTTCGTCAGCCACGCTGCCGTTCTCACGGTGTGCGACAGGTCCGGCGAGGGCGTTTATTTCGTCAATAAGCTGGGAAAGGACCAGTTTGGTGTCTCCCCAGAGGGCGCAGTCGATGGAATAGTCCTTGTTGATGTCCGAATCGTCGTTGGTGGAGTGAATCATGACCGTGCCTGCCGGGATTTCCACGCCGAAACCGGTTCTGGTGAAGCTGCAGCCGATGCCGAAGACGAGGTCGGCGTGGTTGACAAAGTGGATGACGGGGCCGGTGGTGGTTGCGGAGCCTGTCCCGAGGGCCAGGGGGTGGTCTTCCGGAAAGGCGCTCTTGCCGGAGAGGGTGGTCATGACGGGGGCTTGGAGAAGCTCGGCCAGTTCCTGAAGCTCGGTCCAGGCTTCGGCGTAGAGGACGCCCTGACCGGCGTGGATGACGGGTCGTTTGGCAGACAGGAGGGCTTTGGCAGCTTCACGGACCTCCCGGGGATCGCAGCCGCTGCGGAACTTTCGGACGGGCCTGTAGGCCTCAACGATGGAGTCGTCTACGTTGGTTCGGAGGATGTCCGAGGGGAGTTCGAGAAGGACGGGGCTGGGACGGCCGGACCTGAGTTGGCTGAAGGCCCTCCGCATCATGTCGGGGATGCGGGCGGCTACGTTGACGCGTTCCGACCACTTGGTGACTTCTCGGTAGCTTTGGGAGGGGGTGAAGGTGGGGCGGACGCCGGCCCGGTCGAGAGGGGCGGAAGCGGGAAGCAGGAGGATGGGCACGGAATCGGCGTAGGCCTGGGCCACGCCGGCGTAAGCGTTTTCGGCCCCGGGGCCCGCCTGCATGGTGAAGACTCCGGCACCGCGTCCGTTGGTGACGCGGCTGAAGCCGTCGGCGAGGTTGACTCCCACCCGTTCTTGGCGAAAGATGATAGGCCGGATGCCGGCAACGGCGGCGGCTTCCTCCAAGGAGTTGTAGGGGATGCACCCCATAAAGTCCACACCCTCTTTCTTTAGAATCTGCGCGACGGCGTCGGCTCCCTTCATGTTCCCTCCTTCAGTTTGATGGTTTCGACTGGTCTGTGGTGGGTTTCATCCTAGTACGCAAGAGGCCCACTGTCTAGGGGAGGGAGGGGGCGGGATGCACCCCCATCCAAACCTTCCCCCATCAAGGGGGAAGGGATATTCAGGGGCAGGGATGGTAGAATCTTCTGGCCCTTGTGGCAATTGGACGACTTGGAGGTTAAGGGTGGCGATAAAGTTTGGTACCGATGGTTGGCGGGCGATCATAGCCGATGAGTTTACTTTCGAGAATGTGGTCCTATGCGTTCAAGGGGTGGCGAGCTACGTTAGGGAGCTGGGTTGGGGAGACCGGGGTGTGGTGGTGGGGTTCGACACCCGATTCGGATCGAAGGAGTTTGCCCAGTGTGCCGCTGAGACTCTGGCGGCCAACGGGGTCCCGGCGCTGCTGTGCCGCCAGATGTGCCCGACGCCGGTGGTTAGCTACAGCGTACCAAAACGGGGAGCGGCGGGGGCGGTGATGATTACAGCCAGCCACAACCCGCCCCTGTGGAACGGGGTGAAGTTCAAGCCCCACTACGGCGGCAGCGCGTCGTCGGAGATTGTGGCGCGACTGGAGGAACACGTGGCTGTGGCGGAAGCTGCCGGCTCCGCCCGGATGAGCTTAGAGGAGGCATCGATGCGGGGGGGGCTGGTCAAGAAGTTTGACCCTGTGCCGGACTACATGGGGCAGCTGGCCCGTATGGTTGACTTGGAGGTGGTGAGGGGCGCGGGAATCAATGTTTTGGCGGATGCGATGTACGGCGCGGGCGCGGGGTATCTGCCCCGCTTGCTGGAGGGATCAACGGGTGCTGTAGACGAGATACGGGGGGAAGTGAATCCTGCTTTTCCAGGCATGCACCAGCCGGAACCTATAGCAGAGAATTTAACCCAAGCGTCGGCTCTGGTGGCTGGTGGAGGTTACGACGTCGGCATCGCCTACGACGGCGACGCCGATAGGCTAGGTGTCCTTGACGAAAACGGTCAATACCTGAACACGCTGCAGGTCTTTGCGCTGCTGGCCCTGTATCTGCTGGAAGTCAAGGGCGAACGGGGGCCTATCGTCAAGTCAATTACGTCTTCGGATATGCTATTCCGATTGGGAGAGTTGTACGGCGTTCGGGTTATAGAGACGGGGGTGGGATTCAAATATGCCGGGCCGCTGATGATGAAGGAGAATGCGTTGATGGCGGGGGAGGAGAGCGGGGGCTACGGCTTCCGAGGGCATATTCCGGAACGGGACGGGATTTTGAGCAGCTTGCTGTTCCTGGAATTCATGGCACGGACGGGAAAGCGGCCTTCGGATCTCCTGGCCATGCTGCACGAAAGGGTGGGTGAGTGGCGCTACGGCCGGCGGGACGTTCCCTTCGATGACAGCAAGCGGGGGGAGTTTGAGAAGGCGTTGGCGAAAAGCGAGAGCGTCCCGGAGATTGGCGGCATGAGGGTGGTTTCTACGGACGCGGTGGAAGGCAGACGATTCCGTTTCGAGAAGGGGTGGGCGATGGTACGGCTATCGGGCACTGAGCCGCTGGTGCGGATTTATGCAGAGACGGATTCGCACAAAGGTGTGGCGGCTCTGCTTGACGGGGCGGCGGAGATGTTGGGGTTGTAAGGGGTTTTTCACCCCCATCCCCCGTCTTCACGAGGGCAGGCTCTAACCTTCCCCCATCGAGGGGGAAGGACTCGGTGGATTAGCGCTTGGTGTATTGGGGCGCGCGGCGGGCCCGCTTGAGGCCGTACTTCTTACTCTCCTTGATGCGGGAGTCCCGGGTGAGCAAGCCGTTTCGGCGCAGGGTTTTCCTCAGGCCCTCGTCAAAGGCAAGGAGGGCGCGGGCGATGCCGTGGCGGACTGCCTGACACTGGGAGGAGACGCCGCCGCCCTTGACTTGGGCCATGACGTGAAATCGGCCAATGCTGTTGGTGGCTTCCAAAGGCTCTTTGACGGTCACTTGCCAGATGAACCACGGAAAAGCTTCTTCTAAGGGTTGGTCGTTAACCCGAATGATGTTGCCATTGCCGAGGTAGAGGCGGACTTTGGCAATGGAAGTCTTGCGCTTGCCCGTACCGTAGTAATATTCTTGTTCAGAGCCTGATTGGACCAATTGGCTGATTACCTCTCTCTATTTTGTACTGGTTACCTGGGCCTGGTGGGGGTGAGTCTGATCGGCGTACACCTTCAGACGACCTAGCATCTCGCGCCCTCGCTTGGTGGTTGGAAGCATGCCCTTGACGGCCAGCTTAATTACCCGGTCGGGATGGTTTTCCAGCATGTCGCGGAGAATGGTGGACTTGAGATTGCCGGTGTAGCCGCTGTGGCGGTAGTAGGTCTTCTGGAGGAGCTTTCGGCCGGTGACCCGGATCTTTGAGGCGTTGATGACGACCACATAGTCCCCGGTAAGGACGTGGGGTGTGTAGGCGGCCTTGTGCTTGCCTTGTAGGGTCTTGGAAATCTGGCTGCAAAGCCGCCCAAGAACCTGGCCGGTGGCGTCAATGACCTGCCAGGAAGCTGGAATCTCTTGGGGTTTGGCTGTATAGGTGCTGATTCGCTTCATGTTTTCAGTTCTCTTCGTTGGGCGGAAACCCTGCGTACTCCACTTTCATCAGGCACAGTCCCCGGGCGGGAAGCCCTACAACGGACTTGGCCCCCATTATACCATTTTTCAGGATGCGTTTGACCAAGGAAATGGGGGCTTTTCCCCTTCCTACTTCCACAAGCAAGCCATTGGTTCTCAGAATCTGGTGCATCATGAAGGCGTTGGCTTCGGCTTCAATGAGAATCAGGTCGCCTTCTCGCCAAACGTCCCAACGCTTGGCGTGCCTCACAGTGGACTTGTCTTTGGGCATGGGAACTGTGAAGGGAGCGAAGTCGTGAATTCCCACTAAGTACTGGGCGCTTTTGTGCATTGCATTGGCGTTCAGGGGAGAGCGAACCCAGGCGCTGCGGTCATGAAGGAGGGGGGACGGGGCGCTTCTATTAAGTATGGTGTATCGGTAAGTGCGGGCCAGGGCGTGGCGTCGGGGATTGAAGTCCGGCGGTGGCTGGTGGGTCTGTTGGACCTTGATGTCCCAGGGGAGATGGTGATTTAGAGCCTTAGTCCAGGTATCTTTCGGCAGACCGGAATCGGTCTCGAAGTCGACCACCTGACCCAGGGCGTGGACGCCTGCATCGGTGCGGCTGGCCCCTCTTACGCGCACCTCCTGGCCAGAGATTTTGGCAATGGCTTTTTCCAACTCGTGCTGTATGGTCGGGAGATTGGGCTGATACTGAAAGCCTTTGTATTTGCCACCGTGGTACTCAACAACGAGGGCCAACTTGTGGGTCGGCTGAGCTTCTGGGAGCAATGCATGACTCTGAGGCGGGGCTTAAACGAGTTCCAGCTGGGCGAGGGGGGCGGCGTCGCCCTTTCGCTGACCCAGCTTGGTGATGCGGGTGTAGCCCCCGGCGCGGTTGGAATAGCGGGGTGCAAGGTCGTCGAATATCTTCTTGACCACGGTCTTGTTGGGAATCTTTGCTGTGGCCAGCCTCCGGTGGTGTAGGGTGCCCTTCTTTCCGAAGGTTATCATCTTTTCCGCGAAGCTGCGGGCCTCTTTAGCCTTAGCTTCAGTGGTGATGATTCGTTCGTGGATGATGAGTTGGGAGGCAAGGGCGCGGAGGAGGGCAATCCGCTGGGCGGTTGGGCGCCCCAGCTTTCTTCTGGCTATTCTATGTCTAACCATTGGAGGTTTCCTCTTCTTCCTTGGGGAGGTCGTCTATCGTGTCCTGAGGTTCTTCTGAGCCCGACTCGACGGATTCTTCTTGCAGGCCGTAGCCAATACTCTTGAGTCTCTCTTTGAGTTCGTCGAGGGACTTGACGCCGAAGTTTCTGATTTCTTTCAGTTCGTCATCGGACATTTCGAGTATCTGCCCAACCCGCTGGAGTCCGTGATTCTTAAGGGAGTTGAGGGTTCGGGGAGAGAGTTCCAGACGTTCGATGGGGGTCTGGTAAACTTCGACGGGAACCATGCGGGTGCGGAGCAGGTCCTCGGGCGTGATGGCGCCGCTCATGTCCAGGCTGTTGAACATAAAAAAGTGGTCGACCAGAACCTCGGAGGCTTTCTTGAGGGCTTCCGGGGGAGTGATAGTTGCGTTAGTCCAAACTTCCAGGATGAGCCTTTCATAGTCGGTGACCTGGCCTACGCGGGTCCTCTCCACGGTGTAGTTGACCTTGCGCACCGGGTTAAAGATAGCGTCCAGAGGAAGGACGCCCCGGGGCATGCTGTCTCCTGAGGAGGCAGGTTGGTAGCCCTTGCCAGGTTCCACGTTGAGTTCAATAGAGAGGGCGCCATCTGGGGAGTCGATTGTCGCCAGATGCTGTTCCGGGTTGAGGATGTCAAAGTCGGAGGACGTGGCGATGTCGCCGGCGGAGACCATTCCCTCGCCGGAAACCTCCAGGCGCATTTTTCCGGGCCGGCCGCTGACGGGGCGTATGCGGACCTGGCCGATATTGTATAGGATCTCCATAACGTCTTCTTTGACGTGGGGTATGACGCTGTATTCGTGGAGGACTTCCTCCATCTTGACCCAGGTGACGGCGGCGCCGGCGATGGAGCTTAGAAGGGTGCGTCGCATTGGGTTACCGAGCGTAACGCCGTAACCTCGCTCCAAGGGTTCTATATAGAACTTGCCGTAGGTGTCCGTAACCTCAACGATGTTGATTCCTGGGCTGATGGGCTTTTCAGGGGCAATTGGGGAGTCTTCCACGAGGCCGTTGATGTCCAACATTGGTCAGCTACCTCGAATAGTATTCAACGATAAGGCGGGTATCGATGGAGGTGTCCAGTTCCTCGTCGCTGGGAAGCCGGCGTACGGTGGCTTTCAGGTTCTGGACGTCAAGTTCGAGCCACGCGGGAACGGGGCGTTTGGGAAGGTCTGCGGACATGAGTTTGGCGTACTCGCTGTCCTTTCGGGACTCCTTCCATTCAATGACGTCTCCCGGGCGAACGGAATAAGAGGGTATGTCCGTCTTGCGGTCGCTCACCGTGAGGTGACCGTGCAGCACTATCTGTCGGGCCTGACGGCGAGAATCGGCGAAACCGAGCCGGTAGGTCACGTTGTCCAGCCGTGTCTCCAACTGGCGGATGAGATTCTGGCCAGTGGATTCGGCCTGCCGGAAGGCCTGATCCATGTATTTACTGAATTGGGCCTCCATGACGCCGTACATAAAGCGGGCCTTCTGCTTCTCGCGAAGCTTAATGCCGTGGTCTGAGATACGACGGCGGCGCATGGAGCGGTCGCCTGGGGGAGTTCGGCGCCTGTCGACGGCGCACTTGGGGGTGTAGCACCGCTCACCCTTGAGGAAAAGCTTTTCGCCCACTCTACGGCAGAGCCTGCAAGCGGGGCCTGTGTATCTTGCCAACTTTTATTCTCTCCAGTTATTTTCTTCTATTTGGTGCGGGGGCTGATTTGGCAGCCGCTCGCGGATGAGAGCAAGAAATCCGTCTTACACTCTTCTTCTTTTGGGAGGTCTGCATCCGTTATGGGGGATGGGGGTCACGTCTCGGATGCTGGTTATGACGAGGCCGGCGGCTTGGAGGGAGCGTATAGCGGCCTCTCTACCGGCTCCTGGGCCTTTGACGAACACGTCGACCCGCTGGAGGCCCTGGTCGAGGGCCTTCTTGGCGGCCTGCTCGGCTGCTCGTTGGGCGGCGAAGGCTGTACCCTTCCGGGACCCTTTGAATCCACTGGTGCCGGCGGTAGACCAGCCTATGGTGTTGCCCTGAACGTCGGTGAGGGTCACCTGGGTGTTGTTGAACGTGGCGCGGATGTAGGCGCGACCATTGGGAGCGACTCTCTTTTCGCGCCTGCGGCTTCTCTGTCTTGGCATTTAGGATAACCTCTGCATTACTTCTTCATTCCAGTGCGTCGGCCACGGCCGGCGACGGTCTTGCGGGGACCCTTGCGAGTACGGGCGTTCGTCTTGGTGCGCTGGCCTCGGACGGGCAGGCCGCGTCGATGTCGCAGACCGCGGTATGAGCCGATGTCGATGAGACGGCGGATGTTCATAACGTTGCCCCGCCTCAGATCGCCTTCGACACGGTACTCCTTGTCGATTATCTCCCGGAGGCGGTCCACCTGCTGTTCGGTGAGTTCGTACATTTTAGGGGGGGGATCGCTCTGGATACCAGCCCTTTCGACCACCTGTCGAGAGGTGTAGAGTCCCACGCCATAGATCCGGGTGAGGGCGATATCCACCCTTTTGCCATCCGGAACGTCTACTCCTACGATTCTGACCATGAGACCTCCTTAGCCCTGCCTCTGGGCGTGTCTGGGGTTGCTGCAGATGACACGTATGATGCCTTTGCGTCGGATGATGCGACACTTGTCGCAACGAACTTTTACGGAAGCTTTGACTTTCATTCTATTCTACTTGAGCCTTTTGTTCATTCGCCTTGGAGTCGAAGATCCAACTCCCGCCGGCGTCCACAATTTCGTTAACTACTTGAACCTGTAGGTGATGCGGCCCTGGCTGAGGTCGTAGGGAGAGAGTTCCACCAAGACGCGGTCGCCGTTAAGAACACGGATGAAGTGCAAGCGGATCTTACCCGAAACGTGGGCGAGAACCTTATGCTTGTTGGGCAGTTCCACCCGAAACATGCCGTTGGGAAGCGCCTCGGTAATTATACCCTCTATCTCTATGCCCTGCTTTTTTGCCATACTGCCTCTATTCTAGATTTTGGTTAGGATCTCTGCCTTGCCCGTGGTGATGGCGATGGTGTGCTCGAAGTGGGCGGAAAGGCTTCCGTCAGCGGTTATTACCGTCCACTGGTCAGGGAGGAGACGGGTCCTCCAACCACCTACATTGACCATGGGTTCGATGGCTATGGTCATACCTTCCCTAAGCCGGGCGCCTCTGCCCGGCGGCCCGTAGTTCGGCACCTGGGGATCTTCATGAAGGAAGCGTCCGACGCCATGGCCGACGTATTCTTGAACGATGCTGAACCCGCGGGACAGGGCGTACTGCTCGACGGCGTGGCCCACGTCGCCGGTGCGTGCGCCGGGCACGGCGGCGGCGATCCCCTCCTGCAGGCACTGTTCGGTGACTTTTATAAGTTCCTGGGCTTCCTCTGAGATATTGCCGATGCCTATTGTTACGGCGGAATCTCCAATGAAACCGTCGATGGTTGCCCCCACGTCCATCTTGAGCAGATCGCCCTCTTTGAGGATACGACTGCCGGGAATGCCGTGGACAATCTCTTCGTTGACGGAGGCACAGATGCTTGCGGGGAAGCCCCGATATCCCTTGAAGGTGGGTTGTCCGCCTCGCTTGCGAATTTCTCGAAAGGCTATCTGGTCCAGGTGGGCCGTAGTCGTGCCGGGCTTGGCGGCTTTTTTGAGCACAGCGATGGTCTCGGCCACGATAGACCCGGCGCGGCGCATTGCTTGAAGCTCGCGGTCGGACTTAATGGTTATACCACCGTTATAGGCGGGTGGGGAGTTGGACGCGGTCTTTTGCTGGAGATTTTGCTTCATGAAGTTCTATTGTACGCTAAACGTGCCGTTTTTTGAAGCTCCAACCCGGGTTTGGCTGTCCGGCTTGGTGAGGGTTGGCGAAGCTCTTCTCCGGCTGCCTGGATTCCAGGCAACGAAGTAGGCGTTGGAGGACAGTTTGGACTCTGCCGCTTCCGGATACCTCCATCAGCTTGTTCTGGCTGCGGTAGAATTCGGCCAAGGGGAGGGTTTGGGCGTGATACTCCTCCATGCGGATGTCGATGGCCTCCGGGGTGTCGTCTTCCCGTTGGAAGAGGGGTTCGCCGCAACCGTCGCAAAGGCCGCAATTGAGAGGTGGAGCAGACGTGGTGTGATAGACGCGCTTGCATTTTCGGCATACTCTGCGGTTGGCCAAGCGGTGCATCGTGTCGTCGCGAGAGGCGGTGATAAGGAGAGTCCGCTCAACTTTCAGACCCTCGAGCTCCAAGGCCTCGTCCAGCCGCTTGGCTTGGCTTACGTTGCGGGGAAAGCCGTCGAGGATGAAGCCGGAGGAGGAGGCCAGCACGTCGGGCAAGACTATCTTGATGGTAATTTCGTCGGGTACCAGCAGACCCTTGGAGTAGTAGGAACGAGACAGAAGGCCCAGGTCCGTTTCGTTGGCCTGATGCTGCCGAACCAGGTCACCCGACGCGATGTGGCGCAGACCCATGGTTTCGGAAAGTAGTTTACCCTGGGTGCCCTTGCCGGCTCCGGGCGGGCCGAGGATGACGAGCTGCTTGTGGCTGCTGCCGTTCACCTCAGGAACCCCTCGTAGTTGCGCATTTGCAACTGGGCTTCCAGCTGGCGCAGGGTGTCCAAGGCAACGGAAACCAGAATGAGGAGACTGGTGCTGCTAAGCTGGAGGGCCTGAATATCGGTTAGGGTTGAGGCCAGGAAGGGGACAATAGCCACAAAGCCGAGAAAGAGGGCGCCGCCGAAGGTTAGTCGGAAGATGACCTGGTTGAGATAATCCTGGGTGGGCTTGCCTGGCCTGATGCCCGTGACAAATCCGCCGCTCTTCTGCAAGTTTTCCGCCAGGTTCTGCTGCTGGAAGGTTATCAGGGTGTAGAAGAACGTGAAGACTACAACTAACACGAAGGTCAACAACCAGTAGAAGCCATTGTTGGGACTGAAGGCAGTGGAGAACCAGCTGGCGACGTCGCCAACGAAGCCCTGGTTGTCGGCCAGGAAGGTGGCGATGGTACCGGGGAGAATTACGACGGAGAAGGCAAAGATTAAGGGTATGACGCCTGCCATATTGACCCGTAGGGGCAAGTAGGAACTGCCGGTTTGTCGATACATCCTGCCGGAGCGGAATATGCTGCGGCCGTATTGGACGGGGATTCGCCGGTGGGCCTCGTTGAAGACCACTATGAGGGCGATGATGAGCACCCCGATTATGGCAAAGATGATGAGTCCGCCCTGGTCATTGTTCGAGAGAAAACCCTGTTGGATGAGGTTGGGGAATCCGGCCACGATGCCTGCAAAGATAATCAGAGATATGCCGTTGCCTATGCCCCGTTCGGTGATGAGCTCGCCGAGCCAGACGAGGAACATGACTCCGGCGGTCATTGATAATACGGCGGCTACGGTGGGCAGGAAGGCATCACCGGAGAGGCCGATGTTGTCGAGGACGCCGGCGTTGCGGAGCAGGAGCAGCTGGCCGTAGCCCTGGGCCATGGCTATGGGCACGGTGGCCCAGTGAACGATGCGGTTGATCTGCTGGCGCCCCCGTTCGCCCTCTTTGGAGAGCTGCTGTAAGCGGGGGATTATGGGCACCAGGAGTTGCATGACGATGGACGAAGTGATGTATGGGAATACGCCGAGGGCGGCGATACTCATGTTACGCAGGGCGCCGCCGCTGAAGAGGTCCAGAAATCCGAGGAGTTGGATGCGGTTGAAGAGGTTGTCCAGGGATCCCTGGTCGACGCCGGGGAGGGGCACCTGGGCCACCAGCCGGTAGATGGCAAGCATGGCGAAGGTAAAGATAATCTTGTTGCGAAGGTCGGGGACTCGCAGGGAGTCAAGGGCCGCCTGAAGCAGGGCTGGACGGCCCCGGCCTTCTTGGGTCATCATGAGGGCATCACCTCTGCGACGCCTCCTGCACTTTCGATCTTCTGCCTGGCAGCACCGGTGTACTTGTGGGCCAGCACGCTGACGCTTCTGGTAAGTTCGCCGTTGCCGAGGACTTTCACCGGCAGCTTGAGGTTCTTGACCAGCTTCATATCCAGCATCACTTGGGGGGTAATCTGCCCTTCCAAGTCAAGATTCTGGAGATCGGAGACTTTCACCAAGGCGTAGTACGTCTTGAAGATATTGGTAAAGCCGCGGCGTTCCGGCAGCCGCTTGATGAGGGGAAGCTGGCCGCCCTCGAAGCCGGGCCTGGAGCCTTTGCCTGAGCGGGACTTTTGCCCCTTGATGCCCTTGCCGGAATAGGTGCCGCGGCCGCTGCCGTCGCCGCGGCCTATGCGCCGACGCTGACGGCGGGCTTTCTTGTTGGGTCGTATAAGATGCTGCATCATGACTATTCTTCAGACTCCGTTGAGGAAGGCTCCGCGGGCAGGTCTTCCAGTTCCTCCACGTGCAGCAGGTGGATGGTCTTCTGCACCATGCCGCGGATGGTGGGTGTGCTGCGGTGAACAACGGAGTGGTGGAGGCGTCGTAGCCCCAGGGACCGTATGATGCGCCGCTGCTTCTGATTTCTGCCTATGGAACTCTTCTTCCAGGTTATCTTGAGGTATGACATGGTTTTTATTACCTGCGTTAGGGTCGATGCAGGCTGCTTCTCTCTTCTAGCCGGTGGCTGAATCTTCCTTGGGCTTTGGGGGTCCTTTTCGCTTGGCCAGTTCTACAGCGGGGTCTTTGAGTTCGCCCAAGGCCTTGAGGGTGGCGTAAATGACGTTAATGGGGTTGCGGGATCGTAAGGACTTGGCCACGGCGTCCTTGACGCCAGCAGCGTCGAGGACGGCTCGCACCGGTCCAGATGCGATCAATCCGGTGCCCTGGGGAGCGGGCTTGATGAGCACCAGGGAAGCGCCGAATATGGCGCGGGTCTCCTGGGGGATGGTGCTGCCCTTGAGAGGTATTGTCATGGACTTCTTGCGGGCGGTGGCTCCTCCCTTTCGCACGGCGTCGGGGATGGCGCTGGCCTTACCCAGGCCGGCGCCGACCATGCCTTCGCCGTCGCCAATGACCACAAGGGCATTGAAACGAAGGTGCCTGCCGCCCTTTACCACCTTGGAAATTCGGCGGGTAAAAACGACCTTTTCCGTTATGACGGGTCCCCCGTCGGTGGTAGGTCCGGGGTTTCGGTTGCGATACATCATCTAGATGATTAAGCCCTCCTCCCGCGCAGCTTCGGCCAGATTCTTCACCCGGCCATGGTACTTGTACCCGCCTCGGTCGAACACCACGCGGGAGATGCCCTTTTCCGAGGCTTTTTTGGCGATGGACGCGCCCACCAGCCGGGACAGTTCCACTTTAGTCAGCTTCTTATCGTCCGCATCCAAGTCCTTGTCGAGGCTTGAGGCGGAAACCAGTGTATGGTGCTGAGTGTCGTCGATTATTTGTGCGGAGATGTTGCGGAGGCTGCGAAAGACGGAGAGGCGGGGCCTTTCCGTGGTGCCTGTAACCCGCTTGCGTAGTCTCCTGTGCCGGGCGATTCGCAACCGGCGGCTATTTCTTTCCTTAGGCATTTTTCTTTTCCCTGGACGTAAAAGATTCACCGTAGTCATTGGCAGTTAGCACGGTACTACGGGCGAGGATTCTACGTAGAAAATTCTCCGTGGTCATGGGGAATCAGGCCTTTCGTCCGGCGGCCTTGCCGGGCTTTAGGTGAAGGACTTCGTCGGAATAGCGGATGCCCTTCTCCTTGTAGGCGTTGGGCGGACGGGCCTTCCGAATTTTTGCGGCTATTTGGCCCACCTTTTGCTTGTCGTAGCCTGAAACGTGGACTCGGTTGTTGCCTTCCACGGTGAGGACTACGCCTTCCGGGGGGTCCACTTCGATGGGGTGGCTGTGGCCCACGTTGAGGACGATGCCCTGGCCCCGCTGTTGAACTCGGTAACCGACGCCCATTAGCTGAAGGGTCTTTTGGTAACCCTGGGAGACCCCCTGTATTGCGTTGGCTATAAGGGTGCGGGTGAGGCCGTGGAGCGAGCGGTGGAACTTTCTGGAGGATGCCCGTTCCACGAGGATGCTGCCGTTCTCCATCCGGACGTTGATTTCTGGATGAAGGGGCTGAATCAGGACGCCTTTAGGCCCCTTGACGGTGATCTGGCTGTAATCAAGATTGACCTGTACGTTGTCGGGGATGGAAATGGCCCTGCGACCGACCCTTGAAAGGGTCCGTTCGCCGGTCGTAACTGTTGAGTTACCAGACATAGCAGAGCACCTCTCCCCCGGTGCTGCTGTACCAGGCCTCCCGGTCTGTGAGCAGTCCCTTGGAGGTAGATATGATAGCGGTGCCGATGCCTCCGACCACGCGGGGAATTTCGCCCTTGCCCACGTAGATTCGCAGGCCCGGCTTGCTTACGCGCTTTAGGCCCCTGATGGCGGACTCTCTGCCTTCTCGGTAGAGGAGGTGGATCCGGAGGACTCGTTGGGGCCTGCCGCCGCCGACCTCGAAATCGCGTATGTAGCCCTCTCGCTTGAGAATCTGGCACACGGCAACCTTCACCTTGGAGGTAGGCATGGCCACAGAGTTGTGGCGCACTGCCAAGGCGTTGCGGATGCGGGTGAGCATGTCTGCGATGGGGTCGCTTATGTTGGACAAGATTGGCCTCTTAAATATTCTACCAACTGGCTTTTCGGACACCGGGGAGTTCGCCCCTCAGGGCCATCTCCCGGAAGCAGATGCGGCAGAGTCCGAAGTATCGCATATAGGCGCGAGGCCGGCCGCATTTATTGCACCGGTTGCTGAACTGAACGCGGTACTTGGGGGTCCTCTTCCACTTTTCTATCTTAGATTTCTTTGCCATTTGGTCCTTACTTTATTGTGGTCGCGTAAAAGGCATTCCCAGAAGCTCCAGGAGCCGGGCAGCTTCGGCGTCAGTCTTGGCGCTGGTGGAGATGGTAACCTGGAAGCCCCGTATCTTGTCTATCTGGTTGTAGTCGATTTCGGGGAAGATCACCTGCTCCCGGATTCCCATGGAATAGTTGCCACGTCCGTCGAAGCTGGACTTGGGGACGCCGCGGAAGTCTCGAATTCTTGGCAGGGCCGCACTGAGCAGCCGTTCCAGGAAGAAGTTCATCCGCTCGCCGCGCAGGGTAACGGCGACGCCGACGGGCATGCCCTCTCGAATCTTGAAGCCGGCGATAGCCTTCCGGGCGCGTGTGATAACGGGCTTCTGCCCGGCGATAATGGTCAGGTCTCGAAGGGCTCCTTCCAGAGAGCGGGCGTTATCTTTGGCCTCACCCAACCCGATGTTGAGGACTATTTTGTTGATGCGTGGCACCTGCATGACGTTCTTGTACTTGAACTCTTGCATCATGCTTGGGGTTACCTGCTCCCGGTAAGTCTTGACGATCTGGGGCTCCGCGGAACCGTTGTCGGTAACAGCCGGCGGCTCCTGAGCCTTGCGGCGGGATGCGGCCGGGGCCGCGCCGGCGTTCCTTCCGGGCCTTTTTTCGCGCTTGGCTTTCTTAGTGGTCATCCTAGCTGAAGGTCTCCTTGCACATTTGGCAAACCCGTACCTTGGCGCCGTCGTCCAACCTTCTGTAACCGACGCGGACGGGTTGGCCGCACCGGTTGCATACGAGCATGACGTTAGATAGGTGTATGGGAGCCTCTTGCTGGATTCTGCCGCCCTGTCGCATGCCAGGAGTGGCCCGTACGTGGCGGGTAATGATGTTGATTCCCTCCACCAGCACCCTATTCCTCTTGGGCAGAATCCGTTCCACACGTCCACGCTTGGACTGGTCCTTGCCGGCTATGACCATGACTGTATCACCCTTGCGGACCTTCATCATACCACCTCCGGAGCCAGGGAGATAATTTTCATATAGCCTTTTTCCCGTAGTTCCCGAGCAACGGGGCCGAAGATGCGGGTACCCCTGGGGTTGTTCTGCCGGTCCGCCATTATAACAGCGGCGTTATCGTCGAAGCGGATGTGGGAGCCGTCGGGCCGGATATAGGGCTTAGCGGTGCGGACGATGACGGCGCGGACCACTTCGCCCTTCTTGACTGCGGCGGCGGGCATTGCTTCCTTGACGGAGCAGACGATGATGTCTCCCACGCGGGCGTACCGACGCCGGCTGCTGCCGGGGATGTTGATGCACATAACCTTTTTGGCCCCGCTGTTGTCAGCAACGGTGAGGCGAGTGTAGGGCTGAATCATAGCTGGCGCTCTTCCTCTGTGGGTTTGCCTTCCCCTGTGGGTTCGCCTTCCCAGGCTTCGTCGATGGGGGCTTCTTCATCGGCGACGAGGTCCGTGGGTTCCTCGCCATCCTCCATGGCTTCCATTTCAGCGACGGCCTCTTCAAGGGCGAGGGCCTCGGCAGCCGCGTCAAATTCGGTGATGTCCTGTTCCGGCTCATCGGTGACGAGTACGGCCTCTTCCGGAGGCTGGGCCTCTGTGTCCTGGCCGCGCATCTGAGACTCCATGAAGGCCCTATCGAGTTCCATTGGGCGGACTTCCGCCACCTCCCGCCGTTCTATGACGTCCAACACGCGCCAGTTCTTGAGGTGGGAAATGGGACGGGTCTCCTCAATACGAACCAGGTCTCCCGTTGAGCAGTCGTTCGCGGCATCGTGGGCGTAGAACTTGGTGATGCGGCGCACGGCCTTTTGGTAAAGCCGGTTGCGCTGGCTCCACTGGACGGCGACGACCACAGTCTTGTCCATCTTGTCGGACACGACCCGGCCGGTTCTTACTTTTCGGCGTTCCTTGGTCATAGGGTTATCCCCTGAATCTCCCGCTCCCTCACGACTGTGCGGAGGCGGGCTATAGTCTTCTTAGCTTGGCCTATCTGGGCGTTGTTGGCCAGCTGCCGGCTGGCGTTTCGAAATCTGAGGTTCATGAGTTCCCGCAGGGTGTTGTCTAGCTGCCTCTGTATAACCTGGTCGGAAAGCTCTCTAATATCGTCTATTCGCATGGGGATTCTACTCCGAGCCTATCAGGGATGCCAGGTTGTCCCTGGTGACCATCCTGGTGGCAATGGGCAGCTTGTGCGAAGCGAGACGCATGGCTTCGGCCACCTGACTTCGCTCCGCGCCCATGACCTCGAAGAGGATCTTGCCGGGCCTGACTACAGCGACCCAATAGTCGACGTTGGCCTTGCCGCCGCCCATGCGGGTTTCGGCGGGCTTTTTGGTAACGGACTTATCCGGGAAGACCCGTACCCAGACCTTGCCGCCGCGACGGAGGTGGCGGGTTATGGTAACGCGACCAGCCTCTATCTGCCGTGCAGTAAGCCAGCAGGCTTCCATAGCTTTGAGACCGTAGTCACCAAAGTTAACGGTGCTGCCCGTGGTGGCTTTCCCCTTCATCCGGCCCCGCATTACTTTGCGGAACTTGACTCGCTTAGGCTGCAACATCTTGCGTCTCCACGTCGGCGGTTTCTTCTTCCTGGGGGTCGTCGGCGTGAACGGTGACCTCGATGGTCTCCATCTCCTCCATCTGCTCCGGCGCAGGTTCCGGCTCGATGTTGCCCTTGTAGATCCAGACTTTCACGCCAATCTGCCCCATTACGGTGGAGGCCTCGGCGTAGTTATAGTCGATGTCGGCGTTTAGAGTGTGAAGGGGCACGCGGCCTTCCATTACCCGCTCGGTGCGGGCGATTTCCGACCCCATGATCCTGCCCTTGACGACAATCTTGATGCCCTGGGCACCGCCTTGCATGGTGCGCTGGAGGGCTTGCCTTAACGCACGTCGGTAGGCGACGCGGCGGGTGAGCTGGTCGGCGATGTTCTTGGCGACCAGGTAGGCGTTTAGCTCGGGCTGCTGAATCTCGAGGATGTTCAACTGGATGCGCTTACCGGTTATCCTCTCCAGGTTGGCGCGAAGTCGCTTGACTCGCTCGCCGTCCCTGCCTATGAGGATGCCGGGGCGGGCTGAGTGGATGTTGATGACGAGGTTCTGGCTGTGGCGCGCTATCTCGACGGAGGCAATGCCGGCGTCGGAGAAGCCGCTGTAGGCTTTCTTGACTTCGTCGCGGATGGTGAGATCGCCGAGGACCATCTCTCGGTACTGTCTGGCCTTGGGCACGAACCAGTTGGCCGACCAAGTCTTGTTGATGCCCAGGCGGAAGCCTATGGGATGGGTTTTATGCCCCATTGGGCGCCTCCTCGTCCACGACTACGGTAATATGGCATGATCTTCGGTGCATTCGACCCACCCGACCGCGGGCGTGGGGCTTGAAGCGGCGCATGGATGGGGCAACGTCTGCAGTGATTCGAACTATGCGCAGGCTGTCCCTATCGGCCAGCAGGTTATTTTCTGCGTTGGCGGCGGCGGACTTTACTGTTTTGGCGACTACCTTGGCCCAGGGCGACGAGGAGAGCTCCAGGATGTTCACGGCTTCGTCGACGTTCTTGCCCCGCACCAGGGCAAGAATGGGCATAACTCGCTTTTGGGAAACGCCCACCTGCTTGGACACTGCCTGCACTGCTACCATGACTAGCGGGGACCTCGTCCGGCGCCGCGCATGGTGCGGGTGGGGGCGAATTCGCCAAGCTTGTGGCCCACCATATTCTCGGTTATGAAGATAGGAACGTGCCGCCTGCCGTCATGAACGGCAATGGTGAGACTTATCATGTCAGGCATGATAGTGGAGGCTCTGGACCAGGTACGAATGATGGTCTTGGAGCTGGCGCGCTGGGCGTTGAGGACCTTTTTCTGGAGCTTCGGATGCACGTATGGTCCCTTCTTAGTGGAGCGTGACATGAACTATCTTCTCTTTCCCCTACGTCTGCCTCGGACGATTAGGGTGGTGGGTTTGCGCTTCTTGCGGGTGCGGTATCCCAGGGCGGGCTTGCCCCAGGGGGTCTTGGGGCCTGGCATTCCGATACCGGCCTTGCCTTCGCCGCCGCCGTGGGGATGGTCGTTGGGATTCATGGCGGAACCGCGCACTTTGGGCCTTCTGCCGCGGTGTCGGGTCTTGCCGGCCTTGCCCCAGATGATGTTCTTGTGATCTATGTTGCTCAGCTGGCCGATGGTGGCGCGGCAGTTGGCGGGTACGCGCCGGATTTCCCCGGAGGGCAACCGGATGAGCACGTATACGTCTTCGCGAGATAAGATCTGGGCGGCTGTTCCGGCGCTGCGGACCATCTTTGCGCCCCGCCCTGCTTCGAGTTCCAGGTTATGCACCAGGGTGCCGGTGGGAATAAGCCGGATGGGGAGGCAGTTGCCGGGACTAATGCCGGCGTTGGGGCCGGACTCCACCTTCGCCCCGGGAGTCAGGCCGAGGGGCGAAAGGATGTAACGTTTTTCGCCGTCGGCGTAACTGATTAGCGCGATACGTGCGGTGCGGTTAGGGTCGTACTCCACGGAAACAACAGTGCCGGGAATGCCGTCCTTGTTCCGCTTGAAGTCGATTAGCCTGTAGTGGCGCTTACTGCCGCCACCCCTGCGCCGCATGGTAATGCGGTTGGTATTATTGCGGCCGGCGTGCTTTTTCAGGGGCCGAAGGAGGGACTTCTCCGGCGTCTTGCGGGTAATATCGGTAAAGGTCGGCAGCGCCGCGTTGCGGGTGCCGGGGGTTCGCGGATTAGGTATTCTAAGGGGCATTTCTACAGACCCTCTATCAGCTGGATCCTGTCGCCGGGGCGCAGGGTTACTATAGCCTTCTTCATATCGGGGGTACGGGAGAGCTTTGGGCCGTAGCGCTTCAGCTTCCCTCGAACCTTTAATATATTAACATCAATTACCACGACGCCAAAGGATTTCTGAACGGCTTCTCGAATCTGCACCTTGTTGGCCCTAGGGGCCACGTGGAAGACGTACTTGCCCTCTTCTTGAAGGAGGGTGCTTTTTTCTGTGATAAGGGGCTTGACCAACACCTGTTGAAGTTCCATTTTACTGGCTAGGCCTCCCCTTCCCGATTTTCTGCTTTGCCATCGGGGTTCGTGGTGTCCGGGTCGTCTTCGGCGAGGTCCTCGTCAAGGGCAGTCTCTTCGGTTGCAGGGGATTCTTGAAGTAGAGGCTCGGAAATGACTTCCGGCTCTTCGTCCTCGTAGCCTTCCTGCTCAGCGGCGGAAGTTCCTATGGGCAGTACCTGGACGATTTCAGCCCCTTCGCCCCAAAGCTCCTCGGCGCGACGGAGGGAGTCCAGCGTCAGAACCAGGTTGCTGCGCTTGAGCAATTCTCCGGCGTTGAGGAGGTTAGCGGGCAGGGTCCAGACCCTCGGGATATTTCGGGCGGAGCGTACGACGTTGCTCTCCGGCGCTGTGGTAAGGATGAGGGTGGAGCTGGTGGCCTGGAGGTTCTTGAGGGCCTGCACCATATTCTTGGTGCGGCCTGTTATGCCGTCGAAATCCTGAACGAGGATGATGCGACCGGCTTCCAGCTTCTGGGCGAGGACGCAGCGGAGGGCCAGATGGCGCATGCGCTTGGGCATGTCGCGGCGGTAGCTCCGAGGGTGGGGCCCAAAGGTGACGCCGCCGTGCCTCCAGATGGGCGAGCGGATGCTGCCGTGGCGAGCGCGGCCAGTGTGCTTTTGCCGCCAGGGCTTGGCGCCGCCGCCGGAAACCTCGCTTCGCACCTTCACCTTGTGGGTGCCCTGACGCCGGTTAAGCTGGTACATGACCAGGGCTTGATGCACCAAGCTATGGTTGAAGGGCGCCCCAAAGAGGGTCTGGCTGACGGCGACTTCCCCCACCACGCGGCCGTTGATATCTTTTAGTTCAAGCTCCATATCTGTGCCTTGGGCGAACTAGTCGCCTTTCTCCAATTTCTTGACCATAAGCAGGCCCTGGGGAGCGCCGGGAACGCCGCCCTTAACCAGCAACAGGTTGCGGTCCGAATTGACGTGAACCACCTCCAGGTTCGTGACAGTGATTCGCGTGTTGCCCATGTGACCGGACATCTTCTTACCTTTGAACACGCGGCCGGGGGTGGTGCCCATACCGATAGAGCCGGGAGCGCGAAGGCGGTCGGACTGGCCGTGGGTGCGGTCGCCACCGCCAAAGCCGTGGCGCTTGACGGTACCTTGGAAACCCCGCCCGCGAGAGGATCCGACTACGGTCACCCGCTCGCCGGCCTCGAAAATGCCGGGGCCGACTTGCTGGCCCACCTCCAACTGATCCAAGCCTTTCACTGGGACCTCGCGCAAGTACCGGAAGGGGCCGTTGTTCTTCAGATGTCCCCGCATGGGACGGTTGAGTTTTTTCGTTTTCCCAAATCCCAGCTGTGCGCTTTCGTAGCCGTCCTTCTTGACGGTCCTTATCTGGGTCACGGTGCATGGACCCGCCTCTATGACGGTGACCGGCACCATGCGTCCGTCTTCATAAATATACTGGGTCATGCCCAGCTTCTTGCCTAAAATTGCTCTAATCACGGTTTGAGTTTTCTCGTCCTAAAGCTTAATGGAGATGTCCACACCCGCCGGTAGATTCAGGCGGGTGAGAGCGTCAATGGTCTTGGTGGTGGGTTCCAGAATGTCTATAAGCCTCTTATGGGTGCGAATCTCGAAATGCTCTCGAGAGTCCTTGTCGACGTGGGGGGAGCGAATGACGCAAAAGCGGCGAATGTGGGTGGGCAGCGGAACGGGACCGGCCACTACTGCGCCCGTCTGTTCCGCCGTCTCCACAATCTGAGTGGCCGAAAGGTCCAAGGTCTTATGGTCGAAGGCCTTTAGGACTATTCGTATCTTCTGAGAGGTTGTAGCTTGGGCTGCTTGTCTTACCATATAATGCTCTGCTAACGCTTAAGAATGTCCTGAAGATGCCCGCTGGGAACGGGCTGATAGTACTTGAACTCCATGGTATGTGACGCACGCCCCTGGGTAATGGAGCGCAGGATCCCGGCATATCGGAAGGATTCCGCCAGGGGAACCAGGACGCGAATCTGCTGGATAGCCTCGCCCCCCTCGATGGTCTGGATCTGGGCGCGACGGGAGTTCAGGTCGCCCAAGACTGACCCCAGGAACTCGGCAGGGGTAACCACTTCCATCTCCATGATCGGTTCTAGAAGGATGGGCTTGCCCTTTCTGAAAGCTTCCCGGAAGGCCATGGAGCCGGCGGCCCGGAAGGCGATTTCGGAGGAGTCAACGGGGTGGAAGCTGCCGTCCACCAGGGAGACCTTCATGTCTACCACCTGGTAGCCGGCCACTGAGCCGTTTTCGGCGGCCTGCATGACACCCTGTTGCACAGGCCTGATGAATTGCTGGGGAATGGTGCCGCCTTTGATGCGATTCTCAAATATAAGCCCTTCGCCTCGGCCCAGCGGTTCCATTTTCAGCACTACGTCGCCGTACTGACCGTGGCCGCCGGTCTGCCGGACGAAACGGCCCTGTGCGCGGGTTGGAGTGGTGACGGTCTCGCGGTAGGAGACCTTCGGCTGGCCCACGTTGGCTCCGACGCCGAACTCACGTCGGAGCCGGTCGACAAAGACCTCCAGATGAAGCTCTCCCATGCCGGAAATGACGGTCTGGCCGGTCTCGTCGTCGTGACGCACGAGGAACGTGGGGTCTTCTTCCACCAGCTTTCCGATGGATTCCATGAGCTTATCCCGGTCTGCCTGGGTTATTGGCTCGATGGCGAGGGAGATAACGGGGGCGGGGAAGGTTGGGGGTTCCAGAATAACGGGATAGTCCTGGTCGCAGATAGTGTCGCCGGTAAAGGTGTTCTTGAGGCCGATTGCAGCGGCGATATGGCCGGAGCCGATTTCCTCAACCTCTCGGCGGTGGTTGGCGTGCATCTGGAGTAGACGGCCCAAGCGCTCTCGTCGGCCCTTGGTGGCGTTGTAGACCATGGCGCCGGACTTAACGGCGCCGGAGTAGATCCGAAGATAGACGATCCGGCCCACGTAGGGGTCGGTGGTTACTTTCATTGCGAGGGCAGAGAAGGGCGCGTTGGGGTGGGCAGGGCGCACCTCCACTTCATCGGTGTCGGGATGGGCGCCCTCAACGGGAGGCACGTCGCCGGGGGAGGGCAGATAGTCCAAAACAGCGTCCAGGAGGGGCTGGATGCCGTAAGTCCTGAGGGCGCTGCCGCAAAGGACGGGTACGAGCCGTCGGGCGATGGTTGCCTTGCGTAGGGCGTTCTTCAGGTCGTCGACGGGGATGTCTTCGCCCTCCAGGTACCGGATCATGAGGGCGTCTTCCGTTTCCACGATGCGCTCTATCATGGCGTCCCGGTAGCGGCGGAAATCCTTCACGTGTTCGGAAGGAATGGGCCCTTCTTCGAAACTGGGGCCGCCGTTCCGGAAGTAGTAGGCCCGCTCTCTCATAAGATCCAAAACGCCTTCGAACTCGGCCTCTTGGCCCATGGGCATCTGTACGGCGAGGGGGTTGGCTTTCAGTCGATGTCGCATGGAGTGGATTGTGCGCTCGAAATCGGCGCCCACCCGGTCCATCTTGTTGACGAAGCAGATGCGGGGCACGTGATACTTGTCGGCCTGGCGCCAGACTGTCTCGGATTGGGGCTGAACGCCGGCGACGGAATCGAGAACTACAACGCCGCCGTCGAGGACTCGGAGGCTCCGTTCCACCTCAGCGGTGAAGTCCACGTGGCCGGGGGTGTCAATGACGTTGATCTGGTAGTCCTTCCACAGGGTAGTGGTGGCGGCGGCGGTGATGGTAATGCCGCGCTCGCGCTCCTGGGGCATCCAGTCCATGACGGCGGTGCCGAGGTCTACCTGGCCTATTTTGTAGGTACGGCCGGTAACGAAGAGCACGCGCTCGGTAACCGTGGTCTTACCGGCGTCAATGTGTGCGATGAATCCGATATTTCGGACCCTGTTTATAGGGAGAGGATTAGACATGGCGTGAGGCTTCCGGCCTGGGCTGTTGGCTACTTCCCCCTACCACCTGTAGTGTACGAAGGCGCGGTTGGCCTCTGCCATTCTGTGCAGGTCTTCTTTGCGTTTGACTGCGGTTCCCTCGGCGCGGGCGGCCTCCATGAGCTCGAGAGCGAGACGCCTTTGCATGGGCATGTTGCGGCGGGCGCGGGCAGCGGTGATGAGCCACCGCATGGCGAGAGCCTCGCTGCGATTAGAGGCAACTTCAATGGGGACCTGATAGGTGGCGCCGCCGACGCGGCGGGGCTTCACCTCCAGTAGTGGTCTGGTGTTCTCCAGGGCCTTGTTGAAAACGTCCATAGGTTCGCGCCTGGTCTCTTGGGCGACCGTGTCCAGCGCCCCGTAGACGATACGCTGGGCAAGAGTCTTCTTGCCACGAGTCATTACTCGGTTGATGAAGCGGGAAAGCTCCACGCTGTTGAAGCGGGCATCCGGAGGACAGATCCTAGGTTCGGCGCGTCTTCTGCGGGACATGGTGAGCTACCTCCGCCGCGGCTTGGAGGAGCCGTACTTGCTGCGACCGCGCATGCGACCTTCTACGCCTTCACAGTCGAGGGTGCCGCGAACCACGTGGTAACGAACGCCGGGAAGGTCTTTGACCCGGCCGCCGCGAATCATCACGACGGAATGCTCTTGGAGGTTATGGCCTTCCCCGGGAATGTAGGCGGTAACTTCAAAGCCGTTGGTCAGCCGCACTCGGGCAATCTTGCGGAGGGCGGAGTTGGGCTTTTTGGGCGTCATAGTTCTAACCTGCACACATACGCCCCTTCTTTGAGGGGCGCCCTTGCTCCAGATTACCTTGTTCTTCAAGGCATTATGGATCCAATGCATAGCAGGCGACTTAGACTTCTTGCGGGCCTTTACGCGGCCCTTTCGCACTAATTGGTTTATGGTAGGCACAACTTTACCTCGTTATCCGGATGGACAGTTTGGCATTTTACAGATATTCCAAGCAGGTGTCAACTTGGTGGGAGGCGTTTCAGGCTAGGGAAAGGGAGAGGGATTCATCGTAAATTACGGTAGGATATACACAGTGAACAATTGCAGTTCAGGTCAAACGGCAGTCAAGAGAGAAAGTTCTCGATCCTGTTGAACATTATCATACCCACATATTTTCCGATCCTGAGAGCAAATCCACCAAGATGAAATGGGGAAATAACTCAGTCGATTGGGAAAGACGCAGAATGATCTTCCCCAGGAGCGTCAAGAATAATCTCTTTATGGCCCAGAAGGGTAGATGCGCTTACTGTGGCCGGCTTCATCGAATACGCTACCTTGAAATAGACCACAAACATCGAAATAGACCACAAACATCCGTTTAGTCGTGGCGGTGGTGATGAGATCGACAATCTACAACTTCTCTGCATTCCATGCAACATGCGTAAGGGAATCCAGTCCGATGAGGAGTTTCGAGATCGCTACTGGCGTTTGCTGCCTGGTGACGGAAGCATCCCCAGCCCACCAATTTCCCAAGAAGTATTTACATCTCCCCAAGAAGTATTTACATCTGAAACTCAGGTTACGATGGCGCCCTATGCGGTGCGCGCTATCTACCTCGAGCGCTTCACCGCTTCCCGAAGGAGTCGCCGGGACGGATGCGGTCTTCTTGTGGCAGCAGGAATGCTCGTCATCCTTGTCCCCATAACCATGGTCCTTCTTCTGAACTAAGAGCGCGGTTATATCTAATGAAGTGATGAATTCAAAACGTATCCGTCCCCCGGTATGGGAAGGGTGACGCTTTGGCATAATGATGCGGTTTATGCGTTGGGCCGACAGCTTGAAGGGCTGGCGAAGTCGTTGACAAGTTGGCTTCATTCCTGATACGGTGGCCCTACAGTTTATCCTGAATTGCAGGAGATTTCATTATGCTTGAGATTACGGACATTGCGGCGGAGAAGATCAGAGAAGTGTTGGAGGAGGAGGGGAAGCAGGATGCGCCCCTGCGGGTGATCGCGCTGCCCGACGGTCATGGCGGCGTACAGTATATGCTGGCGCTGGAGGACGATAATCAGCCGGACGATACGTCTCTAGACAGAAGCGGCATCAGGTTCCTGGTTGATTCCGATAGTGCGCCCTTCCTGGAGAAGGCGACAATCGACTTCGTAGAAGACCTGACCAGGGTGGGGTTCCTGATAACGAACCCGGACTTTCCTTCCGCGGGCGGCTGCGGTTCAGGAAGTTGTGGCTGCGGAAGTGGCGGCGACGGCGGTTGCGGAAGTGGCGGCGGAGGTTGTGGCTGCGGCGCTGGCGGTTGTGGCGGTCACTAGACAGTTACGTTAGTTTGAATTCGAAGGGGGCGGCCTTTTGAGCCGCCCCCTTTTTGTTGAAGTTCAGGCCAAAAATCATGCGCCCGGGAGGGGCACCCCCACGAGGGATGCGATGTTACTCTCCCTCGGTTATGTATTTGTAGGCGGAGAGGGCCGCGGTTATGCCGTCGCCAACGGCGTTGCCGAGTTGCCGGTCAGAGTTAACCCGGATGTCTCCACAGGCGTAGACGCCGGGAATCTCAGTGGTCATGGAGATGTCGGTATAGACATGGCCAAGCTCGTCCATGGGTACGTGTCCTTTCAAGAAGCCGCTGTTGGACTCGAAGCCAATGTAGATGAAGGCGCCCGCGGCGGGGAATTTGGAGACTTCCTGGGTCTTGAGGTTCCGAACCAGGGCGTGCTCCAAGTCCGGTTCGCCCTGAAACTCCTCCACTGTGTGACTCCATAGGAAGTCTATCTTGGGGTTGGCGAAGGATCGTTCCTGAAGAATCTGGCTGGCGCGCAGTTGGTCCCGACGGTGGATGACGGTGACCTTGTTGACGATGCCGGAGAGGTACCCTCCCTCGTCGAGGGCAGCGTCGCCGCCGCCTACAACGACGACGTCCTGGCCGCGGAAGAAGTTGCCGTCGCAGACGGCGCAGTAGGAGACACCGCGACCGGAGAGTTCGTCCTCGCCGGGTACGCCGAGCTTCTTGTGGGAGCCGCCGGCGGCGATGATTACGGTCTTGCCGGCGTAGGTGCCCTCGGAGGTGTGGATGAGTTTAAGGGGCTGATCCAGGTTCTCGACACCCTCAACTTCTTCATAGCGCATTTCCGCGCCGAATCTTCTGGTCTGCTGCTCCATCATTACGGATAGTTCCGGTCCCTTAATTCCTTCCGGAAAGCCTGGGTAGTTTTCTATTTCGTCGGTAACCAATATCTGGCCGCCGTAGCCGAGCTTCTCCAGGATCAGGGTCTTCTGCATGGCCCTAGTGGAGTATAGGCCGGCACTTAGACCTGCGGCCCCGCCGCCCAGGATGATAACGTCGAACTGCTCCATGATTTTATCCCTCTTTGTAGATTTGTTAGACCCAGCTTCTCGACTGGGCGCGCTTGAAATAGTCGGCGGTCAGCGCGAGGCCTTCGTCCAGGCTGGTCTTGGGCCGCCATCCCATCTCTCTGAGAGATTTTTCCGAGTTCAGACTAATTTTCTGTACTTCGCCCAGCCTGGCGGGTGACCGGAGGTAGGATTTGCGAAATCGATAGAGGTTACTGAGTTTTTCGAAGATGAAGTTGACGGAAGCGCTGTGTCCGGTGCCGATGTTGTAGGCGCCTGTAACGTTTTCGTCGATGGCCAGCAGGTTTGCGTCCACCACGTCTTGGACGTACACGAAGTCGCGCTCCTGATCGCCCAATCCGAAAATGACAGGCTGCCTTCCTTCCAGCATGGCCTGGGAGAAGATGGCTATAACGCCGGCCTCGCCGTGGGGGTCCTGCCGCGGCCCGTAGACGTTGCCGTAGCGAAGAGCGGCGTAATTCAGCATGAACATCTTGTTATAGAGCTCCAGGTACTTTTCGCACACGGACTTGGAGAGGCCGTAAGGCGAGAGGGGCCGGATGGGGTGGTCTTCGTTGCAGGGAACGTAGTCAGGATCGCCATAGAGGGCGCCACCGGTGGAGGAGTAGATGAACTTCTCCACGCCATGGCGCCGAGAGGCCTCCATGAGCTTGAGGGTGCCAAGAATGTTGGCTTCGGCGTCTAAGAGGGGATTTCTCATGGATGTGGCTACGCTTACCTGGGCGGCGAGGTGGAAGACCAGCTGGGGATTCTCCCGGCTGAAAGTCTCATCGAGATTGGCCTCGTTGATATCCAAGTGATGGAAGTTGATGCGGTTAGGTAGGTTGGCTAGCCTGCCAGCACTGAGGTCGTCCAGCACGACCACACGATGTCCAAGCTCAAGGAGCCTGTCGACGAGGTGGGAGCCGATGAAACCGGCGCCGCCTGTGACGAGAACCGTCTTTGGACTTACCAACCCTCTCGCATACTCCTCAATCTTCTGACCCTGTCGGCAATGGGTGGGTGGGTGGAGAAGAGTCGCATCATGCCTTGTCCGTTAAGGAAGCTCATGGACTTGCCATGCAATGGTTCCACGATATAGAGGTGAGCGACGGCTTGGTTGGCTTCCATGGGGACGCGCTTGGACCAGGTTTCCAGTTTCTCGAGCCCGTCGGCGAGGGCCAAGGGATTTCCGGAGGTCTTTGCGCCGGTGGCGTCGGCCTGAAATTCCCTGGTCCGGGAGACTGCGAGCCGGACGAGGGTGGCGAGCAGGGGGACGACTATGGCAATTAGTAGCAGGGCGCCGATGCCTATTGCTGATCCATAGCCGCCGCCTCCCCGGCCTCGACCGCCAAATCCGCCGAAGATGAGGGCGAATTGGGCCATGAAGGCAATCATGCCGATGGCGGAGGCCACGGTGGCGACCATTGTCATTATTAGGGTGTCTCTGTTGCCGACGTGGGCCAGTTCGTGAGCTATGACGCCGCCCAACTCTTCTCGAGTCAGCAGATGGATGATGCCGGTGGTGGCGGCGATGCTAGCTTTCTTGGGGCTTCTGCCGGTGGCAAAGGCGTTAGGGGAGTCGTTCTGGATGATGTAGACCTTGGGCTTGGGGATTTGGGCGCGCATGACCTGATCGTCCACGATCATGTGGAGATCCGGGGCGTCTTCGGGCGAAACCTCGTGAGCGCCGGTCATTCGGAGGGCCAGCTTGTCGCTGAACCAGTAGGAGAAGAAGTTAAGGGCGACAGCAAAGCCAAGGGCGATGATAAGGCCTGTCATACCGCCGAGGAGGGTGCCCACAAGAAGCAGCAGGGCACCCATCAACATCATCAGGAAGCCGGTCTTTATTGTGTTCATGTTTTGTCGAACCTCGCCAAGAGGGTCTGTCTTACTCTCGTAGTTCTGAGAGGGGGTAATTTCTATTATACCCGCAAGGTACGGGGATTAGGCAAGGGATTAGGCGTAAATCCGCCAATACCCGTTGCTCGTATTGTTGTTAAGAGGGAATGGGAGCGGGGAAAATACAAGGGTGGGTTCCCTAATAAGTTTGGACTGGGAGGAGGAGTTGTGGAAGGAAACATATTTCCTCATTGTCTGAAGTGCAACGTGGGCCAACTTTGTCCCCTTTCGGACTACGGCAGCCAGGGGGCGGCGGTGCACTGGAAGGCTTGGGTTTGCACCAATCCGACGTGCGGCTTCAACATGAAGATTCGCAACGGAGACATCTATTTTAACGAGCCGATAGCCAGCGGCGCTTCTCACGTACCGCGGATGCGGTAGATCGCAGGCTAAACCAGGCGATCTCGGCGCGCTGCGGCATTCGCCGCTGCGGTTGGGTCGTCTTTGCGAAACGGTGAGGCAGTGGCGCTCAAAGTGAGTTGTCAAGCCAGCTTAAGGCCGTGATGTCCCCAGCGGGTGCGTCTGCTATCATAGGCCAAACGTAGGAACGGGAGTCGGCCTGTGCAGTTAAGCAGCGGTCGGGAGGGTAGACGGCGTAGATTCGGGCCAGTCATGGGCTTTGGCCTGTTGGGCTTGGGTCTTTTGCTATTGCTGGGCGTCGGGTCTTTCTTCATATATTCGTGGCGAGCGAGTTCCGGCCTGGAGGATTTGGTCGTTGTCGAGGAGCCTTCCCCCACGCCTTCCCCGACCCGCTCGATCGAAAACGTTGGCTCGTCGCGTGCGTTTTCGCCGGACGTCATTGCAGCCCAGAGGATGTTTCCGGGTGAGATGTTGCATCCGGTGTTCTGGGCCAAGCCGATGGAGTCGGAAGCTGGCTACGCACCGGTGAATCCGTCGGTGCCGGAATTTGTTGCGGTGCCGCCTGGGCAAGGGGCGGCCCGACATTCTCTGCCTGTACCGGTGAGAATCACGATTCCGGCCATCAATCTGGACTCCGAAGTCATCTCGCTGCGGATTCTGGACTTGGGCAATAGCTTGGAATACGAGACGCCGAAGAACGTAGTGGGGCATATCCCGGAGACGGCCAATGCAGGGGAGGACGGTACGGCCTGGTTCTTCGGGCATCTGGAGAGCCCGATTCAAGGAGAGGGAAACGTGTTTGCCGATCTGCCGAAGATTCCGGACTTGCTACGCGACGGGCCGGTTTACGCCGAGGTGGAGAACGGGGAGTATACGTTTCTGTACAGGTTGACGTCTTCCAGGGTGGTGCCGGAGGAGTCGCTGATAGTCTACGACCAGGGGGCGCCTAGCATCAGCTTGGTTACGTGCGTACCGCGATTTCTGTATGACCACCGGTTGGTGGTGACGGGAGAGTTGGAGGGTGTGAAGGAGTCGGTAGAGGATTCAGCGTAGGGCGGGGAGCTTCTCTTCAGGGTCTAAGAAAGTGTCTAAAAAGCGTCCTTGGTAGTGGTAGTTTGGTAGTGGTAGTAATGTAGATATGGGAGCGCCTAAAGTGGTGTTCCATGAGCAGAGAGAGATATCCAAGCGACCTGAGCGACAAAGAATGGCAACTCTTGGGACCGTACATGCCTGCTCCCAAACCAGCAGGCCGGCCGATCAAATACCCGCGCAGGGAGGTGGTGAACGGTATTCGTTATGTGTTGCGCACCGGATGCGCATGGCGAATGCTCCCTCACGACCTGCCTCCGTGGCGCATCACGTTCCACTACTTCCGCACTTGGCGTCGAGATGGGACCATGGAGCGGATTCATGAAGCGCTGCGAGACCGGTTACGCTTGGCTGGGGGGCGAGCTGCCAGTCCCAGCGGGGCCATCATAGACAGCCAATCGGTCAAGACCACGGAAAAAGGGGGCCTCGTGGCTATGATGCTGGTAAGAAGGTCTGTGGAAGAAAGCGACACATCGTGGTAGACACGACAGGATTGCTGTTGACAGTGGTGGTGCATCCGGCCAATATTCAGGATCGAGACGGGGCTAAGTTGGCGCTGATGCGTTTGGTAGGCCGGTTTCCCCGGTTGAAGCGGATCTGGGCTGATGGGGCCTACGCAGGCAAGCTGGTGGAGTGGGCGCGAAACATGGGTGGATGGGACTTGGAACTGGTGCGGCGTCCACCCGGGCAACACACCTTCGAGATACTTCCACGCCGTTGGGTTGTAGAGCGCACCTTTGCCTGGTTGGGCCGGTATCGCCGTCTGAGCAAGGACTATGAGGAATTGCCTCAGACTACAGAAGCGTGGGTCTACGCCGCCATGACCGGCCTGATGCTACGACGATTAGCACACTTCAACGCTTTTTAGACACCCTCTAAGATGATATTCAACGGGTAGTGGGCGGGGATCACGGCTTGGCGGCTTAATGCAAAACGGGTATGCTTTTCCGACTAATTTTAATTTAAGGCAAGGAGTCGTCATGTCCACCAACCAACCAAAGATGCGTGTCGAGCGGGATTCCATGGGGCCCATGGAGGTGCCGGACGAGGCTTACTACGGTGCGTCCACCATGCGCGCCGTCTTGAACTTTCCTATCAGCAATCTAAGGTTCTCGCGCAGCTTCATCCAGGCTCTGGCGCTCATAAAGGGCACGGCGGCGGAGGTGAACGTAGAGTTGGGGCTTCTGGACGACGAGACGGGCGGCGCGATGTCCCAGGCGGCGCAGGAGGTGGCGGACGGTGGGTTCGACGAGCACTTCGTCATCGACATCTTTCAGACGGGGTCCGGCACGTCGACAAACATGAACGCCAATGAGGTCATTGCTCATAGAGCGTCGGAGCTTTTGGCGGCGGAGGCAGGGTCACGGAGGGTCCACCCCAACGACCACGTGAACATCTGCCAGTCGTCCAACGACGTGATACCTACGGCCATACACCTGGCGGCGCTGGTGCAGATGAAGGAGCGGCTGATTCCCGCCCTAGAGAATCTGCAGGGGGCGTTGGAGGAAAAGAGCCGGGAGTTCTGGCCGCTAGTGAAGACGGGCCGCACCCACTTGCAGGACGCGACGCCCATCCGGTTGGGACAGGAGTTTCTGGGTTACGCGGGGCAGGTGGAACGGGGAATACGTCGGCTGAAGCACGCGCAGGAAGAGTTGGGAGAGGTGGCCCTGGGCGGTACGGCAGTTGGTACGGGAGTCAACGCCCATCCGGAATTCGCCGAGCGGGTGTGCCGGAGCCTGTCGGAGAAGACGGGAGTACACGTGCGGGAGACGGACAATCACTTTCAGGCACAGAACACCTTGGATTCAGTGGTGGAGGCCAGTGGGTCGCTGCGGACCATAGCGTTAAGTCTGAACAAGATAGCCAACGACGTTCGGTGGCTGGGTTCCGGCCCAAGGGCGGGACTGGCTGAGTTGGCTCTGCCGGAGGTCCAGCCGGGCAGCTCGATTATGCCAGGCAAGGTGAACCCTGTGATATCGGAATCGGTGATACAGGCTGCGGCGCAGGTGGTGGGCAACGACCTGACCGTCGCACAGTCGGCCCAGGGCAGCTATTTCGAATTGAACATGATGATGCCTGTGGCGGCGCACAATCTGCTGGAGTCTATCGACCTGCTGGCGGCGTCTGCGGACAATTTCGCCGACCAGTGCGTCAAGGGGTTGAAGGCGACGGAGACTGGGCCGCAGATGGTGGAGCGGGGGTTGATGCTGGGAACGGCGCTGGCCCCGGCCATCGGGTACGACGCTGCGGCGGCAATTGCCAAGGAAGCAGCGGCTTCCGGGGGGACGATTCGGGAGATGGCGCTGGAGCGGACGGAGCTTTCGGCGGAAGAGTTGGACAGCCTGCTGGACCCGGTGAAGATGACGGAGCCGGGGTTGGGCGGAGGGCCGTCTGGGGGTTAGGAGGATAGGGGGTAGGCGGCTTTCCTCCGACAATCGATAGGCGCCGGATTTGCCGTTGCCGGCATTCTGGGCAGAGTGCGGTGGGTGTAGATCCACTATGGTATAGTGGGAAACAAAAGAGCGGTGAAGGAGGAGGGTTTGCAATGGGAATTATGTTTGTAGATGTGGCGATTCGGAACCCGACTGAGTCCGAGCGTGTTTGGGAAGGGCGCTTTTTGGTGGACACGGGGGCCACTGATACTCTGGTTCCCAAGCAGCACTTGGAGTCCATCGGCCTAGTTCCCAAAGCCCATCGCAGCTACGGTTTGGCGGACGGCAGCGAACTGCGTTTAGGAATTGCAGGCGCGGATATAGAGTTTATGGGAGAGTCCACGTATGGAACCGTGGTGTTTGGGGATGAGGACGCTGAACCGTTGTTGGGGGTGACGGCGCTGGAGTCGGTGGGGATTGAGATAGACCCGCATAATCAGACTATGAAGAAGCTGCCGGCGGTTCGGATGAGGGGAGGGTTCAGGGCGCGGTGGGGGTAGGAGGTCAAGCTTGGTATGGCGGCATCGGGGAGATATGATTTTGTGCAAGGGAAACATGGAGATATGGCTAATTTTCTGAAGCGGCTGTGGCACAGGTTTTTTGGTCATCCAAACGTGACTGAGATGAAGTGTGCGACTTGCGGAGACCTGGGCGGCGGCGATTCGGACGTGGATGGGCCGCCCAACCCTGACGCCGATTACTACAGGTATTGGCGGCGATAGCGGCAGTATTGTCGCGCTGCTATTTTGCTTCCATGAGGAAGTCGGACTTTCATACCCTAGAAAATGAGATTGTCTAGGTTGGCACGCGCAATATCGCAGGCGTTGCTGTTCAGCGTCGTGGTTTTAGTGACCCTAATTGCCTGTACCAGTGGGGATAGGGCAGAAACCACTTCTACCCCCATTCCGACCCCTACGCCTACACCCGTCCTAGGCCACACCTTCAGGGGCTCTATTCTCCAACTCAGCCTCGAGCAGGTAATCCGTTTGGAGGAGGTGGCCTATACGGAGGAGCCGGATGCTGACGGATTGGCCAAGGACTACGTGATTAGGCCCTCCGGTGAAGGGAACCAATTAGTAGTGATTCGCGCACAGGTAGGCAACCACGCAGCCAACCGGGTTGCGTTGGACATGGAAGCCTCCCGGGCTGAACTTCTGATGGACTCTGGTCGGTATCATTCTGTGAACACCTACGGAGCAGGCGTACCCACTGACGGCTTCCACGCTGAGAAGAACGTCTATATCCCATTCCTCCGAGGCTCTCAGGTGTTGGATAAAGGGTTCAAACTGGATGGCTGGTTGATCTTTGACGTTCCCAAGGGTTCCGTGGCCGAATCCTTCAAGTGGGTAGCGGGTGAGGAAATCATCATAGACATTACGTATCTGAGTGCCCCAACTCCTACGCCAACTACTATCGGTATTGACGGCGGTAGCATTTTTGTTTTGCAGGAAATATAATTGCAACATCAATTCGTAGTTCCTGAGCAGTTAATGATGACAGAAGGCCACCGATGACAACGAAAACCAATTGCCGTAATGCAGCCTCACACTTGCTAAGCCAAGCACGAAATGAGTTGGCGCAAGGGGATACCCGTCAGGCGTCTGAGAAAGGCTGGGGTGCGGCGGCTCAGGTGGTCAAGGCAGTTGCCGAGTCCCGGGGTTGGGAGCATGGAACTCATGCCGTTCTGTTTCGTGCCGTTACTCGCTTGGCGGAAGAAACAGGCAACGACGAGATAGATAGGCTCTTTGGTGCAGCCAACAGCCTTCACGGCAACTTCTACGAGAATTGGCTAACGTCGAACCAGGTGAGGCTTTTGGTAGAGGACGTTGAGCGGTTTATGGGGATATTGGACGAGGTGAACTAGTAGATGGGCGGTGGCCGCAGAAGCCTTGGCCAGTCAACTACATTCATCACTATCGGAATGTGATTTCTGGTCGCGCTGTGAGATTCTCAAAGAATCCCCCTGTAAAGATAGCAACATTCTCGCTATTACTTTTAATAGCGTCCATGCAGGTCGCCTCATGTAGCAGTTTCTTTTCCCCGCCGGATGGCTCGTATGAGGGATCGATTCTTGAACTGACCATAGAGGAAATGCTTCGTGTTGAGGAGGTGGCCTACACGGAGGAGCCGGAGGGTGGTAAGGCTCTGGTGTTCAAGGGCAATGGTGCGCAAGACAAGAGTGACTCGCTGGCGGGAACATTGTGGACTCTTGAATCGCAGGGTGAGTTGTATGGTAGGGAAATCCCCTCGCCCTGGGAGGGTGTGAGAATGCAAATAGCTGACCAGGACTTGCTTATACCCGAAATCGAGCTGACCATCGAATTCGACTATGGTGGAGAGTTGCGAGGCAATGCTGGATGCAACGACTTTTCTTCCAGAAATTACAGCGCAGCGGACAAAATTTTCGATGCCGGCACGTTGAACGTTACAGAAAAGAAATGCGATGAACCGGTAGGCATCATGGAGCAAGAGTTTCGATTTACGGAACTGTTGGATGCTGCGGAGTCTTACAACCATTACGGGGAAAATCTGATATTGGCGGTTCGTGACGAGGCAAGGGATTATGTGATTCGGCCTACCAGTGAGGAGAATGAACTGGTGGTCATACGTGCCCGCATTGACAACAAAGAAACCAAAGTAGCCCAGTTGGAAATCGAGGCATTTCCGGCAGAATTGCGAATGGATTCCGGCAGGTATGCTTCCGTGAACACCTACGAGGTCGGTGTGTCTACCGATCAATTCCACGCCGACAAGAACGAATACATGCCCCTGTTACGAGGCTACAATCGATTGGAGAAGGGGACCGAGTTGGAAGGCTGGTTGATTTTCGACGTTCCCAAGGGTTCGGTGGCCCAATCGCTGAAGTGGGAAGCGGGCGGGGACATTATCATCATAGACCTTTAGGCGAAGAGCGTAGTTTAGGTTCGAAAATTTCAATATCCAAGGGGGTGTTGGGAGTGGTTGACAGTTGGGGTTGGGCGGGCCTAGACTTTAGGTTCAGCAAAATAGCATAAGGTTGGTTGGGGAATAGTAACCCTCCCACAGGGCCTAGAGAGCCGGGGAAGCTGGAAACCGGCGCCCAGGGCAGAGGAGTGAATGGACCCCCTCGGAGCTTCAATGTGTTCCGTCGCAGATGGGCATTTTGTAAATTCCCGCCGACCATCGGGCGGGCCCGTTACAGCCCTAACGTCCCAATCAATTTGGGATGTCCAAAGAGTCCCGAATCATCGGGAAATTAGGGTGGCACCGCGGCTTGACCCCGTCCCTTGAGGCGGGGTTTTCTTTTTGTGGTCAAATTGGTGCACCGATAGAATTGGCGGCGGAAATAGAAACGACGGGTCGATGAGTCGAATATCTAAGCGAGGTTTTGGAGCTATGGAGGCAGGGGTCAAAGTGAACGGCAAGCGTCGCGTGTTTAGCGGCATACAGCCTTCGGGCAGCGTGCAGCTGGGCAACTACCTGGGCGCGATCAAGGGTTGGGTGGAGCGTCAGTCGGAGAAGGAAAACTTCTTCTGCATCGTGGACCTTCACGCCATCACCGTCCAACAGGACCCGGCGGAGCTGCGGCGCGAGACGCGATCGTTGGCGGCGATGCTCTTCGCTGCGGGCCTCGACCCTGAACAGTGTACCGTGTTCGTACAGAGTCACGTTACCGCCCACGCCGAGGGATGCTGGATGCTGAACTGCGTGACGCCCCTGGGCTGGCTGGAGAGGATGACCCAGTACAAGGATAAGATTCAGCGCCAGGAGAGCGTCTCTACGGGGCTGCTGGACTATCCGGTGTTGATGGCCGCGGACATCCTGCTGTACGACGCTCACGAGGTGCCGGTGGGTGACGACCAGCGGCAGCACGTGGAGCTGACGCGGGACATTGCCCAGCGATTTAACCATCTGTACGGGGAAACTTTCGTGGTGCCAGAGGCGGTGATTCCGGAGGTGGGGGCGCGGGTGATGGGTCTGGATGCGCCGACGATGAAGATGTCCAAGAGCTCGGCCCACATTCGGGGCCATGCGGTGAATCTACTGGACGAGCCCAAGGAGATCGTGAGGTCCATCCGTCGGGCCGTCACGGATTCGGGCAAAGAGATTCGATTCTCGGATGACCTGGCTAGAGCAGGGGTCAACAACCTGCTGGGCATATACAAGGCCATTACGGGTCGAACAGTGGAGGAGTGCGAGGCGGACTTCGCATCGGCAAGGGGCTACGGCGACCTGAAGGCGCGGGTGGCAGAGGTGGTAGTGGAGGAATTGCGGCCTATACGGGAGCGGTATGACGAGTTGATGGACGACGTTGGAGAACTGGATAGGATGCTGGCCCGAGGCGCTGAACAGGCGGCGTCCGTGTCGGAGCCGAAGGTCCAGGAAATAAAGCGTCGCATCGGGTTGGTGCTCCCGGGAGAGTAAGGAAGCGGTGAGTCGAGGAGTATGTCGAAAAAGGAAAGGATAGGATAGAACCATGTACTATCCATCGTTGGAAGAAGTGAAGAGGTTGAAGGGCCGAGGCAATCTGGTGCCGGTATACCGGGAAGTGCAGGCTGATCTGGAGACGCCGGTATCAGCCTATCTAAAGGTGGCAAGGCCGCCCTACTCCTTCTTGCTAGAGAGCGTGGAAGGTGGGGAGCGGTTGGGTAGATACAGCTTCATCGGGACGGAGCCCTACAAGGTGGTGAAGACGGGACCGGGACAGCCCGACGGCGAGGTGGACCCGCTAATTCCGGTGGAAGAGGAGATGGACAGGTACAAGCTGGTTCAACTGCCGGAGCTTCCGCGCTTTCACGGCGGCGGTGTGGGCTACCTTGCCTACGATACGGTCAGCTACTTTGAGCCACGGGTGCCCATGATGCCCAAAGACCCCCAGGGTCTGCCCCAATCGGTGTTCATGTTTGCAGATACGCTGCTGGTCTTCGACCACGTTAGGCACGACATCAAGGTGGTGAGCCACGTGCGGCTTGAAGGGGACGTGACGTCGGCCTACGCTGAGGCCACGGCGAAAATCGACGGGCTGGTGGAGCGGCTGGCGCAGCCCCTGTCGGCGCCCACGATGCCTTTGAATGCTTCTACGGACGGCAAAGGCCCTGCGTCCTTCTCATCCAACTTCACTTTTGAAGAGTACGACGATGTAGTGCGGCGGTGCATGGACTATATCTACGAGGGCGACTGCATTCAGGTGGTGAACTCGCAGAGGTTCAGCCGCCAAACGGAAGCGCCGCCATTCGAAATCTACCGGGCGTTGAGGAGTGTGAATCCTTCGCCCTATATGTACTTTCTGCAGATGGATGGCTTCCATATTGTGGGGGCGGCCATCGAGACGGTGGCCCAGGTGGAAGACGGTATCGTGGCGACTCATCCCATCGCTGGCACTCGACCGCGAGGGGCGACGCCTGACGAGGACGCTCGTTGGGAAGAGGAGCTTCGGACCAGTATCAAGCAGCGCGCGGAGCACATAATGCTGGTGGACCTGGGCAGAAACGACATCGGGCGGGTGAGTGTGCCTGGCACTGTGAAGGTTACGCAGCTGATGGACGTGGAGCGGTTCTCTCATGTGATGCACCTGGTTTCCCACGTGGAGGGGCGGTTGAAGTCTGACATGACGGTCTACGATGCCCTGCGTTCCTGCTTCCCTGCCGGAACTGTTTCCGGGGCGCCGAAAATTCGGGCAATGGAGATAATTGCGGAAGTGGAGGGGGAGATGCGGGGACCTTACGGCGGCGCAGTGGGTTATTTCAGCTACTCGGGCAACATGGACACGGCGCTGGTGCTTCGCACAGGCATATACAAGAACGGCACCATGTACGTTCAGGCGGGGGGCGGTATCGTGTCCGACAGCAACCCGCGGGACGAGTACGAGGAAACTTTACATAAGGCGGGCGCTCTCTTCAGGGCGATGGACCGGGCCGAAGGACGGACGGGCTGAGATGATTCTTCTAATAGACAACTACGATAGCTTCACCTACAACCTGTACCAGTACCTTTGCGAGTTGGGCGCCGATGTTGTGGTGGCGCGCAACGATAAGATCAGCCTGGAAGAGATAGAGGCAATGGCACCTCAAGGCATAGTCGTATCACCGGGGCCGTGTACTCCAAAGGAGGCGGGCATTTCCGGGGAGGTGGTGGCTCGATTCGGCGAGAAGCTGCCGGTTCTGGGGGTCTGCCTCGGACATCAGACCATCGGCTACACCTACGGTGGGACGGTGGAGCAGGCGCCGGAGATTATGCACGGCAAGACATCCATGGTGTACCACGAGGGCAAGGGGCTGTACGAGGGCCTGCCCAACCCCTTCGAAGCTATCCGATATCATTCGCTGATTGTGAACCCGGAAAGCCTGCCGGAATCCCTGGAAGTAACGTCTCGAACGGAGGACGGGATCGTCATGGGGCTCCGACACAAGAGCTTGCCCGTCGAGGGAGTGCAGTTCCATCCGGAGTCGATCATGACGAGGGTGGGGCATGACCTGCTGCGGAATTATTTGAATCGAGTGAAACGGTGGGCCGAAGAGAAAGGGGCCAGCAATGATTAGGGAAGCAACGGAGATGCTCATTGGGGGTTCTTCCCTTGGAATGGACGAAGCGTCTGGAGTGATGACGCAGATAATGGAAGGAGAGGCCACGCCTGTGCAGTTGGCGTCTTTCCTGACGGCGTTGCGGATGAAGGGGGAAACGGCGGAGGAGATTGCCGGGATGGCATCGGTGATGAGAGACAAGGCGCTGCCAGTGAAGACGGACGGTGTGGTGGTGGATACGTGCGGCACGGGTGGAGCCAGAGCCAAGACCTTCAACATCTCCACATCTACGGCCTTCGTGGCGGCAGGTGCGGGCCTGAAAGTTGCCAAGCACGGAAACAGGGCCGCAACGGGAACATGCGGCAGCGCCGACGTGCTGGAAGCCCTGGGGGTAGAGTTGGAACTGCCCCCCAAGGCAGTGGAACGGTGCATCGACGAGGTGGGTATGGGGTTCATGTTCGCGCCTACGTTCCACCCGGCCATGAGATACGCCGCACCGGTGCGGCGAGATATGGGGATTCGTACGGTGTTCAACGTGCTTGGCCCTCTGACTAGCCCGGCCCGGGTGAAGCGGCAGCTATTGGGTGTGGCGGAGCGTTCGCTGGGAGAAACGATGGCCAAGGTGCTAAACCTCATGGGATCGGAGCACTGCCTGGTCGTCCACAGCGCAGAGGAGGCAGACGAACTTACCTTGGGGGCAGAAAGCCACGTTTGGGAACTCAGGGACGGCGAGGTTGGCCACAGCGTTGTCAATCCACAGAAATTAGGATTGGTTCGTGCACCTTGGCAGGCAATTCGGGGCGGGACGGCTTCGGACAACGCCTTCTTGCTGCGCCGGATTCTCATCGGCGAGAGGGGCGCTCACAGGGACGTTGTGCTTCTGAACAGCGCCGCCGTGCTGATGGTGGGCGGGCTGGTTGAGAGTTTGCGGGAGGGTGTAGGGATGGCGTCCCAGGTAATAGATGATGGGAGCGCCTTGATGAAGTTGGAGGGGCTGGTGGAAGTCAGTCAAGAGTTGGCCTTTGAAGCCGAGAGCCGGTAAGAAAGAGGAGCATCGGATTTGGCGACGATTCTTGAGAAAATAGTTGCGGCGAAGAAGGGGGAGGTAAAGGAGCAGAAGCGACGTGTATCACAGGCAGAGCTAGAGGGACGGGTGAAGGCTATGAGTCTGCCGCTTAACCTCTCCGGCGCGCTGCTGGGAGACCGGGTTCGGCTCATTGCGGAAGTAAAGAAAGCCTCGCCTTCCAGAGGGTTGCTGGCCGAGAATTTCGACCCGCGGGCGCTGGCCCAAGCCTATGTTGACAATGGCGCGGCGGCAGTCTCCGTCCTCACGGACCCTCGATTTCAGGGAACGCTGGATGACCTGGAGGCGGTGTCGGAAGTGGCCGCGCCAAAGCGGACGCCCGTCATTCGCAAGGACTTCATCTTTGATCCGTACCAGGTGTACGAGGCGAGGAGCCGCGGCGCAGACGGCCTGCTGCTCATTGCGGCAATTCTCTCGCCATCCCATCTCGCGGAGATGCTGGTGGTGTGCCAGGATCTCTGGCTTCAGGCTCTGGTGGAGGTGCACGACGAGGAGGAGTTGGGTGCAGCGGTGGACGCTGGAGCGGAGATAATCGGCATCAACAACAGAAACCTGCACACCTTCAAGACGAATCTTTCGGTGACGGAGAGGTTGGCGGGCCACGTGCCCTCCGGCAAGATTATCGTCAGCGAAAGCGGTATCTTCACTGCCGCCCACGTGTCACGGCTGCGGGATTTGGGCGTCAACGCTGTGCTGGTTGGGGAGGCGCTGGTCACTGCGGACGACGTTGGGGCGAAGGTTCGGGAGTTGGCCCTGGGAGAGGTTGACTAATACGGCGGTCATTTGTTTCACCGTGAAATTAGGAGGATTGAAACTTGGCAGTAGTCATCAAATTGCGGGCGTAAAGGGAGCAACCAAATGCCGAATGTGAAGATTTGCGGCGTTCAGCGGGTAGAGGACGCCCTGACGGCTGTCGAGGCCGGGGCGGACTTTATCGGGCTGAATTTCGTGCCCAATCGACGCCGTCGGGTGTCGGTGGAGCAGGCCCGCCGGATGGTGGATGCGGTGAAAGCGGCGAGTGACAATCCGCCAAGGCTGGTGGGGCTTTTTGCGGACCAGCCTTTGGAGGAGGTGTGGGAGGTGGTGCGTGTCTCCGGAGTGGATATGGTTCAGCTATGTGGGGCCGAGTCAATGAAGTTTTGCGAGAAAGTGTCTGTGACTGTTTTCAAGGTCATTCACGTGCCGGGTGGATTTCAGAACGTCGAGGAGTTGAAGGAACTGGAGCGGCGGTTGACGGCGCTGCGTGAACGGGAATTTCTGGCGACCCTTGATCGCGAGGTTGCGGGTTTGCAGGGGGGCACCGGCCAGACCTTCGATTGGACGGTGGCGGCCCAACTTTCGGAGGCGGGGTTCGAGTTCTTGTTGGCTGGGGGACTGACGCCGGAAAATGTGGGCCGCGCGGTGCGTGAGACCAGCCCGTGGGGGGTGGACGTTTCCAGCGGAGTGGAGTCGGGTGGCGTCAAGGACGCGGAGAAGATACGGCGATTCGTCGCTGAGGCCAAGAGTGCCGGCGCATGAATCTTCGAAAAAGGAGATTGCCATGAACGTAGATATGCTGACAGAAACCCCCGACGGGCGGGGTCGTTACGGCCGCTACGGCGGGAAGTTCGTGCCGGAAACGCTGATGGTCGCCCTGGAGGAGTTGGAGGCGGCCTACCTGGAATACCGGCAGGACGAGGAGTTTCAGAGGGAGCTTGGCTTTCTGCTTTCGACTTACGTTGGGCGTCCCACGCCCCTTTATTATGCCGCCAACCTGACACGTGAGTTGGGTGGTGCAAAGATTTACCTTAAGCGGGAAGACCTGGCCCACACGGGAGCACACAAGATAAACAACGCCATGGGACAAGGGCTGCTGGCCAAGCGGCTGGGCAAGCGCAGGATAATCGCGGAAACAGGCGCGGGACAGCACGGGGTGGCAGCGGCTACCGCCTGCGCCATGCTCGGGCTGGACTGCATAGTGTACATGGGTGTGGAGGACATGCGGAGGCAGTCGTTGAACGTATTCCGTATGAGGCTGTTGGGGGCCGAGGTGCGGCCTGTGGAGACGGGAAGCCAGACACTGAAAGACGCTATTAACGAGGCCATCCGCGACTGGGTTACCAACGTGGAGACGACTCACTACTTGTTGGGTAGCGCCGTAGGGCCGCATCCGTACCCACTGATGGTCCGCGACTACCAGTCAGTAATTGGGCAGGAGGCGCGGCGACAGCTGCTGGGGGCTGAGGGGCGGCTGCCGGACTACGTGATTGCGTGCGTCGGCGGAGGCAGCAACGCCATCGGGGCCTTCCATCCCTTCGTGCGGGATGAAAATACGCGGCTGGTTGGAGTGGAGGCCGGCGGAGAGGGGAAGGAAAATTCCAGTCATGCCGCTACGCTGGTGGCCGGGCGTCCCGGGGTGCTGCACGGATCAATGTCGTACCTGCTGCAGGATGAAAACGGGCAGGTTGTAGAAACACACAGTATTTCGCCGGGGTTGGACTACCCTGGAGTGGGGCCGGAGCACAGCTATTTGAAGGACGCAGGCCGCGCCGAATATAAGTCGGTCAATGACGCCGAGGCATTGGAGGGGTTTCATATGTTGTGCAAGACGGAGGGTATCATCCCTGCTCTGGAGCCCTCCCACGCCATTTATTACGCGTCGACGCTGACGCCCAAGCTTTCGTCGGAAGCGATAGTGCTGGTGTGCCTGAGTGGACGGGGGGATAAGGACATCCACATAGTCTTGGAGGCAATGGAGGGCGAATAGACGCCGGAAAAAGATTGATGCTATGATGTTTTCGCTATGAAAACGACCAAAATGACACTGACTTTAGACAAGGACTTGGCGGATGCCCTGAAGGAACGTGCGCGGGCCCAGAGCAAGACCATCAAGCAGGTGGTTAACGACACACTGCGGCGCGGACTCTCGTCAAGGGTCGAGGAATCTCCTCGGGCTCCGTATAGGGTGAAGCCTTTCCATAGCGGCTTTGCGCCGGGGGTTGACCCAGAGAATCCAAAACAGTTCCTCAATGATGAAGACGATGAGAGGTATCTGAGGTTAACTTACGGTGATAATTCCGGACGTTAACCTTTTGGTCTATGCCTACCATGACGGCGCACCACAGCATGATGCGGCACGGCGATGGTGGGAGGGCCTGCTGAACGGACAGGAGAGCGTGGGCATTCCGTGGGCGGTGGCTATGGGATTCGTCCGGATAATGACTCGGACCAGTCTCCTAGCACGGCCTGTTACGACGGGGGATGCCGTGGGCTATGTCCGGGAGTGGCTTAACCATTCGCACGTTTCTGTATTGAATCCAGGCCCGATGCATTTGGATCATGTGGAACGTAATCTCGCTGCAGCCGGAATGGGGGGGAACTTGGTCCCAGATAGTCACATTGCCGCCATTGCGATGGAGAATGAGGCGGAAGTCCATTCCAACGATGGGGACTTTGCTCGGTTTCCGGGTCTGCTGTGGCGCAATCCCCTCTGACGCACGGGTGGTGGGGAGAGTTTGTGGACGGATCACCCGATTCTTAGCTACGTCCGTAATGGCTTGGCGGGTGGACTGAGGTTGAAAGGCGAGGTTTCGATGGCTACAATGCATGGGCCATGACAGGTTCTTTCCTACCGGCAATTAGCTGATGTCCCAGAGAGTGGCCATAGTCGGGGTTGGCTTCACAGCCTTTCGTCCCTCATCACCCGAGGCTTCCTTCCGGGAGTTGATCTTCGAGGCGGCAGTCAGGGCGTACGCAGACGCCGGCATCGAGCCGGGGCATGTGGATACCTTTGTCTCAGTGAGCGAAGACTACCTGGAGGGCACGGCCATCGCCGACGAGTACGTCCCGGACCAGCTGGGTGCTGTCCTTAAGCCTGTGCACACCATCACCGCTGACGGCATCACGGCTCTCGGCTCCGTATTCCTACAGCTGCAGACTGGAGAGTTTGACATCGCCGTGGTGGAAGGTCGCTCCAAGGCTTCCAACATTCTCTACCCCGCCTATGTGGAGGCGATGGCCCTGGACCCGGTGAATGTGCGCCCCTTGGACCTGCATCCCCGGTTTGTGGCTGGGTTGGAGATGCGAGCGTTTCTGGAAGCTTCCGGCAACACAGAGGAGCAGACGGCGGCGGTGGTAGTGAAGAATAGAGACAATGCTAAACTAAATCCCATGGCGGCCTACGGAGTTAGCATGTCCGTTGAAGACATAATGATGTCTAAGGTTGTTGCGGACCCCCTGAGAGAGGAGCAAAGTGCACGTACGGCAGACGGGTCTATCGTCATGGTTCTGGCGACGGAAGAAGCGGCAGAGAAGATGCATGGCCGCCCAGTTTACATAAAGGGCATCGGTTGGGGGCAAGAAACCCCGAATCTGGAGGAGAGGGACTGGGGACGCGCGGGTTACGCCCAGGATGCCGCCCGCCGGGCGTACAAGATGGCGGGGATATCCGACCCGGCACTCGAGATTCAGCTGGCGGAGGTGGACGACACCTTCGCCTACAAGGAGCTTCAGCACCTTGAGGCGTTGGGACTGGCGCCCGCTGGTCGTTCCGGCGCAATGTTGGAAGAGGGCGTGTTCGATTGCAATGGTTCTTTGCCCGTCAACGTTTCCGGCGGGAATCTAGGCTGCGGTTACACCCACGATCTCTCAGGCCTGCGCAGCGTGTTGGAGCTGGTGCTCCAGCTACGGGGTAACGCAGGCCGGCGTCAGCTGGACTCCGTCAGCCTGGGACTGGCTCAATCGTGGCGGGGTGTACCAACGGCCAGTGGGGGCGTGGCCATTTTGGAAGCCGCGCGATGAGGGGATATCGTGGCTTATAGGAATCGGGTGGCAGTTCTGGGAGCCGGGTTGACCCGGTTCATGCGCCGCGCCCTGGAGACACCCAAGGAGTTGGCGTTCCAGGCGGCCCGGGCGGCACTGGACGACGCTGCTTTGCAGATCGACGACATGGACGCAGTGGTGTCAGTGACGGCCCCGGACGCCTTCGACGGTGTACACATGAACGGGGAATATCTGGCCGACGGGTCCGGCGGTCGGGGGAAGCCCTTCATGCGCAGCTACGTGGGGGGTGGATCCGGCGTCTTCGGCATCATCAACGGCTGGTACCACATCGCGAGCGGCCATTTCGACACTTGCTTGGTGGTGGGCGAAGAGAAGATGTCCTCTGCTCTTCCACATCCTCAGGGGTGTTTCAACGCTATATATGATCAGTTCTTGGAGAGACCCCTGGGCGTGAACCTGCTGTGGATATTCTCCCTGGAGATGAACCGGTACATGAATGCTCACGGGGTGCCAATGGAGACATTTGCTAAGGTGGCCCAGAAGAATAAGCGAAACGGCATGGACCACCCTTCGTCCCAGTCGGGTATCTCCGGGGATTTCACCATTGAGCAGATAATGGACTCGGAGGTAATGGCCTGGCCGGTACAGCGTCTGATGGTCTCGCCGATCAGCGACGGCGCGGGGGCGATGGTGCTGGCGTCCGAAGAGTTTGTGAAAAAACGAGGACTGGACCCGGTATGGATAGAGGGGGTGGGCTGGAACCTGGACACTTCCTACTGGACCAACCGAGACCTGTACTATCCGAGGTACGTGGAGAAGGCAGCCCTCATGGCCTACAAAATGGCGGGAGTTACCGACCCGCGGCGAGAAATTCACGTAGTGGAGCCCTATGACCCCTTTGCCTACAAAGAGCTTCACCATCTGGAGGGGCTGCAGCTGGCGGATAAGGGCCAGGCGCCACGGCTGGTTGAGGAGGGGTTCTGGGACAGGGATACGGAGACGGGCATTCCGGCCACCCCTTCCGGCGGACTAATCGGGGTCGGCAATCCGATATCAGCGGCGGGCGTAATGAAGGTGGCGGAGATCTTCTGGCAACTGGAGGGTCGCGCGGGAAAGCGGCAGGTGAAGCGCCCGGTGCAGAGGGGGTTGGCCCAGGCATGGGGAGACCTGATGCAGGTGGGAACGGTCGTAATACTAGGAAAGCAGAGTTAGATAACGTGAAACCCTTCGCCGGAACGTCATTGACCGACGAGGCCCTGCGGCGGGGCGAAGTTCTCGTCACCCGTTGGCGAGGCAAGATGGAGTACGCGTGGGACACGGGCGCCGCCGTGGGCCGGTTCATGGCGGGACTGAGGGACGGGGAAATTCTGGGTCTACGATGTTCCCAGTGCAAGCGCACCGTGGTGCCGCCGAGGGCCTTTTGCGAACTCTGCTACGTGCCCATGGACCGTTGGATGCGGTTGTCGGACACGGGGGTTGTCAACACGTTTTCCGTGAGCTTCGTGAATTGGGACGCCACCCGCCGGGAGACGCCGGAGGTCCCTGCCGTTATAGAGATAGACGGGGCCAGCCCCGGAATGGGAATTCTTCACGTGCTGGGAGAAGTGGGGGAAGACCTGGAGACTGTGCTGACGAGGGTGGCCATAGGCAAGAGGGTTCAAGCGGTGTGGAAACCGCCCGAGGAACGTGAGGGGTCTATCACCGACATCCGTTATTTCAAGCTAATTGACTGCGATATCGAAGGCGCTTAGGAGCGAGTGAGTCAGCAGATGATCGGGGGAATAGAGATGCCGGAACGCATCGGCCAGTGGCGGGGAAATATTCCCATCCATCACCGCTATACAGTGGGCGTTGCTGGACAGCGGTTCTTCACCGCGCTGAGGGACGAGAAGATAATCCTGGCGGCGGAGTGTCCGGGCTGTCTGGCGCGGTTTCTGTTGCCCAAGATATATTGCGAACGTTGCTTCGTGGAAACGCCCGATTGGAGTCCGGTAGAAGGCCCCGGCTTCGTGAAGACCTACACGCTGATGCATCGCAATCTGGACGAGGAAGCTCTGGCGGAGCCTGTAGCGGCGGCAGTCATCGGCTGGGAGGGTGTGCGGGGCGGCATAGTCCACCTGGTGGCTGGCATGGACTTGGCGCAGCTTAGAACGGGTATGGCCGTGGAGCCTCAGTGGCGAGAGGTCCGCACGGGCGGCATAGCCGACATACTATTCTTCAAACCCATTGACCGACCATTTCATCGAGGAGGCGCGTGATGGCCTTGGAACACATCAACCCTACCGACGTGGCCCCGCCGCGGGGCTTTACCCACGTGGTGAAGGCAGGCGACGTTGCGTATATTTCCGGGCAGGTGGGCAGGCGGCCCGACGGCGCCCTGGCCGGTAGCGACATCGGATCCCAAACGGACCAGGTATTCCAAAACCTCAAAGCGGCGTTGGCATCGGTGGGAGCGGGATTCGAGCACATGACTAAGATTACCGTGTATCTGACCCACAGGGAGGACATACCGGGCTTCCGGGAGGCAAGGGATAGGCATCTCACGTCTGGCAATCCTCCGGCCAGTACGCTGGTGCTCATAAGCGGACTGGCAGAGCCGGAGTTCCGCGTTGAAGTGGAAGCCACGGCGGTCATTTAGCAGGCAGGTATGGGTTATACTTACCTGCACGAGATCGACCCGTTAACTCCGAGAGCAAACTTTTCTTCTAACGACTAATGGCCTTAGACTTCGAAATAGGCAATCCAGAAAAGCCCCGCGGCCATGCGCTGGTCTATTTTCGCGACAGCATGGACTCGGAGAAGCTATATGCTACCTATGTAGTGGTGTTTCCGCTGCCGGTGAACATTGCCAAGTACGTCCCGCCATTCCTGGCGGCTTCCCTGGGCGGTGCATCGGTGGCAGAGATTTCGTCCTTCCCAATGCCGCCTGTGCCCGAGGACGTAGAGAGCTATGATCGGCTAATCCAGCTGGCGGAAGCGCGAGGGGACGACCTGATATACGGCGGCATTCATTCGCCTCGGGACGTTGCTGGAGGAATGCAGGCTGTGGGCGAAATTGCCCACGAATATTCCGAGATATGGTCGAAGTTTGACGATTCTCAAAAAGTCCTCGCTTTGGAAGAGTCTGCGGAGGAGGGGCTGAGCGTCAGCGAGGTGATGTACAGCTTGTTGGGGGAGAAGGACCGCTTGAACGAGCTTTCCAAGCTTGTGGTAAAGTTCCGGTACGCAGTGGAGGGCCGAGACAGGGAGATGCGAGAAGAGGTGAGCAGTGAGCTTCACACCCTTGCCCGCTTTCTCCCCGAACGCTACTACGTGAGCAAGCTGATCAATGCGGCCGAGGACTTCTCCAGCCGCGGCACTCGCCTGGCCCAGCTATATCTGGAGCGGTGCTACGGTCTCTCAGACGAAGATGCGGCTAAGGTGGAAGACCTGGAGCGGGAGATTCGGGCAATGGAATCCTCCGACTAGCTGCCTGTCGTTCGACGTCAACGCCTGACTTCCCCGGCGAAGGCGGTCTTAAATGCACCTGGCGCGTCTGAATCTCGTGAATTTTCGGGCTTTTCGTAGGCTGGAGATAGATTTGCCTGCGGGTCCAAGTCTTCTGGTGGGGGCCAACGCCCAGGGTAAGACTACCATCTTGGAAGCCGTCTATCTGCTGGCTATCGCCAAGTCCTTCCGGGCAGAGAACGAGCGGGAGGTGGTCAACTGGGAAGCGGCATCTACTCTGGAGCAGGCGGCGGTGGATGGGTTGGTGCAGAAGGAAGAAGGCCGCACGCGGATTATCGTTGGGTACCAGCCCCATCATAGGGCACGGGGCGGCACTTCCGACGGCGCACCCATCCACTCTGTTCGCAAGGAAGTGCGGGTAGACGGGGTGCGGAGGACGGCGGCCGAGCTGGTGGGGCTGATGAACGTGGTGCTCTTTTCGGCAGAGGACATACGACTCGTGCAGGGTTCGCCCTCGGTTAGACGTCGATACCTGGACATTCTTATTTCGCAGTCCAGTCCTGCGTATTTACGTGCCCTACAGCACTATCAGAAGGTGCTTCACCAGCGTAATCAGCTGCTGAAGCTCATCCGCGACAGGCGGGCGCGAGGGAGTGAGATGGCCTTCTGGGACGAGCAGCTTGTGGAGACGGGCTCTCTGATAGTTCAGCAGAGGGCGCAGACGATGGCTGTTCTGGCAGAAACTGCTAGGGGCACTCTGCAAGAACTTACAGGGGGCGCGGAGGACCTGCGGTTGGAGTATCTGCCCAGCGTTGCGCCTGCCGCCGCCGAGGCCTGCTCCACGGCCTTTCTGAAGGGACTCGAAGGTTCTAGAGAGAGGGAGATTCGGCTGGGATCGACGGCGTTGGGGCCTCACCGGGACGACTTCCAGCTACTGGTGAACAATGTCGACATGGGGGTTTACTCGTCGCGCGGCCAGGCGCGGACGTTGGCCCTGACGCTGCGCCTAGCCGAGGCCCAGTACCTGACAGCCTACAAGGGGGAGCCGCTGTTGCTGCTAGACGACATACTCTCGGAGTTGGACGAACGGAGGCGGGCGCAGGTGTTGGAGCGGGTGTTAGTGTACGTGCAATCGGTGATTACGGCCACTGACTTGGAGCCTTTTAGCCACGAGTACTTGTCCAGAGCGTCGGTATTCCAGCTGCAGGACGGCAAGCTGAAGAGGGCCGACGGCTAGTCGTCGTTGAAGCGAAGCTTGGTGCCGGTGCGTGCTTCATAGAGGAGGGCCACGGCGTCGGCGTCCAGGTCGCCCAGGCCCTGACGCAGGGCGGCGCGGTAGATCTGGGCAAAGAGGTTAGAGGCTTCCATAGGCAAACCCAACTCCCGACCAAGCTCCGTGGCGAGGTGCACGTCCTTGGCGGCTAGTTTCAGGGTGAAGCCGGGTTCGAAGTTTCCCTGAAACAGGGTGGTTGGGAATTTCCCCTCGAGCACCCAGTTGTTGCCGGAGCCGCTGGTTATGGCCTCGGCGACGGTTTTGAGGTCGACGCCAGCCTCGACCCCGAGAGTGAGGACTTCCGGGAGGAAGGCGGCGAGGCTCATGGTGACGAGGTTGTTGCAGATTTTGCAGACCATGCCGCTGCCGGGCGGGCCGCAGTAGATGAGCTTGTTGCCGATGGAGCGCAAAACGGGTGATACTTTCTCGAAGATATCACGGTCGCCACCGACCATAATGGCGAGGGTGGCGGCCTCCGCACCGGGAACGCCGCCGCTGACGGGGGCGTCAAGGGCGGCTACACCACGGGCCTGGAATTCCTGGTAGATGCGTCGGGCAGAACTGGGGGAGTTGGTGGAAAGGTCCACGTAGACGGCGCCTTCGGACGCGCCTTCCAAGACTGACTGGGAGCCTAGGGCGACGGCCTCGACCTCGCGAGGGCCGGGGAGAGACGTGAAGATTAGCTCGCTACCCTCGGCGGCGGCTTGGGGGGTGGGCGCCCAGGCGGCTCCCATCTCCTCCAGGTTGATGGTAGATTGCCGGTCCAGGTCGTGAACCGTCAGTTGGTGACCGTCCTCCAGGACGTGGCGGGCCATGGGGTTGCCGATGTGGCCAGTGCCTATGAATGCGATTCTCATGGGGCCTTCTCAGTTGGGAGTTTGAGGGTGAAACAGGAGCGGTGGCGCACCGATGCATTTGCGGTGGGGGAGGGGAGGGAGGCAGAGGCAGTTGGCTGCCGAACCTCGATTCGAAGTTGTAGCTAAAAGCAGGTTATTTTGCCAATTTCCCCACATATTGCCCTCCGGTTCCAAGGGTTTGTTGGGCAACTACGCAGAAGTGACCTGCCCCCATTAGTTGTACCACTTGCGATGTTACACCTACAAGGGTTGTTCTCGGGAGGGAGGGCAGTAAAGTCTCTGGGGCCGATGGCCTCGAGCTGAGGGGAGTTATGTTTGGCTATAGCATAGGCGAGATTGGGTAATTGTTCCCACATTTGCTACCGCAATTCTAACCTATTCAAACAAATGCTGCCTTCCTGTATCGGCTATCTTCTGACGAGTTCGAGTCCAGTTTGGTGGGCCTAACGGTACTGAATTGCGAACTTTCTGGCTCGCAGTACCACTGTGATACGTAGAAGAGACAGCTTCCCAATGACCCTGGCGATCGACAGAGCGAGATATTACGAAAATACCCTGTAGGAAGGCCCTTAGTCTATTATTCGACATCATCGTCAATCCAGAGATCCAACAAACCGCCTGGAAAATAGAAATGAGCGGGTCAAAAGGCAGGCGTTTTCGGTGATTTGCATGCCAGAGCTTCCATCTGCCAATTGTTGAACACTTAAACATATCTAGCTGCGACAAATGGGAAGTCGTGGTTCCCGGGCTGGTGTTTGAAGCCAAGCGATAGTCTATTGCTGAGGTGGACCGGCAGGAGTAGTTGGCTGTAATCCAGGAAAACCTATGTAGTAGAAGGCCGGTCGGGTTATTCAGACCGGCCTTCCTGCGTTTCCAGGTCTTTACTCAAATGATTATTTACTCAGTAGTTGGCTCGGCTTTCTGCAAGGAAAGTGGAACAGCTACATTAATTCGCAATCGGAAAAGCCCTGCTTTCTCCACCATTTGGAGGCTCGGCTGTTGGGCATCAATAGGTCGATCTCTTTTGCTCTTCTGCCGCCCCGGCCATGGTGAGCTGAAATCCCAGGGTAAGGAGCGGTCGTGTGCCGCACAAACAGTTTCCGGTCAGGCCAAATTCCTCTGAGTGCTGCGATACACATTTCCGAAGTCCGCCTGCGTTGGTCACTGCGTACGAGAATCGCCGCGCTCCTTTTCAGATGCCTCTTGGATTCTTTTAGAACGCCAGTAATCAGTTCTTGGTATTCCATTTGGTTTTCGAACCGTGCCGATTTGCGCCAGTTCTTTCGAAATGAATATCCAAGCATCCACAACCTAATCCAGTGATCATTCCAATAGTCGGTGACACCACAGTAAGGAGGTGATGTTAGTAACAGTGCAGCGCCTGCCGGAGTTAGATGTTGAAGTTCTTGGCGTGAATCGCCAAGAACGGTTACTCCTCGAGCTTGCGCTGGTAGCCCGAATGCGTAGCGACGTTGGATTTTGTCTTCCAACATCGCTACTGGATCTACGTCCGGCGGTTTGAGTAGCCCCTTGCTAGTCCACCACTTGACTGCATATGTGGGGGAATATGCGATAGTTGGAGACATCGAGTTAGACAGGCCACCGCCGGATTTATCTTGCATATGCAGCGTAATGAACGCCATCAAAGTACGGTCCACCACGGAGTTTCTCCAATCAAGTTCACGGCGGGCAGCCTTCAGGAGTGCACGGACTTGGGGTGCCCACGCCATAACTTCAAACTGGTTGCGGCCGCGTCGGTCGGTCGGTCTCCGCGCCTCGGCTACTTCGGATAGCCGGAATGTGACCTCTTCAGGTGTGGCAGATGGCTGGAGCTTGGCCGTCGCAAAAAGCCATGCAATCGGGTTGACGTCAATCCCTAACGCAGGTCTGCCTAGGACCGTCGCGGTAAATGGGCCATTCCCTCGGCCACAGAACGGGTCCAAAACAGTTTCTCCTGGCTTAGTCAGATTGGCGATTGCGTCATGTATGAACGACTGCGGAAACATTGCGTAGTATCGCCCAAATCCGTACCATCGTCCGGCGGCTGAGTTCCGGCGCCACAGGCTTTGGGGGTCGCGTTGTTGCTGCGTCCCCCGCATCATGCCACCAGACTATGGATGAGGTCTGTACCGGCCTTGAGTGGAATAGATGCCCAGCGGTGCGCTCTACGCAGCGCGAGGAACTGGTCGCTCCCTAATCCCAAGGTGCTAGCAGTGTTAATTGCGTCTCCCAGAACGCGGGGTGCTGCTCGGCCAGTGAGTGGGGGGTCAACTTCTGGTTGTGCTATGTTTAGTACCAAGCGCTGCCCGTTTGGAGTCTTGAGTATCAATGGGCGTCCGTAATGGGTTAGCTCTCCCCACGGTGCCGACTCGGCAGATTGACCGGCGACAATGTGGTCTCTAATGTACTGGTTATTAGGTAACCAGTAGTTGTTGAGGGGGATTCTTTTGTTAGGTGCTGGAGCCCGGTCTAATTCCTCTGTATGATCGACGAAAGGTCCGCTTTTGACGCCAGACATAACAAGTAACTGGGCGTCGGGATACCGGTCCTGTAGTGCTTTTTGAATGACCTGTAATTCCTTCCGTATTGCCTGAGCCAACACTGCAATAGTTCCAAAAGCGGCCAATTGACCGTCCATGACGAATGCAGTGTTAGATATTGCTGTTAACCCTCTCTCCGAATTAGCCAAGTGACGCAAGCTGTTAATGAGGGCCAGCATTTCCAAGGATTGCATCACTCTGATGTGGCACTCCTCAGCGGACTGGTTCTCAATGAATTGTTCGTGAACTCTAAGAGCGTCGGTCGTCAGGATTGCTGATTCGCAGGAAGTGCAGGCTCCCTGATTGCCTGGTGTAGGCATGGCCAGGTTTCTGGCATTGCATTCAGGGTTAGGACATTTTCTAATCTCGTGGTCACTTCCAAGAATGTGGTAAAGGGTTTCAGCAAATGTCTCTCCTCCCAAGGAGACGCTGTTTAATGTGTCGTTGAAGCGTTGCCGAAACCAGTCCCGAGGACTCAGCCCGTTCACGGTTCCCGCGTTGCTGCCTGGCAGAATCGCCGCCATGCTCTTTCCATCTTCCGTTTCCCTAAGTTCTCTTGGGTCTACTGACCGACTGGAAGGTAGCCTTGGAAGCGACGCTAACTTTTCGAGATTGATGACCACTAGGCCGAGCGATACGACTCCGGCTTGGGTGTCTGGAAGCCTACCAGGGAAGTGGCCGCATACTTGGGAACCATCTATGGCTACTAAGAGCCTATCCTAAAAACAAAATCATTGATAACCCGTAAGAGTAGCTCTAGGGAAGAAGCCGGAGTTGAAGCTAAATTTCAGGGATGACCAAAGCAAAAGAACCCAAGTCACCCCGGCCCCGCCGCGCAGGCCCAACCAGGCCAGCCAACCCCACCACTAGTTCCTTTCAGGTATCCGACGCCCTGTGGGAGGTGCTGGCCCCACTGATTCCCAAGCGGGTGAATACCCACCCTTTGGGCGGAGGACGGCCCCGGGTTCCAGACCGGACCTGCGCCAACGGTATCTTCTACGTGCTGCGTACCGGTTGCCAATGGAAGGCGTTGGACGCCACGGGCATTTGCTCCGGCTCGACGGCCCATCTGCGCTTTCAGGAATGGGCCGCCGCCGGGGTCTTCTTGCGGCTTTGGCAGGTGGGACTGGAACGTTATGACGAATTGAAGGGTCTGGACTGGAACTTTCTTGAGCATGGACGGAGCCATAACCAAGTCCCCCCTAGGCGGGGGAAAAAACCGGTCCCAACCCCACGGACCGGGGTAAAACCGGCGTCAAACGCAGTCTGTTGACCGAAGCTCGGGGTATTCCGGTGGGGCTGGCGGTAGACGGGGCCAACCGCCACGACATGAAGTTGGCGCGTGCTACGCTGGACAGCCTCCCCGTACAACGCCCGGCTCCCACCCCGGAGCGTCCCCAGGGACTGTGCCTGGATAAGGGCTACGACTTCGACGAGGTGCGTAAGACTTTGCGCGAGTTTCGCTTCACGGCCCACATTCGCGGCCGGGGCGAAGAAGCTCGGGCCATCAAAAATGAAGCCGGTTTCAAAGCCCGGCGCTGGGTGGTGGAACGCACTCACAGCTGGATGAACCGCTTTCGACGCATTCTGGTTCGCTGGGACAAGTCTCCAGGCAACTACATCGCCTTTCTTCACTTTAGCTGCGCCCTTATCGCCCTCAGGGCCGCAGGGTTATTAGGATAGGCTCTAAGTGCGTTCGCGGCCGGCCGGCCGGGCTCGGCCTAAAGGGCGGTAGGTTTAGTACCGCGTCCGGGCTTGGAGGTTGCAATAGAGCGCGGAAATCTTCGAATTCGTCGCTGTCGGCTAAAGCCTTTATGGCAGCCAGTCCGGCCCTTTCATCCGCGTAAGGCATTGGGTCTCCTATCCGTGCACACGAGCTTACGGAAGCCCGTTGGTCGCTTGACCGTTCTGGCCTGGGGCATCGGTGATCTGAAACCGGTCTAGCTGAACCGGGACTGTATATGCTTGGGACAAGGTCCTGATACGGACAAACCCCTGTTCGCTGACTTTCCCAATTTGGTCGACGAAATCGGCGAAATCCATGTAGTCCGCTATCACGCGACGTTCAGAACCGGAATTGAGATACGATAGAACCCAGTTATCGGTCTCGGTGAGTATTTCCGGCATGACCGAACTGGGAGCTTGGGTCGCCAACACCATTCCAATGTTGAGTTTGCTACCTTCTTTTGCGGCCCTAGCCCATACGGATGTCAAGTTGTCGCGGGCGTTTGCACGGGGCAGCAGATTGTGAGCTTCCTCGATGTAGATAATGATGTGGCCTTCCGTTGCTTGGTTCTCATCGGGAGGCGCAGTAGGGTCGTAGTGGGCCAAGACGCTTCTGAACCGCTCTTGTTGGGACCGGAAGATGCGCCACATGACGCGTTCGGCAGCAGCTTGATTTTGCACCGGATCCCCGGCCGATTGGTCGATGATGACCAATTTGCCTTTCCTGAGGTCTTCTACGACGGCTTCTGCAAAATCGTTCGTGGTGTTGGGGTCGTGTTGTTCCTGTGCTATCTGGAATGCTCTCGGCCCATTTCGAGATTGGAAAATAGGTAGGATGGCCCGGAACCTAGGGTCTGCCCAAGATTCATGACTCGTGCTATTAGCGATATAGTGTTGCTCAAAAGCTTCGAATTGACTACTCTTATCATTGACGAATTTATGGATTGCGGAGAATACTGTGAGCAGTTGTGTCCAAGTTATGGCGAATTGGGTTTTTACAGAAGTTTCCAAAATCGCGGCGGCTTGAATGTACTCTGTTAGATTGGCACTCTTGCTATTGTTAGTGTGGCGCAAGGCAGCTATCAGGTTTTGTGAGAACAGGGAATGTTGTCCCGGTCCCTGAATTGTCGGCTGCCAGTTGGGCTGTTGGAGACCAGCAGCCGCCAGGGCAGTACGGTATGCGAGCACAGCCCGATAATATCTGGTCTTAGCACCGATGTTCCCAGCCGTGCTCTCTTCGACCGTTAGGTCTGCATCGCGAAACGCGGTGGTATAGCGAGCGGACTCGTTGGCCATGATTTCCCTGATTATTTCTTTGCCTGCGAGCATTTGGTCGAGCGCTGCCTCGACGCCAATGGTGTCTTGCCGAGTCTGCCAAGACCGCGGAATCGGGTCCCCGAAGAAATTGAGCTTCATGATTTTGCGGTCCAGGTCCCAGGGAACGGCTATGAGCCCGTAAGTAGCTACTTCGGGTTGCCTGCACAAGCCCAGAGTTTCGTGGACTCGGTGTAGGCCTTTGCCGTCCTGATAGTTGTCCTGAGCGTATTCGCCGCTCAAGTCAAATATGATCTGTCCGATGCGATGCGCTGGATTATCTTCCCGTATCCGGTAGATGTTTTCCGCCACGATTTTGAGACCATTGGACTTGCCAGACCGAGACATGCCAAAGTAAGCGGTCCGTCTTTTCATTATGTCCGTCGGGTTGATTCTAAAGTCAGCCTTAGTCGCGTCTGAGGGTTCAGCGGCTGCAAACCTGGTGCGCCCTATCTTGGCCTCCTTTCGGGCAACTGGTATGTCGTTGGTGCGGTGTTGGTGGTTTACTATCAGGTCAAGCGATACCGCGTCTGGTTTCCACACCATCAACTGGTTGACAGCGTAGTAATTGTCAATGTCCTCGGCATACCGGTAGCTGCGGTCAGGCTCACTTATAAATGTTCCTAGAACCGAACATTCCAATCCGTGCAAGGACATTTTGTCTCTGACCCAATCCGGCATCCTATCCGACCAGTGTCCCTGGTTTCCCGAGTCTTCTATGCTTTCTTGCCTAGTCTGGTCGTTAGCTGCAGCTGACGGGAGGCGAGCCTCCTTCTGGATCCTGAGCAGGACAAAAGTCTCGTCCCCTTCGGGCTTGGCTGCCATGAGGAATGTACTCTTAGGTAGGCCGCCGGCTTGCTCCCTATCGTAGTCGTACACAGCGACTATGGCATCCGTGTACGAGATCGTATACACAGCACCAATCATTCGAGCACGCTGGCGGAACGGACTCGTATCTGGTTTTCCAGCGCTCTGGATAAGGTTGTCAATTACCGACGCCATAGGGTTAACGCCTCCGCTCTATATGATTGCTTTTGCCTCATTCTGGAAGAGATTCAAGCATACACATTCACTCGAAATGTATCCATAGGGCAATTCGCAATTGCAATCACAAAGGCGGCAACCCTCGGCTGGGTCGTCTCGTCCTTTTCAAAGGAATCTTACGGGCGGTCGTCCCCACCGGATGGGGGGGTGCGACCCTGTTGCTTTAATTTTGTCATGCGCGCAAACCGCCGAAGCCAGTTCTCATCGCCGAAGCCAGTTTTGGGGTGTCCCCAGCCAATGGCGGACCCCGTGCAAGACTTCCATTCCGACCTGGTTAGTCTCCTGTACCACGACTTCCAGGATGGGAAACCGGTCTTCTCTGTCGCTTCGTCAACCTCTCGCGCAACTGTGCCTACCCGATTCCCTGCTAGAGGCATGAGGTTCCGTGTTCGTATATACTTTGTGTCCTGTCGCGGGCGTTGCGCTTGCAGTAAGGCCATCTTCCCGGCAAGTCCGTCTCTGACCCATCACGAATAGCGCAAGTTTGTTGCAACGCGCAAGACCAAGAACCGGACCCCCAAAAGCACCTCTCGGAGCAATGCAGTATGGCAACCGATTCAGCAGTAGTATCCGGCCAAGCAATCGACCAAATCATGGCGGCCGAGGTCATAGCAAACACAGCACAGGGGGTTCTTCACAAACTGGAGGAGCTGGAGCGGAACCGCGATCACGTGCTCACCCGATGGGTTTGGGAGTTACTGCAAAACGCCCGAGATGCGGCTGTTGATCCTGATACTAGCCTTATTGCATCGGTCGTATTAACGACCGATGAGCTCGTGTTTCGACATACCGGTGCCCATTTTAGAATCTCCGAGATGGCGCACCTCATTTACCATGGGTCTACGAAAATCGAGGATTCTGAATCCATCGGACAGTACGGAAGCGGCTTTCTCGCTACTCACCTCCTGTCCCCAGAGATAGAAATTGCCGGCCAACTCGCAGATGGTCGGCATTTCTCATTTCTTCTTAGACGCGAAGTTGGCTCGGTAAGGGACCTTAGTAATGCAATGGCTCAGGCGCAAAAGGATTTTAAGGACTCTCTTTCGTCGGAGACGATCGCCAACGAGTTCACAACCGAATTCCGGTATAGGCTGAAAGACGGCGCTGTTGATGCCGTGGAAGAAGGGATTAGAGCACTGAAGCAATGCGCTCCGTTTGTGGTTGCCTTCAATAAGGAGTTCTCTAGCATCATCATTAACTCGGCCACAGAGACCGTCGAATTCAAAGTGGTCCAGCGAATGCCCTTGGACCGCGAAGGTCTGCAGCAGGTCACGGTTTCTCAGATCACAGACGAAGTGGCGATGGATAGGGTAATAGTTCTGGCACAGAGTGGGCAGACTTCGGTCGCTTTTCCTCTGGCAACAGACGATGATCCTGAATGTTTGGCGGTGGGAGATGTTCCCCGCCTCTTTTTGGGATTCCCACTGATCGGAACCGAAGATTTTAGCTTTCCCGCTGTCATTAACAGCTTTGATTTCACACCCACCGAAAACCGGGATGGTGTCTATATCGCCCGCAACAGGAACGAAAACGAAGCGAATATCGAAAACCAGGCTGCGATTCAAACAGCTTGCAAGCTGCTCATCGACCTCCTACAGTTCGCGGCTTCGTCCGGTTGGCGCAATGCATTTCATCTGGCCAAAGTGTCGGCCATTCCCGAAAAGTACTGGCTGAACCAGGACTGGCTTCGAGCCTGTATTGGAGAGTCGCTCATCAACGAAATGCGCAAATGCCCCTTCATTTTGAATAAGTCAGGCGAAATTATCGCTCCCGAAGATGTGGAACTCCCAATAGCTGACACTACCGAGGGAGTGGAGTCTCTGTACGATTTGTTGGATGGATGGCGAGGTCGCTGTCAAATGATGCCCAATCGGAAAGAGGCAGTCGGCTGGTCTGACGCTCTCAAGAGTTGGGCTGAGATTTTAGATTGCGACACTTCTGAGCTGGACGAAGTGACCTACGGAAAGAAACTAGCGATTGAGGTTCAGACCACATCGCATGATCCTTCGCAATCCAATCCTACATATCGCTTGAGAAATCTCCAGGGTTCGTTGAAGCAGGAAATTTCCGCAGTCGTTTGGCTGGAACAACTCCATGCGTTCCTGATTGAGAATGGCTTATTAGAGGTTATTCGGGAATGTCGCATTGTTCCAAGTCAACTTGGATTGCTTCGCACTTTGCCGAACCTCCATCGCGATGATGACATCGACGAAGAACTAAAGAAAATCGCTGATTTGATGGACGGTTACCGGGAATGGAACATCAGGCGGGAGTTGCGGGATTCGCGGCTTACGTCCGTCGCAGACGACCCAGGACAAGGGAACTGGGACAACACGTACGTTGTTGAAGAGCTTATCAAGAAACTCCGGGAGCAAGCCGAAGAAGCTCCCAATGAATCTTTTGAATCTTTCTCTAAGGCGAGTGTACGACTATTCACATGGGTTTGTGTCAGGAAGGAGTGGCATCTATTGCGCGACTTCCCGGTTTTTGCCGTTGAGGGGGATTCCGAAAGCCGAAGAGTGATCAAGCTTGAACACGTCCCGCTGGACGAGATTAGAGCAATGGCTCCGGTCGGATGTTGGAACGAAAGCTTGCAGCCGTTTTCGGAGTTATTTCCAAGACGGCATGTCATCGCCGACGACTTCTTTGCGGCTACTCCAGACAATAACGTATGGGTTGCCCTCGAAGAACAGCGTTTATGTAGGCGAGAAGCAATAATCAAGAGACAAGTATATCTCGACGCCTTCGCTCCTTCCGAACCTTTGACAGACGAGGACCACAAAACCTCGGAATCCGTCGACGTAACAGACATTGGTTTTCTGGTTAGGGATGAAATAGGAATCATGGCACGTGTACGCCAAAGTCAGCGTCTTGCCCGGATATTCTGGCAATTTCTGACCGAATGGGTGATTGTCCATGACCCTAACGGTGTGGAAATCCAAAAGGCGAAGTGTGACTGTGGCGACGAGCACCAGTATTATTCAGCAAAATGGTTGGTCCCCGTGCAGCGCAATCGGTGGGTTCCATTAGGGTCTGACAAACGGGGTCCGGTCACGGCCCAATCGCTCGCCGATCTGCTAAGAGGCGGTGATTGGGAGCCAAGTTCGCTGAACGAAAACCCAGCAGCTGTGAAACTACTAGAGGCCATTGGCATCACGCGCTTCGACTTGGTACGTGCATTCGTCGCCGCAAGTGACGATGAGCGCAGGCAGCAAGACAGCATTCTCACGGGGATACTTGACGCAGCTGCCGGACAGACAGACCGGCTTAACCACGCTCGGCAGTACATTGAATATTTGAGCGATGATGAAGCTCTCCCTCAAGTCGTAGAAGACCGACAGAAACAACGACAAGTGGTGCGCGAGAACCAGAATTTGGGAAAGCAAGTCGAGGATTTGGTAAGGGAGAGCTTGGAGAAAGAAGGATTCGAGGTCCGCCGCAAGCCAATCGGGTCTGACTTCGAGATAGAGCATGACGCGTTAGAAGGCGACGAAGAGTCAGGGATTGAGGTCAAGGGGTTGAACCGAACCTGGCTGGTGGAAGTGAAGGCAACTAGGGGACAGGCAGTTCGCATGACCGAAAAGCAGGCAAATACAGCTAGGGAAGAGGGAAACAGATTTTTGCTCTGTGTCGTGCCGCTCGAAGATTATAAGCCTATTCTCACATTGGAAGAGGTCAGCACCAAGATGAGGTTTGTGCAAAACATCGGTCCATTGGTGGCTCCGCTGTGCGACAACCTAGACGAGTTTAGAGAAATGAGAGAGGATATTACAACCAGCGATGCATCAACGGTGCAGTTGATAGTAGATGCAGGCACGGTTCGTGTTCAAGTTGCTGCTCCCGTATGGGAGGACCAAGGATTCCAACTAGAAGACTTGCTTAGTAAACTCTTGGAGTCGATGCAATATTGTCGATGCAATATTAAAGTGAACTCACTTGGCACTAGAACGGTAAGGGCCAAGAGTAGTTGACGCCGATGGGAGGTAAGCAAAAAATCAGGCCAGACGGAATGAACCGTCTGGCCTGTTTGCGTTTTCCCTTTCCGCTTCTCGTTCACCGCCTAACGACTCCCTTGGGTTCCCCCCGGATGCCCGGCGGTTCATGGCACGGTCAAGGATACTGAAGGCTTGGCCCACCCCCACCGTTTCCCCTACGCCACGGAGTGGTTCCTCCCGCCACAGCAGGGTGTAATCTGCGGAGAGATAATGGATCACCTAGGCGGGGTCGATCGTTAAGAAGCGGCGTTCAACCCTCCGCAGCCCTATGGGGAGCAGGGCACTGGCCGTTCCCCCAGTTTACAGGGGCCGGAGGTGGCCGGTGGCCAGGCCACCGGCCACCTGGATGACGACCAGCGAAAGCTCCTGGCCGATCTGGAATCCTCGGCCCACCGGCCGGCTAGGGTCAAGAGTGCAGCCGCGAAAGGCAAGGGTGGAAGAGCAAAACCAGATCGCCACCAGTTGCAACGTACGCCTACTCCAACTCAGCAGGCCCGCTGGGAGGCAGTGCAGAAAGCCAAGAACCAGGGATGTCAAGGGCGGCGCGAAACGGACTGTTGAAAAAGTCGAATGGAGCTAGACTACAGAGGGAATGGCTTGAATCTACCAGCGCTATCGTTAATTTCTTCAGCTAAATTTGGTCCTGAACCAGCGTACATTACCCCGTACTTGCCACTTTTCGTCATACCGATTTGCGTATCAGTGACTTTTAGGGGTTTTTCAACAGTCCGGAGATAATGTACCCCTAGGGCGGGGGCAATCGTTAAGAAAAGGCGGTTGCAAATCGGACCACCCGCCGCCTTCCATAGTGTTCAAGAGGAACACGACGGGAGGTGTAGAGGATGTACAAGGTGGAGAAGCTCATCGCAACCGGAAACAGCGATGGGTTCTGGGTTGTGGTGGAATCAGGCCTGAGCGAGGGCACCGTCATAGTTATGGAGGGCATAGTCGGAGCGCCGGAATCCGAGTTCGACGATTAGCGTCCCGTGCGTGTTGGGGAGGACAAGCACTCCTGGCTCGTCGAACACGACCGGCTGGTGTTCGGCTCCGGCTGGCACGACGACGCATCGGGGAGCTGAGTGGATGGGTAGCCGTTCGTCTTTCCGGGCAACGGAAAAAGCCCGCATATGGAAACGGCCAAGGATATAGGGGGACTCGAATTTAGCTATAAAATAGCGCAAGTTCACCGACACTTTCCACAATCGTTACCACATTATTTGATTCTTTAGGCCTTGGTTCGAATCCAATTAGGTGGGCTTTTTGACGATAGACAGAACTATCTTCGAATGGTGTCTGGGCAGTCTGTAGGTCCATAGTGGACGATACACAGAACCGCTGAGACCCGGTTTGACCGGTAGTCAGTACCATCTCTCAGATGTCGTTCGGCAACCGGTGAACCCGGCGGCGAGGTCCTCGTTCCCGCCGCTGTGCCGCGCCAGGGCAGACGAACGGACTGACAGCAATCGAATCAGCAGGTGATCCGAGACCGATCTACGGTGGACACCGTTTACTAGACAACCCCGCTGGGTCCGGTGCTGCTCCTACTAAGGACCAGTAGCCCTTCCAAAACCCTCGGAGTCGCTGTTGCGGATCGTGGTTCGATGTAGATATCGCCTTCACGGCGTCCACGCGGCTGTCGGATAAGATAGCCCTCTCGGTCCAATTTCACGAGTCGATTCGTCGCAGCGCTCGGCCTAATGCTCTCTATGGCCGCCAAGCTGGACGCCGTCACTCGACCGCCAAACGAGATGACGGTGTCTAGGGTGCCTCTTTCCGTCTCCGTCAGGCCGCCAACTGGATAGCCTTTCCATAGGTTGGACGATGAGGGAGAAAGATAAAGCGGCAATTGAAGTGCTTGCGCCATATAACGGATGGAGTCTCCAACACCCGGGTCGGAGGTGCTGATGACAAGGCGCACAGTTCCATACTCCCCCCCTCGAATCCTCTGAGCAAGAGGGATGATCAGTTCTTGCAGGGCCAAGGGGGTGAACGCGCTTCCCCCTAGGTCCAAGACAAGAACCTGCGGGCTATCAGAAGGGTTGAGCTGAGCAGCTATACAGTCGCGGATGTCTGCAGCAACATCTTGGTCTTTGAGCAACAGCGGGTCGGCCTGACCCTTGTCGGAAGACTCCGAGATCAGTTTCGAGAGAAAGACACTCCATGCCTTGGGAGCCTCAGTCATAGTGGCGGCATTGTATAACCCGTGAAAGAGTAGTGTCAAATCGTACCTAAGTTATGGGATGGTGTAGCTCTCCAAGGCCCTGATTTTCCTAACATCAACGCTACACAAGTAGACGTCTCAATCCACCTGGCCTGAGTCGACCCCAACGTGAATTTCTGCTTCTGCCAGATACTTTACTCGATAGGCGGCGACAAAATCGTGGTCCTCACAGATACAAGTGCCCGTTCCGGCCTTGAGTGCCGATTGAGGCGAGGGGTCGCCTAGAGGACGCAAGACGTCCATCCGGCGCAACAGGGTCTTGCGTCGAGCTCCGTCGGTCAACACGTCGAGTACCGTTTCCGCGGCCAGAAGCACGCCGGTAAGAGCCGATTGGAAAGCGAGGGGAACTTGCAGCTCTCTCGGAGCAGGTCCGGCTTCACCGAGAGGAATGATACCGCCACCACAGATGCCCTCCACCCAGAGCTCGCGTATCGGCCTAGCTGCATAAGGGTCAAGCTTTTCGGTTGAAATGCCCCAAGCGCTGGCAACCGCGTCACAGATTTCCTTGCCGACCGCCTGCCTATTCCCGAGCAGAAAACGAACCTGAGTCTGGGATTGAGGGATCTTAAGGCCTTCAGCGATAATTTGGTCTTCGCTCTTGGATTTCTGAGTAGGCAAGTATAGGCATGCAAGACAGGCGTCTTGCCCCAAGAAAGAATGAGAGGACACGCCGAGATCGCCCAATTGGGTCCACGCGTTAGCGATCCAACGTGGCAGGCTCGCTTGCACGGCTCTCCTGTCATGAGCGGAATCGAGAGCGACCAGAATGCGCTCCCACTTGTACCCGTTGGCCTCGAGGAAGGAGGCCCATTCCCCCCTATGAGGAAGCGCCTTTAGCGCGCCTCCAAACTCCTTGCCGGCGATGTCAACTTTGATGCCAGCTTCGTCACTCCGGGCACAGAGAACATAGCGCTGGAGATTGCCAAGTTCGACGACTTGTGGATCGACTAGGTGAATCTGCCCGGTGAGCGGCGTTCGCGCTAGAGCCCAGGCGGCACTGTTGCCGACTGCTCCAACGCCGACCAACACCATAGGGTCTGTCAGTGCCGAAGCCGCTAGCATGGGGAAGGAGGCGGCATCGGGAGGAAAGCTGCTATCGGCGTCTAGCAAAGTCTTGCCGCCAGGGAGGAAGAGGAATCGAAAGAGGTTGGCTGCAGCTAGGCAGGCCGCGAAGCCAGCTCCAAAGGGGTTGCCTTGGTCGCTTGTACTGTATGATCCCTCAGTTCCAACCATGGCAACCCAGCCGTCGCAGCCGGCGTGCACAGTTGGTGCATTGACGGCAGGTGCATCCACACCGATTGAAAGAGCAACGTGGGCGATACCCGACTTGGAGGTCTCGATGTTGGGGTTGATGCTGATGGCCAACGCTATCAGTTCCTCGGCGAACTCGTCGCCGGCAGGGACTGTGAAAAACGTCAGGCTCGGGTATAAGCGAGCCGCTAGCCTAACAGAGAGATCAAGGAGTTCGCGACCGTCTCGGCTGGTTGCCGCCTCTTCGTCGAATGCGATTGCCACTCGTACACCCTCAAGTTCTTCGGTGAAGGTGTCGGTTTCAAACCCGTGGAGCACTTGAGATATGGCGAGCGCGTCGCGAGGAAAATAGTCAGCTAACGCCATCACCGATCACCTCAATCAAATCGCTGAGTGGACCGCTCAGTTTGTTCCAACCGTCTTGCTCGAGGCGGTACGCGGCGATATCACTTGATTCCCAACCGTCGCGGCCGAAGTACGGGAGGACTATCGACAGGCTGCCGTCCAGCGTGGCGACCGGGAATGTGTTGTCAGTGTCCGAGTGGTAGGCATCAGCGGGATGGCTATGGACCTGAACGCCGACGACTTGTTGGGCCTCATAGAGCCAAACATTCAGCCGATGGAGCTCAGAGCCGTCAATCCTCACGCAAAGTCCGCCGTCGAGATTGTAGGAGACCTGGTCAGGGATGTGCACCTTGGCGACGGTAAACACGTCGCCGTCAAATGTTCCCGACCAGATTACGAATAACTCGTAGCCGTCCTTCCCAGCCGAGCGAATTGCCTCCACGGTTGCACGTATGGCGTTCGCCTTGATTCGAAACTGTCGCACGCCTCGTAGAGTCACTGAGGAGGCTCCGACAAGGCAAAGGTAACCTGTGGCTGGAACTGGACGTTGAAGCCCTGTATCGGCTCCAATCCGTACTTGGAAATTACCTGCAATAGGCGAACTAGCCGACCCTCGCCAGATGAGCGATGGATTGCCCACGGGTCACCGGAATGACCAGGGTGGTCGTGGTACTCCTTGACTCCCGCAATGCACAGAAACGGTATGTCTTCCGGGGAGTTAGCCTGCATCAGGTTCTCCGGCGTTTTCAACTGTACCTTGCCACCGTCGGGTCCGGGAATGGGCAGCTCCGGTCCTGGGATCATGCGTTGCATGCGCAGGGGTAGCTCTCTTAAGGACAGAGATCGTCCGGAGAAAGGATCGATGAAGCGAACGGAAGGCGGCTCAGCGTCGTAGTTGGTGTAGTCGAACTGGACGGCGGCCACGATGGCTGGCGGCATTGTCTTATCCGAAGCCAGAACTACCATTACCACAGGCCAGTCAGCCTTCACCAAGAACCAGCCGCGGGTTCGGTAGTCAGCCTCAAAGGCCCGGTACTCGGCGATTTCTCGGTCGAACTTCGTGCGGGATACCGAGGGGTCCGTGTACTGACCGGTACCGTTAGCCATTGCCCCCGACCCCCGCCTTAAGGTTTAGAAAGAGACGGACCTTTTCTGGGAACGCATAGTCTCCGAAGTTCTTGTTTGGGTCGAGTAGGTTCCCATCCGCGTCCCTGAGTTCCCAGTTTTCTGCCGGCTGGCCCGAGTTTCCTGTCTGCTGCAGCGCATCGGGGATGATGTCGCCGAGGGGCTGGTCCTCGATAGCGAAGACCTCCGTAGGCTTTCCGTTAACGACAACGGTAATCTCGGTTTTCTTTGGAGCGGACATCTGTAATCCTCCTTCTATTTTGAGCTAATGCTATCATACTGTATTCATTGAAACAAGTGAAGTTAGTGGGCTTATGGTATAATGGCTGCATGTGTAAACCGCGCACGTATGTCTGCCTGGATGAATCTGTAGGGAGTTTAGGACTCTCAGGAGCGGCTCACCCAAGTCGCACAGCTGTGAGGACCCGCTCGGCAGCCGCCGAACCCCGCGAGGAGAGCTAGCGCGCCATGCGAAGCGACGATGAGTTCAACATACTGGCTCTCGACGGCGGCGGCATCCGGGGAGTGTACGGCGCGCACGTCCTCGCCAGGTTGGAGGACACCCTCAGCGTGCCCGTAGGAGAGCGCTTCGACCTCATCACGGGAACCAGCACAGGGTCGATCCTGGCGGGTGCGGCATCGGTGACCGTCCCGATGGAGACTCTGGTAGGCCTGTTCGAGAGTCAAGCCGACCGTATCTTCAGCAGGAGAAGGTTCAGTCTTTTCCCCTTCATTCGGAGCCGCTACTCAACGCATCCTCTTGACCGGGTCATTGTCGAGTACGTGCCCGAGGTAACGATGGGAGAGGTGTCGACCCCTCTGATGATTACGAGCTCGGACATTTCGACCGGAGGGGTGCACGTCTTCAAGTCCCGGTACCTGGAAGAGCTGGGAGAGCCATACATGCGCGACGGACAGGTGCGGCTGAGAAATGCAATCCTGGCATCGTGCGCCGCTCCCACATACTTCGATCCCAGACAGGTTGGCATGGTCGTTACCGCACTATGGAAAGGACCAGATGAGTAGTGGGCCGCCAAGGAATGTGAAGAACGGCTCCAGCCGCGTATCCCCTCGCGGCCCGGTCTTCCTGTCATACCGACACAGCGATGGCGCTGACCTCGCTCTAGCCTTGGCTTGGGTGCTGAGGGCTTCAGGGGTTCCCGTTTGGCTCGACCAGAGTGACTTGCCTCCCGGCGACACGGAGCGTCGGCTTGAAGAGGCAATGCAGTCTGGACTATCGGGTGCCGTGCTGCTCGTAACCCCCGACATCGCAGCATCAAGCGTCGTAAAGGAGATTGAGCTTCCACACCTGCTCCGCTTGGAGGCAGGGGGAGCGTTTACGCTGTCGATCGCGTCGACCATTGAGGCAGAATCTGGGGGCTTGGACCATTCCGCACCCGATCGCCTTCTGTCTCGGACTGTGCCAGACCTGAGGGGACTACGCCAGGACCCTGCTTTGACTTCGAGGGACATCGCGAACATAGCGCGCAGTCACTGTCGTCAGAGGATGGAAGCGCTCAGGGCAGGTATCGAGTCGGCTGGACAAGTAATCGACATCAATCTGCAAACTCGCATCGTCCCGTCGGCCATTGGCCCGTACGGAGACCTTGTCGTGCGCTTGCGGCCACCGACGCTAGGTGATCGCCGCCCGCATCGGCAGGGCCTTGAAGACCTTCGGCTATTCCTCAGTGATCTCCCTCACCTACTGGAGATCGCGGGCGCGAGGCACGCAAGAGTCAGTGGGGGAGCGCACCTGTCCGTTGCATTCGCTCTTGGAGCCACGCTGCCCACGACCCTCACTGGGGATGTAGACGCAATAGACACCGCTGGACATGCGTGGTCAATCTCCGACAACGCTCCGGCTCCAGGAGCGTCGACACGACTCTTAGAGATCATAGATCGCTCGCCTCGCGAGGCGCCCAAAGGCGACGCAGTCGTCTACGTGGTCCTACTGCCAACCCGGAGCGACCCGGCGTTTGCCCGCCTAGTTGAAGCCCGTCTTGGCCTTCTCGCCAGTGTATTCCACATCCGACCAGTGGCTGAAGGGAACCTGCTCCCTGAGGACGCAGGCGCAATAGTCGCAGAGGCGTCCCATGCAATACGTCAGGCAGTGTCACGCTTGGAGACATCCGAGGTTCACTTGCTCCTTCGCTGCCCGTGGACAGTGGCTCTGCTTCTTGGGCGCACGCTGAATACCATCCGCGTGAGCCTGTACGAGTGGGAAGATGGTCCAGATGACTGCGACAGTCTCGTAGCGCCGCGCTATCTGCCAAGTCTGGTCGTGCGCTCTGGCGCGGGCGGGAGCCCCATTGAGAGAGTAGTTTTGCCGATGCGCCAAGAAGCATTGGCCTAAAGACATATCTGGAGGGATGTAATGCCTAACTTGCGGAACCGATTCGATAAGGCGCTCACCAACATCGAAGTCAACGGGCAGAAGCGCAAGCGCGCCATAGACGCTCACACGGAGATCAGAGAGCTGCTACAACAGGACGAGCAGCTGAAGGAGTGGGGCGTCGAGCCGCTGCTGATCGGCTCCTACGGTCGGGATACCGGTATCTATCCGGGCAAGGATGTGGACGTCTTCTTGCGCTTTACTCGTCTGGACACGAGGGCCGAGCCTAGGGCTGTGTTTAACGCCGTCTGGCGCGTCATCGTCCGCAAGTACGGGCAATATGGGCAAGACGGCGGACGGGCACAGCAACAGGCGCGTAGCGTCAAGGTCCTTTTCCCCGACCGTGATCGCATTTCGGGAGGAGATTTTTCTGTTGATGCGGTCCCGGCGGTACGTCACGGCAATCTCTGGGCAATCCCGACCAAAGACCAGAACCGGTGGGTTGAGGGCGAGGGCCGTTGGGTCACCACCGGCGCCGTACTCTTCGGGGACCTTTCCACGGAACTGAATCAATCGGCCACCAGCCCGAGGGTCGGCGACCGGCCCGCCTACAAGCCCATCGTCAAGCTAGTGCGCCAGATTCGGCAGACTCACCTGGAAGACAAACGGCCTGGCGGCTTATACTTGGAATTCGTCACCTTTGAGGCATGGCGATCCGGGCTGGTCGCCGGGAGCGAATGGGATGTGCTCCTGGCTCGGACGTTCCAGCGCATTGCGGACCGTTTTCGCCAGGCGGGAGTCAATCCTCTGCGGGACCCTTCGCTCGGCACTCCCGTCGACCCACCGTTGTCGGCAGGACAGGTCGAGCAGGCTGCGGCCATTTTCGGGAAGCTGGCGGCTGCGGCAAACCGGGCGCTTCCCATGAACGACACCGACGCTGCCACCGAGTGGCGCAAGATTCTCGGCGGCAATGACCGCGCCAATCCGGTCCTGCCCTATCCTCCGAATAGTGGAGGAGGTGTGGGCGGCACCGTCGCGGCGACCGGAGTCGGTGCGGTGGGTGGGGGAGGCGCAGCAACCCGGCGCAATGAGGCCCCCCGGTTCGGGTAGACGAAATGGAACAGGAATCCTTCGACATCGCCTCGCTGGAAGGGTTCCGAGCCGACCTCGTTGCGGCGGGATTCGAGCCAGTTCCCACCACGGAACGCCGCTTGTGGCGAGGCCCCGTCAACCCGGCGTTTGACGGGCTCACCGATACGCGCACCATGGAGATTGTCTTTGACCCTGGGTGGCCCTATAGGCCGCCCAGGGTCTTCGTGCAGGGGCTCGACACCAACCACTCGACGCTAGACGGCTTCGTCTGCCTCTGGCGGGACGGCGACCTGAGCCGTGAATGGGAGACCGTGCATGGCCTCTTCCACCGCGTTGAAGACTGGTGCAAGCGCGCAAAGAACGACTGGCAGGATGACGACCTCCCCTTCGACGCCTATCTGAATTTCAAGCGCAAGCGGCCGCTGATGGCCGCGTTTGACTTTGAGTCACTGCGCACGACCATCGGTAGCTGGGGAGACATGAAGGGAGTCCTGACGAACCCGAACCTGCTGAGTCTTCGGGCAGGACCAGCGGCTGGGCCGGGTGAGGTCCGTGGGCTCTGGTTTCGGGTCGGCCAGCTTCAGGCGCCGCCCCCGCGCAATCTAGCTGAGCTGCCGCGACATCTCAAGAGGTCGCAGCGGAAGGGCTTGGAGAAAGCGCTCTCACGACGCCGTGAGACCAGAGGCCCACAACAGATGGGCGGTGTGGACATAATCCTGTTCGCGTGGCAACGGCGAGGGCGCACCGACCTGCTTGTCATGGCTTGCGAAGGAGTAGGAGAAGAAGTGGAAGCAGCAGCACTAGTAGCCGAACCGAATGACGAGCGCACGCTCAGGCTCAGGGCAGGACCCGACGCAGTGATTCTCAAAGGACGCTGTGCTGTCCTGTTTGGGGCCGGCGCGTTGGGAGGACACGTAGCCCTGACCCTTGCCGAGAGCGGCATCGATTCCCTGAGAATTGTGGACGGCGAGTTCCTGTCGCCTGGGAACGTCGTACGACACGTTGCGGGACATGATGAGGTTGGGGGGCTCAAAGTGAACGGCGTGGAGGCCGCCATCAGGAATCACGCACCTTGGACCAAGGTGGAGTCGGTAGCGCCTCCGGTCAACCCGTACGGGTCACAGGAGATCGCGCAACTCGTTGAAAACGTTGATGTGGTCATTGACGCCACTGGCAACGATGCGTTTGTGCATCCCGTCGCTCGGGTTGCGGAGGAACTGGGCAAGCCGCTGGTATCCGGCGCGCTGTTCCGCGGTGGATTCATCGGACGGGTTCAGAGGAAGGCCCTGGAAACGGACTCCTCAATTCTTGACCGGCCCGAATCTCCTGATTATCTGATTGTGCCGCCGGGCGACTCCAAGGTTGATTTCGCGGAGCCCGACCTCGGTTGCTCTGCTCCTGTCAACAACGCCCCACCCGCCTCCGTTCTTGCATGCGCGTCACTGATTGCTCAAGCCGCCATAGACGTCCTCACTGAGCGGTTCGAGCTCGAGGACGAGGTAATTGAAGTCTACAGGCCGCTACCGGAAGCACCGCTCGACCGTGTTGGACGGTATCGACGCTCGGTCCCCATCACCAAGGACAGTCAAAACCCCGAAGGGGACTCCGAGGAACTAGAGTTAGGCGGCTCGCGGCATCCGATGGTGTCTAATAGCTAGCAGGTGGCAACAAAAGTGCGAAATCACAACGAAGCCGCTCTATACACTTTCTTTGCTGATGTCATGGTGTTGAAGTCCGTGTGTGACGCCGATGCCTACGTCTGTCTACAGGATATTCTGCGTTACCATGAGCTAGACGGCCAAACGAACAAAGAGCACTTCAGTCTTCTCAACGGGTACAAGTTGGTCGTCGCCACTCCCCTCTACAGCTTATTGAACCTGCTTATCGATTATGCAGAACTCTTCGGTCTGAAACAAGACGATAGGCTATGTCAGTGGTGGGCATTCAGCCCGAGCAAATACGGTCTCACCTCACGTCAGGCCTTTGCTGACCCGGACTCAGATCTGGCGAATGTGTGCACTCACATTCTTCGTATCGTCGATTCTTTGCTCAAAGCTGACGCTTGGGAATCTGTGTTCAAGGCAATGCTCCAAGCACGCACATTGGGCGAGAGTCTATGGACGTTGACTCAGCGGTACGAGTTATCCGTGTTTGATGGAAGCAAGGGCATTCCAGAATTCCAGACCGCGCTACGACTTCGAGCTGCCGAGCGCTTAATTGACTACGTTGAAGATGAGAGGACTCTGTCACAGACCTACAACTTCGTTTGGCATGACGCTGACGATCTTGAGGACGACAGACTTGGCGAGCTCATATGGGACGATCCAATACACGATATCGAGACTCACCTTGATCGTCCTCGTCGCTTACCTAAACAACACAGCTCCATCTGGAACTGGAGGCGCGGTATCTTCGCGGCGCTCTGTGTTTCCGCATACCGGCTAGGGGCTGCAAGAAATTCCGAGCCCGTCTTCTATGATCAATACAGCAGAGATATCGGTTCATCTGAAAACCAATTGGCTTATTTGCAGGCCACCCTTGGTGAGGATTGGCCCTCTTTGAGATACGGGCTTGTGGCAACAAGCACACTAACGATATCTGACGTACTTGAATTCGAGGATGCCAACATGAACGCCACATCTCACAGCGATCGACTTCGAGAATTGCTAGGCAACGACTCTAGGTTAGTCGCGTCCAATCTTCCCTGGGATTCCATGGATTTCAAAGTGATACTTGCGGGGCTCCTGTCGGAACTTGACGATGGCAAGCCTGTCGAGGTGATCCGTATCCGGCACACCACCGAAGGTGACCTCTTAACTTGGTTCTCAATGGCTTTACGGTTGCCAAGATTTGGGGCGATTTCGAATGCTTCGAAGTGGTGGGTGTTCTACAAGATTAATGGAGTCGGTATGCCAGAGCCCGACTTAGTACTGCCGCAAAAGATCGTACACGACACGCTCGCAGAATTTGGGGACCGAATACGGCTCATCGAGTTGGAAGATGTTACCACGCACGATCTGTTGGATCTCTGTGAGCCTCCGGGGTGGCGGTATCTAATAAAGGAGGCTCGCCGCTTGGTCAACTTGACAAAGGACTTGAAGGGCGTGATGCCCGAATTGCTGTCCGCTGCACTATTGGCTCACGACGGATACCAAAACATCCGCATGAGACTAAGGCCCGCCGCACTTCATGGCAAGGAAATCGACGTGGTTGGAGTCAAGGCTACTCCCGACGGCAACGAGTGCCTCATTGTTGAAACGAAGGGCCGGGCAACAACCGGTAGAGAGCTTCAGGCAGAAATCGATGACTTTTCGGCCAAGGTCAGAATCCTGCAGGATAAGTCAGACGAACTGGCCGGAGAATTGTCGTACCAGGGAACTCTCGACACGTTTCGTACCCGATTTATCTCAATGGCAGATATCGAAGGATCGGAGCTCACGGAAGACGCCATGGCAATCTGGTCCTTTGACCATTTCATTGGAGAACTGGAACGGGCAAAAGTCCCTCCAGAGTACAGGATCCAGCTCAAGCGAGCCGCTATTGCCAAAGAGATGGACATTTCTGAGTGGCTGGACGATTCATGGTTCGAAGCCAATGACGATGAAAGCCGTGACTCCAATCCAGTAGCACGAACCGAAGGTGAATAAGACGAGACCATGTCTTTGATTGCCAAGGTTACAGCGGTGGAGAAGGACGCCCAAAGGAGAGTGGCCTGGCACTTCGGAAGACGCGTTGGGGGCCAAGGCCCGGTTCGCAACTTGCATTGTGGGCAAACGTGGACGATAGATGGCCCCGTCTTTGAGATGTGGCTTGGCAGCCTATGATCCTTTGCCCCCCAGTCTCTACGGCGAGTTCGGGTCTCTTCGGAGCCACCAACGAGTACGGTAGACAGCACCGTCTCAGAGTTGTGGTTGGTCGGATTTTGTTCCCTAGGGTTCCTGTTCCTACGAGGAGTTCGACTTAGAGCCTATCCTAATAACCCTGCGGCTCTGAGAGCGATAAGGGCGCAGCTAAAATGAAGAAAGGCGATGTAGTTGCCTGGAGACTTGTTCCAGCGGACCAGAATGCGTCGAAAGCGGTTCATCCAGCTGTGAGTGCGTTCCACCACCCAGCGCCGGGCTTTGAAACCGGCTTCATTTTTGATGGCCCGAGCTTCTTCGCCCCGGCCGCGAATGTGGGCCGTGAAGCGAAACTCGCGCAAAGTCTTACGCACCTCGTCGAAGTCGTAGCCCTTATCCAGGCACAGTCCCTGGGGACGCTCCGGGGTGGGAGCCGGGCGTTGTACCGGGAGGCTGTCCAGCGTAGCACGCGCCAACTTCATGTCGTGGCGGTTGGCCCCGTCCACCGCCAGTCCCCCCGGAATACCCCGAGCTTCGGTCAACAGACTGCGTTTGACGCCGGTTTTACCCCGGTCCGTGGGGTTGGGACCGGTTTTTTCCCCGCCCAGGGGGGACTTGGTTATGGCTCCGTCCATGCTCAAGAAAGTTCCAGTCCAGACCCTTCAATTCGTCATAACGTTCCAGTCCCACCTGCCAAAGCCGCAAGAAGACCCCGGCGGCGGCCCATTCCTGAAAGCGCAGATGGGCCGTCGAGCCGGAGCAAATGCCCGTGGCGTCCAACGCCTTCCACTGGCAACCGGTACGCAGCACGTAGAAGATACCGTTGGCGCAGGTCCGGTCTGGAACCCGGGGCCGTCCTCCGCCCAAAGGGTGGGTATTCACCCGCTTGGGAATCAGTGGGGCCAGCACCTCCCACAGGGCGTCGGATACCTGAAAGGAACTGGTGGTGGGGTTGGCTGGCCTGGTTGGGCCTGCGCGGCGGGGCCGGGGTGACTTGGGTTCTTTTGCTTTGGTCATCCCTGAAATTTAGCTTCAACTCCGGCTTCTTCCCTAGAGCTACTCTTACGGGTTATCAATGATTTTGTTTTTAGGATAGGCTCTAAGAGCGTGCCTAATAAATCCCTTTGTTACCCCGAGCGCTCCATGTCACCTTGAGTGAAGCCGAAGGGTCTGGAGTTGGAGAGGCGGACTTCGTTGCCTAACAGACGTTTATGCTTCGCTCCACCGACGCCCTTTTTAGACACCCTCTAAGGGGAAATGGCACAGTTGCGAGCACGGTAAATCTGGCTCCAACGACAGCTAACTCACTCTGACACGAGTATCTTCAACTTCTCCATAGGAAGCTATTAGGACTCTTCGCTGTGGGATTCAGGTTCTCCTTGCTCCGACGCCTTTGATAGTTCGGTCAGTATATCCCAATAACCAGGATCTGTTGTGGGTGGATTGAGTTGCTCCCCTGATTCGGCGTCCAAGACACCTTCGAGCTTAGGCAAGTTGTCCTTATAGGAGTGAGCGGCGTCAATCTGGGACTGAGTTAAGCCTTCTGAGGGATAGTCACCATCACCGAGAGAGAATTGGGCGCCTGAAAGGTTAGTCTCAAACAACCACGCATCATTCAGGATCGCGCCTTGAAGGCGAGCGTCTGACAAGTCAGCGTCCCGAAGGTTCGCGCCCGACAGATCTGACTTCATTAGACTTGAATTAGATAAGTTCAAGTGACCCAAACTTAAACCCTGAAGTTTCGAGCCGATAAGGTCCAACTCGAAAGACTCATTGCTTTCGAGACCAACGTCCTCCTCACTTCGGGATCCTATAGCCGCCATAGCGGCCTGGACTTCTTCGCCTAGCCGGTGTCCATTTGCTGAACTTCGGACAAATACGCTCAACCGCTTCACGACTTGGACGTGATAATCTGTTGGATGTTCCCTTGCGAGACGTTCGAGCATATCTATGCCGTCTATGCGGACGGCGGGATCATCGCTTCCAAGTCTTGAACTTCCCTGTTCATAGCGTTCGTTGAGAAAGCTCCGCAGTGTGGTTTTGGATTCACGCTCAGCTGTCTGTGCTTGGAGAAACGCTGCGGATGCTTGACTCAGAGTGGCATCAGCCTGTCGTTGGGCAACTAGGCTGCGCCACATGGCGAGCATTACGGCGACGATTCCGCCGACTACAAGGCCGATATTGCGAATCGTGGTGCTAAACGATTCGACAGTCTCGGTGCGGATTGTCTTGGAACCTGTTTCGAGTTCCTCTGTACGAATCTCAACTATCGAATTTACTTGGGCCCAAAACAAGAGACATACAACTCCGAGAACGATAGTCACGATCGTCGTTGCGGGCACCCAGAAGAGACCAGAGCTGAAGAGTTCCCGGCCTGGAAGAATCCCACGTGCCCCTTTCAACCAGTTCAGGTTTGACTCACCAGATTCAGAATCTCCGCGATCCGCCGGGCGGTATCAGAGAAGTGCTGCACCTCCTCCGGTCGCAACGCCCTTCCCAAAATGCTACGCTCCCGGTAAGAGAGCCACTTTTTGAGAACCTGGTATCCACCCAGCTTGTAGTTCCAGACTGTGGCCGGCACGTTGCGCCAGTGAGCGCGACCGTTGAGGTAGATGTCAAAAGTGTCGTTGCCTAGGACGTCTGCGGCGCTGCCCATAGTGACCCGCTCTTCCGACGTGTACGGGCGCTCCACGACGCGCCCCCGGCCCGGCATGACGGCCTTTCCTTGCCCGAAATGCCCCCAGCCCGTCGTCACAGAGAAGTCGTCCGCGGCCATGTTGCCGCCGTCCGTGGTTGTGGGAACGGCGATGGCGGCTATCTCCGATCGCAGCGCGCCCGTCGTGATGCCTGGAACAGGGGTCTCCGAGTCAAGGAGCGCCGCAAGCTCCCGGCCCCTGGCGGCTGAGGCTTTCAGCTCCTCTGCAGCCCCGGGCGTATCGCCGTCCGGCCAGCCGGGCAGGCGGATGCGAGGCCACTCCATTCTCAGGGCTCCGGCGTTGGCCTTCCGGTAGGAGGGATCGTGGAGGATGGCCAAGATGTGGTGGAACAGGTCCTCCACCCCCAGGTCCAGGCGGTCCAGGTAGCGTTGGGCCGCGACCGACAGGTTGGAACGGCGATGCTCTCCGCCACCGTCGAGGGCCAGGCCTTCTTCGCAGAGCCAGATAGGAAAGCAAGAGACGTTTCGGTCCATTAGGTCGTAGCAACCCATGTCCCTGATCACTTGGGGTGGAGACCATTCTCGACGCGGCTTCTGTTGTGAAACCAATGCAATGTTGCCATCGAATACATGAGGTCTGTAGTCCGGGCTTGGCCGAGCTAGAAGACCCGCTTCTTTTTCCCAGTACAGCCAACGTCTGTCAAATGGCCTAAAGGAGTATGGGATGAATCCATCTTCGCGGGGCTTTCGATTCAGACGCTCCTCACGTACCTCTTGCGCACTGCGTCGAATCGAAGAAGTTGTTTTCATCGCGACGGGATAGCGTCTCGCAATTTCTTCATGACCCAGTTCTGAGTTGAAGTAATCATCGATTCTCGATTTGAGACGGTCCAGGTCGATGTCAACCAGAAATGCATCCCTGTTGGTAACCACACCAGGAAAATATTCTGGAATCAGGTCCGGAAGCTGGGGCCAGTCAGACCATCCACCGCTTACGGTCATTGGCGCAAAGGGCAGTCCCAGAGGCAGGCTAGGCTCAAAGGCGTCGTACAACTCAGCGGACGCGGCTTCGGCAGTCGCGGTCAGGTCGGAGAGCTTGTCCTGTCCCCACAAGTTACGGAAGCCGACCTCCTTCGTGAGATTGTGATCGGCCATGCGCACCAGCGTCGTAATCGCCGTGCCCACCTGGATGCCCACCGGATCGCCCGGCGTGGAGAAGATGCTTGGGTCCGGCGCGCCTTCGGGAGTCGTCTTCCCAGTCTTGTACTTGTCGCAGTTGAGGTTGTCAATGCGGACGGCGTCAAAGGCCCCTAGGTATCGCTCCCTCATGCCCGTGAAGGAGAGGCCGTCCAGCCAAGAGTAGTTGGAGATGAAGCACACCACGCCCCGGCCCGTCATCTCTGCAATGCGACGCTCCGCCATGCGAAAGAAGCGCACGTACAGGTCGTTCAGCCCATGGCCCTCCGGCCTGCGCACACGCTTTGTGGTCCGATAGGCCGTGGTTAGCTCACGCTCTTCGTCGACAGCCATGCCCGCAAAGCCGTTATAGGGCGGATTGCCTAGGATGACCAGGACCGGCGTGTCCCGCTTCACCCTCTCAGCGCGGTCCCGCTCCTCTTCAAGCTCCGGGAATGGCAGAGGCTTCTGCACGCTTGGCTCCCAGCCTGTGAGGGCGTTGGTGAGGTAAACCCCGGCCCGCTCCGTCCCGTCATCGGACAGGGGGGCGTCCAGCGCTTGCATGGTCAGACCCACCTGCAGGTGGGATACGACGAAGGGCGCAGGCATTATCTCGAACCCGAACACCCTCTGGGTGGCGGCCTGCCTCACGTGCGCTCCGACCAGTGCACCAAGACCCTTGTCTTGGAGGTTGTCGGCGATGCGACGCAGGACCTCGGCTAGATACGTCCCCGTGCCGCAGCAGGGGTCTAGAACGTAGACGTTCTCGGCAGCCAGACCGTCGACGATACCCAGTTCGTCCTTCAGTGCCCGGTCGACGCGGGTGACCATGTAGCGTACTACTTCGGCGGGTGTGTACCAGACGCCCAGTTGCTTGCGAAGGTCAGGGTCGAAGGACTCTAGGAAAGGCTCGTAGAAGTAGGGCACGGCCTCTCCGGCGTCGAAGCGGTCGAAGAATGCCGCGCGGTCAACCCTGTCCAAGGCCGCGGCTGTCCAGTCCAGCAGCTCGACAAGGCCCAAGGGCTGCAACTGCGTTGGCGAAGACAGCTGCTGGAACAGAGCGCGGAGGATGGGCGCTCTCAGGTGCCATATAGAGGTGCGCCAGTCAAAAGAGCCGCTGGGAGCCGGTGTCTGGCGTGCCCACAGCACCCAGGCTGAGAAGACTCCGTAGAAGAGGGTCTGCACCAGCGTGGAGCGGAAGAAGGCCGCGCCCCGATCGCCTTCGAAGCGTACTCCCAAGGCCTCTTTCAGGGCGGAACGGACAGCCCGCAGGGAGGGCGCGTCCCCGGCAGCCTCCACCCTTGCTAGCCCGTCCCTGGCATAGGACGCCAGGAGCCACGCCAGGTCCCTCGGCTCCACGATGGCGGCGGAATGAGAGAGAGCCCGGCACAGATACTCCCCCAGGCCGGCGCCCTTGTCCCGGGCGAAGACCCGAGGCTTCTCCAGCCTTGCCTTAAACTCCTGCTCAGACTCCGAAAGTCGAAAGGTCTCCAGTTCCACGGGGTTGCCCTTGGAGTCTTCGCTCACCAGGACGAAATCCCTCGTGTTTGTGACCAGCACCAGTCTGTATCGACCCCAGTAGCGGCTGACCTGGTCGCTTGAAGCCGTCAGCCAGGCATCGTTGCCTAAGGATTTGACCTCCACGACACCTCGCTCAGGAACCTGGCCCGGACGCGGCGTTCCCTTCCGCACTTGCCGCTTGGCGTACAGTCCTAAGTCCGGGTGGCCCGCCCCCTGGTCGGCAAGCTCGCTTACGCAAAACACCTGGGGCTTGAGCGCGCCGCCGACGGTGTTGAGCAGGTTGGTCAGGGCTGGATAGTACGACCGTTCGCCGGTGGCCCCACCCGACGCCCGGATGCGCCGCAAGTCTGAGAAATACTCCTCGACTGCCGTTGTCAGTTTGGTTGTGGTTGTGGGCATAGGCTGAAGTGAAACCCAATTGAATTCCCTACACAGTGGGTAGGGGCTGGTACCGCTCGACCCGTATTCTGTCTTCACTCTTGCGCGCTTGAGCCAGGTCGTATGCAGTCTGACGGCTCAACCAGAAGTCTGCGCTGGACCATCCAGCCTTTTCTAGGCGGATGGCCATGTCGGGCGAGATCGACGCGTGACCGTTCAATACCCGCGAAAGGGTATGACGGGCAACTCCCAGAACCTCCGCTGCCTCGGTCACGCTTAGGCCTAGTGGGTCCAAGCAGTTCTCCCTGACGCTGCGACCTGGATGGGGCGGATTCTTCATAGGCATGGTCTCTCTCCTTACTAGTGGTAATCGACGAGATCAACGTCGTACACGTCGCCAGCTTCAAACCTAAAGGTGATCCGCCAGTTACCAGTAATCGAAATGCTCCACAATCCTCTTCGGTCCCCCCTTAGCGGATGTAGTCTGTACCCTGGCACGTCGAGATCGCTCGGCTTGCCCGCGGCATCCAGGTCTGCCAAGGCGAGGGTGATTCGGTCCAATTGGTCGGCGGCTATCCTCCTGGGGTCGTCTCGCTCATAGAGCCGCCTCAACCCTCGATGGTGAAACGAACGGATCATGAACTGATTATACCGTGTGCCGGTACAGCTATCAATAGATTCGTCAATCTGCCCCACACTTACACAGACACATGGCGGTTGCCGGCCGGGGTGTTCAATGGTAACGCTCCAACCATGGCCCTCTCCGAGCGACAGCTGGTCGATGTCCTCAGCCGGATATCGTTCGTAGATTCGGCGGAGTTTGCGCTCAATCGGGGCGAGCTGCACGCCACAGTTAACCGATCTCTGACTGGATTGCTGGCCAACGGAATCGTCGGGGAATGAGCCACGGCACCGCCCACCATCTTGGATAAAATCAAGAACCTTTGTGATTAGGTTCGCCCTTGGAGCGTAACCGTCCCAAGGTGTCTCACGGGCAGTCCGCTGGTGGCACAATCAGGTGGCCAATTGCAGGCAACAGGGGCTTTCTTGCATTTGACGGAAACTATAAGGAAGACTGTCCCACTATTGTGGAAATATACGTTGACCTTGCATGACAAGCTTTGCCATGGCCAATTGCAGTTCTACTCGAGCTGTTTTACGCGTTGGAATTGAATGAGCCGTGTCAATTGCGCGAAAATTGAAGTGCTCGTCTCTCGCCAAGATGACGTAGCCCCAGTCATGGTCAGCTTTGTCCTCCAATATAACTCCCAGGAAGCTCTCCGATTCATCGGTAAACCAGCCTACCTCTCTAGTGAGCCCCAAAACATCTACGTCGAGCGGAAATGCGCTTCTAAACTCACTCTTGGTAATAGGAGTGACGTAAACTCTGGGTCCCGTCATTGACCATGACTTAGATTCCTCAAAATGAAAAATAAATGTCGTGGATACGAAAGGATGCCACTCACGATTTTCGGACTTCAACTGACCATCTTCGATGAATGCTTGCATGGCACCGGAGAAAAAGTCTTTAGGCAATGGGAAGAGTGCGTTCGGATTGTGGTGAACTACGATCCCCTGTCCCCACCACTCAACTAATGGAGGTTGAGCGAGACTATACGAGAAGTAAGTGGGATCCTGCGCATCTGGGTCCAGAGTGAAACAAAAGCCACTCCTGTGAATTTCGAAATGGTCAATCCCAAGTCCCTGTTGATAACCCATCCTGGCAAATTTTGCATGGGTGCCACTATTGGTGAATACTACCGCGCTAATATGTTCCGTACCCGGTTGCTCAAAGAAATTTGAAGGTATGGTCTTGGTACCTGATGTATGACTGTCCACATTCTCGGTGTGAATCTCCAGAACCCCTTCGCTTGTCCAACCTGCTGATTGGCGCAATCCATAAAGGTACCGGGAAATGGCACTCTCAGAGAATCCCAGGGCTTCTTCATTGAAAAATGCCTCAATAGCCAAAACGAACGGTTTGTCTTTGCAGTGGCCTAGCTCCCAATACTTTAGCTTTAACTTCGAAAATAAGGGGCCACCAAATTTAATTGGTAATTCATTCTCCAAGTAATGTTCAAACTCTTCAGGGCTAAGCTCTGACGGAAGAACATTTCGATGGGAATGTTGAGCTTGGGATGCGTTAACAGTGGTTGCTTCAACCACAACAGTAAGTCCGTCACGAATCACTACAAAATCTGGACTCTGATGTGTTTGGTCAACCTCAAAGCCGGACTTGGAGAAGTAGGCAAACAGGTAGAGCTCAAAAAATCTTGCGTCGAAAGCAGTGGTTTGGAACTGCTCCAGAAAGTTTCCGTCAAGGTCGATGAAATCCTGATAAACGTGGTCCATCATTTGCCGAACGGGGTGATATCTTGGATCACTCATCAACCGCCTAAAGTTAGGGTTAAGCCTATCTTGCGAGACTACAGGGTCGAAAAGGGTTTTTTCTTGTTTAGACATAGCAGCTTGAATTTCTGGCGAACCGATAGGGCAGCATTTTTTAGGAAGCCAGTGAAGTAAAATTACTGTAAGTCACTGGTCAGACGTCAGATGGCCTGCCGACTTTGTTGGGAGCCTCCGCTCAATCGGTTGCTTTAATTCAAGCATAGCACAAGCCCGGGGTTTCGGAGAATAGGGCTAGGGTGGAGAACCAGTACAAGGACACCTCAAATTCCCATATGGCTTCTATCCCCAGAACACCTCTCTACCACTGATTCTGGTTATGGGTCCATTGTATTCCAAGGCGGAGGCAGAGCCGCTCCGTATATCAAGGAGTTGTCCTACTACCAATCCGTTGGATTCATCTGCGAAAGTTATTTTGCATCCTGGAGAGGAGCTAGATTCAGAACGAACCCAAACATAGGACGGAGAAGACATTGCCCGTTTGGGGGTAAAGGCACCACCATCCACCGAGACCTCCACGATTTCTGTCCGCTCGGCCAAGAGCCAGTACATTGCGTCTTCCTTAGTTTTTGCGATTCGCGCCTTGCGCTCAGGAAGACTGATTAGGGCGGACCAAAGTCCCTCAATAGAAAGGTGCAACCACCCCAGCTTCTCGCCGTTTCGGATTTTGACAACGCCATGCTCGTCTATTTCAAGTTCAACATCTGAGGGTTGTGGCTCTGTTCCCTTCGGCAAGTCGGTCAGCCTATTGAAGTAGTATTGTACGGCAGGGTCATCAGAAGTCTTGAGACATTCAAAGGTCGCTTGCATGACTTTGTCGGCACATTCATCATCCCCATTGTCGAATTTGCGATTGTAGGCATCATTGATTCTGTCAGCAATGATTGCAACGGAAGGAAATGATGTTAACAGTCTTGTTATCGACGGCCCCACGGAGGCCTTGCGACAGGTGGCACAATGATTCGCGTGTCTTTCAATATTTCGCAGCAAGACTCTATTCACGTCCAACTCGACCCTTCGAGATATAAACATCCCTTGTCCCCACTGACATAGCCGTTCAAGGAAGGCTAACAGTTCACGGTGGGCGAAAAGAGGAATGTCTTCGAGGTCCTTATTATCCAAGGCCCAATAGCGATATGTTTCGTAGCGCTTCTCACTGCCGAATTCCTTTAGGTAGGCATCCAATGAATGGAAGTGTACCCACCTGCTAGCATCGATGGTGTAGAAATTCACTACATCCCTGAAGGCATCTTCCAAGAGTCTTGCCCTCTTGGGGGCTTTACCCTTCAGCTTTCGGAGCAAATTTCTCAGGTTGTGTCCACCAGGATGGTCACCGTCTATCTGCCAGATCAGGGCCTTGATGCCATTCTCAATGCCCGAATGCGCTAGGTTGTAGAGTGGTGCCCACTTCGCATATTCATACTCGCGGGCCAAGTCTCGTTCTTGGGGCAACGACACATCGATTATTCGCCTGGCCATTTCAATGGCCATTCCCGTCTTTGAAACTACGTTTGTGGTAGTCATACAATGATTTTCCTTGCCTATTTGCTGCGATGCCGGGCGGCGAGTTTGACATGTAGGTCGTCCATTGTGCCGGTGCCCTTCAGGCTGTTGCAGTGACGGCAGAGGAGTTGGGAGTTTTCCAGGGTGTCGGGGCCGCCCTTGCTGTGGGACAAGAAGTGGTCGACTTCCGTCATGTAAAAAGCAAGGTGCTCGCCGCAGCCGTTGCAGTTGCCTTTCTGTCCTCCCTCAGATGCGGCCACAGACGGCGGCTATCGGGTAGAACCCCAATATGCTCATGCTGCATGGGGAGCATCCCTTTCGGTATCCGTCCCGTGGTTCCATGCACCCGCTCGATGGTCACCATGTCGCACCATTCCATACCCAGATTGTTCAGGTCGGCGTCGATCCTGAACCGCGCCAAGGCCAATTCATTCCCAGACATAGCAATCCTCACCGCAGTAATGTGTACCGTGTAGTGGAAGACTTCATTCAGGAAATCTGCCCATCATCTTGGCTAAAATCAAGACCATTCACCCTGAGCTTCCTCCTAAATCTGTAGCCACTCTCCCATTCCCCTGTGTTCACGCATGGGGTACCCTACGATGGCCTTAGAAACATGAGACACTTGCGGCCTGACCAATTCCTGATTCCTATTTTGGCACGCATCAAGTGCTGTGGCCAATTTACGGATGTGCAAGCGCTATGGCCGATTTCTCTCAAGGAACTGTAGGGCTGTGAGTAAAGTCCACCATTACTCTCAAAGTTTGGTGAGCGGGTCATTCTGTCCTGCGAATTCAGTATCTAGGGCTTGTCGTTTCGCATTTGATTCCTATCAATATCAGCAGGAGTCCTCAATCTTTCTAGGGCTCAGCGACCATTAGGAAACCTTCGACCACCGAATGCAGTATAATCCCAATAATGCCAACAAACCTTCCCAAGAATAAGTATGGACGCATCTTGGGGCTCACAATCCAATCCACGCCATTAGTTTTTTATTACTTGTTTGTATTGCGAATCACCGTAGGTTTCTTCCAAGACGTACATAGACTGCCGTTAGGTCTGTTGCGATGAACTACCCTGCGAAACACAAACACACGGTGCCTCCCCCGGTTACGCCCTATCCGGAACTCCTTCCCCTCAACGATCCCAACCTTTCTTGGGAGCGCTTCGAGGCCTTCTGCGAGGAACTAATTTCCAAACTTCCAGGAGTTAAGGAAACACATCGTTACGGTGGAAGAGGGAGTCGGCAGAGAGGAATTGACATATTTGCTGATCTTGAAAACGGTGAGAGGTGGGCTTTTCAATGCAGACAATGGAAGAAATTCAAGAAGGCCGATGCTACGACAGCGATTCAGAATACCACCTATAGAGCCGACCGTTTCATCTTGACATTGAGTTGCCAAGCAACAAGTTGGGTCCGCGACGCCGTAGATTCTCAAGATTCCTGGGATGCTTGGGATGTAGGTGACATCTCTCGGAAGGTTCGAGAGATGGAGCTACATCCAGCAGCGAGACTAGTGGAGACCCACTTTGGTGCCCAGTGGAGGAGGGAATTCTTAGGTCTTCAGGGTCAAAGCCCGTTTGTTGCTCCCCCTGACTTCTTCGGCCCTTTCTTGAATGAATCGGCCCTTTTTAATCACGCCTGGCAGCTCGTAGGAAGAACCGACTATGTGCAACGGACACACGAGTTCGTACAGTCACGTCAGAGAAACGTGGCTATCTTAATTGGCCGAGGGGGTATCGGCAAGACAAAGATTCTTCACGCTTTCGCTGAGACTTTCGATGACGTCCATGAGGGTACTTCTTTGTGGTTCATGGCAGAAGGAGTGCCCGTTACGCAAGATGGAGCCGACTATTTGCCTTACCAGCGCTGCGTCGTGGTTGTGGACGATGCCCATCGACGTGACGACTTACCGGCCCTGTTAGCCCTATTGCGGCATCGGCCAGATTCAAACAAACTCATCCTGTCGTGCCGCCCTCAGGGAATCGATTACTTGAGATCACTGCTTACCCAAGGTGGATTCGACACTCGAGAAGTCGTTGAACTACCGGAAGTGAAAGAGTTGTCCCACAGAGAAGTAACGGAGCTGGGACGCCAAGCCCTAGGATTAGAGTTTGAAGGTCTGGCCGAAAAGCTTGCGGCAGTCACTTGGGATTGCCCGCTGGTTACTGTGGTAGGAGGGCAGCTACTGGCTCAGAGAGCCATCGCTCCAGAATTGCTGGAGAGGGACGACGAGTTTCGGCGTACCGTTCTGGACCGATTTAAGGACATTGTAGTTGGCAAGGTCAGCGACCGAATTGACTCAAAATTGTGCAGGTCTTTGCTGAACTTGATTGCAGCCGTGCAACCAATCCGATTGGATAATTCGAAACTCATGGAATTCGCGGCCAAGTTCCTTGGTATAGACGGCCCAAGTTTCCTTCTGTCGCTTGGATTGCTTGAAGAGGCGGGGGTCTTGCTTCGGCGGGGCAGAACCTTGAGGATCGTACCAGATGTGCTCGCAGACCACATCCTTCATCAAGTGAGTGTCATGCCCCAAGGCCAAAAGACAGGATATGCTGACCTTGTGTTTCATGAATTTGTGTCCATTTGCCCTAGCGAAGTCTTACGTAACCTGTCCGAACTAGATTGGCGTCTGCGGTGGTCCGATGGCCATGCACCAGATTTGTTGAGTGGAATCTGGCAGAGCATTGAACGAGAATTCCAAGTAGCGTCGCATTCAGAAAGGATAAGGATTCTGCTAATTCTGGAAAAGGTAGCTATGTTCCAACCTGAGAGAATGCTCGAACTGGTGGAGCATGCGATAAGGCATCCTGCAACAAAACCGGAAGATCCCAAGTTGTCGAATGTCTATGAATTTACACACGACGACGTGTTGCCTAAACTTCCAACGCTATTGCGCCGCATCAGCTATACCATCGACTTTCTTCCCCAATGCTGCAATCTCCTTTGGGATTTAGGAAGAGACGACGGCCGAATCCTCAACTCGAATCCAGATCACGCTATACGCGTTCTCCAAGATATGGCGAGCTATGATCCCGGTAAGCCACTGGTTGTGAACCGCGAGATTCTGGAGGTTATTGAGAGGTTAGCTGAGCACCCGGAGAGCCATAACCATGTATATTCTCCGCTTGACATTATCGACCCGATGCTTGAGAAGACTGGACTCTCCACTCACTCGGAAGGGCACCAGTTAGCACATAGCTCTTTTATCCTAAAGAAAGAAAGCATCAAGCCGGTTCGGGAACGTTGTGTCTCTTTGGTAGTTCGATGCATGTTTTCGAATGACCTTAAGGTTTCTTTGCGAGCAGTAAAGAGCCTGGAAAGCGCCCTAAGTGAACCTGTCGGCTCATTTGACCATGAGGTTACTGCCAAGAATCGCGAGCAATGGAGATCGGAACAATTGGAGATTTTAGAACACATTGCAAGTTTAGCTAGGAGATCGATCGAGCCAGTTGCACTTCTCCGAATCAGAGAGGTTCTCTGGTGGCATCACAACTATAGCCGATCAGAAGACGTTCGTCACAAAGCTGACGAGATTGTGCTTGCCTTTCCTGAAACCTTCGAACTTCGTCTCACGCGAGCGTTGATGGGTCCCTATTGCAGAAGTGAAAGGCTTCCAAAAGGGGGCGGAGACGAGATCGATTATGGTGCACTCCACAATAGGATTCTTGAGACGCAGCGTGAACTTGCCGAGGAGTTTCTGGACCATTCGCAAGACCCTCGGTGTGCGTTCGAGACTCTGCGTGAAAGAATTCAATGCCTAGAAGCTGCTAGAGTGGAGTATAGCCCACATGAGTTCCTTAGTGTTTTCGGAAAAGCAGATCCAGAATTTGCCGCTGGACTTTGCGATGTGATTGTCGATGATCCTAATGGTGTCGTAGCGCCCTACATCCACGCCTTCCTATCAAACGTACTAGCTTGGAATTCCAATACGGCTCGCTCAATTGGCCAACGCATTTTGAAGCGGGATGAGAGCATCCTTTGTCGCGGTCTAGCTCTGAGCTATCAATCGATGGACTGGGCCGATAAAGCATTCTCTTCAGAGGATGTGCAGATCATCAAATGCCTCATCACGCATGAAGACATGGAGGTCAAAAGACTGGCAATTGGTTCACTGGGTGCCTTGGCAAAAGCCCGTACGAGAGAAGCCATCGACCTCGTGAAGAGCGTTGAATTCGGCGACAGTTCCCTTTTAGCGATAGAAGTTTGTAGACTTTTCGGAGGCTGGTGGAATGTTCCGTTCAGTGAATTGACAGCAGATGACCTCTTGGAGCTTTTGTCCAAACTGGAGGATGTGGAGGATATTGACCAATGGGACATTAACGCATTTTTGGTCAAAGCGTCGTTGTACGACGCTAGGGCAGTAGTGAGGTTATTGTTGACTCGGATTAGGAAAGGAGGCAAGAAAGGGTCGAGGTTTAGCGCGCTCCCCGTTCTTGGTTTCAGACAACCACTGAAGGGATTAGCCAATAGTCCAAATCAGGTTGACATCCTTCGAGACATTCGTGATACCGTGCTTGAGCCGGGATCGCTTGTCAAATGGTGGGTGCCTAAATTGTTTAATGAAGTCTCGTCTGGTTTCGATTCATGTAACAGCTTTATGGTGTTGGAAGAATGGATCAATTCGGGAGATGTTGTGAAGATTGAACATGCTGCTCTTCTGGTCTCGACAGCACAGCCATCATTCGTCTTTAAGAATGTGCCCTTTACAGCCAACTTGCTTGAACGTGCCCATTCAGCCGGCCATGAATCTTATGAGAGAGTATGTGGTAGCCTGTGGAGTAGCTCATTTTCCGGCACTTTTTCTAGAACGCCCGGACAGCCTTCCCAACGTCACATGACCATGAAGGAAAAATCTCTGACGCTGGCGGCGCAATTCGAAATAGGTTCGCCGACATATAAATTCTATGTGTCGCTAGCTGAGGATGCCGAGGCACGCATGGAGAACGATTTGCTGCGAGACGAAGAGGAATACAACTAGGAGACAAACGCCAAAGTCCACCATCTTGGATAAAATCGACAAGCTTCCTGCTTAGAAAGTGTCTAAAAAGCGTCCTTGGTAGTGGTAGTTTGGTAGTGGTAGTAATGTAGATATGGGAGCGCCTAAAGTGGTGTTCCATGAGCAGAGAGAGATATCCAAGCGACCTGAGCGACAAAGAATGGCAACTCTTGGGACCGTACATGCCTGCTCCCAAACCAGCAGGCCGGCCGATCAAATACCCGCGCAGGGAGGTGGTGAACGGTATTCGTTATGTGTTGCGCACCGGATGCGCATGGCGAATGCTCCCTCACGACCTGCCTCCGTGGCGCATCACGTTCCACTACTTCCGCACTTGGCGTGGAGATGGGACCATGGAGCGGATACATGAAGCGCTGCGAGACCGGTTACGCTTGGCTGAGGGACGAGCTGCCAGTCCCAGCGGGGCCATCATAGACAGCCAATCGGTCAAGACCACGGAAAAAGGGGGTCTCGTGGCTATGATGCTGGTAAGAAGGTCTGTGGAAGAAAGCGACACATAGTAGTAGACACCACAGGATTGCTGTTGACAGTGGTGGTGCATCCGGCCAATATTCAGGATCGAGACGGGGCTAGGTTGGCGCTGATGCGTTTGGTAGGCCGGTTTCCCCGGTTGAAGCGGATCTGGGCTGATGGGGCCTACGCAGGTAAGCTGGTGGAGTGGGTGCGAAACATGGGTGGATGGGACTTGGAACTAGTGCGGCGTCCACCCGGGCAACACACCTTCGAGATACTTCCACGCCGTTGGGTTGTAGAGCGTACCTTTGCCTGGTTGGGCCGGTATCGTCGGCTGAGCAAGGACTATGAGGAATTGCCTCAGACTACGGAAGGGTGGGTCTACGCCGCCATGACCGGCCTGATGCTACGACGATTGGCACACTCCAATGCTTTTTAGACACCCTCTTAGACATTAGTCCATACCGGGTGTGGCGCGTTAGATTCATAGGTATCTAGGTGGGTTGGAGTGCAACAAAAGGTATTGAATGTAGACGACCGATACTGTCCAATTCGCAGAACTTTAGGATGCGTTATAATGGTAGCTGTGCAGATTACACCAATTCTAGGAGAAGGAATTCGATGTCAGCAAACACCCCATTTCTAGCACGATTCGCAAGGTCTGCCTCAGAAGGAGAGTCCCACGCTACAGGTCCTAAGAATGGAACTCTCATTACTAAAGTTGCCCGGGAAACTACTGATGACAGCTAACTTATTACTTCTGGTGAGAGCATCCCATGATCTTGTACTTTCCAGAAGGAGGATTTCGATGTCAGCAAACATGCCATTCCTAGCGCGATTCGCGATGCGTCCCTCTGAAGGTGAGTCCAACGCTGCGGGTCCTGAGAATGGAACTCTCGTCACTAGGGTTGCCAGGGAAACTACTGATGACCGCTAACTTGGGACTTCCGGTGACAACCTCTTATGACCTGGTACTTTCCAGAAGAAGGATTTCGATGTCAGCAAACATGCCATTCCTAGCGCGATTCGCAATGCGTCACTCTGAAGGTGAGTCCAACGCTGCAGGTCCTGAGAATGGAACTCTCGTCACCTGGGTTGACCGCGAAACTACTGATGACCGCTGACACAGTCCTTCTCGTGACGGCCTCTTACGACCTGGCATCACCATACGTACAAACGGGTCTAGAACGCCGCGGCGTGCCATACTTTAGGCTTGACACTGATCGGTTTCCGTCGGAAGTGCGAATAAGCCTTGACCCCAGACAAGGTCTCGCGATATCGGACGGAGAACAGAGCATTACAGGCAACGAAATCAAGTCGGTTTGGTATCGGCGTCACGTTGCTCCCGTCCTTTCTAACGAATTAACCTCTGGCATACGAGAGTTCTGCGAAAGAGAGACTCGTTCATTTCTAGAGGGGGTATTGGCAGCTTTGCCAACTCGACGTTGGCTAAGCTCTCCACAGGCCATATGGTCCGCCGAGCGCAAACCCTATCAACTAGTGGTGGCTGATCAGTTGGGATTTGCTCTTCCCGAAACAATCGTAACTAATGACCAAACGGAAGTGACTAGATTTGCCCAAGAACATCGATTGGTGGCAAAGGCAGTTAGTTCTGGTTATATTGCTGGTTCCGATGGAAACGAAGCAATTTTTACTAGCGCCCTTGCTCCTACAGACCTAGAAGATCTTGATGGACTGATGCTTGCTCCAGTTACGTTTCAGGAACACGTGAAGAAAGTCTCTGACATCCGCGTGACAGTGGTGGGAGAGGAATTATTCGCTGCCGAAATCCTCTCGCAAGAGCGAGAATCGAGCAAGGTGGATTGGCGGGCGACAGACGATCCTGAATTGAAACACAGTCGTCATGAACTTCCTAAGAGTCTATCTGAACGCTGCCTTCGACTTGTATCCAACTTGGGGCTCGTCTTTGGCGCAATTGACATGGCACTTAAGGCTGACGGCACTTATGTATTCTTTGAAATTAATCCAAACGGGGAATGGCTCTGGCTGGAGGACCAACTAGATTTCCCCATCTCAGACAGGATAGCAACATGGCTATGTGCTTGAGCCGGATGCAGATGCTATATGATCGAATACCGGATTGGATATGGCCACACCTTACAGGACATGCCGAAGATCCTCCCGGGTATAAGGAACGTTTCAACACCGAGCATACTGATAGTCTATCGGAGGTGCAGAGTGTCCTCCAAAATCGCCTACATCAGGTAGCAGAGCGTATCAGGAGTGTGGAGTCTAAACTCATTGCAATGCTCACATTGACCTCCGTACTGTCAGCTGCAGTAGGAGCGAGCCTAGCAGCTTCCACGGCGCTGGGGAAAGTTGAGGAAGAAACAAAAATCTTCGCCTGGGCCGCTGTGATTCTGGTCTTTTATGTGTCTGTGCAGGTTCTCCGTGCGTTGTGGTCCACAGTGGCTGGCCTAATGCGAAGATCGTACAAGCAACTGTCTTCGACAGATATGATCCCACAAAAAGAAGAAACCGCAGAAGCGTATAGGATGAGATTGTTGAATCTCCAGTCTGATCATCTCTTTTGGAATGAATGGGTAGTGGACCAAATGGTGAGCGAAATGGCTGTCGCACACACCGCCCTGAGGAACGCGTTAACCGTTGTCTTTCTACTAATTCTTCTTGTATCAGTGATGGCTGGCGTCAATCTGGTACAGAAATAGGGGTCTATTGTTTTGGCTCGAGGCGGGCCCGGTCATTTGTACAGAATTAAGTTGCTTTCTCATAGCTCCTCCATGTGAAATTAACCGAGCGTTGGTAATCATCGAGAGTGTGACAATTCCGATGAACAGTTGGCTGGACATTTCCCCTGAACATCAACACCACAATCAGACCGTCAAGCCGCCCTCATGGTATATTTTCTTTCCGCCGTTCTCAGGATGGCCTGGCCTTCGAGCAACTCATGGTAGGCGTCAAGCATTTCTGCCGATGCGACAATTATATTTGCCGGTCTGAAACCTCTTCTTTTTGTCGGTGTCTGGCTGTGCTGGTGCGGCAGCTGGGCATGCCGAACTCCAGGATGGCAGAGTGATGCACGCACCTGATGACGCTACACCGCGTACTGAGATAGGGAGGAAAGGAAGCTAACTACGTCTTCGCCTAGCCCTGCGACGGCTACCGAATGCCCGAGAGGGAGGAGCAGGGAGAAGAGGATCTGTGAGGTCCGGGGATTGAACCAGCGTGACGCTCGTTTGCGTTCCTCCGCTCCAATGCTCCATGATTCTGTCCAGGTTGGTGGCAACTGAGAAATTAGAACCACTATGTAGGAGTGCAAACATGAGCTTACCAATTTCCCGCTTGTTCGTACTTGGAGCAGGCTTCTCCAAGCCCGCAGGGATCCCCCTCGCTCGGGAACTTCTACAATTGGTCCGTAAGGAGGTCAAGAGTCACTTTGAATGGGGATGTGGTTGGGAAGGCACTCTCGAACGAGAAATTCGTGAGTGGACCTTTCTGTATCCAGGCATGCCAGTCGACTTGGAACGCGTTCTGGCCTACAGTCACCGTAGGCATCACCTACGCCTACTGGGCTCAGACGAATATTTCGAGCATGGCAGTCGGTCTATAGTGGCGGCAAGGAAGGCAATCCAACAAATCCTCATATCGGCAACACCGATCTGTCTTCCGCCGCTCTATGGTATATTTGCTCGCAAATTGTCACCGAATGACCTTGTCCTTACCTTCAACTACGACACGTTGTTGGAGCAAGCTCTTTACGATATCGCCAAGCCCTACACCCTGACACCCGAATGGTGGTTGAGCCGAGATACGCCGGAATCCGGGCAAGAGTATGTTGACTTGCTGAAGCTGCATGGGTCGGTTGACTGGTACAGCCGCCAATATCACGACGACGCGACATCCTGGCACTCCGAACAAGGCTACGATGTGCCAGACCGCGACCCTATATTCGGGCCCAAGCCGTTGGTTCAACCCGAGCCGCTTTCCAGAGGTCCAGTCGAAGTTCACGGACAGCGCATACTGGCACAAATCTTCCGCGTTCCAAACCACTCGGAACACTTCCCATTCGACGAGGGGCTTGGATCGTACGTGGTCCCGTTTGTCCTTCCGTTAGCCCATGACAAACTACTCGGCCATGACGCTATTTTGGATATATGGGAAAATCTCCATCGTACGATGGATAGCTTTTCGGCCATAATTGTCATAGGCTACTCAATGCCTTCCTACGATAGTTACGCATACGAAGCGCTAGGCCGACTCTTCGTCGACTATCAGGAAGGAGGGGATACAACCTATTGGGAACAGAGGCGAGTACCCATTCAGTTGATTACTTGGTCTGACTCGAAGCAATGTGCCCTCAGAGATGTGCCGTTTCTTGATCCTCACAAGACTCGCGTCTGGTACAAAGGCTTCTCTGACGAGTCCCTAAGGTGGATTGACTGGGGAGACGGGGCTGATTGAGACCAAAATTGAAGGGTAGGTCACAATGACGGGTGCGATGTATAAGAGAGTCGAGTTCACCGCCGACCTTGGCTCTGGTCCAATCGTGACGGTGTTCGTAGATTTCTCATCCCAAGGAATCAGCTTCGGTGTGCCCTACAACGTTCAAATTCATGAGGGGACACCAGAGGATCCGTCTTCCAATCTAGCTATCATCGAATTCCAGCGAGTTACCGTGCGCACTGACGGTAGAGTTGAGACTCACCTACCAACGTCCATGCCAGTGTCTGAGGTAAGAAGTTAGATCAGCACGTGAAATCCCTTTCACAATGGGGGGATCCATTGTGTAGGCGATTCGAACTTGTGTGGGATCCCAACAAAGTCGCGTTCATACAGAATTGGTTAGCCAAGCCGAAGCCTAGTACCCACTCAACGTGCAAGAAGGTGGGCGTGGACTTCAATCACGATGCTGTCAGCACCGTGGTGCAAATATGCGTGCTGGACCCAGGGATGAACTTCAACTGTGTGGCCCCAGAGCTTTCTTGTGAGGTCCAGTCGTGGTTCTTGACGGGCGGATGGCCGCGGGTGCTAATACAGGTGTCTAACGTCAAATGCCCCGGAACTGATAAACTCGCTTCAGTTGGCCGAGTCTTCCGGTAGAGCAGGCTACCTCAGCCAGGCTCACAAGCCCATACTCAATTCGAAGACGGTTCTGTTTACAGTCAACTGCGACCCGCCATCGGGTCCCGTAGTAAGGAAGACATTGTTATTGAAGACAACGAGACTTTCGAGTTGAACCTTAGCAGCGCGGACCTTCGGGGTGCATATTTGGCTCGGTTAAATTTATCGGCGGCAAATCTAATCAAAGCAGATCTGTCGGACGCAGACCTTCGAGGCCTAGACATGTCAAACGCTCGTCTTCAAAGCGCGATTCTGAAGGATGCGTGGTTGTTTGAGACTAACCTTTCAGGCACACGATTCTCTCTAGGTGAGGGTGACTACCCCGCAGAAGGCTTAACTCAGTCCCAAATTGACACCGCTTACTCCTATAGGGACAACTTGCCTAAGCTCGACGGTGTCTTGGACGCCGAATCAGGGAAGCAACTCAATCCACCCACAAAAGAGCCTGGTTATTGGGAAATACTGACCGAACTAGCAAAGGCGTCGGAGCAAGGCGAACCTGAACCCCACAGCGAACAGTATTAATATCCTTCTGAAATGAAACCGAAGCCATCCATATCAAAGTGAATAAGCGCTCCAGAGCAAGCCAATTTAACACTGCGCAGCCGTTCCGCCCTTAGCTGTTGCGCCACTTACACCGCCAGCCTTAACCTAAGAGCGTGTCTAATAAATCCCTTTGTTACCCCGAGCGCTCCATGTCACCTTGAGTGAACCCGAAGGGTCTGGAGTTGGAGAGGCGGACTTCGTTGCCTAACAGACGTTTATGCTTCGCTCCACCGACGTCCTTTTTAGACACCCTCTTAGACAAGCTGGTCAAGCACGGAGGCTTTCTCAAGCTTTGAGTTTCGGCTTCCGAGCCCTCGAGGCATCCCTGAATGATGAAACCCCAGCCGGAGTTGTGAAGGAGTAGAGACTTGCCGATTCTGGATGCAGCAAGACTGTTTATCGCAGACGAAATTGCCAAGGTTCCTCGTGGCACAAGTGGCGTGTATTCGCTTGAGGCAAAGGGGCAGATTATCTATTACGGCGCCACGGCAACGTGTATCCGTGACCGACTGTATGCTCACCATAGAGGCGGCGAGGGCACCTGTACGCAAAATGCGTTGTGGTTCAGAGTAGAGAAGAACCTTCTTCCGTTTTTTCGAGAAAGGGAACTGCTGGATGAGTACAGGAAGGATTTTGGTAGACCTCCCAAATGCAATGACCATCTCTAATCTCTGCCCGATGATAACCCTTGCAAAAAATTCCCTTAGCTAGAGACGGGGCTTTCCGCTGAATTTCCGCGAAGCCATTTGGCCTTCCCGAGTAAGGAATTGAGGACGGATTCCTACCTCCATGGGCTGACTGGCAATGTATCCTGCTTGGTGAAGCAAATCGCGATGATAAATTAATTGCCCTTCAGAGCACCCCAGTATTTCGGACATGGACAAGAATCCCCCTCTTTCAGTAGCGTTCTGTTCTGCGTATTCGAGTAGTCATTCCAGGAGTTTTTCTTTCAGTTCCACTTGCTCCTTCCAAGACATCGAATCTCCACGCCTCCTGTAGCTTGTCAAGACTTCCGTTTGTCTCCTAGCGCACCTACTTCGACAAGGAAGCTTCCCAACAGTACCGCCATTGGTTTTCCCGTTTGTTCTGCGTAAACCCACGCTATTGTACTTGAGGTTGGACGATCAGTGTCATAACCTTCGGCCAGGTGGTCACTTTTAATCTCCGCTAGACAGCGTACGTGACACCAAAAGCGATTACCAGTAATCCTCCTGCCAGAATCCAGAAGTTGATTTTGGCTGCGTGTAGATCACCAAGATCATTAGACTATCAACATGAGTCGCCAAGAACTATGTACCAGTAAATCGGTAAAGCCTGTTGTTGTCCAGCGAAAAGCAACCGTCTTGAATGTCAAGAGGTAGCGAAGGTAGGACTCCATGGTTCGCCGCTTCTCATCATGCTGTTAAGGATGGTGAGGAGCTTTCGCAAACAGACAGTTAGGGCCACCTTCTTCGGCTTGCCAGCTGCGAGCAATCGCTGGTAGAAGGCCCGCAATACAGAGTTCCACCGACTGGCAACCAAGGCTCCCATATAAAGAGCCGCGCGAACCCTGGCACGATGATTGGCGACAAGCATTCTTGCCGGCATGTCGGCTTCCGCAGCATCGCGACAGTTTGGTACAATCTTCGGATGGAAGTCACCAAGGAGAGACATATGCCGAAGCTGAGTCCAGATGCGATAGTTCGGTTGTTTTATTCGTACTCCCATAAAGATGCTGACCATAGATGCGAAATGGAGAAGTCACTTGCCCTATTAGAGAAACAAGGCCTTCTTCATCAATGGTCTGATCGCGAGATCCTCCCAGGTCAGCACATATCCAAGGAGATTAGAGCGAAAATGGCTCAGGCGAATGTCATTGTGTTCCTTCTGAGTCCAGATTTCATAGCATCGGAGGAATGCAGAAAAGAGTGGGATTACGCGGAGAGCTTATCTGATAACGGAGAGTTAGCTTTCCGTATCCCCATCATAGTCCGTGATTGTGCCTGGAAGGACATGCTTGGTGGGGATGACCTGAAGGCTCTGCCCGACGATGGGACAGCTGTCTCTCACTACACACATAAGGATACTGCCTGGCATGAAGTCTACAAAGGTATCAAGGCCGTAGCCAATGAGCTAAAGCAAACCTTCTCTCCTAGGGAAGAATTCTTGCGAGAGATTCAGGACACCGAATTCATTTCCAACGAACGCATTAAACTTGAGGAGTCTTTTGTCTTTCCACGCATGACTAGGAATGACCTAAAAGTCTCTGGTCAGCCAACGCCCAACACTACTATATCAAATCAAGAACAGTTACTGAACATTAGATATTCCCTCGTCCATGGCCAAGAAAAATCTGGTAAAACTGCTCTAGCTAGATATCTATATCTCTCTTTGGTCGCAGAATCCAAGCCTGTCCTTTTTGTAGATGTGTCCCAATCAACTGTCACTCCTAAGGACTCTTTCCTTAAGGGTAGGTATCAATCTCAATTCCATGGAGACTATTCGCTTTGGGTCGAGCAGAGTAACAAGACGCTGATCGTGGACAATATGACGTCCGACCGTCGGGCTATCGAACTAATTGCCCTTGCAAGGAATATATTCGACAGGATCATTATTGCTTTGCCTTCGGACATGTTCTATGCGTACTTCATGGACGACGATCGCCTCGCAGACTTTGAAGAACTGAAAATCGAACCTCTCACGCGCGCACAGCAAGAGGGACTTATCAGAAAGAGGCTAGCCCTCTCTGAAGTAGGGCAGGTCGTCCCTGATGGACTTGTTGATCAAATGGAGGCTGATGTCAACTCCATTATAGTGTCGAATAAGATTGTTCCACGCTATCCCTTCTTCGTGTTATCTATCCTCCAGAGCAGGGAACGATACATGCCTGATAACATTTCTATTACGTCATACGGCCACTGCTACTACGTATTAATCATTAGCAACTTGTTTCAAGCAGGGATTGCAAGAGAAGATAAGGACGTGAATACATGCTTCAACTTTGCCGAACATCTAGCATTTGCGACCTTCAAACATAGTTTGGAAGAATCAACTCCATTCGACTACGGTGCGTTTCGAGCTGAATATGAGGCACGATTCTTTATCCGACAATCCACAATCAATAGGCTCAGCGATAGAAACTACGGGATTATCGACAATGCTGGATCATTCAGGAGGGAGTATATGTACTATTACTTCCTCGGAAAGTTCCTCACTGCGAACAGTGAGGCCAGCAAGAAAGAAATCAACGAGATGTGCGAAAATAGTCACACGGAGGCGAATTACCTCACGATACTCTTCGCCATACACCACAGTAGGGATAACGAGATAATCGATGACATTCTCCTTAGGACGATGTCTGCCTTAGATTCGTTTCGTCCGGCGACCCTGGTCCCAGAGGAGACTAGGAGATTTCAAGACATTGTCGATGCCCTCCCAAAAAACATACTTTCAAAGGACAGTGTGTTGGAGAATAGAGAAAAGGAGAGGGCTATCGAGGAGCGTATCCATAGCGCCGGCAGTGAAACCCCAAACATGACCTTAGATGGCCCTAAAGTGGGCCGGGCGAATGGAGTCTACAGAATTCTGAGAAACAACAAGATAATGGCACAAGTGCTCCGCAACAAGCATGGGAACCTTGAAAAGGTCAAGGTCGAAGAAATCATAGAAACAATCGCTGACAGTGGACTTCGCCTCATTAGTGTTGCCCTTCAAGATGACGAAGGGTTAGCACGTTGGGTTCGCTTTATCAGGCGCAAGCGTCCGGACATTGAGGTGCAGGAAATCACACAGACATTAGACATACTCTCGTTTCTTTGGACAATCGTGAATGTAGAGTCTATTGTGGATTGTATTAACCTTCCAGAGATCAGAAGAGCGGTGGACACCGTGGTGAGTCGTAACGGGACCCCGGCTTATGACCTCGTGGGTTACTTCAGCCAATTGGACGGAGCGGCGAGACTTTCTCAGAGGCAGCTCGACCGTCTGGGCGATATTTTGAAGAAGCATGATGACATGTTTGTACAACACATAGTAAGGTTAAGGACTCAGTATTACATGAACACGCACCGCAGTCCGGCACCAATTGAGCAGGCCATATGCGCTCGATTGAAAATCCCATATTTTTCTAGGGCATTATCGGAGGCTTAGCAGGCTGCGGAAAAACGATTGGGTGAGATATGATAAGACCACACCGTAATGGAGGTGGTCTCATGCGGGGAAGACACGACCCACAGGCTATGATGCTGGCGTTCGTGGACCTGGAGGAACGAGTCCCATAGGACCATCCCATTCGAATCATCAAGCTCATTGCCGGCGGAGCCTTGGAGCGTCTGTCGCCGGAGTTTGATCAGATGTACTCGAAGGTGGGCCGAGCGTCCGTCCCACCGGAGCGACTGCTGAAGGCATCGTTGCTCTTCTCTCTCTACTCTGTGCGCAGTGAGCGAGCGTTCTGCGAGGAGTTGGAATACAACCTTCTGTTCCGCTGGTTTCTTGACATGAACCTGATGGAGCGCAGCTTTGACCCTACGGTTGATTGGCGTCAAGTATTCTTGCCGGTTGTGCGACAATCATTTTTGCCGGCAAGAATGGTTGTCGCTGTTCAACGGTGTTCACGAAGAACCGGCGGCGGCTATTGGAGCACAGGATAGGACAGGCGCTGTTCGACCAGGTGGTAGTGAAAGCGGACCGGCAAGGGCTGTTGTCGGACGAGCATTTCAGGGTGGACGGGACGCTGATAGAGGCTGCGGCGAGCATTAAGAGCTTCAGACGGCGAGATGAGGAACGGCGGCCGCCCGATGATGACCCCGGCAACCCGTCGGTGGGCTTTCGTGGGGAGCGCAGGAGAAACGAGACGCATCAGAGCAGCACGGACCCACAGGCACGTCTGATGCGGAAGGGCAAGGGCAAGGAGGCCAAGCTTGTGTTCATGGGACACGCGCTGATTGTGACGGCCTCCAATTAGGACAATCGTCGCCACCTCGCAGGTTCCAAGGTAGAGAACCGCCCGAAGGACATGATGCTCCCTGTAACGCTAGTTGCCATCAATTCGAGCGGGGGCAAGCGGAGGTTCCGATTCACTTTTGACGCTGAGGAGGACCAAGAGTTACTTGAAGGGCTGAATGTGAACAAGTCCTAGCCCAATGGGGAATGGCCCACTGGCAATTCGTTAGGGTCCTATTGTGTCGCTCACGTGTATGCGGCCCTTCAGGGCCCACCTAAGTTATGATGCACGAAATCACAACCTCTACCTAAACTCGTTGTCGCAGTAGTGCAATAGGTTCGGTGTGGTCCCAAAAAATGCTGCAGAGCAAATTATCATGTTCTTGGGTGGATTGACATCCTCTCAGTATGGGAACACGCTTGATGCACTTGCGATGAACCCTTGACTCGTTGACAGCTCGTCCGTAAGAGAAATGCACCGAGCTGCCCGGAATCTTTGCTTAACCATTCCAAAGGTGTGGAGTAAGAAACCGATAGGAGTTCTGGAATCCGAGGCGTTTAACCTACACCGCAAGCTTAAATGAAATCGCAAAGGTTCTCGATTTTGTCCAGTCTGGTGGACTTTGATCAGCTTGCCCCGGTGGAAGATGCGCACCAACTTGCTTCCCAACCCGATCTCCACCTTCTGGCCCGGAGCGCACAGGGACGACGGCACGGAGTAGAGGGCGTACTGGCAGGCCACGTGGTGATCCAGGTGGACCTTGGCCATGCGCCAGTGGGTGACCTGGTAGGGATCACCGTCCCAGGGGGCGAGAGTCTCACGCTCCTCGTCCTCGAACACCTGCAGGGGCTTCCGCCGGGTGGTGCCATGGATCCGCTGTCCGGCCACGTCCCGGCACCACTGGGCCGCCTCACTCCTAAGGTGGGCCAAGTCTCTGAAGTCACCGCCCTTGAAGAAGTGCTCCCGAACGTACTGAATGTCCCTCTCCACGTGGGACTTGTCCCTGGGATGACGCACCCGTGCCGGGTCTGTGATGAAGCCCCGGTGTCGGGAGTACTCGAGGAAGCCCCTGGTGAGTCTGGGATGCAGGGCGTCGGCGCCCACCACCGCGGCGGGGAAGTTGTCCACCACCAGGTACTTGGGAATGCCGCCGAAAAACTTCCAGGCCCCTGACAGCCCGGCTATCACCTCCTCCAACTTCTGGCTGTGGGTCGGCCATACGAAGCAGTGCCTGGAGTAGGTCACCACCACCATCAACGTCCACACCGTGTGGCGGCGGCCACTTTCCGGGTCGCAGATGTACCCCAACCGCCCAATATCCATCTCGGCAACTTCACCCGGCGGACTCTCTCCCATCCGTATCGTCCGGGGATTACAGCTCAGCCAGTTGCGCTTCCCGATGAACCGGCGAAGCGAGGTGTAGGACACCCGGCATCCCCGCTCAGCCAGCAATTCCTGTATGCGGGTCATCTGCAGCCGGTCCACGCTGAGCCAGCGGTAGATCTGGTCTCCCCAGGGTGCCAACAGGTCCTCAGTTGGCGTATCTATCTGCCGCGGGCCGCCGCGGCTCACCGGCGCCAACACGCTCAGCTGCTCCTCCGTGGGACCCGGTCCATCACGGGCTACTCCCGCCTTCTGTGCCGCCGACAGGTACTTTCGTACGGTGTCTCTCGACAGTCCCGTCCCCGCCGCTATCTGCCGCTGACTGTTCCCTCTCTGCCAGCGACGGATCACTTCCACTATGTCCACTCTGGACACTTCCTTGTAGGCCATCGCCGCTCCTTCCTTAACAAGGTGTGACTATGTTCTTTGATTCGGCGCCGAAGGTGGACTAATGCCCCTGGCGAAATGGCCTAATGTTCCTGGCGATCTCTTGTTGATGGTCTACGATAATGTCACCCTTTAACTGTTCAGCGACAATGTCACCTTATGAAGGAATTGACATTGAATCAGCAAGAACAGACCAGGATCAAGGTACTCAACAACGTATTGGAATACCAGCTACCAATCGCCCAGGCCGCGGAGATCATGGGATTGAGCCAACGCCACACCAAGCGCCTTCTTTCGGCCTATAGGAGAGACGGCCCCGCCGCAATGGCCCACGGCAACCGGGGACGGAGGCCCCACAATGCCGTTCCCGAGGCTGCTGCGGCTGCGGTGGTAGAGTTGGCCAGCACACGCTACTCTGGCGCCAACCATACTCACCTCACTGAACTGCTCAGAGAGCGGGAGGGCATCGACCTGAGTCGGCCCACGGTGCGTCGCATCCTGACCAGGGCTGGCATGGGCAGCCCGCGCAGTCGGCGTTCTCCGCAGCACCGGTTCCGGCGACGGCGCATGCCCCAGGAGGGAATGCTGGTCCAGGTGGATGGTAGCCACCACTCCTGGCTCCAGAATCGGGGGCCGAAGCTGGTGCTGCTGCTGGCAGTGGACGACGCCACCGGCGTCGTGGCCCAGGCGGTGTTCCGCCCCAGCGAAGACACCCGGGGCTATCTGGTGCTTCTGGAGGGCTTGATCCGACAGTGGGGAATACCCCTGGCCCTGTACAGCGACCGGCATTCGGCCTTCATGTACAATGCCCGCCGAGTACCGGTACTGGTCGAAACCACCCAGTTCGCTTCGGTGATGCGGGCGTTGGGGATTCGTCAGATCTTCGCTCTCTCTCCACAGGCTAAGGGAAGGGTGGAACGAATGGCGTCAACCTTCCAGGACCGGCTGGTCACCGAGTTGCGCCTGGCCGGCGCCCCGGCACCATTGAGCAGGCCAATACAGTGCTGAAGGAGTTCCTGCCCCACTTCAACGCCCGGTTCGCCGTTGCCTCGGAGCAGCCCGATAAAGCTTACCGCCCGGTGCCAGCCGAACTGTCTCTCACCGAGACCATCAGCTTAAGGCACACCCGCAAGGTGGCCCGGGACAACACGATCAAATATCGGTGGCGTATCCTGCAACTGCTGCCCGGTACGGACCGGCCTAGCTATGCCGGTCTGAAGGTGGAGGTCTTGGAGCGAGCCGACGGCCAGCTCATGATCAGGTATCACGGTGAAACCGTGGACTTTCAGGAATCGCCACAGCCCCTGTCCTCCCTGTGGGGAGCCACCATCCCCAACACCTCTGGCCCCGATCTCCAGCCCCTCCTCAAGGATGGCGTCAACGGCCACCTTAACCAAGCTCAGCGGATACTCCTGGACGCTCTGGAACCAACTGAAGAGGAAAACCTTGGCGCCAATAGGGTAAACGGTAAGGTTGGGCGTGGTGGGCAGAAGCCGGTTCGTCATTCGTCGCGCCGCACGCCCACTCAGGCCCAAAAGGCCCGTTGGGAGGCGGTTCAGAAGGCGAAGAAGCAGGGGCTTTCCCTCCGCGCCATCGCCAGGAAGCTGGGAATGGCCCGCATGACCGTCACAAAATACGCACGGGCAGAGATCCCTCCCACTAAACGCTTTAGCGCCAAGGAGCGTCCCAAAGCTCAGGTTCTAGCCGCTTCGTCCATCGAAGCAAATTAGCCGGTGGTGACATTTTCGCTTTTCACTTCAGGGGACATAATCGCTGGACAACAACAGATCTCGCGATTTACTGGTATATAGTTCTTGGCGATTTACAAAAATAACGTGCTATCAGCATCGCTGGCAGCGAGAAGCAGGCCCCAAGACTCCGGGGTCAGTTGTCGGAAGCTAGAAGTCCAAAAAGCACTACAAGCTCTTGCGCGAAGAATTGCTCAACGCAGGCCATGCTTCCAGTCAATTCTACGCCAAAGGCTCGTTCCAATCTGTCAAGAGTTTCGCCATACAGATGGCAAAGAAGACTCGAGGCCAACATTTGGCTACGGACTGTACCTCGTCTTCGGAAGCCAGGCTGCAGGAGTCCCTATGGCTAGATTGTTCCCCACACAAGAAGCACCAGCCAGAGTATGCTGGACGGTGCGGTGAGCAAGAGCGCCCACCTGACTCTGCGCATCTTTGTGCTTGCAATTCGTGAGACCCTGTAAACCTGATCCAAGAGTTGGCGTTCAATTTGATCAAGGGTAATTTCTCTGGATTGTAATTCGAACTCCTCGTACTCCATAGATGAGATGTCTTCGAAATAGATGAGAGACTTGCCCGTTCTTGGATGCATCGGCATGTAAACTCGAATCGCGATTGTGACGACAGCGACCGCGAAGATGCCATAAAGAATCATTAGTCCGACGAGGATGCTATCGGCTGAATGCCAGGAAAAGTCTCCGACAACGGCCCACAGTCTATCGGATCGGGCTGCCAATGTTCCGACTAAGGCCATCTGTAGGCCAATTGCTGGAGCCGCTTTCGCGTCAGACGTTTTCACAAACCCAATTGCGCGCTTTAGAGATTCATAATGGGATCTAAGCCGTTCATCTAAAATCATGCGTACGGTCGTCTACCCGTAACTATGGTCTCGCAAAATTCAGGTCCATGGATCTCACACCATTTGGAGCCTAATTCATGGAAAATGTTAAAGTCTAATCCCATGTCTTCATTGACTGTTCTTTCCTGCCAGAGAAAGCAGGTTTGTCCTTCTAGAACGTCCAAACCTGCCCCCGTGGTTGATTCATCGCAGCCGCAAGACCAGAGCAAGGTCCGCTTCCGCAATTTGGAGGATCCTTCAAACTGCCTAAAGACCCGCTCAGAAACGACAACGTGGTTCGGTTCCGCTAGGGAGCTTAGCTTTGCTGACATGTTCACAGGCTTACCGGCCCACACCTCGTTTTGCTTGGTTCCCCTCAATCCAAGACGTCGCACAAGCAGAGTCCCACGGTCAATGCCTATCCCTGCTGTCAAGTCCCAGTCGCATTCAGTATCTTTATCGAACCGAATCGCTACCTCTCGCTGTACCTCAGTCCTCATTGTGATTGCACATGCTGCCGCATAGAATATGGATCCTTTGCCACTGAACAACCCAAATATACCGTCCCCTTGAATATCAATATACTTTGCGTCGAATCGTTCCAGTATTAGCGCCATTGCCCTGATGAAATAAGTATAAGCACTGGCTGCGTCTCGTGGACTGTTTTCCGCACTTAGCTCTGTGGACCGTTTAAGGTCGGCAAAGACAGATGTCACTTGAGGAATCTGGTACCAAACTCCCTTGTTAGTAGGTCCTGTGTCTGGGATATCGTTCCTTCGTGTAATTTGGATTCCGAGTCGGGACTGATCTTCTAACTGTGATGCGATGTCCGCTTCCACTTCATCTAGTATCAAGGCTTGCCCCCACGCTGTTGTGGTGTTTACCAATACTGTGATTTTAAGGGAATACTCTTGTTCAGTAAACGGGATTGAGGCCGCTGCCGATTGCCAGGGTTTCAAGCGTAGTAGTTGTCAAAGAACTTGATACATAACGGTCGAGATGATTGAAGAGCATAAAAAATGGTGCAGAACATCAGCAATAGTGGAACAAGTTGGGTAGAAGAAATAGCCAATGGAATGAGGTTGGGAAAGCTCGCTTTGATGAGTTAGATTACTCAGAAAGAGAGGAGTGGATATGTCCCAAAGAGGAACGATCAAAACTCGTTTGGCGGAGAATCGGACAAAGGAACCAGGTCCTTCGTCAGACGGGTCAAGACAGTCACCCGGCGGAAGTACACGGCGGGGGAGAAAATCCGTATTATGAGAAGGGCGGCGAGATAATGTACCTCTAGGGCGGGGGCGACGGCCCCAAAAGGGCGGTTGCAAATCGGACCGCCCGCCACCTTCCATAGTGTTGATAGGAACACGATGGAAGGTAAGAGAGGATGTACAGAGTGGAGATGTACGCGAGGGTGAGACGGGCATGCATGGTTGAGGGTATGAGTGTCCGGGAAGCGGCGCGGGAGTTTGGGCTACACCGGGACACGGTGAGGAAGATGCTGAGGTACTCGATTCCGCCGGGGTACCGGCGGAGCAAGCCGGTGAGAAGGCCTAAGCTGGAGCCGTACGTGGGGGTGATAGAGGGGATACTGGAAGGGGACAGGGTAGCGCCGAAGAAGCAGCGGCACACGGCGAAGCGGGTCTTTGAGAGGCTGAGGGAGGAGCACGGGTTCAGAGGCGGCTACACCATAGTGAAGGACTACGTGCGGGAGCGGAGGCGGAGGATGCGGGAGATGTATGTGCCCTTGAGCCATTCGCCGGGTCATGCCCAGTGCGACTTTGGCCAGGCTAAGGCGATGATAGGAGGGGTGGAGCGGAGGATCCATTACTTCGTGCTGGACCTGCCCCACAGCGACGGTTGCTTTGTGAAGGCGTACCCGACGGAGACCACGGAGGCCTTCTGCGACGGACACGTCTCCGCCTTCGCGTTTCTGGGCGGAGTGCCCCAGAGCATCCTCTACGACAACACCCGGCTGGCGGTGGCGAAGATCCTGGGAGACGGCCGGCGGAAGCGTACGCGGGTGTTCAGTGAACTGGTATCCCACTATCTGTTTGAGGACCGGTTTGGCCGACCGGGCAAGGGGAACGACAAAGGTAAGGTGGAGGGACTGGTGGGATATGCTCGTAGGAACTTCATGGTGCCCATCCCGTCCTATAGGAGCTTCGATGAACTGAACGCCCACCTGAAAGAGAAATGCCTGGAGCGGATGGAGAGGCGGCTCAGGGGACACAAGGAGACCATAGGAGAGCGGATGGCACGAGACCTGGATGTCCTTTTGCCCCCGCCGTCCACACCCTACGAGGCCTGCGACAAGCATACGACCCGTGTCAGCTCCCTGTCCCTGGTGAGGTACCGGACCAACGACTACTCGGTGCCCGTGGCCTACGGACACCGGGAGGTGCTGGTACGGGGATACGTGGACCGGGTGGTGATCAGCTGCGGGGCAGAGGTGATAGCTTCTCACGGTCGGTCCTACCAACGGGACGACTACGTCTTTGATCCCATCCACTACTTGCCCCTCTTGGAGCAGAAGACAGGGGTGTTGGACCACGTGGCGCCCCTGGCGGGATGGGAGTCGCCTGAGGAGTTTGAGACCCTTCGCCGGCTGCTTGAATCGAGGATGGGGAGGCGAGGGAAGAGGGAGTACGTGCAGGTGCTTCGGCTGATGGAGAACTTCCGCAAGGAGGAGGTGCACAGGGCTGTGGGGGAGGCCCTGGATCTGGGAGCCATCAGCTTCGACGCCACGAAGCACCTGCTCCTCTCCAGGATAGAGGGTAGACTTCGTAGGCTGGACCTGACCCGCTACCCCCACCTGCCCAGGGTCAGGGTGACCAAGACCTTCCCCGGGGACTACATGGCCCTTCTGGCCGGAGGGAGATCATGAGCGACAGGTCCACGGCGCTGCTACAGCATCACCTGAAGGAGCTGAGGCTGCCCACCTTCCTCAGGGAGTACGACAAGATGGCGGCTCTGTGCGCCTCGGAGGGTGTGGACCATCCCGACTATCTGCTGAGATTGGCTGAGCTGGAACTCATAGACCGCCATCACCGCATGGTGGAACGTAGAATCAGGACGGCCCGCTTCCCCGCCGTAAAGAGCCTGGACACCTTCAACTTCCTCGCCATCCCCTCGCTGAACAAGCAGCTTGTCATGCAGTTGGCCCGCTGCGAGTACGTGGACCTACGTGAGAACGTCATCGCCATGGGCAACAGCGGCACCGGCAAGACCCACGTTGCCCTGGGGTTGGGACTGGCAGCATGTCAGAGGGGCATCTCCGTGGGCTTCGCCACCGCCTCCTCCCTGGTTCACCAGCTCATGGAGGCCAGCTACGAACGGCGTCTGCTCAACCTACAGAAGAAGCTCGCCCGCTTCAAGCTCCTCATCATCGACGAACTTGGCTTCGTTCCCCTCTCCAAGATCGGCGCTGAACTCCTCTTTGAGATCATAAGCCAACGCTATGAGAGAGGGTCCATCCTCATCACCACCAAGTGTCCCCTTTGACGAGTGGACTGAGGTCTTCGGCTCCGAAAGGCTCACTGGCGCTCTACTGGACCGGCTCACCCACCACGTTCACATCCTCCAGATGAACGGTGAGAGCTACAGGCTCAATCAGAGCAGACAGGCCTCACCCTAGGATTCCGTCGGCTCCTCCGGTCCACCGATCCTGTCACAACCGCTCCCCCACCGGCTCCTAGCCTATCCCTTTACCTGCTGACATTTTCCCTGAACACTTACACAACAGTGGTACACCATTACTCCGCCACGCTTGTATATTGGAAACGTTACCCAATAGTGACTTCACATACGTGGAGTGGGGTGCGGCAGACCGATCCGCCCCTGGTCGTCAAAGACCGTTGTCAAGCAAGGGTCGCCGCACCATCCCGAAGCAGAGCCCGAACGGTTGCCCGGGCCGAATGAGCCCGCATCTTGCAAGGAAGGGCCAATGCTCTACTCAGGAGGTAGGAATGGAATCCAAATCAGTGTATGTAGACATCGATGTGTCCAAGAGCTATGTGGATGTCGCGGTTCGCCCCACTGGCAACGTGTGGACCATCTCAAATGACGAGGCTGGCATCCGGGAACTGGTCTCATGGCTCAAGGCCCTGGACCCCGCAATGGTAGTGCTTGAGTCTACAGGCGGCCTGGAATTGCCTTCGGTCGCAGCCCTGGCGGCTGCGGCGCTACCAGTGGCCATAGTCAATCCCAAACAGGTTCAAGACTTCGCCAGGGCCACGGGAACACTGGCTAAGACCGATGCGCTGGACGCGGCAGCTCTGGCCCACTTCGCCGATGCGGTTCGACCAGCAGTGCGTCCTCTGAAGGATGCCGAGACACAGGTCCTGAGTTCTCTGGTTGCTCGCAGACACCAGGTCGTGTCTATCGTAGTGGCTGAGAAGAACCGGCTTGGGAGTGCGATCGCCGCAGTACGCCCCCGGATCGAGGCCCATATCGCCTGGCTAGAACAGGAGCTGCGTGACACAGACGAAGGTCTGCGGCAGACGCTGCGCAGCAGTCCGGTGTGGCGAGAGAAGGATGACATCCTGCGCAGCGTTCCCGGCGTGGGCGAGCAGATCTCCCTCGCTCTGCTATCTCAGTTGCCTGAGCTTGGCACGCTGAACCGCCGTCAAGTAGCCGCTCTAGTGGGAGTGGCTCCCTTCAATCGCAACAGCGGAACGCTGCGAGGTAAGAGGCAGATCTGGGGTGGTCGGGCGCGGCTCAGGGCAGTTCTGTACATGGCTGCAATGGTTGCCAGTCGATTCAATCCCGTCATACGGGATTTCTACCAGCGACTCCTAGCCGCTGGCAAGCCGAAGAAGGTGGCTCTCACCGCCTGCATGCGAAAGCTGCTTGTCATACTAAACTCTATGCTCAAGAGGCGCTCTCCCTGGTGTGCTGAAAGTGCCATAACCCCGGCATTTCTTGGTCAAGACTGTTGAAGTCCAATACGGTTGCTTGACACGGGTTATCAACTCAAGCACAAGGCTAGATGCTTTTGCAGGTCTCTAACTGGCAAAGGAAACCCGCCATCCCGTTAATCCTCAATCCGTAGGGGTTCGTACTTCGTTGCCATGTACTCCCCTGCTAGTACCAGTTCAACCCGTGGGGCTGCCCGTTCGACGATGGTATTACCAAGGCGCTCTGGGGATAGGCCCAAGCGCGATGCTTCTATATCCAAAGTCAATGCGTAATGGGCCAGTAGACAATGGAGCGATAGACAGAGATTGGAGAAGTGCTTGACTCCGCCTCCTGCAAACGCACCGTTGGCCTCAGGGAGATAGGTCAGATTCACAGTTGTGGGATGAGTAAGCGGTGTCAGTAGGTCGTCCAGCTTGTCGAAATATCTGGATACTTTACACTGCTCTTTGGGCTCATGTACCTCCTTACAGGTCTCACGCACAAGAGGCCGTAACTGTTCGAGTGCCGCTCGGATATCTGGGGCCATAACGTGGAATACCCACCTGTCTATGCGCCACGACGTTATAGCTATCACGTGACAGTAGACTTTGCGGAGGCGGAGTAGCGAGTCGGACTCCTCTCCCGGTTCCGTGTCGAGAGGACCAAAGAGGTTCTCGTGCATCTTCCGAGTCTCCTGGAGTGCTTCTAGCTGTCGGTCACACGCCTCGGCCAACTGTTTAAGGATTTCCCTTCCAGATGGTTCAGGCTTGTTCTCCATTGGTCATGCTCCTGTGTGCCAAGGTTAGGATATCCCGGAACGGGGCGGCTGTCTCTCTTGCCCTCCCGAGCAGGGCCAGCGCATCATCGAAGTGCTGGCTTCCGTCCCCCTCCGTTATCCTAATGATCCCATACGCCATCAATGACTGACCTATGTACGTCATAGCACAGTTCATAATGATGATGAGTGCGACGTGCAGCTGTGTTGCTGGTGCGGGAAGGATTCCACCTAAGCTGGGAACGTCCCTTAGCCTAACGGCATCGGTGTGGCAGAAACTATCGCTCAGGTAGGCATACCACTGTTTACCTTCGGTTAAAACAGCAACACGATCAGTCAAGGAAACCTTCGTAGGTTGTTTCCCGTCGAAGAGTCCAATGGCCTCTCTCGTTCTCGTGACGTTCGCTTCCAATTCCTCCCTGGTTATATGCCCTCTGCTCATTCGCAAGAGGAAGTAATTGGCATCGTACTCTTGGGCATTGAGTATACGCTCAAACTCTTCTGATATGCCCTTCCCAGCAGCATTGCCCATCGGTACGATATCCGCCGCGCACTCCACTAGCACCCTGGCGTGTACGCCGGCGGAATGGACGTTGTTCTGCTGGTTAGCCAAAAACATAGCGGCAATGTGAAAGCCCATTTTCCTCATGATGAGGCCATATTGGTAGCGAGCGTCAGCATCGTCGGGCTTTATCGCCTCGGGTGAGTCCGCCAGAAATCCATCCAAATCGATGTCGCTGAGACTTCGCTGGAGAAGTTCCTGCGCTTCCTCGAAGTGCTTGGCAAGCGCTGTGCGCATTTCGTGCCATTCTAGGGATACCCCTTTCTCAAGCATAGTGAGTGAAACCTCAGGGTCTTTTATTGGATAGGGGCGCCGACGAGAGACAGGGGATGGAAGGGTCTGGTGGCGCAGCGACGGAGTGCGGCGGCGATGTTGGTACCCTTTCCATTCTCAAGAGACTGATGACCAGGTTGCGCAGTTCGGCCATTATTTGAGGGGCTGAAGCCGATCTCACCCGGCAGCGGTCCTCGTCCATGGTCACATCCCGTACCCGGAACACCCGGTTTTCGATCCCCCAATGCCCCCGTGATCAACGTCAACCATTCTTGCCGGTTCCTGTTGCCTGAACGGTAGATGATGCTCCTACAGATTGCAAGCGGCCTCTTCGCAGGTCTGGGCAAGTCTCCGGATGGCCGAGTAGACCTCTCGAGCATCATCGACGTGAGGCAATAGCTCGCTTTCGGTAACGTTTTCCTTGAGGCAACATGACCGGCAAAAGTAATTGTCGTTTTCAGGTGGTGGCCTGGCCAACGGCCACCTGGGTGACGACCAGCGAAAGCTCCTGGCCGATCTGGAGTCCTCGATCCAGCGGCCGGCCAGGGTCAAGAGTGCAGCCGCGAAAGGCAAGGGTGGAAAAGCAAAACCAGTTCGCCATCAGTTGCAGCGTACACCTACTCCAACTAAGCAGGCTCGCTGGGAGGCAGTGCAGAAAGCCAAGAACCAGGGACTTTCCTTGCGGGCTAATTCCAGGAAGGTGGGCATGTCACGGGTGGCAACTACGAAATATGCCAATGCAGAAAGTCCCTCAACCAAACGCCTTAGCGCCAAGGAACGGGTCAAAGCCGAAGCCCTGGCCGAATCACAGACCGCCGCAGATTAGCCAGGGTGACATTTTCGATTTTCATTTACGGGGACATAATCGCTGGACAACAACAAAGGGCGTCGGAAAGGTGGACCACCGTTGTGCAAGTGTTCAGGGAAAATGTAAGCAGGTAAAGGGATAGGCGGGGAGCCGGTGGGGGAGTGGTTGTGACGGAATCGGTGGGTCGGAAAGGTGGAGGAAGTACTAGGCTTTAGTCTGTCTGCTCTGTTTCAGCCTATAGCTCTCGCCGTTCATCTGGAGGATATGGACGTGGAGGATGTGGCCCTAAACGGGCTGGTACCGCCCTTGACACCTATGGGTGGACTGGCCCACCTGACCACTTTATAATCGTCGCAGTTTCAGGCATTCTATGTAGTGATTAAAACAAGGTGTAATTCATCATGGGTAAGAGTCCAGCTAGTCTACAGTCGATTAGAGAATTACGCCCCATATACCTGTTGCCAGGTGACCCATTCGTGCCAGACGTCTTGATTCCCGGTTTTACTGCGGCATCCAGCGTGGACTGTATGGTTGGCTTCTTTTCGAGTGAAGCATTGGTTTCCCTGGCGCCCGGACTGGCCAGTTTCATCAACCATTCTGATGGACGCTTTCGATTGCTAATAAGTCCTATGCTCCGTTCAGACGACTGGAAGGCTATCGAAGCTGGTACGAAGGCTATCGAATCAGCAGTTGTCGGCTTGTTGTCCGACCTGATGGTGACCACTGACGCGATTCAGCGCTATACGCTGGAGTGTCTAACATGGCTGATTCGACAGGGGCGAATCGACATACGCATTGCCCTTCTCAAAGAAGGACTATTTCATCTGAAAGTTTGGCTATTCCACGATAACGAGAATGCAACTTTGTGTGCACACGGGTCTAGTAACCTTACCCAGGCAGGGATAACGAAGAACATCGAGCAGGTAGCCATTTCCAGATCGTGGTCGGACTTCAATGAACTATACACCACACAGCGGCTGAATGACCAATTCAGAGCTCTCTGGAACCGCTCGGACAAGGACTGCATTGTGGTTTCTCTTCCGGACGCAGTTCGCGAGCAGTTAGTAAGGACGTATAGCACGCCAATTCCACCACAGGAAACGGATCTATGCTCCCTTTTTGAACGGGCAATGATCACGGAGTCTTCTGATTCTTACTCAGTAGAATCTCATCGAAATCTCTTCAGAACTCCCGCCGGGCTTCGCTATCAGGCGGGTCCATTTGCACATCAAGGCGAGGCGATAAACGCGTGGTGTGCCGCCGGCCACCAAGGTATTCTCGAGATGGCGACAGGTTCAGGCAAGACCATCACAGCAATGATCTGTGCCAACAAGCTTTACGAGAAAAGCAGACCGCTACTAATGGTCGTATCTGCGCCGTATGTGCCGCTGATGCAACAATGGTGCGACGAAATCGAGCCTTTTGGGATTTGTCCGGTTAACCTCAGTGTGGTGAATGGACCTAGAGGTCGTGCCAGAATATTAGGACGCCTCCGACGCCGGCTCCGGTCAGGTTCAAGTGATGTGGAAGCAGTAGTGGTTTCTCACAGGACACTGTCGGACGATGGTTTTCAAGTCGAAATTGAGCGTTTCGATTGCGTCACACTTCTAATCGCTGATGAAGTGCATAATCTTGGAAGCGAGGGCTTTATTTCAAATCCACCTAAATCCTTCAACCACAGGCTAGGGCTTTCGGCGACTCCGGTTCGGCAGTACGACGCTGAAGGAACAGAGGCTTTGTTCGATTATTTAGGCCCCGTGGTTTTCAAGTATACACTTGACGAAGCCATTGGAAACTGCCTGGTGGAGTACGATTATTTCGTTCACGAAGTGAATCTGACTGAAGATGAGATGGACAGGTGGCATGAGATCACTGAACGCATCAGGGAAAATATGTGGCGGCAGGAGGAGAGAGGCAAACCTGACGAATATCTGACGAAACTTTTCAGGGATCGCCGTGCCATTCTCGAGGTGGCTAAGAACAAGATCGCTGCCCTTGAAACGGCGCTAGACCAAGAGAACTTGTCAACTCTTAGTCACACTCTCATTTATGCTTCGGATAAGGGGCCTCAACAATTGGAGGATGTGAACCAATTACTGAATGACCGCAGCCTACTTTTTCATCAACTCACATACGAAGAAACGAGTGACAGAGACAAAACCAAGCGTATTCTGCAAGCATTTCAAGACGGTACTCTCAGAGTCCTCACGGCCAAGCGAGTTCTTGACGAGGGTGTGAACATCCCTCAAATCCGTAAGGCATTCATTCTTGCAAGCACTACAGTAGAGAGGCAGTGGGTACAGAGACGAGGCCGGCTCCTCCGGCAATGCAAGGAAATTGGCAAGACGCATAGCGAGGTTCATGACTTCGTTACCTTGCCACCTGAAACTGATACAGACCCAGATGCCCGAACATTCATCAAGTCCGAGATGGCCCGGGTGCAGGAGTTCGCCAGACTGGCTAGAAACGCCGGGAGACCTGACGGTCCACTCGCCACAATAGATAGGTTGGTAAAAACTGCATTCTGTTAGGAGGAAACATGCCTGCAAATGACCAGAAGGTCATCCAGATCATTCTCGAAGAGATGGAAGGAATTGAGAATCGTTGTCCAGGATACCGAGATGCGTTAATTGACGCGGTGGCGGACATCATCAAGGCTGAGCGACAGCACCGTGTAAGGGGTACTAACATCCAGATACAGGTGGATGACAAATGCAACTCAGTAGGGCGGTTCCTCAACAGCCAAAGACCTAATTCCCTGTAAGCGAGAGGAGACCTAAGCAAGTGAAGTTGATCCGCGCGGAGTTCCAGAACTTTCGTCTACTACGTGACTTGAGCCTGACCTTTACAACTGAAACCAATAAGAAACTAAACGTAATACGCGCTGAGAACGAGTCAGGCAAAACAACGATCTTGAATGCCCTGCAATGGGCACTTTACGGTGATAATGCCTTGCCCGGTGGGCGCACGCAATATCGCATGCACCCTATTGATTGGGAAATGGCTGATGGACCAAGGGTGCCTATCAGCGTGATCGTTGATTTTGAAACCAAATCAGTTCGCCACAGCCGGACGCATGGAGATATAGAGAGGAAACAGCATTACAGGATAATTCGCTCCACTTACGAGATCATACGGGACGAGCTATGGGAACGAGGTCCAACGAACGTCAACTTATTAGTCCTTACAACTTCTGGAAGTGAGCCGGTCGAGTTTCCGGAAGCGCGTTTAAAGGAAGAAATGCCCGACGAACTGAGGGAGATATTCTTCACTGATGGTGACCGTGCTCTTAGCTTTATTGAGGCGGACGTTTCAGCTTCCACAAAGAGAGATAGGGTGCGAGAAGCAATCGAATCGCTGATGGGCCTCGATGTGATTGAGGCGGCCAGAAATCGTGTCAAGAAAACTGCGTCTTCGGTAAATCGCAAGGTTGGCAAGTCTGTGCCCCACCAAGAAGTTGCCATGGCTGCTGAGAAAATAACGGAATTGGAAGAGGAAAGAGACACACTCGAGACGCAAATACGTGATTCCGACAGACAGTTTGCGGCATACGACGAGCGATACGCTGCGGTGGAAAACCAGATAGAAGAAGCATTGGCAAAAGGAAACAAGGATGAGCTGAGACGACAGGTGGAACAGACGAGAAACAACATTAAGAGGGTTGAAGGACAAATAAATGACGCCCACAAGCAGCACGCGGCACTGTTCAGAAGTCTTTCTCTATCGCGAGAACTTGCCGCGGCTGTCGTTCAGGCTAGTGTGGCAGTGCTAGATGAACTGCGTGATGAAGGCAAGATACCAAACAGCACTATCCCGGTGCTTGAAGAGCGACTTAACACAGACATTTGTATCTGTGGAGAGTCATTAGTGGGACATCACGAAGATATCGTGCGCCGGAGAGAGTACATCAAGATGCTCATTGATCAGAGTCGGAGAACGGATGAACTGCAGGGTACCATTACCGACCTCTACTATGGTTCGCGTCCACTACAACTAGATCAAGTAACATCTGACGAGATGTGGATCTCAAAATACGAAAAGGTCGCGGCGCGGCGGGACCAATTGGACGTAGAGCGTGACCGGTTTGGACAACAACAGAAAGCCCTTGAAACCAGGATTGATCAGATACCTGATAGGGATATACAGGGGCTTCGCCAGACAAGAAGCCAATTCCGTGAACAGCGTGACCGGTTCAATGCGGCAAGAGCACGTTACCGAACTGACTTGGCCAATGTTAATCGACAGTTAAACAGCTTAGAACAAAGCTACCATAGGTTGCTGAGGCAAGAAGGCAAGGGTGCCCAATTCATGGCTGACCTTGAGGTGGCCCAGGATATTCAGACTGTGCTTTCTCGTGCATATGAGAGATTGACGACTGATGAATTGCAGAAGGTAAGCGCCCTGATGAATTCTATCTTTCTGCAAATGATTGGCTCCGATCCTTCCCAAGGCGCTATTATCCAGAGCGTCGGTATAACTGCCCAGTTCGAGATTACGGTGTATGGACCAAATGGGCGTCCCCTGAATCCTGACAGGGACCTCAACGGCGCCTCTCGGAGAGCATTGACGCTGGCATTTATACTGGCTTTAACTCGTGTCAGCGAGGTCGAGGCACCGAATGTCATAGACACGCCGCTTGGCATGATGAGTGGCTACGTCAAGACTTCGGTTCTGATGACAGCCATTCGCGAGAGTTCGCAGTTGATTCTGTTTCTCACCCGCTCTGAGATTGCCGACTGCGAGAACATTCTGGATGCCGAAGCGGCAAATGTCATTACACTCACCAACCCAGTACACTACCCCGTAATGCTTGTTAATGACCCTCAAGTAGGCGTGCGTACCATTTTGCGTTGCGATTGCAATCACCGGCAGGAATGCTCGATCTGTCAAAGAGTTTCGGTGTTGGGAGCCCAACTCGTATCAAAGACATAGGAGGTTATGAGTGACACAGAGATATTTCAATCACTTCGCCAGCATTAATCTTGTCTACCCTATCGAGCAGCGCGAATACTATGAAACATACTGCGCCTCAAATCCTAATTCAACCACGGATCGGAAGCCATTTCCCAGGATGGTGGATTTCTGGTTCGCGGGCTTGTCTTTTGCCGCGGGGAAAAATTTGAAGCCTGTGGAGCTATCCGGACAAAGGACATCAAACTTCATTACTGGCGCGATTTTTGACAGGGATAGCTGGAGGGTGCAGGCTGTGATGTTGATGGCGATCGCAGCTGACGGAAATGTTGAAGTTGTGGGTGATGCCAATCGCGTGATGGCAATTGCGAATGGTCTCGCGGCGGCGGGGGTACCCCATATCGTAGAGATGCTCGAGGACGGCGACCAAGAGCCGATCTGGAATCTATCAGATTCCCTAGCCGGTGCGTTGTAGGTCTTCATTCATGCCGCCTTCCATAATCCATTCTTGGACCGAGGACTGTCATGACTGCTACATCGGATATCTTCTAAGCGCGAGCCCAAAATTTTGGAGAGACTAGGTAATGGTTAGTCGAGTAAAGGATTTATTCCAAGCGGAAGCTGGGAGCTTCGGTGATACGATGATGGCCCACAATGGCGTCGCTGGCTACAAGGTCCCTGAGTACCAACGGGAGTACAACTGGAAACAGGAACACTTGAGACGTTTACTCGCAGATTGCCTGAACGGGTTCCATCGGCTCTCAAACTCTTCTGACCCAGAGTACACCTTCTTAGGTAGCATTATTCTCGCAAATGATGATCCTAGCGAACCAACATTCGATGGAGCTTCGCTAATAGTTGTAGATGGTCAGCAACGACTCACGTCCTTAATTTTGATGACCTGTGCTCTCTTTCAGGGATTAAGAGAGCATAGGGCTGACATACTAAAGTTGTCGGCGGATACACAGCATTGGTTAAACGCCGAGATCGATGCGCAGCTAAGCCAGCTTCATCAATGTGCCATTGGTCAGTTCGTACGACTTGGAAGCATGTATCCCTATCCCCGAATGATCCGTTCCATGGATCACCGAGGTGATTCCAGCGCCCAGTCGGAATACCGTTCACCCATTGGCCGGTTCCTCAGACAGTTCGCGGATCACGCTACCAACCAGAATCCAACTTTCCAACCCGGATCGGTTGATGATGAAGCACCTGGCAGCCGAGTAGTGTCTAGCTACGGGGACATTTGCCAAGTATTGGACAGTCATCTATATCAACCAAACCCGCTGTCTTACGAAGACGAGCCTGAGGAAGGTATTAATGTCGTAGCCAATACCGAATTTAAGAGAGGTAGTTTCCTACAGTTATTTCGTCGTCGGTCTGTTCACACAGATCAGTCAAAAAGAAATCGGTGCGCATCAGAGTTAGCCAAGACATTCGAAGCAGCGGGTCTTGTTAGGCTTGTCCTCTTTTCCTCATATGTGATTCAGCGAGTGGTCCTGACTCGTGTAGAGGCCCGGAACGAAGCGGACGCCTTCGACATATTCGACGCCCTGAACACTACTGGGGAGCCACTCACCGCCCTAGAGACGTGCAAGCCGCTACTCATCCAGTTCGAGAATGAACGAGATGGCTATTCGGGGTCTCAATCCAAGGAAGACTGGGAGTCCATGGAGTCGACGTTGTCCGAAGCCTACAGTGAGCCTGCAAGCCAACAGATCGAGACAAAACAGATGTTAACGTCCTTTGCCCTTTACTTTGATGGTAATAAGTTGCCGTTGGATCTTACCAGGCAGCGTCAATATCTACGGGAACGCTTCCGAAATGCCGTGGCTCATAATGTCGACACCGCGCGTGGATTTGTCCGTTCGTTGAGCGAGATGGCCGAATTCCGCTCACAGTATTGGAAAAAGTCGGCGATCGACGGTCTAGGAGTGAGCGCCATCGGACCTGAAGAGTCCGATTCCCTTAAGCTGTGTCTCAGATTTGTCGCGGATATGAACACTAGCCTAGCGATCCCGATTTTGGCGCGGTACTGGTCCAAATTCGGCGAATATGACGAAGAAGGGTCTTTCCTATCAGCAACAAAAGCCGTTACAGCCTTTCTCGTCCTGAGACGGTCTGTCACGGGTGGCACAGGAAGAATCGACTCCGACTTCCGCCACCTTATGGGAAGTGCGCCCAAATCAGGCGGTGATCCCCTTTGCGTCGGTTCACAATTGTCCAATCATATACTCTCCATCGACTCCCTCAGAAGGGAACTGCGAGAGTTTCTAGGGCAACCTAGGATCGGCATCAAAGACAAGAAATCATGGTTGGCAAAGGCGAAGGGCGTTGAGTTCGGTCTCCAAGCGCCTCGGCCCTTGTGCCGTTTCCTGTTGCTCGCAGCAGCTCATAATGGGCGGCCTGATGAATCTCGCCCTGGTTTCTTTACAAGAACAGACGTAGTAGAAGGTGCTGACCTTGACTTCTTCAATCACCGTAATTGGGTGGGCCAAAAGTATGCAACTGTCGAGCACATTGCTCCCGTGGCAGATCCAGGCCGCGGATGGGAAAGAAAGATCTACGCACGAGAGGCAACCCGGCATATGATTGGTAACCTACTTCTACTACCCGAGAGAGAAAACCAGAGCATTGGTAACTCGAAATGGCAGAGAAAGAAGATATTCTATGCCGCACTAGCGGCGCAAGCTAAATCGGAGCGCGAAACTCTTATCGAAGCAGCGAAGGGCCAAGGCTACAAATTCGGAAAGAAGACGCAAACATTGCTCCAAAGTCAGGAACGCTTAGGTATGCTTGATCACTTGGCCAACGTTGAAGACTGGACAGCAACGCTAATTGAACAGCGTACGGAGAACATATTAGAGCTTGCGTGGGATCAGGTATCACCGTGGTTATTTGACGACTAGTTCGGTCTGCGAGGGATCGTATATTATTTGTGGCACGCTAGACATACCTTTGCCTGGCCGTACAGGTCGTCAATGTCCAGCGGCTCGGCGTCAGGCCGGAGCGGGTTGACTTGAGTCTTGGCACGCATACGTTCAAGGCGCCGTTGGTGCTCCTTCTGAATCTGCGCGATGCGCTCCGGCTTAGCTAGCTGATCCAGTGACTCACCCTGACTCCACGTAAACGGTGACCCATGATCGATGGCTGTCTTCTCGTAGCGTTTCGCCTCCTCGAAGAAATTGGGATGCCGCTCCTTTAACCGAACCCACTCAATCTTCTGCTGAAAGAAGCAGAATGTGCATCCGCTGCGAGTGCGCCACTCGTAGTATTTCGGTAACCCCACTCCTACGCTATCAAGTATTTCCAAGACACCGCCCTTGTCAATCCCAGCATCCTTCAGAGGCAACTTGACTATCAGGTTCTGATGTTTGGAAGCGTAACCCTCCCTGTATTCCTCGTCGGCGCGGATTGCGACGTAGCTATACACTAGGTCTCCCCTATCTAGCATCGGCCGTACCCACTGCTCAAATGGACGTAGCTTCAGTTGTCGGGTACACCAGCGGGTTTGGGCAGAGGGGAGGAAATTACCATATTGCTTCAGCCAGAAGTCGAAATCCCTATCCGGGTTCAATCGCCTAATGGGCTTGCCAAGGAATCCCTCAAGCATGATGAGAAACTCGTACACCTCAGGAAGCTCTTTTCCAGTGTCAGTGAAAAAGTAGTCTATGTCTAAGTCGGGATGATTCTGACGCATGTAGATAGCTAGTGCGGCGCTATCGCGACCCCCCGACAAACCCAAGACGTGATGCTCAGCTTGGGCAATACTCATTGCGCTTCCTCTTCCTTCTGTAAAGAATCCATTCCCAATTGCGGAGTGGGCCCACCAAGATATCGGGCGCTCATCTCAGCCAATGCAGCAAGAATCAAGTTGCGGCGCCCTTTTCCAACATCCTCGAGCGCCTTTCCCACCTGAGCAATAATGGCGTCAACTTCGTCCCTCTCGATATCCCGTATTTCGAATTCTCCGTGGATCGGCGTGGGACGGCCATTCAATCCAACTATTACGGCCATCGAGTGACGCTTGCTGTTGCGCCCCTTCACACGGGCAAAAGCTTCGACTCGAAGGAACCTCTGAGCCAGTTCAGCGAGATCCACAGCTGCTCGATCAACGTCAGCGTCAACCCAGTTGTGAAGAGGCTTGTTTGTCGCCATACTGGCCAGATTCCCCATGTCTTCGTCGGTGCCATGAAACCGGGACAGTCGTATGATGAAAGCCTCCAAGCGATGATTCCCACCAACACCCAAGACGTTTTCTGCGCGTCCGCGAATGTCGGCCAACATGGGGGACGAAGCATTTGGAACTTGCAATTCCGAGAGCAGCAGCTCTCTGAGCCGATGCAGCATAGAGGGATACACCTGCCTCAACTCTGCCAGCGCCTCCCGGAGGCTTCCGGCAATTTTCGCTTTGTTCGCTTCACTCTGCGGCTTCCCCTCGCTATCCAATACTCGCGGTATGTCATCGAAAATAAGCCTATTCGGGTCCTTAGCCTGCTTGAACAGATGCCGGACTTGTTTGGCGACGCCTGAAAGACGCTGTGTCCGCCCTACCCAGGGCGGCAACGCGTAGTAGATCGCAACCAGACCTCTTGCCACGTCTATTGGTTCCAGGTTTGGTAGCGCATTGCTTGCATCCATGTCTCGAACAATGTCGGCCATATCAGCCAACAGTCGACGAGACACATTCGACATGTCCATCCATCGCAGCTGAATATCTCTCGGGTCCTTGGAAAGGTAATCTGTGTCCAGATCAGTCATCCTCACCTGAAATACTCCCTGCCTGTAGAAGGCAAGGGTATGGCTTTTGGATAATGCAAAGGCGACGGCGAGAACCGGCAACAGACCGTCTTTGACGCCGAAAGGGGTCTTCCGCCACAAGTCAAATATCTCGGCCACTGACACGGTGCGGTGGGCATTGGCCTCAAGGAGTTGTGCAGCCGCTTCCCAAATGGGGAGGAGGTTACAGGGATCGCGTTCGGGCTTGGGAGATACAAATTTCCAACCACCCAATGTTTCCCGGTATAACTCGGTTGCCTCAAGCAAAGAAGCAAACAGGCCTCCCTCCGCAGGAAAACCTTCGATCCCGAGTCTTTCCCGTCCTTCGTGGAGCACCATACGCCTAAGCAAGGCGTTCTGCGCCGCGACAGCGTTGCTGGACGGCCTGATTCGATTAAGGAGCTCATTCTTAAGGCGCGGCGACTTGTCGAACCGGTTGTTTGCCATACGGGAGGCAAGACTGTTAAGTGACGCCGGGGAGAGTCGCTGGGGCTCCAGCTCCTGACCGTGCCACACGGCGCTGTCCAACGCCTGCCTCAATTCGTTCTCAATGCGATCTTGAAGGTCCGCGATACGTGCTTCGACTTCAATTCGCGCGACACGGTCTCCTCGAAGTTCCGGCGTCGTATCTCGAACCCTTTCCATGGCAACAAGTTCGCGAGCCAAGCTCTCAATGGTCCGGGCCGTCCACTGAGGGATTCCCACCACTAGGCCGGCCGGCAATATGCTCATGAGTCTCTCTACTACATTGCTTACTGTTTCAGTCGAGTCACCTTGAGAGGGCAAGGCGAGCAGAAACGCTCCTACAGCACTATCGTCGGGCTGGTAATTGCCTGCGATTTCTTCAATGTCCCTCAAAGGCACTACCTCTGTCCCGAACCATCTGATGGCTCCGGTCTCATGGTAGTGGCGTTTTGCGATCACAGGCTGAAGACCGGAAAGGGCAGTGAGCCGAGCGTAGTCGATGTGGTCGACAGCCTCGTAGGCCTCATCTACGGCATGCTCTATGTCGAAGTCGCTTCCCTCGAAGATACTATAGCTGTTGCTGAACTTGCGGTAGATCACCAGCGAGGCCTCTAGCAGACGCTCGAGGCTCTCGCAAATCTGCTGCTCGGTGCAATCAGTAATGGCCAAGTTGAGCAGTTCACGGCTCGCCACCAATCCTGAGCGTTCCTTGAACATGTCGACCAATCCAATGACCTTGAGCAGGCGCTCTTCTATCTCATCGCCCCCTGAGGCGCGACATCTCTCTAGGGCATCTACCGCCATTGCCCAGCGGTGGCCGTCAGGCGACGCAATAATGGATGGTTCCAGATTTGATCTCAGATAGTCCCACACAAGTTCTGGAGCAAACAGATCTCCATCTGTTGCGTCACGAAGGAAGTCCTGGAACCCCTGAGGTTCCATCGAATTCAGGAAGCTGAAAAGGCTGCGTTGATTCTGCCCGAACCTCCGACGAGATATAGGACCCAGGAGGCAGGCGGTTATGGGATGGAGAGGCCAGCATTCCTCTAGGAGAGATGCGGGAGTTTCTCGGTGCAGCAGGGCTGCGACGTTCTTCGCTAATGGACCCGAGTTCTTGTATTGACCGTCAACTTCAATAGCGCGTCCCAGCAGATCCAGTTGTTCATCCGGTCCAATGCTGAGTGACAGGTCTATGAATCTCCCCTGAATCTTCGACCACTCATCACGCATCTCACGGGACAATCGGAAGGCATACTCCTCAAAGGCCTGATGAAGTATGCCAACGACAATCAATCTTCCGTTGCTGCGTGAAGCGATCTCCGCCAATTGCTGGAAGAAGTAGATGTCCGTGCCATCATACGCCGAGCCTTCTAGGAACTTCCCCATCTCATCGATGAAGACCATCAGCCCGCCGTGCTTCCTAGGGGTGCGTTTGGCGATTCGCGTAAGGATCTTAAACACGTCTTCGTCACTCCAAGTCCCAGACCCGCCCTGTCGCGCTAACCTGGCACGTTGAAGGGCTTCCCCAACTACCTGTGCAGGGCGGCCTCGTCTGCCTACAACAGGAAGAATCCGCCAACCCTTCGTCTTGGGAGGCAAGGCATCCCAGAGGACCTCAGTAGTCTTCTCTCCGAGAACAGAAGACGTGGTTGCCCTCAGCTCAACGTTGCCATTTAACGCCGCACTGAGAGCTACGACCAGGCTGGACTTGCCTGCGCCATAGGGTCCCGTCCACGTAAAGGCCGCCTGTCCAGAGTCGGCGACGTGTCTAGCCATAGTCCGCAAGACAGCCGCAGACGAGGGTGGGCATATGAAGCCCTGAAGGGCAGAAGGATCCGACAGGTCCGTGTCGATTCGTATGGACCTACGGAACCGCCGAGACACGTGGACATGTTCAATCAACGCAGTCACGCCTCGTCCTCTTCATATGATATGCCGTAATCTTCCTTTAGCATTCGCAGGGCGTCCTCATCGGTAAGGGGTTGTTCTCTAATCAGCTGCTTCAGGCCGGCCGTTTCGGACCACCGGTAGGCGCCTTTGGTGAGTTCTTCCATTGCCCCTAGCCGGTCGACGAGACTATTTTCGTCCAATAGGAACACCCTGCCCGGGGATCCAGGCTCATGGGCCAGTGCTTCAAAGGACAAGGTGTTTGCGGCATTGAAAGTACGCCGCCAAAAGTCAGTCACCGCATAACATAATACCCCAACACCCAGGGATGGCTTTGGGCCTCGAACGAATCTGAAGCCGTCCCTACGGCCTGTGGGCTTTATCAGGCCCAATTCTGTAAGGGGCGACTCAAGAGAATCTTCATAGCTCGCCTTCCTTGTCATGGGCTGCGGGACGTAAGTGCGTACGAAGCAGGCGACATCTCTCTTGATTGTCGCGATAGACCGCCGCATCCACTCTTGATCTTCGGCAAGCCTAACGATCCCTTGAACCAGCATTTCGCGTTCGAAGAAGGGTGACGGAAAGTGGTTGAATGCCCAGAACCACGTGGTATTCTCAGCCCGTCCGGCAAGATTCCAGTGAACAAGCCATGAGGTGGTAGGGTTCTCCATATAGGGATCTATGCCATCGTATCCAAATAGCAACTTCCCCAAATCTGTAGTACGTATTTGATGTTCGCCACGACGGTCATCTATGATACCGGTGACATCAGCCCAATGACGTATAGACCCCACCATGTTCTTCCCAACGCCGAATCGCGCGATGGCGTCGTCGCCGGTGAAGACCGACCTATTGTCTTTATCTCCTTCGTCCGACTGAATTGCATCAAAGGCCTTCTTGAGCCAACCGTACCGAAGGGGGAACGTCTCATGTCCAGAGAACTGAGGACGGTAGCATTCCTGATAGATAGGACCTCGCAGCATCGATAGCTCCTGGATGATTCGTCCAGTTGGACTATAGCACATTCCTAGTGTATTGTGTAGTTGGAGTGAATCACAGGAAATATGGTTTGCAAGGATTGACAGGAACTCCTATTTTGGAACGTCATTCGTAAGAACATGCCTCCTAAGACGATCTATGCAGACTATCAGGCGACTACTCCCGTAGACCCTCGCGTCGTCGAACAGATGGAGTCTCATTGGAGAGACGCGTTTGGGAATCCCCACTCAAACGATCACGTGATTGGATGGCGGGCTGCCGATGCGGTTCAAGGGGCCGCTGAATCCGTGGCACGCCTCGTGGGTGCCGACCCTGATGAAGTGATCTTTACGTCGGGAGCCACCGAATCCAACAATCTAGCATTGCTAGGTCTGGCGCGCCGTGCCGATTCGAGCCGGCGGCGCATCTTGGTAAGTGCTATAGAGCACAAGTGCGTGCTTGCCGCGGCAGGATCCCTCGCTGAACACGATGGGTTTGCCGTAGAGATCATTCGCGTAGACGACGAGGGCTTCGTCGACTTGGACGCCCTACAAGCCATGGTTGACGAAACGGTGCTTTTGGTCTCTATCATGGCTGTGAACAACGAGATCGGAACCATCCAAGATATAGAGACCATCTCAAAAGTGCTCTTGCCCTACGGAATTCTGTTCCATTGCGATGCTGCACAGGCTCCATGTGCCATGGATTTGGTGCAGATGGCATCTCAGGCCGATCTGGTAAGCCTATCGGGTCATAAAATATATGGACCCAAGGGGATTGGCGCGCTTGTCATCAGGCGTGATGTGCAGCATCTAGTGGAACCACTCATATATGGAGGAGGACAGCAGAATGGCCTGAGGTCTGGGACGGTTCCAACACCGTTGTGCGTAGGAATGGCAGCCGCTGTCGACATTCTCCGGTCGCCTGAAGGTCCAACGGAGCGAAAGCGAGTTGCAAGACAGCGTGACTCGTTCGTCAGCTTGCTTAAGGAGGAAATTCCTTCTGTAGTCCTGAATGGTCCGACTGACGGCTTCAGGCATCCCGGTAATGCTAATCTTCGGTTCACCGGCCTCGTTGCCCAAGATATCCTCGGTTCCCTTCAACCCCACCTAGCCGCCTCCACTGGAGCCGCCTGCACATCCGGTATCCCAGAACCCTCCCATGTGCTCAGGTCCCTTGGCTTGAGTGAGATGGAGGCAGAATCATCAATCAGGTTCAGTTTTGGCCGTTTCACAACCGACAACGAGATTGAAGAGGCGATACGCCTAGTGGCAGTCGCTACTCAGAATTGGCAAGCCCTCAACCATGTGTCAAGGGCAGTGTAACCTTAGTACAGAGGGCGGCTAACTCCGCCACCGTCTCCTCCACCTTCATTGCCTCAAGGGCCATCTTCGCCTTGAAAGCCGAACTGTGTTTCCTCCGTCCCTTTCTCATCTCCTACTCCCTCTGGACAGCTATTGCTGCCGCTAGTCTAGGAGCAGGACTCTCACTTAGCTACCTGTCCGATTTTCCGGGTCCACCTCAAACGAGTCACCTTAGCCGCCGAAGTCAGAGATGATCGGCCACATTTGATGCTGCACCCGAGTCACTTGGACGAACCCAGGAAACAGGGATAATATATCCCTCCGAACGCCACACGCTGCGGGGGGTGATCCATGACATAAGGATAGTCCACTCTTGCTCCGCCCATTACAGGACGGTGCATCTCGCATTGAGTAGCTCTACCAAGTCCGCCACGAGACTATGTCTGTCGCGCATCTCACACCCAGAGTGTATCCAAGGTATCGTTGACCAAGGTCAGTCGCGGCTGTACGAGCCGGTGCCAGTCGTGAGATCGGGGCATAGAGACCCCCGGGGAGATGGCCAGGAGTCCTCAGCTATCACGTTTGCTGTAGCGTACTACCTGGATGTCAATGACACGGAGATCCTTTTAACGGGCCGATCCCTCCACTCTTGGCACCATCCAAGCCCTATATATAAACGGCCCGAGAAGAACTTCGTCCTGGATGGGGACAAAGCCTGTTTACATCCGTTCCGGCCTTGGCATCGTATTATTCGTGATATGTCATATCAAGAACAGGTGGTTATTCAAGGGAAAGGGGAATTCTAATTGGCGCAAAGCGGCAATTCCGGGAAGTGCCGGTAGGAAGGGACTCCAGAGTCCCGCGATGAGGTCAGTTTGCAAACTCAAAGCGTGTATAAATTTATTTATACACGCTTTAGCCAACTCTGCAAGAAACCATCATAGTCCGCAAGTCGAGGTCAATCACCGCCACACGTGCGTTATCATTGATTGAGTCCTCCGCTCACCCCCTCCGACGGAAGTAGCCGTGAAATTGGGCCACTGGTCCCTTACCGGCAGTCTCGTTCCGCGTGTAGTGTGCCGGTATAGTCGCCGCATGACAGCGCCCTGCGTTCATCAGGCTGGTCAGCTCGATTCCCGCTCTGGCCAGGTCCCGCACCATGCCGACCCTCGGTAGTTGCGCCTCAGCTCGGACACGTACCGGCGGCCCAACCCGTCCGCGTTGTCGTCGAGCCAGTCGCTTAGCCTCGTCGTGCCCGTCGGCGGTTCGTCCGATGTCAGCAGGCCATCCATGAGACCGACAACCTCGTCGCGGGTGAGCGCCATGTCACGCATCAGCAGGCCGACCAGTCCGGTCAATGAGAGACCCACGCGCGGAGGCGTGTGCAGGAACCATCTTCGGACGTCCATTGAGGAGGCCAGCAGGCGAAGCAGGGCCTCGAAGGAGAACGTGTCCGGCCCGGCAGCGTCGGCCACGGAGTTGTCGCTCTGAGAGCCGGCCTCCACAGCCTGGGCCGCGAGGTCTTCGACGTAGACGGGCTGGACCGGATAGTCGCCGTTCCCGTAGACGGGGAAGACGGGAAAGCGCCGCAGCGCCCAGGCCATGTTGTTGAGCAGCAGGTCACCGACCCCGAAGACCAGCGTCGGTCTGATGATGGCGTAGGGGACTCCGAGGCCCTTCAGCATATCCTCCACCTTGGCCTTGCCTCTGAAATAGGGCAGGGCAGACTCCGAAGAGGGGTTCGTCACCGAGAAGTGGACTATCCTGCCGACGCCAGCCCTCTTGGCAGCTTCGAACAACGTCCTCGTGTTCTCGACCGCGAGGTCGAAGGTTACCCGGCCATGCGCGTACCGTATCCAGTAGGTGTTGTAGAAGACGCCCGCTCCCTGCATAGAGCGGCGCAGCCCATCGGGGTCGGAGAAGTCCAGGGGGGCCACCTCCACCCGGCCACCGAAGGGGTCCTCCGCATCCGGGCTGCGGGTCAGTGTCCTGACGCGGACGCCCTGGTCAAGTAGACGCCGGGTCACATACCTTCCCGTATAGCTGAAGGCGCCGGTGACGACGGCAAGGTTGGGGTGCGGCATCCTATTTCACTCCTCATCTCCCCATTGGAGGTGGGCCAACAGCGGTTCAAGCAAGTTGCCGGAGCTCCAATTGTTTCTGACTCTTGGCTCTCGCCATGATGTACCCGGGACTCCCCTTGTCCTCGCCGAGCTTGTGGCGGTGGTTCCTCACCGTGGGGCGCACCGGGCCGGCGAGATTCCTTCGTAAGCCGCCCGCGTGGTCAGTCATCGAGCAGCCCGTTGCGCACGGCCCAGACCACGATCTCCTGCTTCGTGCGAACGCCCACCTTCACCTGAATGGTGTAGATGGCGTTTCGGATGGTGACCACCTTGACTTCCCTTGCCTCCGCAATCGCGACGTATGACATGCCCCGGCAGAACGACACAAGTATCTCCTTCTCCCTCTGGGTCAGGTTGACCTCCTCCTTCGATTTCGCCCCGCGCCGAATCCTGTCGAAGACCCGCCTCACCACCTCGGTCGGTAGACGCCCCTCGCCCGCAGCCGCGCTCTTCATCATGCCCAGGACCTGGTCCATCCCGGCCACCTTCTGAAGGTAGCCGGTCGCACCGGCGGCCACCGCCTCTATCACGGCGTTCCCCTCAGTCGAGGCGGTCAGCATGACCACCCGTGTCTCGGGCAGAGACTCCATGATCTCCCGGCACGCCTCCACGCCGTCCTTCTTGGGCATCATGACATCCATGACGATCACGTCGGGGGACAACTCGGAGGCCGCCTTCACCGCCTCCACCCCATCCCTGGCCTGGCCCACCACCTCGAACTCCTCAGACCGCTCCAGAATCACCTGAAGACCTTCCCGCGTGACCGCATGGTCGTCTGCGAGCAGCACCCTTATGCGACGAGACTCTGTTGACAACCTATCCCTCCTGTTCTCCGCGAGCCAACGGCATCACGCAGGTCACGCTCGCGCCCCCGACCGGACCCCTGGGTTCGACGATAAGCCGTCCGCCCAGACGCCCGGCGTACGCCCGCATGTTTTCGAAGCCGTGGCCTCGCTCCTCGTAGTCGTCGGGAAGCCCCACCCCGTCGTCCGACACCGACAGCCTGAGCTCATCCCGTCCGAAGTCGAGCTCGACCAGCACCCGGCTCGCCCCGGCATGGCGAAAGGCGTTGGCGAGGGCGTTGTGGGCTATGGTGAACAACTGACTCCTGGCCTCTACTGAAAGTGGCGGCTCCACCCCGTTCTGAGTCAGCTCCGCCGACACCGACGTTATGGTTCTGAACGTCGTGACGTGCGAGTCCAGGGTCCAGCCCAACTCACTGCCCTCGAATATGCGGCCCATGTCTATCGGGTGTCTCAACTGCCAGACGGCGGCCTTGGAAAGCCGTGAGGTCGCGTCGAGCCTGGTGGTGAGCTCCTCGTTCGAGTCTCCGGCAACCTCTTTGGCCGCGTCTATCCCCAGGCCGATCATGAAGGCGGTCTGGGCGGCCGTATCGTGTATGGCTTGGGAGAGCTCGATCCGCTCCCGTTGCAGCTCCCCTTCCCTTTCCATCGCCGCTCTCGCCCTGCGCCGCTGAAACCGGGTGATGAAGTTGACAACCAGGACAACCCCGAACATCGCGAGCACCCTGGAGAACAGCATCTTCTCGTTGATCCCATCGAAGGCCATGCCCGAGCCGACGGTCAAGCTCACGCCGACATATATGGAGGCGGTGATCGTAGTCCAGGTGAGATTCAGCAGAGCGGAGGTGAAGACGGCGGCGAAAGCGGCAAGGGCGGGATAGTAGGGAAGGAACAGAAAGTTGTCGAAACCACCATCGACGACGACGCTGGCCGTGATCAGAGCTATGTCCATGGCGCTGAGGACAAGCAGGTGGCGCCACGTCACCCTGCGCCCGGAGAGCAGACGGTAGTGCACATAGCCGTTGAGTGCAATCAGCGGCACGTGCATGAGTATGAACGGAATGTACTTGGCCTGAGTGAACGCCGGTCGATAGGCGAGTTCGATCACGGCGCCGGCCCAGAAGAGCCAGCGTAGCCACACCGTGACCTTGGCGGCGTGCGATGCCTCGCCCGGGTCGAGCCAGAGCATCTGAAGAAGCCGCGTCTGCATTGCGCCGAACGCTGCCTTCATCTAATACAGGCCCCTATTCCAGTACCCAAACTAACCCCCTGACGCCAAGGGACGCCGGACCCCGATTGGATGACACCGGACCGCCGGTCGAACTGGCGCAGCAACCTCGCGCCAACTGCCCCAGCAGGAACAGCGGCGCATACACGGCCTAGTCCTCCGGCCAGCCCGCAGGTCGGTTTGACGGCTGCACAGAGCCGAAGGCGACCATGAGCCAGTGTGCCAGACCAGTATGGCCGCGACGTGTCTCAGTCCGTCCGGGCCGACGCGGATGAGCTTCGAACCGCTCATCCCAAAGACGGCGGCGGCTGTCCCGGTTGTGTGAAGTCCCCTGCTTCGGCGAGGCGCCTGAGACATCTCCTCTCCGGTGTGCGCGTGAGACCAAGGAGTGTTTGGCGGTCACGGCGATGTGTAGATGACTACTAATCTAGCCACTTTAGTTTATGTCAGCAAGAGCGAAAAGTTGCAGAAACACCCTCTCAAAATTACTTCGCCAAAAGTGTGATTTGACACTTACCGGATCGATGCAGAGTCTCTAGTGTCTTTCATGGGTAGATACGTAAGAAGAACGACAAGTTAAGCGGACTCACAGGCTGCAACTCTGCGTGCGGAGATGCGGAGGCGGTCGTAGGTTCCGCTAATCCGAAACGTTGCGAGGGAGGCGTTCACTTGGCGCTCGACAGGCTGGTCCACGCATCTGAAACGGCGGACGGAACGACGGCCCCTGCCGTCGCTCTACATGTCGCGCAGGGGTCCGCCGTCCACGACTACCTAGCACAGACGTTCACCCCCCCCCCCCCGATTTTGGCCACGGCTAGCCGGGGGTAGGTCATGACCACCTCCGGGCGTCTTGCGCCGCTCCCGCTGCTGCTCATCGGACTGGCGGCCCTCGCCGTCCTGGTTCTCATCCCCGGGATCGTCCACTCCCAGACCACCAACAACCCCGCCACCGGCCGACCGGTAATCGTGGCTTCCGCGGAAGGCGCCCCCATCCTGTTTGCCGAGGCTTCGGGAATCCGCGACGATGACGGGCTCCCCCTTACAGAGGGCAGTTCAGCGGGAGGACTCATCGAGTTCGTCTACTCCTACCAGTGGATCCGGGTCGATGGCGAGACCGAGACCAATATCATCGGCGCCGACTCGCCCAGGTACCGTCTCGTCGACGCCGACGTCGGCAAGCTGATCAAGGTGGAAGTCTCGTTTACGGACAATGCCAGCAACAATGAGAGCCCGACCAGCCTGCCGTTCGGCCCGGTCCTCAGACCGTCCGCCGACCCGTCCCTGTCCCCAGCGAGGCTGGTCAGCAACATAGGCCAGGCGATCACGGCCCTGGTCGCGTCGGATATCACCGAGCAGTACGCCCAGGGGTTCACGCTGGGCGATCACGGCCAGGGCTACGAGCTCTCCAGCGTATCGATTGCGCTGACCGCGGTCCCGTCCGATCTGACCGTCTCGCTGTGGATCGCCGACCATTCCGACCTAGGCTCGACCCCGGAGACCAAGCTGTACGACTTCGAGAATCCGTCCTCCCTCGCCGTCGGCGCGAACGAGTTCACGGCTCCGGCGGGCGTGCTCCTGCACCAGAACGTCGAATACTACATCGTGCTGTCGGATTTCGGCACCTCGCTGTCGATCTTGGAGACGGGGTCTGACAGTGAGGATACGGACCGCGAGCAGGGAGCCACCCTCCATGACGTGACGAGGGCCCGGGCGTTGAGTTCGACCGGACGCTGGGGGAGTTCCACCATTCGCAACAACGTGCTGCTCCTGGCAGTGGAGGGCTCGAAGCGGGACAGCGGCATCCTGGCTTCGACCTACGGGCAAGCCGCGTCGGGCCACCAGGAAATCATTTCGATTGGCGACGAGTGCTGTATCAGCGTGGTTGTCGGACCAGCAGACCGCTACCTCATCCGCGGTTTCTCCTGGAACTCGGACGACACAACATCATTGGGCGCCGGCATTACCAACCCGTGGCACCTGATCGAAGGCTCGACCAAGCTGTTCAGGCTGAGCCTTACACGCAACATAGCAGGCGTGGCTGAATACTCGGCTCCGCAAGGCGCAACCGTGGAAGGAGGAAGCAAGACATACGCCTTCTCGGTCGATCAGGATGCCTATGATCATATCGGGGATAACTCGAGAACGGGCCACGTCTTAATCCGCGTATTTGGAACCACATCCGATGACTACGACATGCCGTCGACGTTGGGCGTGACCTTCTCGCCACATGGGGATGATATTAGTATCCCCGGGCTGCTGGCGGCCGTCCTCGGCGAGCCGCTCTACGCGATGGTGTCGAATCTGGGGCAGACCGACAGCAGCTATGCGACTGCCGACAGCACCAACGCTGTGTTGTCGCAGGGCTTCACGGCCGGTTCGGAAGCGGACGGCTACCAGTTTCAGGGCATCGGCGTCAACATCGAGGATTCCGGCAGCGAGTTTCCCGACGGCCCGTCGTCCGTGTCGGTGTCCGTGCACGCCGACTTGGGCGGCAAGCCGGGCGAGAAGCTGTTCGACCTGGTCAGTCCCGGCGAGTTCGGTGCAGGCCACAGCTTCTTCGAGGCACCGCCGGGAACGAGGCTGGAGGGGAGCACCTCCTACGTGCTGGTCTGGCGCCACAACGACGGCACGAACCACAGGCTGCAGCAGACCTTGAGTGATGGCGAAGATTCAGGCGCGCGGACGGACTTCAGCATCGCGAACGCGCTCTATCGCGGCGCCGACCTGAGCAACTTGTCAGGGTCTGCAACTGGCCACGCGCTGGAGATCGTGGTGTACAGCAGACACCGGCCCAATGCCACCGGCCGGCCGATCGTGCTGGCCTCCGCGGAGGACGCCGGCGTCCTGGCTGTGGACACTTCGGGCATTGGCGACCCCGACGGGATCCCCAATGTGGGCAAACCGGGCTCGACGGGCATCCTGCACGACTTCTCCTACCGGTGGATCCGGGTCGACGGCGACACTGAGACCGTGGTGGGCGCCGACTCGGCCGATTACCGGCAGATTCACAGTGACTTTGCCGATTCGCGCATATTCATCGAGTCGGGCCGCTATCGGCGTGTCGACGACGACATCGGCAAACTGCTCAAAGTGGAGGTGTCGTTCACCGACGGCAGCGGCTTCGTCGAGACTGTGACCAGCCTGCCCTTCGGCCCGGTTCCCAGACCAGCGCGGCCGCTGCCGGAGTCGACGCTGGTCGGCAACACGGGCCAGACACCGGCGACCTCGGCGACGATCACCGGGCGGTACGCCATGGGGTTCGAGTTGGGCACTCACGGCCAGGGCTACGAAATCTCCAGCGTGTCGATCGATCTGGCCGCGGCGCCGTCGAGTCTGACCGTGTCGCTGTGGATGGGCCGCGCTCCTGGGTCGGGCGTCGCAAGTGCGCACACCAAGCTGTTCGAATTTGAGAACCCGTCCCCCTTCACCGTCGGCCTGAACAGGTTCACGGCCCCGGCAGGCGCGTTCGCGTACCAGAATATCGATTACTTCATCGTGCTCTCGGATTTCGGGGCGTCGCTGTCGATCAAGGAGACGACGTCGGACGGCGAGGATGCGGGCGGCGATACGGCAGCCGCCCTCTACAACAGCGCGGGCGGGGACACCAGCGTCCTGCGCCTGGCCGTGAAGGGCTCGAGGCGGGACAGCGGCATCCTGGCTTCGAGCTACGCACAGGACTTCGGCCCGCAGGAAATCGTCTCGCTTGGCGACGAGTGGGGTGTCGCAATCACTCTCGGAGCAGCGGATCGCTACCTCATCCGCGGTATGTCCTTCAGCATGGACAACACCGCAAACGGGGGGGGCTTTACCAACCCGTTCGACCTGCTCGACGGAACTACCGAGCTTTTCAGACTGGTCAACACACGTCAGATAAACGGCATAAGTGAATGGACGGCTCCCCAAGGCGCAACCGTGGCAGGAGGGTGCACCACGGTAATGAATGTAGAGACCTGCAAGACATACAACTTCCGGGCGGAAGTTACGGACCCTGTGTCGGGGTACCGGATAGGAGGCGTCATCCTGTCCCGCTATTTCGGCACCCATTCCACTACGGAGGACTCGCCGACGGCGCCGGGCGTGACCCTCGCCAGCCCAACTGGGGACCTTTCCATCCCCAGGCTGCTGATGGCCGCCCTCGGCGAGCCGCTCATCGCGATGGTGCAGAACCTGGGCCAGACCGACGACGGCTTCCGTTCCGTCGGCGGCGCCACCAACAAGGTGTTGACGCAGGGCTTCACGACCGGTTCGGACGAGTTCGGCTACCGGCTGCAGGGCATCGGCGTCAACATCGAAGGCTCCGGCAGTAATTTTCCCGACGGCCCGTCGTCCGTGTCGGTGGCCGTGCATGCCGATTCGGGCGGGAAGCCGGGCGGGAAGCTGTTCGACCTCGTCAGTCCCACCGAATACGCGGCGGACCACAGCTTCTTCGAGGCGCCGCCGGAAACGCAGCTGTTGCCGGACACGTCCTACGTGATGGTGTGGAGCCACCTCGGCGGCACCGAGCACCGGATGCGGAAGACCTCGAGCAGCAGCTAGGACTCGGGCGCGGCAACGGGTTCCAGCATCGCGAACACGTTCTATCAGGGCGCCGACCTTGACAACTTGAACGTGGACCCGGGCAGCGATGCGTTGGAGATCTCGGTGTACACCGAGGTCAACACCGAGGCCCCTCGCCCTCCCTTCGTGCCCGGCGGTATCGAGGTGCTCCTGAGCTGGCTGCATATTCCCGATGGCGTCGGTGTGGGGGACCAGTTCAGGTTGCTCTTCGTCACACACCGGGGAAGGCTCCCCACGTCCGGTGACATAGACGTCTACAACAGATGGGTCAACGAGGAAGCAGCCGGGAAACTTGTCCGAGGCGAAGAACGCGACGAGTCGCACACCGATCCCATCATTCGGAGCGTCGCCGAGGACGAGGACAAGAGGTTCAAGGCGGTGGTCTGCACTGCTTCGGTCGACGCGCGAACGAACACCGGGATGCCGGACATCGAGATCGGCGTGCCGGTCCACTGGCTGGACGGCGGCTGGGAGGATCGCCCCACTCTGGTCGCATATTCGAACGACGGGCTCTACGCCGGGGAGTGGGTCAACACCGAGTACGGCGCCTATGTCACCGGGAACTCCGCCTACTTCCACGAGAGTGCCAAGGTCTGGACCGGGTGCGACGCCTCTGGAGACCCGCATCCGACTGTCCCCATGGGCGCCATCACACCCATGGACATGGTCGCCGTGGGCACGCCGCGAGACCCGGCGGCCAACGACGCTCCTCTTGGCGCCGTCGATGTCGCTATCGGGTTCGCATACTACAAATACTTCGTGAAATTCAAAGGGGAAAAGCAGGAAAGGCTGCTGCCGCTCTACGCGATCTCACCCGTCTTCACGGTCGTCGACTGAGCCGGAGGGTGAATAGAGATGAATTCGATGAAACGCATCAACTCGACCGGCTCCGCCTTCAGGGTTGCGGCTCTCGTCGGCCCGTCGACCCGGGCCCTTAGCTCGCGCGGCATCAGGGTGGCCTTGCTGGCGGCGGTGGTGCTGGCGGGCATGACCCTCTGGCCGCCGCCAGCGTCGGCGGACGGGGGAAGAGCCTGTAGAGCCGGTCTGGTCGGCCGACATGACGGTGGTGGAGTACACCAGTGTCTCCATCGGCGCGGCCAGCGCCGACCTCTTCTCCAACGTGGGCGGCAGCGGCAACCTGCGGATCAAGTCGCTCTGGTCCCACGTACCGGACCGCGATCTGCGCCTGGCATTGGCAGACGAGGTTCCCAACGCCGCGGACTACACCCTGCAGGTGGGCGGCCTCTCCCTGGAGTTTCCCGCGGACAGCTCCGGCAGCAGCAGCTTCAAATGGAACGACGTGGACGTCGATTGGGAAGACGGTCAACTCATTCGCGTACGCATCGTTCTCACGACCGAGAGCGGCGCTCGACAGGCCAACACCCCGGCCACCGGGGTCCCCACCATCAGCGGGACGGCGCAGGTGGGCGAGACGCTGACAGCGGACACCTCCGGCATCTCGGACGAGGACGGGCTGGACAGCGTTTCCTACCACTACCAGTGGATACGCACCGATGCCAACATCGCGGATGCAACGGGCTCCACCTACACGCTCGACGACGACGACGAGGGCGAGACCATCAGGTTGAAGGTGACGTTCATCGACGACAAAGGCAACAGCGAGACCCTGGCCATAGTCGCGGCGGCGGACGTGAGCAAGAAGCCGCAGTTCCTGGTCAGCAACCTGGGCATAAACGTCGAGACCGGGATAATGCGCCCGCTCAACGCCGCTCGATCAGGGTTTGCCCAGGCGTTCACGACGGGCGCGAAGACCGGCGGTTACGCACTGGGTTCCGTCGGCATCCATGTTTCGCACTTTCTCGATGGGTCGACCGTGGGGGACCACCTCCGGGTGACGATCAACGGCGTCGCGAGCGAAGGCGAGCCGGGCGACGCGCACTGCACCCTGACCAACCCGTCGAGCTTCCCGGCGCCGGGAGTGATCGCCTTCGCGGCGCCGGCGGGTGCAGGCTCCTGCCCGCAACTGGCGACGGAGACAACCTACTTCGTCGTCATCGAGTGGGTCAGTCCGAGCGGAACCGGCTCATTTGCACTCATTCCACAGACCTATCCCACCGAGGAGACGGCCGCCACTGAAGAGGACCCGGGCGGTGCGGAAGGCTGGTCGATAGCCGACAAATCCCACTACCTCACCGTCAGCTCTGACGCTCGGACTTGGACTGCCTACGATGAGACGGCCAGCTTCAAGATTCAGGCGAAGGAAGGCGCTGTCACAGCAGCCAAGGCCAACAGCCCGGCCACGGGCTTGCCCACCATCTCGGGCACGCCCCAGGTCGGCGAGACGCTGACGGCGGACACCTCGGCCATAGACGACGAGGACGGGCTGACCAACGCAACTTTCGAATACCAGTGGATCGCAGGGGGGTCGGACATCGACGGAGCCACCGGCTCCAGCTACCTGCCTACGTCCAGCGCCCAGGGGCAGACTATCCAGGTGAAGGTCAACTTCACTGACGACGCAGATAACCAGGAGTCCCTGACCAGCGCGGAGACGCTGGCAGTGGCAGCCAAGCCGAACACGGCCGCCACCGGCCTGCCCGCCATCGGCGGCACACCCCAGGTTGACCAGACGCTGACGGCAGACATCTCGGGTATAGCCGACGAGGACGGGTTGAACGACGTCACCTACCGCTACCAGTGGGCCGCCGGAGGGTCGGACATCTCAGGAGCCACCGGGTCCAGCCACACGCTTACCTCCAGCGAGGAGGGACAGACCATCCAGGTGCGGGTGACTTTCACCGACGATGCGGGCAATGCGGAATCCCTGACCAGCGCGGCGACGGCTGCGGTGGCGGCTCTACCGACACTGACGGCGACATTCCCCGTCAGCCCGTACCAATCGGCTCGCCACAATGGCGCGGGCGACCGGCCCCAGGTGATCGTCGCCTTCAGCCTGCCGGTGGCGTCGTTTGAGAAGACGACGCCCTCGGTGTCGTTGACTGGCGCCACGGTGAGCAGCGTGAGACGATACCAGGAGGACGGGCTGGAGAACGCCTGGATGTTCTTCCTGGACCCTGATGGCAACGACGACATCGTGTTCCGCCTGGTGACGGGCCAGCCGTGCGATTCGGGCGGAATCTGCACCGGAGACGGGACAACGCTGTCGGCAGCGCCGGAGCCGCGCGTCTTGCCGGGCCCGGAGGGAGAGGAAGACGGGCCGGAGCCTCCGCCGCAGGAGGAGGAGCAGGAACAGGCCGGGGACGACCAGCAGACGCCCCAAAGCCCCCCGCCCGCGCCCACGAGCCTGACGGCGACGGTGAACGCGGACGGGCACATCGTGTTGAGCTGGACGGCCCCCGACGACGACTCGATCACGGGCTACCAGGTCCTGCGGCGCCGGCCCGGTGAGGGCGAGAGCGCCCTGCTGGTGTACGTGGCGGACACCCAGAGCACGGCGACGACCTTCACTGACACCGGCGTCACCGCGGGGGTCAAGCACGTGTACCGGGTGAAGGCCATCAACGCGGCGGGCCTGAGCGGCTGGTCCAACTACGTCAACCCGACGCCTTAGGTCCGGGGCAGCGAGAGCTCCGTCCAACGCAAACCCGGCGCAGACGGAATCACGGGCGGGGCAGCGTTCCGCTCGCAACGGATTATCCCAGCTATCGGGGGCGACGGGAGAACGGGTTTGCTTGCGCCCTGCGCGGCTGGACGGCTTCGTGGTCCCGTCGCGGATGGGCTTGCGGCCGTCCGTCATAGGGATTGGCGCCACTTTCGCTTATGCCAGCAAGAGCGAAAAGTTGCAGAAACACCCTCTCAAAATTACTTCACCAAAAGTGTGATTTGACACTTACCGGATCGATGCAGAGTCCTTAGTGTTTACATCGGTAGATACGTAAGAAGAATCACAGGATAAGCAGAATTACAGGCTGCAACTCTACCTGCGGAGAGCGGACGAGGCCGTAGGTTTCGCTCATCCCGAAGGTGCGAAGGGAAGCATTCACATGGCGCTCGACAGACCGGTCCATGCACGTGGGACGTTGAGTAGAACGGCGGCCCCTGCCGCCGCTGCGCCAGCCGCGCTGGAGGTTGCTGTCCACGGCGACCTAGCGATTTTGGCCCTCTCAGGACGGCAGGCGGGTCGTGATTATCTCCCGGAGACCCTCGCCCCTGACCCGCTGACCATCCCCGGGGCCGTCCACGCCCAGAGCGACCCCACTGACCTCACCCGCCCCATAGTTGACGGCCTCATCGCCTTGGAGTGGGACGTCTCCGCCCGGAACGCCGCGTCGATTTCCGGCGCTGCACGGGTGGGCGAGGCGCCCGCGCCGCGCATCCCGGAGTTTGCCGACGCCCACGGACTGCGCCACGCCACCTTCACCTGCCGGTGCACCCCGGATGACGGGGTCGCCGACGCGGGCATCCCGGACGCCACGGGCACAACCTGCTCGCGCTCGGACGAAGACGGCGGCACGTCCATCAATGCGCGGGTCCCCTTCCCCGACCACCGAGACCACCAAGAAACCTTTGCCGGCGACCCGGTTGCGTATCCCATGGGGCCACGCCAAGCGCTGCGGGACCTGCAAGTGGAAGCCGGAGACCCGGCTCTCAGCGTTACCTCGCCGCCGCCCGTAGCTGGCGACCGGGCTCGGGTCCTGCGGCACTGGGCGCAATCGTCTCGAGTCCAATCCAGGAAGGCGAGCGGAAGCTGCCTGGAAACGCACAGCGCCTACCGCTCTTCCGCCGGACTGCGCTCGTGTGACTGCGCGTACGACATTCCCAAATTCACAACCGCCCGCTGCGGGAGGGTTGATTCGAGGTGATACTCATGGAACTCAAGAATTTGATTCGCTCCGCCCTTACGGTCAGGGGGAAGTCGGGCCGGTTCAACCGGGCCGCATCCCACCGCGGCATCAGGTTCGCCCCGCTGTTGCTGGTAGCGGTGATGCTGGCAGCGGTGGCAGTGCTGGCGGAGACCTCGAATCCAGCGCGGATCGCCCAGGCACAGAATTACGGTAACGTCGTCTGTCAGAGCCCTCCGGCCGAAAGCTGCCCCAAGTACGACGACGTCGTCGCGGACCCCACCTTGTTGTCAACAACCATGACGGTGGGAGAGTTCACCCAAACCACTCGGTTATCAACCACTGAGAGCGCGGGGTACCTCCCCCAGGCAGGCAGTATTGGTTCGACATATTTTGAATACCGTGGAACCCGGTACACCATCGGCAGACTAGGGACCTTTAGGAATACCAGCGGGGGTCACGTAGTAAACACCCTCGGCATCGCGATAACCCCCGGATTGGGAAGATCATTCCACCCGGAATTCGCACTGGAATTGAATGAAGAAAGTTTTCTATTCAGTGACGCCATTGGAACAGGCAGTGACTTTTACGAATGGCTCAACCACGGGCTGACTTGGACGGAGAACGACACCGTCGCGGTGAGGCTCACCGCGCCCCCGGATCCGAACGCTTACGGCTACAGGACCATCTGGACCGCGCTGATGACGGCGAAAGTAAATCCGAATAACGCTGCGCTCGTTGGATTCGACGAAGGTTCGTATGGCAAGTTAACCAACAACCTGATCGTGGACGGGCGGGACGAGACTGTAACAATAGGGACTAGAGACCAGCCCCAGTACCCCTGGACCGGGTATGAGATCAACATCATAAATCGTAGCGCCAACGACATGGGCTTTGCATTCAAGTCAGGGTCCTACCCGACCGACGATGACGTTGCCGGGTGGACGCTGACGCTTGGCGGTGGTGTAGAGCTGCCCTTCGCGGACGCGACTCATCCCCATTCCTCTACTCCCTGGATATGGGAGTGGACCTACGTGCCGGGCTGGACCGATGGGGACCAGGTGGTGGTCTCCATCCGCACCGACGAGCTACAGAACCGGCTTGACCGGGTAACCTTCACGGCGAGCGACCTGCAAAGCGGCGGGAAGATCAACCGCGTTTCCAGGAACTTCCCGGCCGGCTCCAAATACATTTACGGCGAAAGCGGCACCGAGACCGCTGGCGGCCCCGATTTCAGCGTTCGAGGGCACACGTTCTCACTGGAAACTTTCGAGGTTCTCCGGGACGGGACAGACGACGAGGACCCGGTCTGGATCACCGCCACATTCAGGGCGCCGAACGATTCTATCTCCTGGCCGGCGTACTGGGAAGGCGAGTTCGAACAGTTCCACACCCTCTTCTTGCATTGGTATGACACTACCAACAGCAGGGCGGCCACTTACACCCTCCCGCTGCGGAGCGCGGCCACCGAGGGCGGCATACAGAGGAAGGGTAGCTACGTTTCATTTGTGTGGGTCCGGACCTATAAAGAGTTTCAACGGAAGGGCCTGGACTTGGCAAGGCACGGCCACATCCACGCTGACATGCTGGCACCGCCCCGACCGTCCCCGAGTACAACGAGCCTCCAGAACAGTGAAGGATTTGGTCTCAGCGGGTACTACGAGCCGGTTACCGTGACGTCCGTGGATTTCACCTCCAACCCGGGCAGCGACCAGGTCTACGGCCCGTGGTCAACCATACAGGTGACCGTCACCTTCAGCGAGGACGTGACGGTCGGTTACGTCGGGTCAAAGCGGAACGCCGCCGAGTTGGACCTGGAGATGGACGGCCAGACCAGGACGGCCCACTACGCCAGGACCGAAGACAACAAGGTCAAATTCGAATACACGGTGCTCGCGGGCGACGAAGAGACCTTCGCGCTGAGGCTCCGGCCCAACAGCCTGAGGTTGTATCGGGACAAACCCAGCGAACACGGCTCGATCCGGGACTCCGAGGGTCGGGACGCCGTGCTGGACCACAATGGGCTCGCCAGCACCGCCCACCGGGTGGACGCGGTCAGCCCCGAGTTCGCCAGCGCCCAGGTCTCGACCGACGGCGCCCAGGTGGCGGTCACCTTCGACGAGAGCATCAAGTCTCCGGCCATCCTGAGATGGTTCGGCGTGCAGACGAGCCTGCTCCAGAGCCTGACGCTGGACGTTTGGGTGGACGGGGAGCTGGCCGTTCGCAGCGACGCCGCCTTGTCCGGGGACACGGTCACATTGACGATGGCAGAACCGATCACCCAGGGCCAGACGGTGACCGTATCCTACGACAACCTCTTTATCGAGACGGGTGAATCCATCTTCGACGACCTCCATGGCAATAAACTTGCCACCTTCACCGGGCGGCCGGTGACCAACGGGTCCACGCTGGCCGACGTGGACCGGCCCGACGGGGGGCTGGCCCTGAGCCGGACCGACCTTGAGATCGATGAAGGCGAGAGCGGCACATACACCGTGGCGCTGGCGTCCCAGCCGGCGAGTGACGTCACCGTGGAGATCAGTCAACGTCCGCCGGGCCGGGCGACGGTGAGTCCCGCCAGCCTGACCTTCACCGCAGACAACTGGAACACGCCCCAGACCGTAACGATCACCTCCGAGGAGGACGCCAACTACCTCGACCGCTGGTTGCTGCTCCGGCACGTCGCCACGGGCGACAACTACGGCGCCTCTGCCGTTGCATGGTTGCTCCTGCGCGACGGCTACAACCTCGTGACGGCCACGCCGAACACCGGGGCCACGGGTAGTCCCACCATCAGCGGGACGCCCCAGGTGGGCCAGACACTCGCGCTGGACACCTCGGAAATCGCCGACGCCGACGGATTGACCCACGCGTCCTACACATGGCTTTACCAATGGCTACGGGGCGGCTCGGAAATCCGGGGTGCGACGGACTCCACGTACACCCTGGGCCTCGCAGACGCAGGCAAGGCCATCAAGGTCAAGGTCTCCTTCACCGACGATGCGAACAACCAGGAGAGCCGCACCAGCGCGGCGACGGTGGCCATTGAGCCACCACCGAACATCCAGCCAACCGGGGCCCCCACCATCAATGGGACGCCCCAGGTGCGCCGGCCTCTGACGGTGGACACATCGGAGATCAACGACGCCAACGGCATGGAAGAAAGCGTCTTCCTATACCAGTGGCTCGCCAAGAACAGCGAAGTCACGCGGGAACTGGCGGGAGAGCACAGCCCAACCTATACCCCGAGCCCAGCCGAAGAGGGCTTTGCCATTATGGTCAGGGTCACCTTCACCGACGACCGGGGGCACGACGAGTCCCTGACCAGCGCAGCCACCACGGCCGTCATAGCGGCCGACTTCAACACCGAGGCCACGGGCCTTCCCCTTATCAACGGGACGCCGCAGGTTGGGGAAACATTGACCGCCGACACCTCGGCCATTGATGACGTCGATGGGTTGACCAACGTGTCCTACCGCTACCAGTGGCTCGGCGACCAGTCGGTCCTCGACGCCAACACCGGGACCTACTACTACATCAACGTTGACCTGCCGGGAGAGACGGGCTCGACCTACACGCTTGCCCCGGCCGATAAGGGCCGGACTTTCGCGGTCAAGGTCTCCTTCACCGACGACGCCGGCTACGCCGAGTCCCTGACCAGCAGGAATACAGTGGTCGTGGCAGCCAAGCCGAATTCCGAGCCGACGGGCCTTCCCGCGATCACCGGCACGCCGCAGGTGGGGCAGACGCTGACGGCGGACACCTCGGCCATTGACGACGCAGACGGGCTGACCAACGTCTCATACGAGTACCGGTGGACGGCCCGCAAGACGGTCGTCGACGAAAACACCGGAACCAGCTTCCCCGTCATCTCTGTATTGTCGGGAGACACGAGCTCGACCTACACGCTTGTCCCAGCCGACGCGGGCTACACCTTCAAGGTACGGGTGACCTTCACCGACGACGAGGGGAACAGCGAGTCGCTGACCAGCGCGGAGACGCTGGCAGTGTCAGCCAAGCCGAACTCTGAGCCCACTGGCCTTCCCACCATCAGCGGGACGCCCCAGGTGGAACAGACGCTGACGGCGGACACTTCGGCCATATCGGACGGGGACGGCCTGTCCAACGTCTCGTACCAATACCAGTGGATCGCAGGGGGGTCGGACATCTCAGGGGCCACCGGCTCCAGCCACACGCTTACCTCCAGCGAGGAGGGACAGACCATCAAGGTGCGGGTGACCTTCAGAGACGACGCAGATAACGCGGAGTCCCTGACCAGCATGGCCACAACGGCCGTAGCCGCCCGGCCCACCCCGGCAGTACTCCTGACGGCGAGCTTCGCGAACGTGCCAGCCGACCACAACGGCGGCAACTTCACCTTCGACCTGAACTTCAGCGAGAACGTGGAGGCCGGCTACGCCAGGATCCGGGACGACGCGTTCACCGTCAGCGGCGGCGCCATCGCCAGCGCCATCCGGAAGACCCAGGGCAGCAACCAGGGCTGGACCGTGGAGGTGGACCCCGAGGGAAACGGCTCCGTAAGCATCACCCTGCCGGAAACCACCGACTGCGACGCCAGCGGCGCAATCTGCACGGATGACAGCAGAAAACTGTCCCAGTCCACATCGGCGACCGTGGCCGGGCCACCCGCCATAGCCATCAGCGACGCCACCGTGCAGGAGGCCGAGGGAGCCGTCCTGGTCTTCACCGCCACCCTGAGCCACGCCTCAAGCAGGACCGTGACCGTGGACTACGCCACCTCCGACGGGACCGCAGTGGCCAGGTCCGATTACACCGCAGCCAGCGGCGCCCTCACCTTCAATGCAGGTGACACGTCCCAGACCGTCCAGGTCACGGTCCTGACCGACTCGGAGGACGAGAGCCAGGAAACCCTGACCCTGTCCAACCCCAGCCAGGCCACCCTGGACGACGCCACCGGCGCCGGCGCCATCGAGAACGGCGAATCGTCTTCCGGAACACAGGAGGACCCACCGGCCGAAGACCCGCCGGCGGTACTCCTCACCGCCAGCTTCGGCAACATGCCAGATACCCATAACGGCAGCGCCTTCACCTTCGACCTGACCTTCAGCGAGGAGTTCGGAATCAGCTACGTGACTCTGCGGGACGATGCCTTCAGTGTTACGGACGGCGAGGTGACCAGTGCCCGGCGGCTGACCCAGGGGAGCAACATCGGGTGGACCATCACCGTGACGCCCGACTCGGCCGCCGATGTGACCATCGTCCTGCCCGTCACCACGGACTGCGACGCCGACGGGGCCGTCTGCACCGCGGACGGCAGGAAGCTCTCCAACCGGCTGGAGTTCACCGTCAGCGGTCCGAGTGGATAGAGCTGGAAGTCAATCGCTCGGTCTTCCTGGCAACAAGAAAAGCCCTCATATGGGGATGGCCGGGGGAGGGCTAGCGGCCTCTCCCGGTCCGGATGAGTCGGAGCTTCGGGGCGGCGGGAGAACGGCTTTGATCGCGCACCGCACGGCTGAGGCTTGGACATCCCGAAGCGGAGTGGATTGCGGCCGCCCGTGGCAAGGATTCACGCTATGCCTCGACAGCGCACACAGTACAGGAGAACGCCCCACGCCTTCCCAGACGACTTCCCGCAACGGCTGGTGTGGTTCAAGCACGCCTCCGGCCTGTTATGGGTGGAGATCGCCCGTCGTCTCGGCGTCGATCCCGTCACCGTAAGGCGTTGGTGGCAGCGAGGAGTGCGGCCCAACTATCGGCATTTGAAGGCGCTTCAGGACCTGGCAGACGACCTGGGCCTCGGCCACCTGTTCACCGGCTGAGGCGGCCTGCAACGCAACGGAGCTGAATTGATGGACACGCGGCACGGGCTGAGAGAGGCAACCGATCGCTGAAAATCCAAGGCAGGAGGACACACTGTCATGAGCAAGTCCGGAATACACAGTCTCTTAACCCTGGTGGCGCTATCGGTCATTCTGTTGACCCTTGTCGCCTGTGGGGATAGCTCGACGCCCTCGGAGGTTGGGACGACCGAGGATACGTCCTCAGAGAGTACCCCAACGTCGACTCCGGCTGACCGGGTGCAAGACACTTCCCCAACGTCTCTCGACGACTACCTAGCGACCTGTACTGGAGCTACGTCCGGGCCAACCGAAGACGACTTCACCCTGGAGAAGTTCTCGGCAGCTCTGGAAGAGTTCACGGAGCAACTGGACGCAGTGAATCCGCCGGAAGAAGTCGCCGACTGGCACGCCGCTGCGCTGGTTTACCAGAGAGCCGTCAAGGAGGCGTTGGACGATGCTCCTGCACCCGGAGAGGGCGTGTCTCAGGATGAGTACATCATCAGCGTAGTATTTCCTGTAGCTCTTGAGCACCAGCCGGGTATCGCCGAAGCCATCAAAGGCATGGACCCGGACCTTATCGCTCGTATGCTCGAGGCCGGCTGCATCGATGAGGATACGCTCAGTTTGAACTTGACGCCAGAGGAAATGAAGGCGCTGGGGGTGTCACCCGGGGGCACGGCCGGGGGAAAGGTGATAACGGAATTCGCGTCCATCAGCGCAGGGCAGAAGTACACCTGCGGGGTAGGGACCGACGGCGCCGTCGGCTGCTGGGGTCTCAACCATTTCGACCAGGCCACACCGCCTGACGGCGTGTTCGTCTCCGTCGACACCGGACGGCTACATACCTGCGGAGTGAGGACCGACGGCGCCATCGTATGTTGGGGAGGCGATGATGATGACCCGGAGCCCCCGGATGGCGAGTTCACCTCCGTCAGCGCTGGTCATGATTACACCTGCGCTGTGAGGGTCGACAGCACGGTCGTCTGCTGGGGCGATGACGACGATGGACAATCCACGCCGCCCGCCGGTGAGTTCGTTTCTGTTAGCGCTGGGCGCGACCATGCCTGCGGGGGGAGGGCCGATGGCTCCTTGGACTGCTGGGGAAGCGAAGGTTTCAGCAACCAGACCACACCGCCCGTGGGCCAATTCGCCTCCGTTAGCGTATGGAATCTCAGCTGCGGAGTGAAGACTGACGGAACCGTCGCCTGTTGGGGAGGCACCATAAGCGAACCGGAGCCCCCTGATGGTGAGTTCACCTACGTCAGCGTTGGCGAAAACCATACTTGCGGTTTGAGGGCCGACAGTACGGTCCAATGCTGGGGCAGCGATCATCTTGGACAATCCACGCCGCCCGGTGGCAAATTCGTCGCCGTTAGCGCTGGGCTCTACCACACGTGCGGCGTGAGGACCGACGGCTCCGCCGTGTGCTGGGGTTCCGATAGTGACGGCCAAGCCTCGCCGCCCGGCGCACCGTAAGCTCAGCGGAGACGGTGTAACCGCCAAGGCGTAGGCGGGCTTCACTTCCCGGAAAGGGAGCAGATCATGCTGACAGCGAAGAGAAGGCAGGAGGCCAAACACGCTTAGGCTCAAACTGGAAAGGCGGAAGCGCCAAAGGGCGCAATGGGTCTGATGAGCCCATGGGCAATTACCAAGTCCACGGTGAAGCTGCGCTTGCACAATTTTGTTGAGGCCTCTCAGCCACCCATGCGCGCGTGTTCGCCATTGGCGAATATCAAGCGCTTGGGCTGGCTCGTCGTCCTGACCGGGGCTCTGTTCATTGCCGCCTCTACACTTACTGCCTGCGTCGATAGCGCAGAGCCCACGGTGGAGGTTTCGAGAGGGCAGACGCCAACTCCCGGAGTCACACCGGCGGCCATCCCAACCATCGAAGTCCCTTGGAAGAGATCGCAATTCTGGGTTTCGCCTGGTAATGCCCACCCAATAGACATCCGCCTGAGCAGGGAAGAAACCCTGGAGTATAACTTCACTGTTGGAGGTGACAGTTTTGGCGGTGCTATAGGGGCTCTAGTGGATACTGCACAGGGCTTTACTGGCCCTCCGGACATCAAGTTAAGAGTCACCGGCCCGTCAGGGGATGTGCTGTGGTCTGCAAAGAGCGCCTCATCCAGAAACTCTATAACAGCCGAAACTCCCGGCACCTACACTCTGGTGTTTGACAATAGCTACTCTCAATCCTCAGGCAAGTCGATTAGTTTGGACCATAGGATGCTTCCAGAGGGAGTGAAGGCCGCCATGCCGCTTACTCCGCCGCCACTCATGCGTCCCACATCTCCAAGCGGCATCGAGTTGCGCCGAGACGAGACCGCCATAGTCATCAGTTGGAACGAGGTACCCGACGCGTACTACTACGAGATCTACTACAGCGATTCCCCCACCCCCTCATGCGAACTCCATATCAGCGCGCCCATCAATTGTGAGTTGCTGGCCACCCAGGTTGTTGAGACTAGCTACCGCCACGCCAGCCCCGGGGTTTACGACAACTCCTACTGGGTCGTGGCCTGCAACAGAATCGAATGCACGGAAATTGACAGCGAAAACCCCATCGCGCCTGTCTACGCCGGGCCGTCAGCATTGCCCGACAATGTCGAATACCGCCGCGACGGCACCGCCGTAGTCGTCAGTTGGAACGCGGTGCCCGACGCGGACTACTACAACGTCTACTACAACGATCGCTCTTCATGTAGTCTCCCCTCGAGCACCCTGGATACCTTGGGCATCTTCAGCGCCTTGAGCACCTTGAGCAACCGCCGTTCCTGCGAGGAGCTGGCTACCGACCTCATAGAGACTACCTACACCCACACCAGCCCTGGTGATGACGAGAACTACTACTGGGTCGTAGCCTGCAACAGTGGCGGGTGCACGGACATAGACAGCGAAAACCCCGCCACGTTTGTTGACACCAGGCCGTCAGCCCCGCCGGGCAATGTCGAGTACCGCCGCGACGGGGCCGTCATAGTCGTCAGTTGGAACACGGTACCCGATGCTGATTACTACAAGATCTACTATACCGATTCCGCTGTCTCCATATGCAAGTCCATTGGCGACACACTGGTTGTCTGTGAGGAGCTGGCCACCAATGTTGTAGGCACAACCTACACCCACACCAGCCCTGATGATGACTACAACCACTACTGGGTCGTAGCTTGCAACAGAAACGGATGCACGGACATTGACAGCGAGAATCCCGCCACGTTTGTAGACACTAGGCCGTCAGCGACAATTGAAGGCTAGAGGGGGTAGAAAAACCCGAGAGATGCTCAAACACGCCGTAGCCGGTTCCGCCTCCGGCAAGCCCAACACGAAGAGGGGTAAACAACCGAAATGAGCGGATACGCAGAGAGGATGCGCCGGCTCGCATTCGTGACAGTTATGACCGTCTCGGTCGTCCTGAGCGCCTGCAGCGACAGTCCCGCGCCCACGTCAGGGCCAACGGCAACCCCTATTCCCACCATGACACCCACTCAGACTCCGGTTCCCACCACTACGCCCTCACCCGTTCCTTCAGCGACACCCACTCAGACTCCGACGCCTACCGCCGCGCCGACGCCTACGCCGACCCAAACGGCAACCCCCACGCCCTCACCCGTTCCTTCAGCGACACCCACTCAGACTCCGACGCCTACCGCCGCGCCGACGCCTACGCCGACCCAAACGGCAACCCCCACGCCCTCACCCGTTCCTTCAGCGACACCCACACCCGTCACGGACTTTACGAAGCCACAAATATACAACGATAACGTGTACGTCATGCCGGTTACGGAGAATCTCGCAGGCGGCATGCCACCGCTAGAGGACTATGCGGTGCACCTCTACGAGCGCTTTGACGATGAGTTCGACTTCCTTATGTTCGTTTCGAATGTGGGCCCGGACCAGCATGAACCCGGCGCTTACGTGGGAGCGTTCCACGTCGGTGTGCAGAACGATGTGAGAGGCATAGGCATGGAGACTTTTGCCAACAACGAAGACTGGGGATCGGCAGGCAGACTCCAGGGAGCAGTATTCTTCGGGAGCTATTCGATCTATCACGACCATGATCTGAGCATCTTTGCCGAAGGGCCGACCTTACACGAGCTTATGCATCAGTGGGCAAACTTTGTCGTTCCGTCAGCCTGGGGTGGCCATTGGGGCTTCAGTAGCGCCGACGGCAACCTAGGAGGATTAGACATTGCCGACCTCGTGGACCATGGTGGCGGCCGGTACTCCGCTGGGGGATTCACCGTTGCAGGCGCAGCTGACAACGTCGTTCCCTACGGTCCTATCGAGCTTTACCTGGCGGGTTTCTTACCTCCGGACCAAGTCCCCGACCTCTGGGTTGCCGAAGATGGAGAGTGGCTGCTCGATGAGGAAGGCGAGCACGTCAGCGCCCCTGACGGGTCTTGGATGTTCACCGCAAGTCAAATCAGAACCTACACCATCGAGGAGATCATCGCCGAGCATGGAGCGCGCGTTCCCGACGTTTCGCAATCACAGAAGGAGTTTCGTGGGGCCGTCATACTCTTGGTTGATGAGAGCCGCCCTGCGACCCAAGAGGCCCTACAAACGCTGAGTGAAGACGTTTCTTGGTTCAGCCACCCCGGTGACGACGAAACCTATCGATTCAACTTCTACGAGGCCACCGGCGGCCGGGGAACGATTACAATGGATGGTCTGTCAAAGTTCCTGAAAGATAGTGAATAGCAACGCCTCAGGTCCCGACAACCCCCATCACCCGATAATGCCGATACTTACTCTGTCACCGATGAGGGCGACCCCGCAGTGATAACGGTTCTAAGGAGGTGAGATCAGCGATGACCCCTGAAGGGATGGGTCCTGTGGATGGGAGCAAGCGCCGGGCCGGGGCGCCTGGAATCTGATCACGTTGGACCCCTTTCGTTTTCGCGTTTCATGGGCCCTTCACCTCGTGGAACGCAAAAAAGGCCGCACACATGGATGAGAGGAACTGTCTCCCGGACCCCTGAAGACCACGCCCTCGGTCTCCCCCAGCAGCATGTCGGCAAGCCGCCGATACTCCTCAGCCTAGTCCACCCCGCCATCGCCCACCATGCCCTGGATGATGTGTCCGGCAAACGGCATCACCAGGGTCTTGCACCCCTCGCAGACGGCGCCAACCGAATGGCCGCCAACGGGTCCTTCAGGTAATCGCTCGCGCTTCTCCGGCCATCGGCTGCGCTGGCGGCCCCCCGGAGAGCCCTCTCGCGGCTCGCGTTTTCATCGAACAGGTGCATCTCGATGACTTCGAAACTCCTGTTGGTCTCTACCGTCACCGTCATTGACTCTTCTTCTCTGGCTTTCATTCCTGCTCTACTCCTTCCTCATTGGCTGACCGGACCTGAAATGCAAAAAGACCCCATACATCGGCCCTTAATCGACCTTAAACGCAAAAAAGGCGCATACATAGCCGTGCTGGGGGAGACCGCCGCCACATCGACGGCGGCCTCCCCCAGCGTGTTGCAGTCAAGCGCCCGGCAACGGGAGGGCAGGGTCCGGCCTAGAACAGTCTCAGCGTCTGCTGTTGTGCCTGCGTCTCTTCCGACGTTTCGGTTGACGCCTCCTGCTCACGCCGGTTCCGGCGCCTGGCCGGGGGAGCGGGCCTCTCGTGCGCCGGATGCTTCGGTTCGTCCTCCCACCTGGCCCTCGCCCTTTCGACCACCGCAGGCACCTCCTGCGTCAGCCCGAATACGTCCAGGTCGTCGAAGGACTCGATGTGCGGGTCCGACGAGGGCCGTTGCACGCCGATGGTGGCCCTGCCTCCCTTGATGGACACGACCACCTTCAGGGCCTCGCAGGCTTCGGTCTCCTCTCCGGCCGCCTGCTCATCGGCCTCACCGGAGCCCTGTTCGTCCTGCGCGGTCTCCCCGCCGCCCTCCTGCTCATCGGGGACCGCATCGTTGGAGTCATCTTCCTGGACGACCGGGGCGGCCCTGTCGTCCGCCGGGTCGCCGAAGAGACTCTCGTCTGCGCTAGGTATGTCCGAGCGCGTTGCTTCCGTTCCAACTTCGTCAGGCATGGTTTCTCCTTTCCTTCTCAGACTGCGTTCATGTGCCTGGGCGCTAGGCCGCCAGCCCGGACGCCTGCCTCCTGATCTCGCCGAGGGTCTGCGGCTTCCAGTACAGGTCGCGCTCCACGGCCGGAACGCCGCCGAAGACGGTTACCTCCGAGAGTTCCGTAAGATCAAAGTACCCCAACTCTGTCTCGAACCCTTCGACGAGGCCGAAGCACAGTCCGGTCTCGGCTTCCCACTCGGTGATGTACCAGCGCCAGCCGTTGTAGGGGCCGAAGAGTTTCACCCTGGCGACGACGGCGTCGGGGTCGTCCGCGCCGTCATTGGCGTACAGGGGCGGGATGGTGTCTCCGAGCTCCTTGGTCATGAGCTTGTGACCGCGGCGCCCGCATTGGATGTCCTGCCAGATCGTGGCGGTTGTTTCTTGGTCAAGCATTGTTTTCTCCTTTCCTTATCTCTACTTTGTTTGTGTTCATGTATGTTGATCGCTAGGCCGTTATCTCCCATTCGGAGCCGGGGCCCACGACTCGCGCCACCGCCTCCGGAGTAACGTAGCGGGGGGTGACCGTTCCCATCTCCATGTCCAAGTAGAGGCCCATGAAGGGGCAGGTGCCCGCCACCATGCGGCGGATCACCTGTAGCGCCAGGGACGCCATCATCTGGTTGATGGTCGGGTCCTGGTCGGTGAGGTCGAGGGCCGCCGCGCAGTCCACGTCGGGCGGCCTGGTCGACACGGCGGTCAGCAGGTCGGGGCGCTGGAGCGTGGGAGCGGGGGCCAGGTGGCAGGTGTCCCCTGTGAAGGGAGGTTCGTGCAGGGTCAGAGGCTCGGCGACGTTTCCCACGAGCACCTGTCCCCAGTTGGTGTCGTTGCCCGCATCGATGAGCCACCGGCGCGGATCTCCCGGCAAGCACTCCGCCATCGCCCGCCGGGCGGCGGCGTTGTCGGCGCAGCCGATGATGAGACTGTCGCCGTAGGCGGGGAGGCCGGGGTAGCGTTGTCCGTGGGGGCGGGAGGCCTCCTCCCGGAAGGGGTAGACCGAGTAGCCGACGGGACGCCGGTAGGCCCGCGCCAGCCGGTCGGCCAGGGCCTGGCTCTTGAACCTGCCCACGTCCTCGGCGTAAAAATTCTGGCGGAGCAGGTTGTGGGCCTCCACCCGGTCGTGATCGACCAGGACGATGGTGGCCTTCCGCCCCTGGAAGAGACGACAGAGGCCCTCGGCCACGAACCCGCCGGTCCCGCCGCAGCCGACCACCGTGATCCAGGGGTTGTCCAGCAGGAACGCGTTGTCCAGGTAGTAGGGCATTCGCAGTTACCTCCTTGTCATTCGCTTAGGGTGTGCAATCGGTGTTTCGTGTCGGCTCCGGCTTTTCGCCCATCAGCCGAACGCCGGAGTCCGGGCCGTCGAACACCTGCGACCACTCCAGCGGGGCGAAGTGGCCGTAGACCCCGGCCCGGAGGCTCAGCTCCGGTAGTGGGGCGTCAAGGCGTCCGACGACGCCGTATATGCGGAAGCCCTGCTCGTCCCGGTCGTCGGTGGCCGAGAAGAAGGCGCGGGCGCCTCCGTGGGAGTGGAACTCGGCGACCACCCCCGCAGGGGGCAGGTAGGCGAGTCTCGTTGCCGTCCCCGTCTGCGGAGGCACCACCAGCCGGTAGGCGTCCCCGTCCCAGCGCACTGCGAAGAATCTCTCCGTGTGCGGGGCGTACTGGAACCAGCGCAGCCCCAGCTCGAAGAGCGCTGATGGGATGGAGCCGTGGGTGAGCTGCAGTTTCTGAGCCACGGGAGCCAGCCCCCGCACGTCAGCAGGGGCGACGATGACCCTCGCCGTCAGGTGAGCGCTCTCGGACTGGACGTACACGCCGCCCGATCCCAGAACGTAGTCGTAGCCGATCCCGTGGACTCCCGCGAGTCTGGCGGGGTGGTTCACAAGGTATCCCACCGGCCCCGGTACGAAGCTACCGGTACCGGTAGCCGCGTCTCCCCTCGGAGACCGCCATGGCGTGGGCCACCGTACACTGGGGAACAAGGTCGTCGAAGGGGTATTCGGTCGTTCCATCTATCTCCTCCCACAGTTCAACTAGGTTCTTGGGGTACTTCTTCGACCGGTCCCGTGAGTCTCCGGTAAGGGAAAAGAAAGACTGGAAGAAGGACTCCGGTGTCAGTCCCACCTCCTCGGGGAACCGGTGGCTGCCGGGGCAGACCCTCCCGTCCCTGAAGACGTTGAAGGCCGGGGCCCGGAAGAGATGCTGCTCGGGGCACGTCGGCCTGCTCAGGGCGGCGTAGACCCAGGGCGCGCGGCCCGGCGAGCAGACGAAGACCAGCCCCGGCATGGGAAGCCGGAGCCGTGCGGGGGGCTTGAACGCCTCCCGTTGCAGGGCCACCGACCAGACCTGCGGCGGCCGCCAGAGGGCCACCACCTGTCCGGTCTCGCCCTGGTTCCACCAGAGGGCCTGCTCCGGCAGCAGCCCCGAGGAAAACCCCAGGTGCTGGGTGAACACGTTGGCGATCGCGTCCGCCGAGACGGTCCTGACCCATGCGGAGTCGTTCTCGAAGCCCCGCAGCAGGATGGTCTCCTTGTAGACCTCCAGCTGCATCTGGAGCGTGTCGCTGGGCATGTCCGCCGGACCCGGCAGGGACCATTGGGTCGTATCGACTGCATCAGTCATGGTCGTTGTCCTCCTGTTCTTGTTCTTGACTGGGGAGCCGCCCCAGGACTACGTCCAGCATCTCGGCGAAGCGGACGGGGAGGTCCTCCTCCAGCCAGTCGGCCAGCCTGCACACCGAGTCCATGAGGGCATTGGCCTTGCGCCACTCCTCCGTGCCCTCGGCGATGGTGTCGTCCTCCCATGGGTCGCAGAAGCCGTCGTACGAGCCGTTCTCATAGTTGTGGTCGAGGAACCAGTTGCCGGTCTCCGCAAGGACCCAGGAGCAGGCTTGCGCCGCCCCCTCGAATTTTGTGTCCTTGAGCGCCCCTGTGAGGTCCTCCAGGGGCATGCCGCCCTGGGGAATCCTCTCCAGGGTCGATTGCGGGATGCGCTCGGCGGCCGATTCCAGCCAGGCCACCCGCAGCCCGTCGGGGCCGTCGTAGTAGGCGTCGGGGGGCTCGACCAGCAGGGCCATTGCCGAGAGGCCCTCGCGATAGCCGTTCCACATCTCGTGGAGGCCGTCGTAGCCGAAGCCCATCAGGTCGAAGGGGATGCCCCTCCGCAGCCAGGACCAGGGAGGTTCCTCCCCCTCCTCGTCGAGCCAAAACTCTATGAAAGGGGTGTAGAGGGGGAAGTGCCGCTCCCCGAAGAGATTTGCGAAGCGTTCCACCCTCGCGCGCAGGTCGGGGGCGGCGAGCGTGACCTCCGCCTCATGGGGGAAAAGACGGCGCACCAGCCCCGCGAACCATGCGTAGTCGTCGGCGTAGCCGACCAGGGTCACCAGCTCCCGCAGTGACGGCGGACGCCGCAGGAGTTTTTCGGCAAGGCCGCTCAGGAGCGCCGGGGCAGCAGCTTCCATTTCATCGCCTCCAGAAGGCGTCCCGTGGACGCCGCGTAGTCCTGGGCCTGGGCGCAGGCCAGTTCCACCTCGTGCTGCCTGGCGGCCGCGGCGTCCAGGTCAAACCCGCCGTCGGGTTGTGTGAGCTCCGCCGTGAGCTCGATGATGCTGAGGGCCACCGGCGGGGTTGCCGCCAGGAGACCGGTGAATGTACGGTTGTTCATCGGATTCCCTCCCCTAGCTCTGTGCGTCGGTGAAGGCGCCCTTGGTGCCCACCCGCCGCTGGAACTCGTAGATGGTGTCGTTTCCTCTCTTGGTCTCCTTCACCGAGGCGTTGGTTATCTCGCCGTAGAAGTCGGAGAGGGTCGCCTTCACCTGGTCGACGCTCATCTGGGGGTCGGGGTCTGGGAACTCGCGGTCGTCGTAGACAAAGATGCGTGCCATTGGTTCATCTCCTTTATGCGTGTAGTGTTTCGCTGCGTTGCCACATGCGGAGAGGTCGCCGCTCTATCTGCGACGACCTCTCCCGTGCTCTTGCGGTCTAGCGTCCTGCGCCGACCGGCTCTTCCTCGCGCTGCTGTTCCAGCGTCATCGCCCACTCGAACATCGAGAGGGTCGCGGGCTGCGGCTTCCGCCTGCGTCCCCTGGGTTTCACCAGCTCCACGGCCATGAACTCCGCCCAGGAGAACAGAGACTGCTGCGGCGCGTCTGCCTCCTCATCGTGACCGTTCCCATTGGCATGGTGCCCGTTGTCCAGGACAAGTTTCACCGTCGGCCCGATGCCATCCGTGCGGTGTCCGTTGGCGCCGTTTCCGTTGGCGTGGCTTCCGTTGCCGTTGACCGAGACCGTCTCCGGTTCGATCTCGACGACCTTCCAGCCGTCGTCCACCAGAAGTTCCTCGGCGGTGACCTCGGCGTTCCTGGCCTGGGCGAATACCGCCTCCACCGTGTCCGTCTCGTCTTCCTCGCCGCTGACGATCTTCCTTGCCAGGGCCATCATCAGGTCGTCCCCTTCGTCGCCGTAGGCCGCCAGCCCGTCCTCCGGCAGCTCTCCCTCCACGGCCAGGGAGCTCTGCAGCTTCTTGGCCACCAGCTTCAGCGCGTCTGCTTGCAGGGTGTTCCGGTAGGACATGAACACCACCTTCACCGGGCGGGTCTGCCCGATGCGCCACGACCGTCGTGACGCCTGCCGCATGACGTACACGCTATAATCAGTCTCGTACCAGCAAAGGGTTTGGAAGTCGATCAGGTCGAGGCCGGTCTGGACCAACCTGGGGTGGCAGATGAGCACGTCGATGCCCTGCTCGACCCTGTCGGCGACCCACGCCTCCCTCCGGTCCGGGGCCACGGCGTCGGCCTTCATCACCGCGACCCGGAACCCGTGCCGGGTGAGGATGTCGTCCATCCTGCCGGTGATGTCCCTGGTTCCCGTGTGGGTGACGTAGACCAGCACCCTTCGGCCCTCCAGCCTCTCCTTGGCGATCAGGTCGACAAGGGCCTTCTCCTTCGGGTAGAGTTTTTCCTCAGAGAGGGGTGGCACCTGCACTATCACGTCGCCGCTCTCCGGATCGAAGACGGTTTCCCCCCTGGTGCATCCGTCGGGGTAGGCGAGCAGGGTCTGGAGGTAGGTGGACAGGAGCCGCTTGGAACCCTTGGAGAGGGCGTCGGCCAGTTTCCGTCTAAGTTCCTCGAACACCGTGTTGTAGGCCGAGCGCTGGGAGTAGCCGGTCCCATCTTCCCCTGAGTCCATGGAGGAGAGCATCACCTGCTCCGTGTAGTCGGGCAGCCCCGAGGCCACGTCGGCGAGTCTGAGGAAGACCGTGTTGCCTATCAGATGGAAGAGAGCGGAGGGCACCAGGCCCGGCCTTTCCCTGACCACCTTGCGGTACTTGCGTCGTCTGCTGTTGCGACCATCCTCTATGGCGTCGTCGTCCGGCTTCCCCATGGTGCACTCCTCGAAGCCGTAGCGCTTTATCCAGCGGTGCTCTTCGGAGCGACCGAACTCCGTCCTGATCTCCGGGGAGAACCGGTACAGCAGGTGAAAGAGGGTACTTGCATAGCCTCCCATCATGGTGCCGGTCAGGCTGAGGGACTTCCCGCATACGTCGGCCAGGATGCCTGCTGCAATCCCCTGGGCGGAGCCTCTACCCTTGTACTCGTGTACCTCGTCTGTCACCAACAGGTCGAAGAAGCCCTTCATCCTGTGCTTGACGTAATCGGCCAGAGGGTAACGGCGAAGGCTGCTGCCGTCGGCCTGCCAGAGGGGAGAGCTGCAACGGGGACAGACGCGCTTCCTGCGGTTCAGATCATTGTAGGTAAGAGGCACCCCGTCCTTGTCCAGTATCTGGGTGGTGCAGACGGGGCAGCAGGGTATTCTGAAAGGTTCTCCCGTCTCCTCGTCCCGCACCAGCCTGCCGTTGGCCACGGCCCACCGCTTCACCACTGCCGGTATCCACCGGTAGGAGAGCTTGGCCCGCTCCCTGGACATGACGGCGAAGAGGGGGCCTGATCCCACGGAGTATCTGAGCCTCTCCAGGTCTGTGATGGAGGTGACGATGGCGGTGCGGACCGAGGGCACCGTCTCCTCCACCTCCCGCTTCCACTTCCTGGTCAGGTGGGGAGGGCACAACACCAGTACTCTCCGGAAGCCCGCCATGTGGGCCGCTGCGGTGGCTATGAAAGTCTTGCCTGTGCCCATCTCCCCCACCACGGTGGTGCCCCTGTGGGCCTGAAGAGAGAGGACGGCGCCCCTGATGGCGTCCTCCTGGGCCCCCAGGGGGGAGCGGAGCAGGTGGGGGAGATGACCGTTGTACTCCGAGGGTCTGTACAGGGGCGGGTAGGACTCCACCACCCTTTGGGCTATCGCGTCTCTGTAGGTGTCTATGAACTCTCCGAGATTCATCTTTTTCCTCCTTGGTCACTAGATTGGGTTGCCTCCGTACGTGGCGAGACCCTGCCGGTTCTTACCCAGGAACCGGCAGGGTCTCGTGGATGCGGCTCACCCTATTGGAGCCGTCGGTATAGTCTTGTCTATTCAGCGTGGGGGATTCGCCGCCTTCCTCCTCATGGCCGCCTCGCACCCGCCCCTCATGTGACTGTATCGAACGGGAGTGGCGACCACGTGGCCGTCCAGGATGTCCACCGATGCCGACTGCCATGCGGGTTCGCCTGGACGGATGGGCTGCCCGCATTCGTGGCCGGTTTCGAGAATCATAGTCGTCTGTTTTTCTTTCCCCTTTCCCTGGTTGAATGTGGGTTACGTATGGATGTCTACCGAAGTGTTTGCAGCCTTAGCAAAAGCGCGGGCCCCGCCGGTTCCTCTCCTGGGAGGATGGCGGGGCCCGTGTAAGGAATGTGGTCGTGGCCGGACACGAAACTCCCGGTTCCTAAACTACGCCTCGATGTTGGTGATGAGTCCGTCTTCCAGGTCCAGGGCCACCACTGTGGTCCTGAGCCGCTCCCGGTGCACCTCCCTCTCGGGGGAGTCCTCCACCATCTCCATTATTTTCGCGGTCCTACCCTTGACCAGTATGCGTTTTCCTTCCGATTCCAGGCAGAGATTGTCAAGGAACCCCGCGGCCACCAGCATGGCCATGTGTCCCCTCCTGAGGGGCATAAGCGGCCTGGTGCGGTCAACCCTGGCGGGCCAGAGGGAGTCGGTGATCTCCACGTTGGCCCACAGCCCCGACCGGCGGGCCTCCGCTGAGGCGGCCGTGGGGTCCACGGTGCGGGTGGCGAAGAGGATGTCCCCCATGGGCATGGTGGGAGCGGTGAACTCCGGGTAGCGGTAGAATCGCAGGGGCTCCGGCTCCCCTTGGGCCCATTCCCGAACCTGTGCCTCGGCGTAGGGGTCCGGCGTAGGGTCCCCCTTCCGGTAGGCGAGCAACACCACCTGGTCGAAGACCTCCCTCTCCGGTTGAGGGAAGGCCCAGCATCGGATACGCCTGTAGTGAGTGGATAGGTAGCGGGCTGATACCGCCAGCCGCTGCCTGGGAACGATGAACACCAGCAGGCCTTCCTCCGTCAGGTACCGGGTGGTGTGAGTGAGGAAGGCGTGCTCCGTTCTCTTGTCCGTTGAGTCCCAATCATAGGGCGGGTTCAGGTACAGGATGCCGAAGGCGCCGTTGGCGATGGATGTACGGAACAAGTCGGCAGAGAGGGTGCGGTGTAGGCGGCGTGCCGCGTCTTCAGCCCGGTCGTTGTGAAGCTCGACACCGTAGGTCTCCACGGGGATGGCGCTGGCACCATGGAGCCGCTTTGCCAGCCGGTCCACGGCGTCCCCGGCCCCGCAGCAGGGGTCGAGGACGCGGAGGGTCTCCTGGTTGTGGTAGTAGTATCCGGTGGGTGTGCCGATCAGGTCGGCGATCATGTCCACCACCCGGTCCGGGGTGGGATAGAAGCCTCCCTTTGCTTGTGCTGCCAGTCTCATCTTTTTCCTCCTTTTACTTAGTGTTGTGCGACGATGAACTTTGTATGTGTAAGGCGCGCCCTGGAAGGACTGCGTGGGCCGCTCTCTGCAGGTGGAGGCGGTCTGGGTTTCTACTCAGGTAGGCTGAGCTTTCCTGACGTCACAGCGTATGAAAGATCATCCCTGAGCCGCTCGGCATCGGGGGAGCACCGGTAGGCCGAAATTCCGACGGCCTGAAGGGGGGAAATCTCCCCGCACTCCAGGCCTTGTTGCCAGAGCCAGCCGGCCCAGGAGTTGTGGAGGGGCAGAGAACTGCGCCGGTCCAGGAAGCGGTGGTGGAGGGCGGGAGCCTGCTCCTCCGACTGGGCCAGGAGGAGAAAAGAGTCCCGCTCGAAGGCGAACTCCGCCATTTTGGTATACACGAGGGCATGCCAACCCCCGGACACGGGCAGACGGGCGATCTTCGCCGTCCAGGTGCCGATGGTGTCGTAGGGCACTGAGCACCGCTGGTAGCCGCCTGAAAGAGGCATGCCGTCGGCGCCCCGTATGAGGTGGGCCACGTCGGGAGGCTGCTTGAGGAGGGAGGCCCAGATGGCCTTGAGGGCCGTCTGGGAACCCACCATGGAGAGGAACCAGAGACCGTCCGTGGTCTCGTCCCTGGCGAAGGCGTCCACCGTGGCGGAGAAGCCGCCGGCGTCGATGGTGTGCAGATCCTGGAGATCCGTGGATTGAGTGGCAAGCATCTTTTTCTCCTTTCACTATGAGAGTCGTTGAGTGCGCAGGATATGTCCGTTCCCCGCGTGTATGCCGGTAGGAGTGTGGGCCCGCCGGTCATGAATCGTTGGCTGACTGACCTGGGGCATAGGCCCCATCCTTAGCCGGCGTGGCCCCAGTCAGGGCAGAAGACCCCGGGCTTTGAGGCTGACGTAGTCGTTCCCCCCTATGACCACGTGGTCCAGCAGGTCGATGTCCAGGAGGTCTGCCGCCTTCTTAAGCTTCCTGGTGATGGCCACGTCGTCGGGACTGGGGTCCGGGTCTCCCGAGGGGTGGTTGTGCACCACCATGATGCCGGGCAAGCCCTCCTGGACGGCGGGCCTGAGCACCTCCGCCGTCCTCACCTGGGAGGATGAAACATTCCCCTGGTAGACCACCCGCTGGCCTACGACCTGGTTCCTGGTGTTGAGGAGCAGGACCCTGAGCTGTTCCTGGGCCAGAGGGGCCATCTCCGGGCCTAAGAGGAAGTAAACGTCCTCGGGGGAGCCTATGGAGGGGAGGTCCTGGGGAGTCTCCCTTCTGGTGGGTACCTGGTAGCGGGCTGCCAGCTCTCCCAGCAGGTCCAGGTTGCTCCGGAGGGCTTCAAGGAGGGTGTCGGCGTGTTGGGCCGTGATGGTGGTCATGTCGATCTCCTTAGATATAGTCTTAGACGTGAAGCGGGGCCGCCTCCCAGTTGGTGAGAAGCGGCCCCGTGTAGCTGCGCCCCACCGGTGGGAGCGTCTATGTGGGAATGTTTGAGTCTTTGGTCTAGAAGGGAGAGTCGCTGGTCACCGGCCCGGCGTTGCCGCCGTCCTTGGAGCCGTTGGTGGAGTCGAGGAACACCACCTCGGAGGCGTGGACCTCGGTGGAGTGACGGCGCTTGCCGTCATCCCCCATCCAGGAGTTCTGCACCAGCCTTCCCGCGACGTAGACTCGCTGGCCCTTCCCCACGTAGGTGTTCACGGCCTCTCCCTGCTTGCCCCATACCACGACGGTGTGCCAGTCGGTGGCGTCCTCCCCGTTCTTCCGATATCGGTCCGTGGCCAGCCTGAGCCTGGTGACGGCGATGCCACCCGGCGTGTACTTCATATCGGGGTCCGTCCCCACCCTTCCCAAGAGTTCCACTCTGTTGATGGTCCTGGTCATGTCTATTCCTCCTGTTTTGTTGTTGTGGCGCGGAGTGTCTGCGCCTAGATGAAAGCGAGGCCATCTTCCTGTAAAGGGGAAGAAGAACGTGGTGCGCTTTCCCACGAGGGAAGCGTCTAGTTCACCCTGACGTACTCCGACTCCCGCTCCGTGACTATCTCTGCCCTGACCTCAGGGTCCAGCAGGGAGTTGAGCTTGGTGTAGTTCACGGAGTAGCGGCGGGACTGCACCAGGCTGACCGTGCGGCCGGCTATGGTGACCTTGGCGTCCCCCTTCCGGCGCATCCACGCCTTCAGGGTCTTCAGGGAGGCCCGCTTGGCTTTTTCTGGTGTTTTTGTGGACTGGCGGGCCTCCGTGTAGACTTTCACGGCCTCCTGGGCCTCCTCGTCGCTCACCTCCTTTTCCTCTGGTTCCTCTCGGTTCTCTCCCATTTCCTCCCCACCGGGCTGGCATACGTCCAGGAATGGACAAAACCGGCACTGCCAGCTGCCTTCTAAGAAATCCCTGTCGGGAAGGGTGTCGGGGTCCGGCCCGTGGAGGTCGTGGTGGTCGACCAGCGGCTCCAGCCACCGGCTGGTGTCCTGCAGGGCCCGCTCCAGCCGTGGAGCAGGAATCACCTCGAAGTCCCAGGTGCGGCTACCTGTGTCCATGGTGGCGATGACGGCGTCCCGCATCTCTCCGAACTGACCCAGGGTGTAGATGGCGGCCTGGGTCACCGACGCCGGGTGGCTGCGCTCAGCCCCCAGGGTGCGCCACCGTTTGAATGCTTCCGGTCCCCTGGTCTTCACCTCCACCACCATTTCTTCCCCGTACGTGGGAGACTTTTCCTCCTCATCGAATAGGAACATCTGCACCGTGGTATCTCCGGCTCGTTCTCTGTTCACTGGCAGTGGCAACCGCACCGATCCGTCGGGGTGGCCCGTCACCAGCAACTTGGGACCCACTTTTACCGTGACCGTCCGGGGGTCCCGGGGATCGGCGGGGTCCACGCTCCATCCGGCCCTTTCCATGGCCCGCGTCACCACCGGCTCAAGGGCGTTGCCCGCCTCCATGGCCATGAGGGATTTTTCCCCTGGGGGATTGGTGGGGGCGTATCCCGTGGCGGCATACCAGAGGGAGCGGCGGCAGTTCAGGGCCGCCGAGGCCCGTACCTCGAGAGCCTGCCCCGTACCCGATGCGGGGTTGCCGTCGTCGAACCGCGCCGCGGGACGGGAGAATGTTTTTGCCCTGTCTGTGGTTGTAGCTGTAGTCATCTCTATTTCTCCTCCTGTTCGATTCTGTCCTGTAGATGAGGAGCGGGACTGTCCGCAATTGAGGCAGTCCCGCTCCCATACGTGAACCCGTAGTCCATTTCCTCAAGCCATCGCCATGGCCTTTCCCGCTTCCACGTGCTTTCCCGGCCCCCTGTACTCCAGGTAATCCCTGAGCACGTGGGCTATGCCGTCGCCGATGCCCAGGACGGGCACGCTTGCACCGTCGGCCATGCTGTTGAAGAAGGGCTGCATCTCCTGTATTCCCCTGCACTGACGGATGACCTCGTCGAGAGGCGTTCCCCGTCGTAGGTGGAGGGAAATAAGGCGGCAGACCAGCTCAGTGACGCCGCTCTGGAAGCTTCCTCCCTTTCCCAACCTCCCGAAGACCTCGTAGGGCCGGCCCTCCTCATCCACGGCCACGGTGACGTAGAGCTTGCCGAACTCCGTGTTCAGCCTGGTGGTGACGCTGCGCAGGCTCCTGGGTCTGATCCGCGTCATTGTGGTAGTAGTCATATTCTTTTTTCCTTTCCCTGGTAGATCTGTAGTGCTTGCCTGCACTCGATGGTTTCCATTGGTCCTTTGTTCAGTGCCGTCTCCCTGTCCCCTTCGTGACCAATGCCCAGGAGGGATCTGACTATGGATTCCTCGCAGTCCTCCTCCGCATACAGCGGGGTGAGCATCGTGTTCCGTACGGCGGCGGGTATCTCCTCCCACCGTTCCCGGCCGAGCTTCAGCCCGCCATGGCCTGCCGTCGTGACTCTGAGCACTCCCTCTGCAAGCTCCTCAACCTTCCTGGTCCAACCCCAGGGTGTGTAGGTCAGTGTCTTCGGCATATCTCGTCTCCTCCTTCCTGTGATCCTCAATAAACGAAAAGCGGGGCAGCCCCCCGGAGGAGACTGCCCCGCTGGATTCCTGGTATTGGATTGATTGGCCGGCTAGGAAGTCCTGGACTGCCGTATCTTGTTGAGTTTGTTGGCGGCGGCCTTCACCAGGGGAGCCAGCTCCGCTGCTGTCAGTTGGTCCAAGTTCCTGCCCGTCCGGGCCGCCACGGCCTCCTGCACCTGCTTCTCGTCGAAGCCCTGGGCCACGCCCAGCTCCATTAGCCGTTTACGTAGCATCTGTACCTGGGACTCTTCGCTACGGTTGGACTGGGCGTTTTCAGGTTTCGTCCCGGCCTGGACCGGCACCCTCTCCGGTTGGGGTGGAGCACTCAAGTCGACCTGGTCTCCGTAGAGTCCGTTTCCGAACTGGACGCCAAAGCTGCGTAGGGCCCGCTTCATGCCGTCGGTGACGGCGCCCTTCAGCGCCGTGTCGTGGCCCTCGTGGGTCTCCTCGGCCACGGCGTGGAAGCCCACGTCGGTGCGGGAGGGCGCACCGGCCACGGTGACCCGCACCGGTGCACTGTAGGCCGAGGAGACCTTCACCTCACCGGTCCGAGAGTCCACGGTCTCCATCGGCCGGAGGGTCACGTCGCCCACCAGTTCATATCCCCAGCCGCCGTGGCCGAAGATCAGGTTTGCCTGGTCGATGACCGTGTGTCCCTCCAGGTAGTGGTAGATCATGCCCGCCCTGCCCCTGCGCTGGGAGATGATGGCAGGGTCCAGGGGCTGGGCCAGGGCCCTGGTGATGGCGGGGGGTAGCCCGTCCCAGAGCAGCTCGTGGTCGGTGACGATGGGGGTTTCGGGCTTGTGACCATTACCGTTCAGGTGCACGAGGCCGTTGGAGGTCCCGTTGGGGTGGTGTCCGTTGTCCTTGTGATTGTCGTTGAGCATGATTCATCTCCTTCAGTGGTTGTTCCCGTAGGGAATGGATGGGTGCAGGTTCCCCTTGGGGAAACCCGTGGGCGGGCATAGCCCGTCGTTCATTGGGCGCAGGTCCTCCTGGGCGGGTGAATGAGAGTGGGGGAAGAGTGGATGGCGGGCGGGGAGGCCCGCTCAAGAGGGAGAGGGAGTCGCTACCGGGAAGAGCGTGCCGCCAGCGAGAGCAGGCGGAGGAAGAGGTCTCGTCCGTGGGGATGAGTGGCAAGCTCGGCCACGTCGCCCACGCCCTGGGGAAGAGTGACGACGGCCGCCCGGCGTCCAAGCAGGTCCGCAAGCCTCTCTGCCGCCTCCCTCCCCGCGTCGTCGTTGTCGAAGGCGAGGAAGACGCGGGGGCAGCCCCTGAGGGCCGAGACGACCCGGTCAAGACCCTGGGTCCCCAGGGAGGCGATGGCAGGGAGACCCCAACCGGCAAGGGTGAGGCAGTCGAAGAGTCCCTCGGCCACCACTGCCCATGGCAGTGCGGGTCCAAGCCTTCCAAGCCCGAGCACCGGCTTGGGACCGGGAAGGCTCTGGAAGCGGGGTTTAGCCTCGGGGTCGACGGACCTGCCCGCAAGCCAGCATGCAAGCCCGAAGGTGAGATCGGGTACGACCACCATGCCGGCGAAGCGCTCCGTACCATTTGCCGTGAATAGTCCGGAGTCCCTGATGTGTTTCTCCGAGAAGCCTCGGGACTCAAGGGCCTGTTTCAACCCCTGGCCTGGCGAATAGCCAAGTCCCAGGCGGGCTGCAGCGCCGGGGCCGATGCCCCGGGAGGCGAGGTACGCCTGGGCTTCCGGGCTGCGGCGGAGTTGACCGGCGTAGTGCCGTGCCGCCGCGGTCAAGAGGGCGGGGTTGCGAGGAGGCAACTGCATGGGTTGCCCACGACGAGTTGGGGCTGGACGAATAGCGGCTCTCGGAGCAAGCCCCGGGCTGCCGTCCAGCCGCCGTAGGGCCTCAGGCAGGCTCAGGTTCTCGACCCGCTGGATGAAGTCCAGCACGTCTCCCCCAAGTCCACAGCCAAAGCAGTAGAAGCGTTCCGAGTCGGAGTACACCGTGAAGCTGCCCTCCGCCTCCTCGTGGAAGGGGCAGACGCCCTGGCGGACCCGGCCTCTTCCTCTGAGTTGCACACCGGCCGCTTCCACGGAATCGCCCAAGGGATGTCTCGCCTTCAGCGCTGGAATGTCGACTGTTGTATTTGCTAGGCCCATGACGCACCTCCGGTCAAGGGCCGGAGGCCCCGGAGGCTGCGCTGCGAGACGATCTTGCCGGGCCGCCAGCGCATTCCCAGCGCCGCCACCACCTCAAGCATTCCGCCTTCGGCGAGGGGCGCCAGCGCAGCCGCCCGGCCCGTGCCCTGGTTGTAGACCAGCACGTCCCGGTGGCCGAACTGCCTCTTCACCAGTTGCTTCCACTCGGAGTGGGCCCACCGCGCCAGATTCGGGTCGTCGGGCGTCATGACCGCACCGGCGAGCACCTCAAGTGCCCCGTCCAAGTCCGCAGCCTGCCTGAGCCGCCTCGCCTCGTGGATGGCGCGTGAGACGGAATGGCCTTTCGACGTATCCACCGCGTCCACCTCGGCGGAGTCCCTTCCCACCGGCGATTCCGGCTCTTCCCTGAACGTCAACGCGGCCATGAGCCGGTCCACCAGTTCCTCCAGGCTACGCCGTGGCCGCACTACCGTCCGCATGGTCTGAGACCTCGATGTACTCACGGGAATCGCTCCCTCAAGAGAGTTCGCCGCCGCCGTAGCCGGCTTATGCCTGAAGGTCAGCGTCGCCATGAGGCGGTCCACCTGCTCTTCCAGGCTGCGCCGTGGCCGCACTCCTGTCTGTGTGGTCAGAGTTCCAGTCACCAATGTTGCCGTAGTCATCTTGTACCTCCTTAAGTTGTTGTGTCGTTTTCTGAGATCAACGCCCACCTTGGGCAAAGAAAGAGGGGCCGCCTCAGAAGAGACGACCCCAGTCGTTCGGCATGGATTGCAAGAGGGTTGCGGTGTCAGCCGTCAGCGCCTGGACCGTCGCCTTGGGAAGCGCACCGTGAACCGCCGGACGAGCAGCACGGCAATGCCAATTCCAAGGGCGTTCAGGACGAAGAGTTCACCGTCTCCCGTCAATAGCAGGGGCCCGAACAGCAGCGCCGCAGCTACGACCGCAACCGTGAGCCGCTTGCGCCGTAGGACAAAGCCTCCGACGATTGCGGTAAACCCTTTGAATTTGGGGACCGTTGAGAAGAAATTCTTGACGTTCATTGACGCCTCCTTTCATTGTGTGCCCACACCGGCATCAGTGGTGCGGGTCGTGTGAGATGTGACCCGTTGACGAAGACG